>NZ_JBXENX010000009.1:0-321268 GCF_059383895.1 Paenibacillus sp. J22P59
CAGATCGAAAGACGGGTCGACGACTACCGCCGTTCCCGACACCCATGCGAATTGCGCATTATAGCCTCCAGATACCCGTGCATGGAACACAGGCGTACTTTCGCCTTTTTTGTACAGTTGAATCTCTCCGTCGCCGAAGCGCACTGCCTCATTGAAGCGAATGACTAAATTACTGGATACCGAAGCGCCTGTTTTCTCAGGCAACACCTCTACCAAGCTTGGTGCCGTCATATCTGCCGTTATAAACATCCACTGACCGCTCTCCATGCCAGCGTACGGTTCGCCTCCCAGATCCTCGAATGCTCCGCTCGTCACCTCGACGTAATACCCCGTCGAATCTGCCAAATCTACATGGGGGTCAAGCATAACAAAACTGCCGCTGAAGTGCGCAGTCGCTCCCTGGATCGTGCCGCCTGAGATGTAAAAGGCCTGTACTATCGTGTAATCCGACTGCTGTCGAATATACACCTCTCCCGTTCCGAGCTTCATCGGCTCATTAAAGTCCATGAAGAGATTCGTATCCACGTTTGTACCGCTTGTACGAGGTCCGAATTGTTTGAGTACTGGCTCCCCATTCTCTGTCGTGAAATCCCATGTCGTCGTATCCCAAATACCGCTGTAAACATTGCCCGCCTCATCGCTTATTGCCCCTGATGTTACCTGCACATAATACGAAGTATTCTCTTCCAGATCGAAAGACGGGTCGACGACTACCGCCGTTCCCGACACCCATGCGAATTGCGCATTATAGCCTCCAGATACCCGTGCATGGAACACAGGCGTACTTTCGCCTTTTTTATACAGTTGAATCTCTCCGTCGCCGAAGCGCACTGCCTCATTGAAGCGAATGACTAAATTACTGGATACTGAAGCGCCTGTTTTCTCAGGCAGCACCTCTACCAAGCTTGGGGATGATGCGGAAAATAAAGAATCAGCAAGAACATTTACCGGAGCGTTTAATTTCTGAGGATTAATAATAGCTGATTCCACCTTGTGCCCTGGGGAAGATGCATACGAAACAAAAGGAGCAAATAGATTAAGAATTTGTACCGATGCAGAACAGATCGTCAATACCTTTATACCACGATTCATGACACTCACATTTTTTTTATTCTTATTCTTCTTTTTCATTTTGCTTCTACCCTCTCGTTTACATATTCTTCAATATAATGATTGAGCTTCTCAAATTGAGACTGAATTAATAAAAAATCATCATAACATTCGTATAAAAACTTGCCAAAAAAGGACAGAACAATCTCCGCCTTTTTCACTGGATTCTTTTCTGTCTTCACAACTACAACCTTGCTGAATAGAATCTCGTAATTGGCTCTATTCATTGGTTGCAAGAAATAGCGAAAAAATAAATTTTGCTGTAATCTCTTAAATAATGAATCGAATTTTTGGAAAGCTTCTGATTGCTGATTGGATTGTAAAATAATCATCGCTTGTTGAAGCTCTGAGAACAGATGCTGCAAGTCTTTGTGCTGTTGCAGCATCTGCTCTTTTCTAGCTAGTAAAAATGCAGCATCTGCTTCTTTCACTGGAAGTCGCAAGAACCACTTAGTATCTACAACACCAACTTCTAAATCGGTGATCATAACCTCGGACAAGGGTTTGAATGTCGCTCCTTCTATTGCCGCGCCCTCTTTAGTCGTATTTACAATGGTGGCAGAGGAGCTTTTTCTAATATAGTATTCCATTTCCTTGCGCATTAAATTGAGCGTACTAGTGGTCAAGATACGTTCACCCGAAGTACTTACTACATGTGTTTCATTAGGATCGGATGATGTTGGGCTGTAAGGGACGCCCTCCGCATAATATCTGCCCTCTCGAAAAGCAAAATTTTGACCAACTAAAATGATAGAAGAGCATCTCAACGCTAGTAGAACTTGCATAGCTACGATAGCAATCGATGACGCATCCTGAACCACTGTTGAATCAGGCTCTTTCTTGCAATAGAAGGCAGCAATGGAATCTTGACTGATAGGTATATGTATTCTGGACCAAGGAAACTGGCTTACTGTGTCTTTTCCGACCGTAGTCCCAAATATAAGAGGAAAAGCTTCCCTGTTCTCTTTAATGGCTCGATCAAACACTTTGTGATTATTTTCTGTTGGATCATATGTAAAGGCTGCATCTGGAATCATATTATTTTCTATAAACGCATTAATAGCAGATCCTACCGCGATGATATAAGCTGATTTTTGCTCTTTGATCCTTCTGATGTTCTCAAATTCTTCTTGAAGGGAGGCTCCCGCCGCTACCAATAAGACTGGCTTATTTTCTAAATACTGTCGATAGTCGAAGATGCTTCGTGTTTCCATAGTGAAAGGGAAATTAGCAATACTATTTTGCACCCACTGCTTTTCAAAATGATGATTGATCTGCAGCTGCTGCTTCTTATATTCAACTAGACGGTTAGTTATTGTAAGAAATTGCTGATGCAATTCTCGATATATCTTTTGGTAGGATGGTAAAGTCAGAATCGTAAAGCTATTCGGTATTTGATAAATAACCGTTCTAATTTCTTCAATCGTTTGTGACGAGTGGTATCCGATAAAGAGATTGCGAAGCATGTTCATATTGATTTCCTCAAACGAACAGCTTGAAATAAACGCCAAGAAAGTTTGGGCCGAAGGTTCATAAATGGTATATGGAACTTGTGGAAACAATGAGATAAAACGTTTAATGTGATATCCTAGTCCAGTTCCGAAAAATACCACTTGATGATTCTGTTGCCTTAATTGATGCTCTACTCCTTGCAGAAGATGAGTGGCTTCTTTCCATGGATCAGTTTGGTCATGCAAAAAGATCCTGTTCTCGTCTTTATGTATGACTAAATTAGGAACAGCATGGTGTTCTTCCAACCTAATCTTCATCTTCTCCAGCTCAGCTAATCTTTCCGCACCTAATACTTTGTTATATAAATCCATACGGTGAGCTTTCAAATAATCCATATTTTTAGTTTTCATTAGTTCGCCCCATTACTTCGTTTGTTATATGCATAATTTCGACAATATACTACAATATCCCTCTGTTACCAACTTATTTTTAAATAAATAATAAAGTTTTTAAAATATATTAAAAAAGATTATTTTGAAGGAGCCATTTCGACCCTCCTTCAAAATAATCCGTTTTCAATAAATTCAATCTTTTTTATCAGCTCAGCATAATTGATAATAGTAATTTCAATTTACACACTCATATAGTGTGTAACAGGGTTTTCAAATCAAACACTTGCAGTTGGGACATCTCAATCACGCACTCACATAGAATGCGACAGCGCTCGAAAAAAGTCTTGTCCCACAAGAGTTTAGCGAGCGCAAAATGCGAATCCCAAAAATCAAAAGCGATTTCCATACCTATTTATTAGTTATATTCGCTCTTCGTAAACGACAGGAACTAACCAGCAAATTTTAGTTATTTCCTCAACTGTTGTCTAAATAATGGAAACAAGACAGCTAATGTTACATCCACTTGTTCATTTCCCCTTTAGTCTTTGACTTCTAATTGCGCTTATTATATATTTTGATACATATAATAGATTCACTAAAGGCGGTAATTTTCGTGTCCACATCAAATGAAGCAGAAAGCAATATTCAGAGCGTTATGCTGGCAATGCGTCAAGTGCAGCAGAAATCCAAAGCTTTTGTTGAAGACATTGCTCGCCACGATACTTTATCGCAAAATCATATTATGCTGCTCATGGATTTAAAACTAACAGGCAGCATGCGAATAACCGAAATCTCCGATCGTTTTTTCATGACAGCTGGTGCAGCAACCTCCATGTGCGATAAGCTGGAAGAGCAAAACATGATCTATAGAACAAGAACCACAGAAGACCGAAGAGTCGTAAAGGTTGCCTTAACGGATACAGGAGAAGAAAGATTAATTACCCTATTCAAGCATCTGCCTTCAGACAAGCTGCACACCATAGCCCGCGTCTTCAAGCAAGTAAATGAATTAATGTCACAAATTACTGACTAATAATGAGTTGTCCGCCTAGAGCTGACAACTCTTTTTTATTTCTCCCTCATCTCTTGACAACAAGAACGGAATAAATTAATTTAATTATTAAGTATTTTAATTATTGAAATATACATAAATTGAAATAAATGCGAACGGAGGACTCCCTTGAATAAAATGCACGTTTACTCTACCCGGCAAATTCGAATAAATGGATATGCCTCCTATGCCAATGATGTTCATACAGAGCATATAAGTATAGCGGGACATGGACACTTCAAAGGCGAGGTATATACGGACAGCTTGAAGAGCACAGGCTCTTGCAGGATACAATCCAAATGTACGGCTAACAGAATGGTTATTGCCGGTTTCGGACATTTTCAATCCGTTACTGCAAGCCAAATCTCTTCTACTGGTTCTTTTCATTCCGAAGCTTCAGTAGATGCGAATGTATTCCATGCACATGGAAAAATTCATATTGGCGACACCCTTGCTGCTGATGAAATAATGATTAAGCTGCAGGGCTTCAGCTTTGTGAAGCATCTCGTTTCAAGAGGAACCCTTGAAATTCGTGCGGACCACCTGTCCATCTTAAACCTATTGCGGTTCCGTAAAAGCAAGAGGAGCTTCACAACCTTAAAAGGAGCCTCCATTAAGGTGGAACACCTCAATGCAGGCCTAATAATCGGGGAAGAGATTACAATCGGTGCAGGTTGTACGGTTAACGAGCTGCATTATTCCAAAAGTCTACATATAGATCCCAATTCAACTGTGAAACAGGTTCGACAGATTACGAATGAGGATCGTAATGATGCAGCAAGCTCAGTGGAATTCTCGGCTGGCTCTATAGGTAAGTGATTGTACGGCTGCCTTTTTAACAAGACTATATTAAATTTGACCATGAGTGGTGAACTATCAGCAATGATTAAAACTTACGTTTTTGATAGGGCATACCAACGTCATCTTCACAATAAGATTTGAGACTATAAAGAAAAATAGCCCAGTTGTAGTTACAAGAGCGATAAAACGGCGTTACTTCTTTCCAATTCGTATGACGCAAAGTAATGAACGACTTCCCGTTCTTCTCTTGAATATCAAAGGAAATAAACGTACCAATCCATTCTGGATCAGAATCTATACACTGCCATACGACTTTTTCATTAGAGATTAATTCCTCTATTCTCATCTTAGTTATGTCATTGCTGCCGAATCGAAATTCATTAATAAAGCCAATCTGATGATTCATAATGAGTTCATTGGTCCATATTTCCGACAGTCCCTCAGCGGTGGTTAAAGTTTCATAAACCTTCGACGCTGGAGCATGTACGGTTTGCAAGTGCTCGATATTTGCCATGCCTTACTCCTTTCTAACTGCAAAAATTTATGTTTGATGCTTATGATAATCTATGATGAAGATTTAGCTTAACAAGGATAAGCAGAAAACCTAAGTTTGGTATTCGTGTCGGTTACAGTAAACAGGCACGATTAGACCAACATATTTGTCTTATTCGATAAGGTATTCCCATATTCCTTGCTGTCTATCATGGTTTTCAACAAAAAAAAGAACTGTCATTCTATGCCGAATCACAGCACCAAGACAGTCCTACTCTATAATTTACAGCCATATCTATTCTAAATCCGAGCCCTTAGCTCGATTAGTTCAATGTCTTTAGAGCACTTGTATCGTAGTCTTGAAGCTCCTCGGTACGATTATCGCGTATTTTGGCTGCCCATTCCGGATCAGCAAGCAGCGCACGACCGACTGCTACCAGATCGAATTCCCCATTATCCAGCCTCTCAATCAAGCTGTTCAGAATGGCCGGCTTCGCAGTGTCCCCACTGCTGCTTCTGAATTCATTATCGAGTCCAACGGAACCTACTGTTATCGTTGGTTTTCCTGTCAGCTTCTTCGTCCAGCCTGCCAGATTCAACTCGGAATTGTCAAACTCCGGCTCCCAATAACGGCGTGTCGAGCAATGGAACACATCGACTCCTGCATCGGCAAGAGGCGTTAGAAATTGCGAGAGTTCTTGAGGAGACTCCACCAATTTGGCATCATAATGGCCTGCCTTCCATTGGGAGAAACGCAATACAATTGGAAAATCAGCTCCAACAGCTCTGCGGCAAGCCTCAACCACCTCAACTGCAAAGCGTGTCCGGGCTGCAAGGTCTCCGCCATAGCGATCGGTACGTCTATTCGTTTTGTCCCAGAAGAACTGATCAATTAGATACCCATGTGCACCGTGAAGCTCTATACCGTCAAAGCCGATTCGAGCAGCATCTGCCGCAGCCTGCGCATATGCTGCGATAACATCCCCGATCTCATTCTCGGTTAAAGGCTCCGTTATTTTCTCACCTGAGAGATTCAGCCCCGACGGACCGATTGGCAAAGCCTCCGGGTTCGGTAGATCGCCGATTTTGCGCGTTAATCCAATATGCCAAAGCTGCGGAATGATTTTCCCACCTGCCTCATGCACTTGTGCCACGACATTAGACCAGCCATTCAATGCAGCCTCACCGTGAAAGTAGGGCCAGTTCGGGCTTCCCGAGGCAGACGGATGATTGATTACCGTTCCTTCGGTCACGATCAGACCAACGCCATTCTCCGCCCGTCTACGGTAATAGGCTGCCACATCCTCTCCTGGTACACCATCCGTAGAGTATCCTCTCGTCATTGGCGCCATGACAATACGATTGGCGACCTCCAAGTTCTTGGATGTAAAAGGCTTGAACAATGCTTCAACCGATGCTGTGCTTTTAGTATTAGACATTTACATACCTCCTCTATAGTTGTTGCGGGTATTCAGGCTTATGTAATCCTCATACTACCATGAATTACCGTGTATTCCCAGTACTTTACCTCCTATTATGTCCGGTTGTGTATTCAAACAAAGGATGCTTCAATAAATGTTAGAACATGTATTTGTTGAACGAAAGAATTGATGACAAGCATGGTGTCACCAATGCTCTGTTATGCTGATAGTAGAAAGGAGCAACCAGCGCTAATGAAAAGAATGGACAGGCTGATGGCGATCCTGATTGCTTTACAGCAAAAAACGATGACCGCGCAAGCGTTAGCTGATCAATTAGAGGTGTCCAAAAGAACGATCCTTCGTGATATGGAGGCTCTATCCGAGATGGGCATCCCACTGTATGCGACGAGCGGTCCAAGCGGCGGATTCCAGCTAATGGACGGCTACAATTTGCCTCCCGTGCAATTTGATGCGCAAGAGGCTTTAACTTTATTATTTGCGCTTAATGCAGTAACGAAGATAGCCGATACACCTTTTAATCAAGCCCGTCACACAACGATGAATAAAATTAAAGCGATCATGCCTCCCAGTATTCTGAAGCAGGTGGAGCCGATTCTGAATCATTTGGAGATCCACGTTCCCAATCGCAGCTATAAAACCCCTTTTCTAGCAGAACTGCTGAAGTACACAGCGGAAGCTGCTTGGCTGCATGTTCATTACCGTTCCGAAAAGCATCAAAGGTGGCTGCAATTATTGCCTCGCCGAGTCTATATGGCACATGGCTTCTGGTATTGTGAAGCTTATTCCATCCAGCATCAGGAGGAGCGGACCTTCCGCGTCGATCGGTTCGACCAACTGGAAGCCATAGATAAGCTGCAATCAGACCTCTGCCATGCACAAATGGTGTATAAGAAACCAGATACAAGTGGGAAGCCTATTCATATCGTTGCCAAGCTGACTTATCGCGGAGCCTTGCTTGCAGAACGAGATCCGGATATTGGGGAATACATAAAGCATGTCGCTGATAATGAGTGGGAGCTTGACTTTATGTGCCTGGCAGCAGAATGGACATGGGCCATCCAATTCTTCTTCACGCTTGGTCTGGAAGCAGAGGTGCTTGAGCCCAGCTTATTAAAAAATGAAATCTATCAAAGGGCCAACGAATTATGCAGGCGTTACGACGATTGTATCGAATAGCTTTATCGAGGTTGTTCCAATTATAAACAGAAGGGAATGGTAATGATGAGTGGCGTTATGTCTATTCGTGATCATTTATTGGAGGAGCTTGAGCTTGGGGTAAGGACGAGTGAGGCACTGATTAAGCGGATTAAACCAGAGGAGTGGACGTATCAGCCTCAAGACAATATGCGAAATCTAATGCAGCTTGTCCATCATATCGTTTCTATTCCCACTTCCGATCTAGCCATTCTACAAGAAGCTACACAGCAGGAAGTGGAGAAAGTAGAGACTAGTGTGAATGAGCTATCCGATCCCGAACAATTGGCCAACCGATTGCGCTCCAATTATGAACTATTGAAACAATACATGGTGAGTCTGACGGAAGACGAGCTGCTTAATAAATCAACAAAAGCCTTTTACCTCGAACACGGAGCTGTTCAAATCAAATGGTTGATTGAAATTGTTACGCATCTGTTCCATCATCGCTCCCAGCTCTATAATTATTTGAAGCAGCAAGGACATGAGCTTAAGTTTTTCGTCCTATACACATAGCTGGCTCCAAAGTCATTGTTAGGCATTCGACTTAAGTTTGCTGCCATGGAAGCCTTCCAAGGCTCCCATGGCAGCGTCTATCCTTGCATTTCCTACTAATTATGCGTTTATATCCATAAGAGCAGGAACATTAATTTCTTTGACACAAGCTGCTTTGGACAGGCTCACTACACAGCTCACAAGAGCTACAATATCTTGCACCGGGATTCGTGTGCCTTTATATTCCGCAATCGCTTTTTCCGGCCCATCCTCAAAAGGAATCTCCGCTGCAAGCTCTCCCGGATTAATGCAGGTCACCGCAATCCCATCTTTTCGAACATGCTCTCGCAGCGCATTCGTGATACCACGCAGACCAAATTTAGAAGCAACAAAAGACACCTGTGAAAGATTGGTATGATCCAATCCGGCTGTTGAGCCGATCACAATTATTTTACCCGCTTCTGATTCTCGCAAATTTGGCAATAAGGCCTGAATACAAGTGATAGTCGAAGTAATATTCACATGAATGATATTCGCTATATCAGCTGGATCATCCGCTTCAAAATCATAGTGATCCTCGAAGCCTTCTTTTTCCCAAATGCCAACGTTATAAATAAGTACATCAATCCTCTTGTTATGCAGTGCAGCTGTTATGCTCGCGGCGGCATCTTGCTGCGATAAATCTGCCTGAACCCATATCCTCTCAATCCCATCTTGAAGATCGAGGCTATTCGGTCTACTTCTGGAAACGACCCATACCCGGTCCCCCTTCGCTGGCAATCCTTTTACAAAAGCATCTCCCAGACCTTTACTTGCTCCAAATATAATATAGTTCCTCATCTCTATCCCTCCCTGATGACTGTCTGCCCCTCCTCTTGAGATTGCGGGCGCAGCAAATGATGTTGTCCTTTTCCGTATGCTATATGCTGAGAAAATATCGTTATCTAGAAATATGGCCTAGGCTAGCACCTTGCACGAATAATCGTTGGATATGGCTTTCTACAGCTGGATCAGGTATTAATGGCGGTGCTTGATGCGGCTTAACACGAGCGTCGATAATAACATTATCACAGCCCCAATGTTTATGCTCATAATAGCTATTCACACCATGCAAATCATGGGAGGGGTTGCTGCGTGTAAATGTCGCCCACAAGAAGTTATCAATTGTCGCACTCATGAAGTCACTGTCATCACATAATATAATCATCGGACAGGAAGCAATCTTCCCCTTATCCGTAATCGCCTTGCAAAGCTCTTCTATTTGCTGTTGCGCTGCTGTATAGCTTGTAAAAGTAGGTCCCTCAATCGCCACTATTCCTGGCATTACGAAATGAACCTTTTCGAATCCATTAAGCCCAATTAAAGCATTAGGGACCTCTGTGCATAGTTCTCTTTTCTTATCGCCAACAGCCGCGAATACGACCTTACTGCCGGTATTCAAGCCTGTACCCGAATAGTCCAGTGTATCAATCGTTGTGTTGGTCTGGAAATGAATATCGCGATGCAGATCCATTCTCTCCAATATATAGCCTAAGAACTCTTCCATATGATGCGTGCTTATCGGCTCATTCTCTTCGGCCGTAATGAATAAATACTTCGCTAAGCTCAATTGGCCTGTACCTAGAATTCGATTGGCTAGAGTAAGAATCTCCGCTGGCTGCTTCACTTGTTGATACGGAGTATAACGTTCGCTGCCGATAGCGAACAGCAAGGGATGTACCCCCGCTGCATCGACGGCATGAACCTCCTTCAGTCCAGGAATCTCCTGTTGAATGGCTCCGCCTGTCAGTTCATGTATAAGTGTACCGAATGAAGTATCCTCTTGCGGCGGCCTGCCAACTACCGTGAATGGAAATATAGCCTTTTGTTTGGCATACACTTTATGTACTCTCATTACAGGAAAAGGATGCGTAAGGCTGTAATAGCCCAAATGATCGCCAAAAGGCCCCTCCGGCTTCGTCTCATTAGGATGAATCTCTCCTGTAATAACAAAATCCGCATCATTGCTGATACAATGTCCATCCACATAGCTATATCGGAAATGGCGCCCTGACAGCAGTCCCGCAAAAGTCATTTCACTCATTCCTTCAGGCAGAGGCATGACTGCTGATAACGTATGAGCAGGCGGTCCGCCAATGAAGCAGCTTACTTTGAGGGGCTTGCCAAGCTTATTCGCCTTGTCCTGATGGACGCCGATTCCTCGGTGAATTTGATAATGAATGCCAACCTCTTTATTCCATTCATATTCATTGCCGCTGAGTTGTACCCGATACATGCCCAGATTAGAGTTCATAATCCCCGGCTTGTCCGGATTCTCCGAATACACCTGCGGCAGCGTCACAAAAGCGCCTCCATCCTCAGGCCAGCTCTTAATGAGGGGAAGGTCGGAAATTTGGATTTCCTCAAAGCCTGCTGGAAGTCCGCCGGTCTTGATCGGTAAAGCTTTTTTGGCCGCCAGCCCTGTTCCAATGTAGCTAAAAGGCTTTTTGAGCGCTTTCATCGGATCATTCCGCAAGGCGATTACATTTTGCGTAGATTCGAACGTATCCCGAAAAATAAACTTGCTGCGCTCGACCGTGCCAAAAAGATTGGAAACCGCCCGGTACTTCGATCCCTTCACATTCTCAAATAATAATGCCGGGCCACCTGCTGCATATACCTTCATATGTATGGCAGCCATTTCGAGATGAGGATCAACCTCTTCATGTATACGTACCAGATGCCCATGCTTTTCTAAATCAATGATGCATTGCTCCAAGTTGCTATAGCTCATAATAGGACTCCAATCTGTTGAAGAAAGTGATCTGGATGCCGCAGCTCATTCACTTCCAACCTTATATAATAGACAAACCCTTAATGCAGGTTAATGCTGTTTACTCATCATTCTTATTGTTACATAATTCATCAATATCTACAATTATGAAGCTCTCGTAATACACCAATGCCTATTGCTCGTTAGCTAAAAAAAAGACCACGCCTCAAGGGCGCGGCCTTAGATGGAGAACAGCTCATCGCTCGTTCTACATATATGACTACAAGGAGCTATCTAGGCTATCTTGCAAAGCTATGATGCCCGATCGTCGTAATAACATCCAGACTGGACCAGAACGGTCCTGTAGAAATCGCCGGATTGAAAAAATAGACCGCATTCTCAACGTTATTCTTCCCGTTCAACGCATCCTTCGCGGCCCGTAGAACGCTGGCGTTAGGCCGGCTTTTGTCCAGCATGCCATTATGTGCGGGAGGAAACTGTTTTCCTGAATAAATCACATCACGCACCGAATCCGGGAATCGCGAATCCTTCACTCTATTCAATATCACATTGGCTATAGCAAGTTGTCCCTCATAGGACTCATAGCCTGCCTCAACCATCGTAATCTTCGCAAGCAACATCAAGTCTGCTTGTGTGAATGATGCTGCTGCATTATCCAGAATGGAAGGAATGACTACCTTAAGCTTCGTACCTGATTTAATCTTTGCTTTGCTATCCAAGCCATTCCGCTTCAATAGCTCTGACTTGCTTATGCCGTGTTTTTTGCTGATGTCGTCCAAGCCGAACTTATCCGTTACTTCAGCTGACTGTACCGTTTGGAGTTCAATTACTCCTTCTTCTGCGATAAGCTTGGCATGCAGCATCTCTGCCAGATGACGCAGAGGCAAATATAGCCTGCCCTCAGCAAGAAAAGGGACATCCTCCATCCGGTAGCGACCTTCGTTGAAATAAACAACGGGAACTCCGTTCCCAAGTACAATGGTATCCTTTAGTTCAGTATGTATCGTTAATTCCTCATTATTCTTATTCCAGCTAGTCTTGGCGCCAAATAACCCAGCTATGTCAGCTGCAGGCACATATAGCCTTCCATTCAGCAATCGAGTGGGATCTCCCAGCTTCACATTCTTGCCATCCCGTTTAATCAGTGTGTCCTTCGCAACCACAGATTGCTGTGCGTCTACGACTGACATTGGCCAGATACCAGGCAGAAGCATCGCCAACAGCATGACGATTATTATCCTTCTAACCGGTTTGCTTGCTATGATCATAGTTACCTCCCAGTCATTCAAGTGGGTATATCGACCCAACAATCATCCTCTGCGCCAAATTATAACACAGCTACTAGTGCCCGTAGGATTAACATTTTCACAGAATTAACCACTATTCAAATAAAAGGTGCACAAAAAAGGCTTATTTCATGAGAAATAAGCTCGTTATCCAAGTACTCCATTAACGTTTTTTTTACCCACTTTATTGATCTTGCCTCCTCATACAACCCAGTTACTCTAATGACGAATTCTCAGCTGCGAGCACAGCAACGATAGCCTGCCTCACTTATCTGTGAGGCTATTCTCGCCCATACGGCATGCTTTCCCTACACGATGAGCATTCTATGAGGTCAGACTCATCGCTCATGAGACTAGCCTCCCGAGGTATGAGCCTAGACTCATACCTCCTCGTTTCCTGCTCCAATCGCCCTCAGTTATGTGAATTTCTACTCACACCTCAGTGATCTTGCCTCACACAGGCAGTGAATCCATCCCTTAAATAACCAAAAGAACCTCCGAAACCACTGTGAACGTGGAAACGAAGGTTCTTTCATCACCTATTGCTTCTTAACTGCTGCTGTTATTTCTTAGATACAGATTGGAACCACTCATTAACTTCCTTCGTTACTTGCTCTCCACCGTTTGCTTTCCAGTTGGTAACGAATTCGTCGAAAGCATCCACAGGCAATTTGCCGTAAATGATTTTATTGAACGTCTCCAGCTCGGATTGGCGAAGAAGACTCCATTTCTCAATCATGGTTGGCGTTGCTGCACCTGTGAAGTAATTTTGCTTGCGAATGTCGATTTGATCCATAACGACTTTTGCAGCATACCAGTTCTCAGGCTTACGGGATTGCTCCTGCAGCTTCTCATAAGGTGTTTCTGCCTTCTCGCCATTCGCCAGCTTCACAAGCGAGCTCATGTAGAGGTTAGGGATACGTGCAGGACCAGTAATGTACGGGAATTTATCGAAGAAACCATCAATCTTGTCTTTATCGCTTGTTGGTTTGCCGTCGATCATATCCCAGTCATAGCCTTGTGCAAAGCCATACTCGTAAGGGCTGCCTGCTTTTGGATCAGCCAGATTATCAAGCAAATAGTTGTAATAAAGAATAATCGCTTCCGGGTGCTTCGCATCTTTGTTAATCATGAAGCTGCTGTTCACGCCGGAATTTTGCCATTTGGTACCGATCAAGCCATCTGGGCCTGCTGGAATTGGATAAGCTTTGTATTCTGAGCCTTTCACGTTCTTCAACAAGTCTGGAGCCGGCCAGTCCGGAACCCAGTTCGCGCCAGGCAAGATGCCTGCATTACCTTTTGTCCAGATCTCAGCAGATTTTCCTTCATCCCATAGTGCAGAGTCAGGGTGAATATAGCCTTTATCCATCCATTCTTGCAGTTTAGCCAGCGCTTGCTTAGCTCCTGCATTCACAGAACCGTATTCAAGGTTGCCATCAGCATCTTTGTTCCATTGCTCTTGAACAGAGCCATAAGCGCCGAACAGCCAGTCCAATCCGCCCATCCATGTGTTCGTGTTGTTTTTCAATGAAACAGCAAGCGGATAAACATCTTTTGGAGCTAGTCCGTCTGGGTTCTCATTTTTGAATTTATCCATGATGATCTCAAGATCAGCAATTGTTTTTGGTGCTTCAAGCTTAAGCTTCTTCATCCAATCTTCGCGAAGCCATAGAAGCGTATCATCATTGTCAGTGTACTCCATGATTGGAAGGTTCCACTTCTTGCCGTCCTTCGTGAACGGATACCACAGCTCAGGGTTGTTAGCGGCGTGGTCTTTCCATACTTGTGTCGCATACTTATTGAACAGCTCTTCAACCGGAATGAATTGTCCGGAATCAATAAGCTGATTCGTCAGTACAGCATCCGTAGGAACAAATACGAAATCCGGAAGCTTCTCGCCGGATGTCAGTGCCAACTGAAGCTGTTGCTTATATTGATCAGCACCTGCCGGGTACCAGGTATTTTTATGCTTCATACCAAGCGTCTCAAGCATCCAACGGTCATGAACGTTATTGTCCTTCGTTTCACCCTTGGTGTATTCTTTCGGCATAATAACCGTGCTAATATCAATCGGCGGATCATATTTGCCTTTTTCGAATACAAGATCTGCTTCTGCAGATGCATTAGGACTCTCGGTACTCGGTTTATTCGAGTTTCCTCCGTCTTTGCCGCCGCAAGCAGACAAGATTAGCATCAAGGCTAATAGCGGTAACCATATTTTTGTGATTTTACCCATTTTGATTTCCCCCTGCTGTGTAAGATGGTTTCTACTGTTACTTTACCAACGGGGACTAGAAGTCATCTATAGGATATTTTCAGTTTCGATAGGACTCTGTCATGTTGTTAATTTGCTTCTCTGTATTCCTGCGGTGTACTTCCGAACTGCCTTTTGAACACCTTAATGAAATAGGCAGGGTCCAAATAACCGATCTCCGCACTGATCTCATACACCTTCTTATCCGTCGTCTTCAGCTTGTGGCAGGCTGTCTCCATTCGAAGCCGGAATACGAAATCGCTGACGCCTTCCCCTGTCTCAATTTTGTACAGCTTGGAAAGATGCGTTGGGTGAAGGTTAACATGATCGGCAAGCGCTCGAAGGGATACATCATGATGCAAATTCAACTCGACAAACCTTTGAATTTTGCGAACATACACCGAGCGGATATCCTTAACTTCGCTTGATGATCTCTCCTTCAGCTTGCCCAATGTGCCAAAGGCCCAGCTTCGAAGCTTGCTAATGGAGGCAAAGGCCTCACCGGTATGCATAAGCTCAATATCTGGACCAAGCAGCCCCTCCAGCGTATGCCCGTTGCGATGCGAATAATGGGTGAAGGCGGACGCGATCATATATCCCGCTTCCAGACAATGCTCCCAGGAGTCAGACCACTTCTCATCCAATTCAGCAAAAACCTGAGTCAGCTTATCTGCTGCCGACTCCCAGCGCTGCGCCTCCAGCAGATTTTTCAAGCCCGGCGGGGCATGAATAATATCCAAGGCACCTTCGGACACCTGATTCTCCAGATCGCCAGCTCTCATGACAAATTCACGCTCATCTCCGACAATTTGGCGGAAATAAGCGAGCGCATGACGGTATCGGTCCGCAAGCTTGTCAGGGAAATAAAAAGATTCCGTCATCACAATAGAAAGGGAGCCCTTCAAAAACTGCTTCACCTTCGCTTGAAGCTGCATGGAAGCCTTCTCCAGCATCGAATCATTGTCAACATCTGAGTGCTCTTCCTTAATCTGCAGCAGAAAAGCAAGATAACCATGCTCTTCCTTCACACCCCATACATAAGCGAATTCTCCAAATATCTCTTCGGCAATATTAATAATCGCATATTCCATCAGATGCTGTCCGTTGCTGCGATATTGCCCGAATTCTTCTTCCATTCGCACGAGCAGCAAAGCACATTCTCCGCACTGAAAGGGCAAGTTGTAGTTCTCAAGCTGCCGGCCCCATTCATCAGCGGACAAGCCTTCCCCTCGCAAGGCGCTCAGCAGCAGTTGACCGCGAAGGAGCGGCAGATTTTCTCTAAGAATATTGCCCACCCGCTCGTAAGAGCTGATATTTCCCCATTCTGCCTCCAGCTGGTCAATAGCCGCTTTTACCGCTCCCAGCAATTCATTATCTGTCGGCGGCTTCAATAAATAATCAACTGCCTGATGCCGGAGCGCTTCCTTTGTGTATTCAAAATCAGAATAACCAGATAGAATAATGCATTTGATTTTTTTATCGCGCTTGCGGATTTTCTCTATCAGCTCAATCCCTGTCATCTCGGGCATGAGCACATCAGAAATTACAATATCAATAGGATAAGATTCAATAATATTGAGCGCCTCTTGTGCGGAATAAGCTTTGTGGACTTGTTCAATACCTAAGGTGTGCCATGGTTTGGTTGTAGACAGGTTGTCCACCCAGTGGGCTTCATCATCGACGATGATCATCTGCATTTGAACGTACTCCTTCTTCTTGGTTGTAGTTGCCTCGCTGTGTATGAGATGGGAGCTCCCAGACGATCTCTGACCGGAAACCTCCAATATCCGATTTCTTAAACGTAAGACTCGATTTATCCCCGAACAGATGGATAATTCGCTGGTTCGTATTCCATAAGCCATATCCCGTATCATCTTGCAGAGGAATTCTCATCTGTTGGTTGAGCACGTTCAATTGCTCCTCCGTCATACCCGGGCCGTCATCATCCACATACAGCTTGCAAAAGCCATCCGACATCGTAGCCGTTATCCGAATTTCTCCAGAAGAATAAGTTTTCCCCACTCCATGGATAACCGCGTTCTCTACGATCGGCTGCAGCATCAGGCGCGGCACTTGCTGAGTCAGCATCGCATCAGGAATATCAATATGGTAATGAATCCTGCCATTGCGGAGCTTCTGGATGTCCAAATAATTGATGATCAGCTGAATCTCCTCGTTCAAGGAGGCCGTAGGCCGTTCCATCCGAGTCATATACCGGTAGTAGGCACTCAGATTATGGCCCATCGACACCACGGCTTCCTCATCCTTCATTTGCGCCATATTAATCATATACCCTATGCAGTTATATAAAAAATGCGGATTAATCTGCGCCTGCAGCTGCTTTAACGTTGCCTCCCTAACCCTCAGCTTCTCATTGAGCACATTTTCAATCAGGCTTTGGATCTGCTCAGACATATCATTGAAACGATAGAACAAAAAGGCAAACTCGTTATTGACGTTCGAGCTGATCCGTACAGAGAAATCGCCCCGCTGCACCCTCTGCAGCCCAACAATCAGCTGGCGAATCGGTCGCTGCACATTCCGATACAGCATGACCGAAGCCGATATACCGACCATGAAGAGCAGGATCATCGCCAAATAAAAGAAGTTGCGGCTAAAGGATATCGGTCCCAATATTTGCTCAAGCGGAACGACATCCACTAAATGCCAACCAAGTGAAAGCGATTTCACGGAACTGATTAAATAGCGTTTGTTATCTAATTCAACCACTTCCTGCATCATATCGCCTAAATCCTTGCTATCCAAATACTGAATAAGCTCATTGGAAAGCTCCTCATTCACACTGCGGTTCAGAATTGGTGAATATCCCTTGTGATAGAGCATCGGATCACCTTGTCCACCGTCTTTATACGTATCGAGCATATTCTGAATGTTCTCATGGTTGAAGCTCGCTTGTATGATGAGGCTGCTTCCCTTAACAGGGTCCGGCTGTCCGAGTGTATCGGTATAGAACAAATGGAAGGCTAGCGGCCGCTCTGATGTAACGGCTTTTCCATCACCGTAGACCCACTGTCCCGTCACATTTCTTTTCAAATATTGCTCGTCATACTCTACCATCTCGCTAGCGTTCGAGATCGCTTCTTTATTAAATTGCGAGTATACGGTGAACTCAACCGGCCAAATATTCGTTAACCCGGATTGCAGCATCATCTTCTCTTGAATAATAAATCTGGTCTGCATCTGGTCATAGGTATCATCCCAGAGGTTGAGGCCATTGAATTTGCGTACGTTAGGGTCTTTCGAAAAGGTTAAGACGAAATCCATTGTCTGATTAATCCGCGATTCCATTTGGCTGGAGAGAAAAGAAAGCTGTTTAATATTAGAGGCTTGAAGCTCTCTATCAATGACATTAAAGGAAACTCTATTGGAATATGTAAAAAAGATAATAACTGGAATAAAAAGCAGAATGAGCAGCCCATTCATTTTTGCGAACAAGCTTAACTTAGAGCCCATCTTTCTCTTGATTGTACCCATGCCTCTGCCGAGCTTCATTCGTCTGCCTCCTTCGCAAGTTGCTTTACAGAACCCTATCAATCCTAACAATGTCTTATAGTTCGATGGCGATGCGTCTTGTTATTATATAGTAGGGTTTCACCTCATGTACAAAAGAAATATATAGAAAGGGAGAGAACAATGAGCCAAATGCCTTCATCAAACCTCGATCTCAAAGCCGCCCAAAAGGCAGAAAAAAGAAGAGGATATAGAATTCCTTGGGTGCTGCATCTAATGGTGCTGCCAGCTGTACTGTGCGCGTTCATCTTTTCCTATCTCCCCATGTCAGGCATCATTATGGCCTTTCAAGACTATAAAGCTGGACTTGGAATTACGGGCTCTCCGTTCGTAGGTCTGAAGCATTTTCAATACATGTTCGAAAATGATTATTTTATAAAAATTACTTTTAATACCGTCCTGTTCGCTTGTTCCAAAATCATCTTAAATTTAATCGTTCCTTTTGTTTTTGCTTTGTTATTGAACGAAGTCCGTAATATGGCGTTCAAAAGCTCTATCCAAACACTTGTCTACCTGCCTCACTTTCTTTCGTGGGTAACGCTTGGAGGCATCTTAATCGACTTGCTCGCCCAAACCGGCATTATCAATCAGCTGTTAACGAATGTGCTGGGGATAAAGCCGATTTTCTTCTTGGGAGACGGCACTTGGTTCCGACTTACGATCATATTCAGTGACGTCTGGAAGGAATTCGGATTCAACACTATCATCTTCCTTGCCGCATTAGCTGGGATCAACCCTGCATTATATGAAGCGGCCGAAGTCGACGGAGCCAGCAGACTTAAGCAGACGACGCATATTACGATTCCTGCGCTCTTGCCAATTCTTATCGTAGTCGCGACGCTGGCACTTGGCAACGTGCTCAATGCGAACTTTGACCAAGTCTTTAACCTTTACAGCCCGATGATCTATGAACAAGGTGATATTATCGACACCTTCGTATACCGTCAAGGCTTGCTCAGCGGACAATTCAGCTTTGCTACAGCCGTCAGCCTGCTCAAGTCGGTAATTGGCTTAATCTTAATCATTGTTTCTTATCGTCTTGCTTATAGATTTGCCGGCTATCGAATCTTCTAGTAGCAATGTTAAGCCAGCTTCGATGTCTTAAACTTGAAAGGGTGACCACTCATGTACCACAAAACACTGCCTTATCGTATCTTTAACGTCTTAAACTGTCTATTCCTTGGAGCAATCGCGCTTGGCTGCATACTGCCATTATATCATCTACTAATGGTTTCCTTTAGTGATACCGCTCCAGCTAATGCCGGGCTCGTTACGTTCTGGCCGATCGGATTCAACTTAGAGGCATACGCCGAGACATTCGGCAATGTCAATTTCACTACATCCCTCTGGGTATCTATCCAGCGTACCGTGCTCGGAACAGCGCTTGCCCTGATTGTGAACCTTCTTGCTGCTTATGCACTATCCAAGAACGATAACGTGTTTCGCGGCAGGAACGTCTACCTCTGGTATTTTGTTATCACGATGCTGTTCAATGCCGGTCTCATTCCAGGCTACATTCTTATTATGAAGCTCGGTCTGCTGAATAATCTGCTCGCATTGATTCTGCCGGGCCTCGTTGCGGTCTATAACATAATTCTGCTCTTGAACTTCTTCCGCAACGTACCTAAGGAGATGGAAGAAGCAGCATTCATGGACGGAGCAGGACATTTCCGCACCTTCATTTCGATCTATCTTCCCGTCTCGTTGCCCGTTATCGCAACCATTTCCTTGTTCACCATGGTTGGGCACTGGAATGCGTATTTCGACGGTTTGATCTATATGAAGGGAGTAGAGAATCTTCCTCTTGCCAGCTTCATGCAGACCCTTATTGTACAAGGCAGTACAACCGGCTTCGACCCTACCGTTGTAGCCAATATGTCCAAACGTACGCTAAGGGCATCACAGATCTTTATCAGTGCACTGCCGATTCTAATCGTGTACCCACTACTGCAACGCTTCTTCGTAAAAGGGATTGTTATTGGCGCCGTGAAAGAATAGAGCTTTCCGTCCAATACCTATCCGCACACAATCGGGCTGTCCCTTGGGACAGCCCTTTTGCTTGTTATTATGGCGAAAAATTAATGTGCTGCTTCCATATTATTTCTCCAAATGGAAGGGCAGGCTGGTATTCGTCTTACTGTCAGGACCAATGAATGCAACGAATGCTCCCGAATCGCTGTCATGGCTAAGATCAGAATGATAGTAGCGCAGCTGCTGCTCTGAAAGCTCGAATTCGATCTCTGTGCTCTCGCCCGGCTGAAGGGTAACCTTGCGGAAGTCCTTCAATTCTTTAAGTGGACGCACAACTTCGCCTGATATATCCCTTACGTAAAGCTGGACTGTCTCTTCTCCTGCGACGCTGCCTTTATTGGTTACTGTAACCGTTAGCTTGATCGGTTCTGACTTCGTCATCACTTCCGAAGATAGCGATGCCTTGCTGTATTCAAAGTCTGAATAGCTAAGCCCGAAGCCAAAAGGAAGCAGCGGCTCATTCGGAATATCCAGGTACTGGGATACGTATCGCACTTGAGCATCAGGCGCTCCTTGAGGGCGTCCCGTGTTGAAGGCGTTGTAGTAAACCGGAATCTGTCCAACGCTGTAAGGGAAGGACATTGTAAGCCTTCCGCTCGGATTGGCGTCGCCAAACAATAGATCTGCTACCGCATGACCAGCTTGCGAGCCCGGATACCAAGCTTCCAATATCGCATCTGCTTCCTCGTATACACCGTGCAGATCGAGCGGACGGCCATTGAATAGAACGACTACAATCGGCTTATTCAGTGCTTTGAGCTTGTGAAGCAATTCTAGCTGAACAGCAGGCAGCTTGATATCCGCTCTGGAAGCAGCTTCCCCGTTCATATCCGAATGCTCGCCTAGAGCAAGCACGATGATCTCCGCAGCCTGTGCAGCCGCGAGCGCTTCTTGCCACTGCTCTTCTGTCCCGGTCTCGATGCCGCAGCCTTCCGCCACCAGCAGGTTGTCATTGCCTGTCAGCTTCTCATTCATGCCTGCTGCGAGTGTTATTGCATCCTCCTTGGAGCCTGTCCACGACCACGGTCCAAGAACGTCGCCATTGCTTGCGAAAGGACCAATCAAGGCCAGCTTCCGATCACGCTGGAGCGGCAGTGCTCCTTCGTTCTTGAGCAGTACGCAAGACTTGACCGCCAGCTCACGAGCAGTCTTAAGATGGGCATCACAGAATACGATCTCCTGCTCCCGCTCTGGATCAGCTGCCCGATATGGGTTCTCGAATAGACCAAGCTTCTGCTTCAAAGTAAGAATACGCATAACCGACTCGTCGATAAGCGCTTCGTCTACTTCCTTACGTTCCACTAGCTCGGATAAATGCTTCACGTAGCAAGCTGTCATCATCTCGATGTCGACTCCAGCTTTGATTGCTTTGAGTGCCGCCTCCGATTCATCCTCTGCCACGCCATGGGCAATCAGTTCTTTAACGGCTCCCCAATCCGAGATCAGTATGCCGTCGAAGCCCCATTCCTCCCGCAGCAGCTTGCGCATCAGCTTCGAGTTGCCTGTCGCAGGAATACCATCGACTGTATTAAAGGAAGTCATCACCATCTCGCAGCCTTCATCCAGCGCAGCCTTATAGGCTGGCAGATAAAATTCACGCATTTGGCGATCCGACAGATCGACCGTATTATAGTCACGGCCGCCTTCCGCAGCTCCATAGGCTGCAAAGTGCTTCACGCAAGCTGCAACTCTATCGAAGTCATTCGCCAGATCCTTGCCTTGGAAGCCCTTCACGAATGCTCTGGAAAACTCAGCGTTCAAATAAGGGTCTTCCCCGGTCGCTTCAACTACACGGCCCCATCGCGGGTCTCTTACCAGATCTACCATTGGCGCAAAGGTTACATGAACACCAGATACCGCAGCTTCTTTCGCCGCAATCTCAGCGCTTTTCTCCGCAAGCTTCATATCCCATGAGCAGCCAATCGCAAGCGGCACAGGAAAGATGGTCTTAAAGCCATGTACAATGTCTGCCATCATCAAAAGAGGAATGCCAAGGCGGTTCTTGCTCAGATGGGTCCGTTGTACATTAATCATATCTTGTGCCCCAGCCATGCCAAGGACAGAACCTGAATTATGAATAGTAGACTCTGTAATTCCCAAGGAATCCATTGGACCTGTAATTTGCCCCTCACCAACCGCTCCTTCATAGAAGGGAACTGCTAGCTGAATAAGCTGGGCGACTTTTTCATCAAGCGTCATTTGCTCGATTAGCTCTTGTAAATTGACCTTGCTTGCAGCCTGGCCAATAGCTTGTTGATTCTCATTTGACATATAGTTTGCAACCTCTCTGGATGTAATTTTCGATCTTATCTTTCAAATTAATCGAAACGTTTCGATAATGCTTCATTTGCATTATAAATCTGATATGGTACCGCTGTCAAATGATTAAAGACTATAAATTTAATATAGAATAAAGGAATCGTTTTCCTCTTCACATGTGATTATAGTTAAATATAAACGTTTCACCAATTATTTTCAGTTTGAAGGCTGCTGTTCATTCCTTGTCATTATAAAAATGGAGAATCAAGCTAGATTCCCCATCTCTACGTTATTATATGCGTTGTTAGATTATGTACTCTTCTGTTTGCTTAGTGACGTGTGCGGAGCATTCGCCCTACAATAAAAAGCATTCGTTTTCGTGTAATAAATCGGGACATTTGAGCAGAAATATAATTCATAGCTCCGGGAATAGCAAATGTTTTGTTAGCCTGTAGAGAACGAAGAGCAACTCGAACCACATTCTCAGGTGTATCCCGTTTCCCAATAGATGCCTCATCTGCACCTACAACATTGAAAAATTCTGTTTCCGTCGATCCCGGACATAAAGCCAGAAACTGTACACCCCGTTTTCGATTTTCCTCCCACAGCGCCTGCGTGAATGAGAGCACGAAAGCTTTAGTTGCTCCGTATACAGCCATATTAGGAACAGGCTGGAACCCCGCTGTTGAAGCTACATTAATAACTACTCCACTTTTTCTTCGCAGCATATCAGGCAGGAACAAATGTGTAAGATTGACAACAGCCACTACATTAAGCATCACTTCTTCATGCTGCCTTGAACCAGATAATTGTTCAAACAGCCCATGAGTAGCAAATCCTGCGTTATTAATTAAAATATCAACGCTTAACCCACGATCAACCACTTGCTGATAAAGCTTCATTGGAGAATCCTCTTGGGATAGGTCAGCAACAAGCACCTGTGCTTGAATACGATATTTATTTTGCAATTTGAGGGAGCGTCTCGTTTTGTTGTTGTGCATCCTCCTCGCTTGGGACTAGGCCAACTTGACAGGGGCATCACCTTTTCTTTAAAATATAACTGTCTTCGATATCAAGATAGTTGATATAAGAGATTCTTTTCGGAGGAGATATTCCTGCGCTCATCTCATTACAACATGATGACCATCCTTGTTGTCACAATAAAGGATACGAATATTATTAGCGAAAAGGGTGAGAACCAATGGCAACATTAGTTTTATACGCTACCAAATCAAGAGCATCCGAGCTATGCGCGCAGCTATTATCAGAAGAGCTATCGGATTGTACTCTTTGTGATATTAATCTAAATAAGCCTAACATCGAGGAATTTGACAGCATTATTTTAGGCGCTGGAGTAAGAGACGGGAAAATCTATAAGCCGATTCGCGACTTCATTAAAAAAAACCAAAATGAATTGTTAAATAAAAAAATGGGTTATTACATTTGCAACGAAAAGCCCAAGAAAACGGAAGAAATATTAGCAGACAATTTCTCTGATGATCTAAGAAATGCAGCCATCTTTATGGAATCCTTCGGCGGCTATAAGGCCTATGCTGCACCCAAGGAAGGCACGGATCAGCTAAAAGGCATTTTCGTAGACAAAATAAAGGAATTTGCTGAAAAATTCCAACAAGTACTACATTGAAAATTGCTCAAGCTGACAAAACCGATTCACTCTTCATTCTGTTACAATAACCCACGTCCATTGGACGTGGGTTTCTGCTTGAACAATGACTTCAAAGCACCATACCACTGTAATGCCTATAGTCTCCTGTTGCTGCTGTCGTCGCTTGAACTTTTTATAGCGGTAGTCCGTTACTCCTAAAGGTGGTTTTTTGTTTCTCAAAAGCATGCAGAACGGGAAGTTCATAAATACAACATTTTAGTCCCAAATCTCACCTATTTTACTTGCCTCATAAAGTGTTACAATAAAGGAGTCTGTTCAAAAATATACATTAGGAGCCTAACAAGTGAGGAAACATCCAATCTACATTTTACGTATAGCAGGTCTGTTAGACGGTATTTCTTTATTAGTATTACTTGGTATTGCTATGCCCTTGAAATATATTTGGGGGATAGATCAAGCCGTCACCATTGTAGGCAGTATTCACGGCGGGATTTTCAGCTTATATGCACTCGCCATTCTTTATGCTGCCGTTCGAGTGAGGTGGAGCCTGCTGTGGTCTGCTGCAGCAATAGTCGCGGCCTTCATTCCATTGGGGAACTTCTTACTCGACTGGAATTTGAAGAAGGCGCAATCCAATTATAGTGTAAAGCCTTTTAACTATGCCCTGTTCGTGTACAGTATCGTATTCTTTTCTTTCATTGATTTATTCGCACAGCTGCCTGTCATGAGTACATTCGCGACTTCGGTCGGTGCCAGCTCATTTATTGTAGGGTTTGTCGTGGGGCTATACTCGCTAACCAATACGCTTGGCAATATTTTATCTGGTATTCTGACGGATAGAATCGGTCCATTCAAAATATTAATGGTCGGATTGATTCTAACCAGCGGCGCTCTTCTGCTGTATCATTTTGTCGATTCGCCGGCATTCTTAATCGTCGTTCGGATTATCCATGGTTTTGTTGCCGGATTAATTGTGCCAGCTGCATTTACCTTCTCTGCGAATACAACACTGAATGATCAGCAAGGGAAAAAAGTCGCTTTTACCGGAACATTCGTGGGATTAGCGGCTATTATCGGCCCTGCCTTCAGCGGCATTACGGCAAGCAAAACGTCCGTGCCATTCGTTTTTACATGCGTATCTATATTAGGGTTCCTATTGGCTATCCTGTCTGCCATTTTCCTCAGCAAGTATAAGCTGTTGAAAAAAGAAAAAGAGGAGGCTGTTGTTGCCCCATCCCCCGGCTCAATCTTCAATGCAGGTGTATTAAAGGCTTATGGCGGTGCCTTTTTCTTAATGTTCTCACAAGGCGTAATTGCTTATTTGCTGCCGTTGCATGTCCAGACCCTTGGCTATGATTCGAGATTAAGCGGCACCTTAATGAGTGCGTTTGGCATCATTGCCGTTCTCATATTTGTATTGCCAACTAATCGGATTTTTGATCGTGTTGCTCCTCCAATTACGATGGCTATCGGAATTGGCCTGATGGGCTTAAGCCAACTGCTGATTAGCCAATCTACGACGACATGGGCCCTTTACATCGTTCTAGGCCTGTATGGAGTAGGCTTCGCCTTCTTATTCCCATCCATTAATACAATGCTCATCAAAGCTACACCGGCAGAGCTGCGCGGCAAAGCCTATGGCTACTTCTACGCCTTCTTCTCGCTGGGTGTCGTTGCCGGCTCTTCCGTATTAGGCTGGCTACCCTTCAATATCGTTGAAGGCTTCAGATTTACAGGAATCATCCTGCTGCTCTTTGCCGTGTTCGTAGCCTTCAGTAAGCATAAGGATCGTGCGTTGAATCACTAATGACTAGCGGAATAGAGTAAAAAAAGAACGTTCAAACCACTTTGAAATTGGTTTTGAACGTTCTTTTTATATTATGGGATTCGCTTACTAGGCATGTTGCTTAGCCACTTCCCTTTCCTGCCGGGAGCTGAGTTGCTATACAAATGAGGCAATTACGCTAATCTATGAGGAAAAGCGCCTATATTGAAGCTGCTTAATACGAATTAAGCTGATATATGAGGCTGACCTCATTCTTCGGGAGGCTAGGCTCCTCAGCTATGAGGTTAGCCTCATACAATCATTGTTACCTATTGAACAGCGTACTTTATAGTGAGTTCAAACTCATAGAATAGTGTGATTACCTCATACAATACTTCTCATCAAATGTGTGAATGTACATAGTAAAGATGAAGTACTGGTTACGCTAGTTGGTGGGGATCGTTAGTTGAGTAACTTGCTGGCCGGTGTAGATTTGTAGGTATGTTACTGTGCCGTTGCTTTACTGTTGCTTATGTTGCTTATTCCATATCTTGCTTATGTTGCTATGCTGTGTTGTTGCTTTATATGCTGTTGCTTATGTTGCCTAGCCTTTGATTTGCTGCTGCACACCGCCCTGCTGAAAGCTGCTATGCATGCGTATGAGGAAATTACGCTAATCCATGAAGTAAACCGCCTATATTACAGTTGCATAATACGAACTGAGCTGATCTATGAGGCTAACCTCATACTTCGGGAAGCTAGGCTCCTGAGCTATGAGCTTTGCCTCATACAATACCCCTAATCTAAAGATCAGCAAGCTTTTTGATGAGTTTAGGCTCATAGAATAGTGAGATTACCTCATACCTTACTTCTCATCAAATGTGTGCAGGTAGATAATCGGAGAAAGATACTGGATACGCTCGTTAGTGAAAGATCGTTAGTTGAGTAACTTGCTGTGCGGTGTTGATTTGAACTGATATAATTGTTATCAACCACTGACCCTATAAGTATGAATATTTCCAAACTTTAATTTAGGGACAGATATCACAGAGCGAGGAGAATACTCATGATCGATATAACAGTGATTCTAAAGGAAACGTCCGGGGAATCGCTATACTCTCAGCTCTATCAATATATTAAGAAAGAAATTCTGAGCGGTAATCTATCCGCACACACAAGATTGCCGTCCATCCGAGCACTCTCTTCTCATCTCCATATAAGCCGTAATACGGTGGATTTAGCCTACCAGCAATTAATAGCCGAAGGCTATGTGCATAGCAGACCAAGGAGCGGATTATACGTTACGGACCTCGAACTGGAGACATTGCCCTCTCCGCATCCAAGCTATAACAATTGGTCAATAGCGAGCAAGCAGCAGAACAGTCCTGCGATCCGATATGATTTTCGTTACGGCAATATAGATACGGAGCATTTCCCCTTTGCTACCTGGCGGAAGCTCACCAATCATACCTTACATCAGAATGAACTGAAGATGTTTGCCTATGGCGATCCGCTTGGAGAGCCTGAGCTGCGAGTAGAAATTGCTAAGTATCTATACAGCTCAAGGGGTGTTCATTGCTCCCCTGATCAAATTCTGATAGGAGCTGGCATTCAATATCTGATTGATGTATTATGCGGATTAATAGGAGATGATAGCAAAAGCATTGCAATGGAGGAGCCAGGCTATGACGGGGTTCGGACGATTTTCCGGCATCATGGATTACACATCCATCCCATTCCACTGGAGGAGGACGGGCTTAATATTCAAGAACTTTATACAAGCAAAGCCCGCATCGTATACATTACTCCGTCCCATCAGTTCCCTTATGGAATGGTCATGCCGCTTGCCAAAAGAATGCAATTGCTGAAATGGGCTGCTGACCACAACGGTCTCATTATAGAGGACGATTATGATAGCGAGTTCAGATATGTCGGCAAACCCATCCCTTCTCTGCAAGGCTTGGATACCAATCATCGCACAATCTACCTAGGGACCTTCTCAAAATGCCTGCTTCCTTCATTACGCATCGCCTATCTGGTTCTGCCTCAGACCTTGATGGAGCTTCATCAAAAAAAAGGCTATCGCTTGTATGACCAAACAGTGTCCTGGTTTCATCAAAAAACATTGGAGCTGTTTATGAGCAATGGTCATTGGGAAGCTCATATTCGCAAAATGCGCAACGTATACCGGCAGAAGCAATTCACATTAATTTCAACGATTGAAAAGCTGATGGGTTCTCAAGCCACTATCATCGGGCAGGCAGCAGGACTTCATATTTTATTGTGTGTACATAATGGCATGAATGAACAGAAGCTGGTCCAAGCGGCAGAGAAGGAAGGTGCAAAGGTCTACCCTGTATCACGCTTTTGGGCAAAAAAGGCGCAAGCCGAACGCTCCATGGTCCAGATTGGCTTCGGAGGATTGAGCAAAGAAGCAATAATAGAGGGCGTTCATGCTCTGCATCGTGCTTGGTTTGGAACTGCCAACCCGTAAATACGCGCCCCTACGATAAAATGATGAACATCAAAAAGACGATGCAGAATCATACTGCACCGTCTTTTTCATTATCCTTAATCGTGAAAGTTCATTCCGTTCGTCACAGCTTGTACATAACCGGCACGGATAACAAAATCACCAAAATGCTCTCCATTATCCCGTTCAGCCGCATAGCGGTTAATGATCGGTTTCAGCGTATCAATGATTTCTTCTTCACCGATGTTCTCACGATACAGCTTGCTGAGGCGGTCGCCCGAGAAGCCGGCACCCATGTACATATTGTATTTGCCAAGCGATTTGCCGATGAAAGCAATTTCTCCGAGTGCAGGACGGGCACAGCCATTCGGGCAGCCTGTCATACGGATATTAATCTCTTCATCACGCAGTCCCGCTTCCTCAAGAATTGGCTCCAGCTTATCGAGCAGCGTCGGCAAATAACGTTCAGCTTCAGCCATTGCAAGTCCGCATGTCGGCAGTGATACGCAAGCCAAAGCGCTTCGGCGTATAGCCGAATACTGCGAGCTCTCCGCAATGCCGTGGTCCTTAAGCAAAGCCATAATTTTCGCTTTCTTCTGGCTAGCCACGTTGGCGATCATCAGGTTCTGGTTAGCTGTAAGACGGAAATCACCCGTATGAATCTTCGCGATTTCACGAAGTGCCGTTCTCAGCTTGTAGCCCTCATAATCCGCAATCCGTCCGCTCTGAACATATAGCGTCAAATTCCATTTGCCGTCCTTGCCTTTTATCCATCCATAACGGTCACCGGTATGCTCGAACTTGAACTCGCGCGCAGGCTCCAGCTCCCAGCCCAAACGGTCAGTCAGCTCATCGACGAACCACTCCAAGCCATGGCGATCAATCGTATATTTAAAACGAGCGTTCTTCCGTACGGAGCGATTGCCGTAATCGCGCTGAATCGTAACGACCTTCTCCGCCAAATCGAGAACACGGTCTGGTGTAATGAAGCCGATAACGCGAGCCAGCTGTGGATAAGTAGCTGTATCGCCATGCGTCATTCCCATGCCGCCGCCGACACTAACGTTGAAGCCAACCAGCTTGCCATCTTCAACGATAGCAATATAGCCAAGATCCTGCGAATATACGTCAACGTCATTGGATGGCGGTACGGCGATGCCAATCTTGAACTTCCGCGGCAGGTATACAGGACCATAAATCGGCTCTACCTCGCCTTGCTGCTCAAGACTGTCTACAACCTTCTCGCCATCGAGCCAAATTTCATGATAGGCAGGGGTTTTCGGTGCCAAATGGGACGTCAATTGCTGCGACCAGTAAAAAACCTCGCTATGAATGTCCGATTGGTATGGATTCGGATTGCACATCACGTTACGGCTAACGTCACCGCAAGCAGCCAACGTAGTAAGCAATGCCTCGTTGATTTCTTGAATGGTGCTTTTCAAATTCCATTTCAGTACGCCATGCAGCTGGAATGCCTGCCGTGTCGTTACACGAAGGCTGCCCGTACCGTATTTGTCGGCAAGCTCATCCATAACGAGCCATTGCTCAGGAGTGGAAATACCGCCCGGTGTAACGACGCGAAGCATGAACTGATAATAAGGCTCCAGCTTTTGCTTTTCGCGCTCTTGACGGTAGTCACGGTCATCCTGCATGTAGCTGCCATGAAATTTAAGCAAGCGATTGTCAAGCTCAGGCAATCCGCCCGTTACACGATTTGCTAGAGAACCCGTCAATGATCCTCTTAAATAATTACTTTCTATTTTCAACTGCTCCACGTCACTCGGCGGTCCGCCGATTGGCTCTACCTTATGGTTTTTCGCCATTGCTGTTAGCTCCTTTGCCCACATGATGGGTACATGCTTTTTACATCTATAAAATGACGCGCTTCCAATCAAGCGCCTAGTATACGTCGCGTTGGTAACGTCCTTGTGCTTGAAGCTCCGACAAATAAGCAGCAGCTTCCTCTGGAGATTGACCGCCGTATTGCCCGATAATCGTAATCAGCGCCGCTTGCACATCATGTGCCATATGCTTCTCGTCCCCGCAGACATACACATGTGCGCCGTTGTTCAGCCATTGGTACAACTGCTCGCCATTTTCTAGCATCCGCTGTTGAACATAGACTTTCTCTTTGGTATCACGGGAGAATGCGACATCCAGCTTGTTCAATACGCCGTCTCTCATCATACGCTGCCAGTCAGTCTGATACAGGAAGTCCGTGACGAAATGCCTATCGCCGTAGAAAAGCCATGTTTCCCCTGTTGCGCCCAGCTCCTCACGATCCTCCATGAAAGCTCGGAACGGCGCTACGCCTGTACCTGGTCCCACCATAATAACCGGCGTCTCTGGATTAACTGGCAGTTTGAAATTAGGATTCTGTTGAATGAAAATAGGCAGCTTATCGCCCGGCACAAGACGGTCCGAGGTATACACCGAGCATACGCCCTTCCGATTACGGCCGTTCGCCTCATATTCTACCTTCCGGATCGTCAAATGCACTTCCTCCGGATGAGAATTCAAGCTGCTGGCAATGGAATATAAGCGCGGCGGCAGCTTGCGAAGCAGAGTCGCAATGTTACCAGCGGACAGCGTCCACGGCGTGAAATCACGAAGCAGATCAAGCAGATCGCGCCCGTTTATATAAGCTCTCAGATTCTCTTTATTTTCCGGCTTTACTAGTTCAGCCAGCTTGCCATCTCCAGAGAAGGCAACCGCTTTTTCTAGTAATGGCTTAGTCAATACCGTAATTTCATAATGATGAAGAAGCGCTGCATACAAAGAAGAAGTCTCGCCTGATTTGCCAGTTACGACCGCTTCCTCCCGATTCCATTGCATTAATGAAATAATATCATCTACTAGTGAAGGATCGTTCTGCGGATAGACGCCAACTGCATCGCCAGGCGCATACGTCAGGCCTGAGCCTTCAAGCGATAGCTCCAAGTGGCGAGTCTCGCGATCCGAGCCTCTGCCGTTCAAGTTCAAGTTATCCAGCACTTCCGCCATAAACGGATTGGACCGTGAGTATTCCGAATCAGCTGCAGCAGTTGTAGATACAGCTGCTGTTCCAGGCGTGCTTTGCGTCGATGCTGAAGCTGAAACGGCACTTACAGCACTGTTCACAGCTGTTATCCAGCCTGCAGCAGCGTCCTCGAAATCCACATCGCAATCTACGCGATCTGCGATTCGCTCTGCACCAAGCTCGGCGAGTCTGGTATCAAAATCTTGGCCTGTTTTGCAGAAGAACTCATACGACGTATCACCCAGCGCAAGCACGGAGAACTTTGTACCATCCAGCTTCGGTGCACGCTTGCTGTACAAATACTCATGAAAGGTTAAAGCATTATCCGGCGGATCTCCCTCGCCATGCGTGCTGACGAGAACGAACAAATAACCGGCTTTTTTGAGGTTATTCGTCTTGTACTGGTTCATAGCCGACAAGGTAACCTCGAAGCCTTGGGCTTTGAGCTTGTCTGCAAGGCGTCCCGCCAATCTCTGTGAATTGCCGGTCTGTGATCCGAACAAAATCGTCGCTTCGCGAGGACCTACAGGTACAGCTGCTGCGGCAGGTGCCTCCAATACGTTGCTTGCTGCTTCTAACGATGCCGAAACGCTAACATCCCCTGCACGATAAAACGTTAAATATCCACCCAGCCAATTAATTTGTGCCTCCGTTAAAGTTGGGAGCAGCTTGTTGATTAATTCCGCCTGCTCGCTAGTAAACGGACTATTTGTCACTTGAAGTTGCAACAACATCCACCTCACATCAATCTTTAAAATCCGACCACGTTACTTTGTTTTATTCTGTATTTATACTAACCCAGTCTCATGCAAGGTTCAATGAGTTATTTCATATTTATTTATAAGAAATATTAAAAAATCAATTAGTTTTGATTATAAAGCTTCATTTCCTGCTGGCCGTGTCATAACCATATGTCTAATTACACATATTCCTAAGCATGTTTTCGAATGGTTTTTCCCCATAAAAATGAACGTGGTCATTACAATTGGTTGAACTGTACGAGACAAATAAAAAGACAGCATCCACAAGGATGCTGTCTTCAGCTTGTCTTATCGAGAACGTCTATAACTTTAATATAGGGAAGACAGTCGAACCCAAGGTACCCCTTAGGCGTGATCTACTGACAGGCTGCCTTCTCTTTCGTTGCATAAGGCGACCAGCTTATTCATTGTTTTCCAGTTGCGTGTAGTTGGAACACCCAGCTTCTCTACTTGAATCGCAAGCTTTGAAGTACGTATGCTTTCCCCAAACAAGAGGTAAACGTTCCTCCCCACAATCTGGAATTGATCATCCTTGCAGTCGAAGGCCTGCAGCTTCTCGATACGCTCAGCCTGCGGCTCCTCCAACAGCATCGTGATGTATAAGCACTCTACCCCCGTAGAGGCCTCCGCTTCAGCAATCTGCTTAGCAGAGAAGGGACAGCTCTCAACAATTGCTTTCAATTCCGCTGCTGATCTCATAATCGTCTTAATTGAGAGACCAAATACCTTCTCAATCTCTTGTTCAATCCGCTTACGCAGCGATGCCTCATCTTCCTCCGACTCAAACAGGATGTTGCCGCTTTGAATATATGTCTGCACCCTTGCCAAGCCTATCGCTTCAAGAGCCTCTCTGAGCTCTGCCATCTTAATCTTATTCTTCCCGCCTACGTTGATGCCACGCAGCAAAGCAATATACAATGTCATTTATTCACCGCTTTCTTACTGAATGATAACGTTAAGTTTACCATATGCCGTTGCTTAACTGCCTCTTTTTCACAATGATAATAGCGCTCCAACACATATAACAATAGAGTTACAATTAATCGGTATGGAATCGTCACAAATGATGACATCACCATCTCGTAGACAAAGCGTTCGGACCAGCATTCGCAGGGAACAAAGGCAGCACTTCCTCAGTTATCTCCTGAATCACTTCGGCAGGCGGCCGGCTTGAAAATTGGATGCCGAGCGCAGCATGATTAACTCCAGCCTCCTGCCATTCCTTTAATAGCTCAATCAGACCGGCACGTCCCGTACGCAATATGTATCCGCCGCGAATCGGTGTTCGAGGATAATTCACATCCTCCACAAGATCGATCCACTCATTAGTCATATGCGGCTTGAACACCCCGCCAGGTATTTTTGTGCGCCAAGCGTTGATCTTTTGCGCTAGCTTGCGAGGCCCTATACTATTCGCTGTAGATTCAGGATAAGTCAGCCAACCGTCACTATGCTCCGCAATCCAGTCCAGCGATTGTCGGCTGGAGCCGGTCACCACAAGCGGAATCCCGCCTGTGGAAGGCCTAGGAAGCAATTCTACCCCTTGCATTTGGCCAAGGGAAGATTGGATGACAGGGCTCCGTTGATGAATAAGCTCCCGAAAAAACGCAACCGTCTCTCGAAACCTTACATCTCGTTGATCCGCATTCACTCCATAAGCGGGGAACTCTGCGACCCGGTCCCCCGAAGCAATCCCAAGCACGAGCCGTCCACCTGACAGTACATCAATAGAGGAGGCAGCTTTGGCCAAATCGATAGGATGGCGCAGCGTGAAGATCGCACTTCCTGTTGCTAAAGTTATGTTTTTTGTTTTTGCAGCAAGATAAGCCAAATAAACAAAAGGATCGAATACCTGACCAGCATCGCGGAAACTTGGATCGAATAGAGGCACATCCCGTACCCACACAGCAGCAAAATTGTGCTGATCGATCTTCTCCACCAAGTCAGCTTGGCCCTGCAGCACATCCATATTGCCTTCGTAGAATTTGAGCGGTAAAAATAGACCGATTGTCAATTTGCCCGGAGCAAACATACGAGTGAAACCTGGATGATCATTGAAGGTATTCGTCGTCCATGCTGGCCGCTGTCGATTTTGCATAAGCTCATTGGCATCTAATTTATTGTCCAATTTATTTCCCTCCCACAGCATATATATTCCAATCTTCTACTGTCACGTACATATTCGATTGGAGCTTGTATCATTGTAGTCGCTATTTGACCCCATAAGTAGGGACAGAAAGATTCAATATTATAGGGTCAGAATGAACAGTTAGGTTTCTCGAACTCTTTCCCCCTTGCATTTTAGGAAGGTTAAATTATGATACGTTTAAACAATTAAATATTGTAACGGAGTGGACTAATCTGACTGCGTCAGGAGCAGCTATCCAAGCAGAAAAACTACTATGTAGTCCAGAGGATAAACCACTTGCTCCAGCAATACGGGGTGCTTATCTCTTCCTAATGCCGCAATCAGTAGAGATTTGCTGATACATTGGACGATAATGACATATTCAAGAACCAAATTTCACATTTTACTATACTCTGACTTATCTTTGTTATCATGAATGATGATAAGATGTTAAACGTTTGGATGGAATTAGTAATTCTTGATAGAATAAATAGGAAGATGATCAGGCTATAAATTTGTACACATAAGGAGATAAAGCTATGGAAAAAAGCAAATTGCTAAGAATGGACAATGTTGGCATCGTTGTAGAATCCCTTGATAACGCAATCCCTTTCTTCGAGGAAATTGGCTTGAAGCTCGAAGGGCGAGCTACTGTCGAAGGTGAATGGGCTGGTCGCGTAACTGGGCTGGGATCACAGTGTGTGGAGATTGCTATGATGGTTACCCCTGATGGCCACAGCCGAATTGAACTTTCGCGATTTCTCACCCCACCTACTATATCAGATCACCGAGCTGCTCCTGTAAATGCCCTCGGTTATCTACGCGTTATGTTCACCGTTGAAGACATTGACGAAATGGTATCCAGACTTACAAAGCATGGTGCTGAGCTCGTTGGCGAAGTAGTTCAGTACGGAGACTCGTATCGGCTCTGCTACATTCGTGGAGTTGAAGGACTTCTAATCGGCTTAGCGGAACAGCTCGGTAATAAATAAGTGACGTTTACAAGAAGACTTAATTGAAAGATATATTACTAGGGTAAAACTAGCAATAGACAAGCAGAAGCCGCCTCTTCAAAGAGGCGGCTTTCTTATCGTAAAGATCAACATCAGAATTTAACATAGCCTTTATTTATGAGAAAAAGCAACTACAGCTTCCATGCCCCTGTCTGCTGCTGAATCTGCCACAAGCGGGCATACAAGCCTCCTCGGACTAACAAATCATGATGCTTGCCTTGCTCAGCCACTCTTCCCTCATCCAGAACGATAATTTGGTCTGCATGGCGTATCGTTTTCAAACGATGGGCAATGACGATAACGGTCCGGCCTCTTACAAGCCGATCAATGGCTCGCTGAATTTCCAGCTCATTATGGGGATCGAGTGAAGCTGTCGCTTCATCCAACAGCAATATCGGCGCATCTTTTAACAATGCTCTAGCAATGGAAATACGCTGCTTCTCTCCTCCCGACAATGTGCTTCCGCCTTCACCGACCATTGTATCGTAGCCCTTGGGCAAGCTCATAATGAAATCATGGCAGCATGCTGCCTCGGCAGCTGCTTCAACCTCCTGCTGCGTTGCTCCGCTCTTGCCGAATCGAATATTGTTGCCAATCGTATCTTGAAACAAATAGACATCTTGAAATACCATGGATACTTTCTGAAGCAGTGCCTCAGGCTCCATATCTCGCATAGTGTCTCCGCCAAGCAGCACATTTCCTTGTACCGGATCATAGAAACGCGCAATTAAACGAAGAAGCGTACTCTTGCCGCTGCCGGAAGGGCCAACCAAGGCAGTGAAGGAGCCTTCAGGTATGCGAATACTTAGATCGCTTATCGTTAAATGCTCATTGTAACCGAAAGATACATGCTGAAATTCAATCTCATGGCCGGCTGGCGGCTGACAATTCCCTGTCATGATGGGCTCTTCCATCAGCTTAATAATTCTTTTTCCTGCCTGCTCATTGTACCGAAACTCCGCATAGTTAACTAAGGCTGCCGAGAGCGGGTCAAATATTCGGGCTCCTATTAATAGAAAAGCCACGAACGTAAGCAGCTCAATCTTTCCTCCTAGCAACAAGTGAACACCAACAATAACCATAATCGTAAGGCCAGCTCGAATGCAGGCTATCGCACTCAGTACAATGGGCCCCAGCATTCCCTCAATTCGTATACTGTGGCGCATCAGCGCTCTGAAGGCCTTCTCAAGCCGCACGAAGTTTTCTCCTGCTACATTGTATGCCTTAATGATCCGTATTCCGTTCAGATACTCCTGCATCCGGTTGGAAGCGTCAATTTTAGCTCGCATATGGGCAGTACCAAGCCTCCGTTGAAGCGTCGATGTAAGAAGTATCAATAGAATGGCTACTGGAAATGCAGCGAACATCGCTATTGCCATGCGGTAATCGAGGAAGGCAAGTCCACCCAGCGCGATAATTGGCAGTATAAGTGCCCCAATCATTTGAGGAACAAGATGGGACAAACCATGCTCGACTAGTGTAAAATCACCCATCATGGTGTTCGCCAAATCACCCGGATCTCTTTTGTTCAAATAACCGAGAGACAGCTTTCTTAAATGCTCGGCAAGACTCGCCCTTCCTTCTGCCGCTATCGTGTAGGCGCCGCGGTATTGGGCATTGTAAGCAGGCACTTCACTGATATACATAAGGATACTCGCTATAATCATTAGGCCGCATATCCACCATAAGCGAGTCGTATCGAGCTGTGTTCCGGGATAAATGAATGGCTCAAAAATAATTTTTGCACTTTCGACCAACATCGCAAACGGCAGTATAGCTATCAAATTCGCTAACGTTGTATACAAAACCGGCTTCCATAGCCTGCTTGGGCTTCCAGCCGCAATATGATTCAGCATACTCAAGTCCGAACACCTCTCAATCCCATTTCCCATTGGCCTGCGTCTGAGTAAGCAGCCCACATATGAGCATAAAGACCTGCGTCAGCGACTAACTGTTCATGCTTCCCTCTCTCTACTACATGCCCTTCATTCAGAACAATTATCTGGTCAGCATCCTTAATGGAGGACAGACGATGAGCGATAACGATTACCGTCTTCCCCTTCATCAGCTCCTTCAGAGCAAGCTGCATTTCAAACTCATTCTCTGGATCAGCGAAGGCGGTCGCTTCATCCAATACAAGGACAGGCGCATTTTTCAGAATAGCTCTCGCTACCGCCACACGCTGCTCTTCCCCTCCAGATAAATACACGCCTCCCTCGCCGATCAACGTCTCATAGCCCTGCGGCAGCTTGTTAATGAAGCCATGGCATTGCGCCGCTTGAGCCGCAGCATAAACCTCCTCGCGAGATGCATCTGGCCTGCCAACCGCGATGTTGTTATATAAAGTATCGTAGAATAAGAAGGTTTCCTGGAACACAAAGGCAACCGTATTCATGAGATCCTGTGTCCGCATATTGCGGACATCCACTCCGCCTATCCGAATACTCCCTCGCCCTACATCCCAGAATCGAGGAATAAGGCTAGCTACCGTTGATTTGCCTGAGCCCGACGGTCCTACTAATGCCGTTACCTTCCCCTGATTGGCTAACAAGGATATATCCGCCAGGGCATTCTGCCTCGATGCTCCAGCCTCCGCTTGGTAAGAGAAAGATACGCCATCAAATTGGACAGCGTAAGTGCTTGGCATTTCTGGATTACTCGCTTCAGGCACAGGCTTCTCTGCCAAGATAAGATCGATCCGCTTGACACCCTCATTTATATCGCGCAGCGATGATGCCATGCTCATCAGCTTGAACATAGGGGCGGTTATGCCAGGCGCCATGATTAGGAAAAAGAATAATACAGCAGCAAATGCTGTACTTCCCGGATTACGATCTAATAAAAATACGCCTACAGGCAAAATAAAAGCAGCAAACGAGCTGAGAAGCACCTTATAGAGCAAATAACCCTTTTGAAATTGATCCGTATACTTCACGCAGTAGTCCCGATAGCTGATCATATCAGAATGGAACTTACGGAAGGAGTGCACCGTTTGCCCGAATACCTTAATCGCTGGCATACCGCGAACATATTGCACAGCTGATCCGTTCATTGCCTGCAAATGATCGTAATATCGCTTGATGCTGTCGCTCTTCTCCACCCCGCGCATCATGGAAATCTGAGCAACGATGCCTAGAACAATTGGCACCAAGCTTGCAAGAGCAAGCCATACATTCAAATAAAACATAGCACCAACCATAACGACCATTGTGACAAGCACCTGTATGAAATCCGGAAGCTGGTGGGCAACAAATCCCTCAATCTTCTCCACATTGCTATCCAGCGTCTTTTTTACAGCTCCGGTAGAAGTGCCTGTCAGCCAGCCCAGCGGCAATCGGCCTATATGATTGGATAGCTTCATCCGCAGCCCATAGAGAATGCGAAATGCGGCAACGTGTGAAGCCATGCCAGCCCCATACATCGTGACCAAGCCAATTACTAAGCCGATCAGAGCAAAGCCTCCCCAGCGAAGGATCGAATCGGTGTCGGCCAATGCAGGACTCGCCGCGTTCATCAGCAATTCTTTTACAATAAAATAGACGGAAGCATACGGAACTAACATAAAGATTGCACTCAATATGGACAACAAAAGAGATATCAGCAACAGGCCCCGCTTCTCATTCGTCAGCTCCATTAGCCTCAAGACCCCTGTTTTCGTTCGCAATACAGCTCCTCCTCTCTTCTTCAGCAAATTACTTACTGATAAAGATTATCACTGCATAATAAAAAAAACCTCTTCTGAACGGATTATTAATGCGGTCAGACGGAGGAATTGAGATTATCTTTTTAATAAAAGCCTAGGCTTAACTCCATATTTTTTGTAAAATGCTTCTGCAAAATATCCCGGATTGGAATATCCGACGGATATTGCTGCCTCGCTTACGTTCATACAGCCCTTCTCCAAATATTGCTTTGCTTTCTCAAGCCGCATCTCTCTTAATGCACCGAAGACGGTCGTATCGAATACCTCCTTGAATCCAGCCTTCAGCTTATAATCATTCAATCCAATCAGCCTTGACAGCTCCATTAGCGTCGGTGGGCAATCAAGCCGCTCCTCCAGAATCGTCTTCGCCAGCCTAATCTTCTCCAAATCATCTCCACGCAGTATAGAGCCTTTCTGTTGGCTGGCAGGAGAAATAAGACTGATCTCTAAGCTAATCCAGAGGAGCTCTAATACCTTGCTCTCCATATATAACCGCTTAAGGGGCTCATCTTGCGGACATTGTATGATCTCGTGAATGACGGCTTGAATACGGGGCGGTATCTTATCCTGAAAAATACGCATATGCCCTGAGCCTACGATATCATCAAAGCTATTTCTTCCATTGGGGCAGCCCGCTTGCAAATAATGATCAAATACAGCTGCCGTCATTCTTAATCCAACGAAGGTTGCCTGCTCATTAGCGGAATGAACCATAGAGGCTTTGATGTCTTTGGCAAGCCATAGCTGCCAATCATGCTGATGAATATCTGCTGATTGTCCCTCAGCTTCTATAACGCCATCACCCTGCAAGCAAAAATTAAGCTCGATCAATGGCTCTTGTCCCCGAAAGGTAGTCGTAATGTCCGACCAAAAGCAATATTGTGAGATAACCAGCTCTAAGCCTGGACGAATGATAAGACGCTTTAATGTTCCTTGACCATAATATTCTGGAAGACTGAATGACTCCATATATCCCTGTTTTTCTTTTATAAGATCAATTTGATTAAAGTAGTGATAGAAATGCTCATGAAGCTCCTGTTCATTCTGCCGCATAGCTGATGCCCCTTCCTATGAACCCATTAAATCAATAACAAATCAATCCTTTACAGCTTAAATGATAATCGTTATCAATTAAAATTGTCAATATTGAAGGAAGTAATGGAACGTTAGGCAGCTACTGCCCGACCTCATCGCTGAAGCAAGCTGCCTGCAATGACCTGTAGCTGCTCATCCAGTGAGTAAGGGTCTTCAAAGGCGAAACGGTAGGGATTGCAAAAGTAAACATGGCCTTTTCGAACAGCAGACAGGCTCCTCCAAACCTCACTGTCTAGTAACGCGGAAGAGTTGTCGTAGATAGAGATAAAAATATGGTCACCGGCATATTTGGGGAGCTCCGAGAACGGAATCTCTATACTTAACGAAACTTCGTTAAGCTCCTTACGCTGCTTAGGGGAAGCTTGCAGCTGCAAGGCTTGATATAGGCTGAAGCTGCCATAGCCCGCATGTCTGCCGAGCACGAATAGCTTCCCATCCAGCAGCAGCAAATTCGTGACGGAATAGCCGTGCCCAAGCTTGCTTACGATCTGCGACCGCACCTGTTCAATTCGACACTGATAGTCCTCAATCCACTGCTCTGCCACATTGCTTTTATGAAGAGCACCCCCGATCAACCGGAATTTCTCAAAAGGGCTTACACTTTGATAAGTTATCAACAGTGTGGGAGCAATTTCATTAAGCATGTCATATTGCTGCTCGTTTTGCGTCACAATCAGATCAGGCTTTAGATCAGATACACGGGACAGGCACATAGGAAAGCCATTTCCCAAATCGACGATTTCTTGCAAGCGGCTGCTGCCTCTCTGCTTCGAACCGATGAATTCTTCCATAAGCATGCCCGTCCGGGCACCTACAGGAATCGCATCCAGCTTAAGCAGTTGTCCCATATATTGATCTGCCACAATACGCTGGGGACTTGACGCCAGTGTGAAGCTTCTAAGCGATCTCCGTTTGTTCTGCGCGTATTGACGGGGCGATTGCCCGATCATTTGCTTGAAGCGACGATTGAAATAATATTCATCCCGATAGCCAATAGTTCGGGCAATATAGGATAATTGACCGCCAGCGAGCAGGAGCTTCTTCGCTTCTTGCATTCGCAGATCAGTCAAATATTCCGTCACGCTTCTATTCGTCAGCATTCGAAATAGCTCAGTGAACTGCCTTCGGCTGATTCTAGCTTCCATGGCCAGCTTATCGACCGTAATATCTTCATGATAAGCAGCATGCATATAATCAATAGCTTGTTCAACCGCTTGTTTGCTGGCTTGCTTCGCATCATTCTGTAAATCTCGTTCCAATAGAATGAACATCATCCATTCCTGAAAATGCATATGGTTCGCCAATTGCTGCAATGGATCTGAGCTCCATCTGTCTTTGCATAGCTGCTCCAGCCCTCTTGAGAGCCTTTGCCAAGATACTTTCCATACATACTGGTCAGGAAAAAGCGAAGAGGGGGAACAAGGGAGCTCCACCTCTGAATGACCTGTACTTTGTACAGCGTAGGTAATGATATAGCAGAAAGCATCTGCTGCACCGCTGATTTCAATGGCGGCTGTAGAGGCAAGAGAAAGCAGCTCCCCTGGGTGAAGCTCGATCTTTCTGCTGTTCGCTTCAACATATAGGCTTCCTCTAATCATCGCGATTAATAGGGGTTGATTATTAATATAAGGGACGGAATGGATTATTTCATTTGCTTCATACCGATCTATATGAAGCAGCGTAAAGGAAATGGAGCGTGGTGTCTCATTCTTTATTTCGATCATAGGTTGTCGTCCTTTCTTGCTCGATGCATTCGTGATAGACCAGTGATCTCAAGAAGATAGCTCTGAAACCCGTTATCTACACAGTCGTAGAGAACGGGTTCGAATTATTACCTATATGGGCAGATTCTGAAGCTTCAGCTAAGAGGCGGTCAGAAGATCCACTATAATTTTCAGTTGCGCTTCCATCGAGTAAGGATCATCCATTGCAAAAATACTTGCTTCATAAAAATACACCTGATTATTGCTTACAGCAGGGATGCTCTTCCAAAATTCGCTGTTCATAAGTTCGTCTGCCTTATCTTGGTTAATGACTGTAATAAAGGCATGGTCGCCCATATATTCAGGAACTGCTTCAAGCGAAAGCCCGCTGCTTCCTGTCTCTTTAGTAAGCAGCTCCTCCACTTTATCAGTCGGTTTCAGCTTCAGATAATCGTAGACCATACTCCCGCCATACGCGCCTTTAGGTCCGAATACATATACATTTTTATCGAATACAGCCATTACGGATACCGTCTCTCCTTCTTTCAAATGACCGGAATTCGCAATTTTTTGCTTCGCATCTGCCACTTGATTATCAAAATCCGCGATCCATTTATTTGCTACATCCGTTTTATCGAATAACTCAGCGATTTTTAACAGCTTGTCTAACGGAGATTTATAGCTTTCTGAAAAATACGGAATGTGAACAGTCGGTGCAATTTTATTATAGGATTCCTGATTGTCCGGGAGTGAGCTAATGATCAGATCGGGCTCAACCGATACAAGCTTCTCCAGATTAAGCGGAAAACCGCCTAAATTCTCAATGCCGTCAAGTAGCCCCTCTTGCAAATTCGCATACGGAATCCAAGCTTCCTGGAGCATGTTCTCGCGTACGCCAATCGGTTTAATGCCCAGCTTGAGGAGCTGTCCCATATACTGATCTGAAGCAACTCGCAGCGGCTTAACAGGAATAATCGCTTCGCCAAGCTCATGCTTGAAGGCACGGGTAGGTACCTCGGACGCGTCAGACTGCTTACTGCTCGTGCAGGAGGTTAATAAAAGTGCAATAATGCCTAGCAGGCATAGTCGTGCTGAGATCATTCGAATCCGAATCATGTTGATACCCCTTTACAAGATGATAGACTAGAGAATAATAATCATTATCACTGATTATAAAAGGATAACGCCAATGTCTCAATGGAAAATCAGGCAATTTTTTTATACTTTTAATAATGTAATAAAAAACAAACAAAATCCCCTCTATACGCAGACAAGTAAATCAGCTTGCCTTTTCCTGTCTCCGTTGAGGGGATACCATCTTAATGAAATGAGTTATTCGAGAAATTTCAATTGAGCGAGTACTTATCTTGCTCCTGCTTTTGCATTCATATATTGATTCAGCTTCTCTGTACATAAGAGCATAGCAATCGCAAAAATAATAATAATCGTCGGAAAGACACCCATAGTGGTATAGGAGGCCGTCAATCCGATGAATGGCGGTATGAACGTGCTGCCTGTATAGGCAGTCGCCATTTGATACCCCATAATCGACTCCGCATGCTTTTTCCCGAAGCGTACAGGCGTTTCATGCAGCATACATGGGAAGATCGGCGCTAGTCCGACCCCTATAATCATGAAGCCTGCAAGTGAAACAACGGTTGGAAACGGCAATACTAACAGTACGGTTCCCAATAAAGCCGTGAGCTGGCCATAACGGATCAGCTTCCTGTTACTCATCTTGAAAGTAATAAAACCGGTAACGAATCGGCCGAATGTAATGCCCAAATAAAACAAAGATACCCATTGCGCTGCTGTTGATGCCGGTAAGTCCTTTACGTTTACAAGAAAGCTGCTGCCCCACAATCCTATACTTGCCTCGACCCCGCAATAGAATAAGAAGGTGAGCATCGCTAGTTTAACCCCTTTAACCTTCCAAGGCTTGGTGTTCGCTGATGCATGATCAACCTCTTGAACGCTTCCCTCATTGTGACTGTCAGCCTTGAGCAGATTGCTGCTCTTGGCCACCTTGTCCCACAAAGGCAAGGAAACGAACAAAATAATGACTAGAATAAATTGAATAATAGCTACAGTGAGATAGCCTTGTCTCCATAGGTCCTGCCCGGAAATAAAGGAAGCCATAATGATCGGTCCAAGTGTTGCCCCTACTCCCCAGAAACAATGCAGCCAGCTCATATGATGAGCCTTGTAGTGGGCCGCAACATAGCTATTTAAGCCAGCATCGACAGATCCAGCACCTAAGCCTAGTGGTATGGCGAATATAATTAACCAAACCAATGAAGGCGACCAAGCAAAGCCCAGCAAAGCTGCGGCCGTCATTATACAGCTCACGAGCGTTACTTTTCCCGTACCAAATCGTTTGAGCACTGCACCACTCAACAAGCTGGATACAATCGTGCTGCCTGCAATAACCATCGAAAGAATGCCCGCCGTTCCCAGAGAAGCATTCAAATCCATTCTCATCACAGGCCATGCCGATCCGAGCAAGGAATCGGGCAATCCCAAACTAATAAAGGCTAAATAGATAATAAGTAAAAAGAACGTTGCCATCGTTATGTGTGCTCCTTAGCTGTCTACTTGTTGTGAAATTAATAAGCTTAACCCTAGGCTTTGCAGCCCATTGAGATAGTCCTTCTTGAAATCACTTGCTCTTAATTCGGGCAAATGCTCTGCTGGCACGTAGCTTCCACTACGTTCAGCAATTTGATTAAGCCTATTCGTATCCATCTCATCATCGCAAAAAATAAAATAATGCGTATTCAAAATAGAGGTGATGGATGCCACTAAGCGGCTAATCACATCTGTTCTATGCTCGTTTTGCAACAGGGGAGGCAAAGCATCCTTTTCGTCGTGCAATGCTTCGAAGAAGTTCTTCCCGTTACACTGTGGGATAAAGGCTACTTCTCCTGAGAAGAATGTTTTTCCTCGAACGATTTCTCCATTAATTATTATTCCTGCACCGGGACCATTCTTCCCCAAATAAAGATACATCATGGAAGTGTTTTTCTGCATATTCCGCTCAGTCATATAGCCGATTGCTGCTGCATTCACATCATTTTCTATCACGGTCGGAATTCCTAGCTGCTCCTCGATAAGCTGTTTCAAATTTCTATTGTGATAGTTCTCATACCCTGGTATAAGAAAGATCGTTCCGTTATTAACGGCACCAGGAACACCAATGGCTACAGCATGAATGGTAGGAAAGGCCTTTTTTTCAGCTTCAATAAGCGTGACCAACTTCTGCACATCTTCCTCAAGAATACTAGGCGCATGACCTTGCTTCATTACGTCGCCCACACCATTATAAATCATATAATGCGTTTCGTTTTTTTCTAGAAAAACAGCCATGCCTAACTTAAAATTAGGGTTATAGGCATATCTTTTTGCTCTTCTTCCGCCACTGGACTCATCAAGGCCAATGATCTGTACTTCTCCTGTCTCCTCCATCTGCTTTAAAAACTTGCTTATCGTTGGAAAGCTATAGGGCAGCTTATCGCTTAATTCGACCTTCGTTGCCATTCCTAATTCTAATAGCACCGTTCGAATGCTTCGTAAAATTTCTAGCTTCGTTTGTTGCGAAGTAAGCCGTGTATCACTTACCATACTCTCACCGCCTACGATCATAATGACTTATTAAAGCTGTTTAATAAGTCATTATGATCGTAGCAGGAATAAGGTACATCTACAAGTTAAATTTTATTATGCAATATTTGGAGCCGGGATGGATTTTTATTGAATATTACTATAAAATGGGTCTATAGTATGAAACACGTTTTCACTATGTGAAACAAAAGGAGGGTAATAGATGGCTTACAATTTCTATGGTCTTGACCACGTTCAACTAGCAGCCCCAGAAGGTTGCGAAACAGAGGCTCGGAATTTTTTCAATAACTTATTAGGTTGGATAGAGATTCCAAAGCCTGAAGCTTTAAAAAAACGTGGCGGCGTTTGGTTTGAGTGCGGCACTCATCAAGTACACATCGGAGTACAAAAAGATTTTATTCCCGCTACAAAAGCCCACCCAGCATTTCATGTACAGAACTTAGATGAGTTGCGTGAGTATCTGCTTCACAATAATATTCAAGTTATGGATGATGAAGTAAGGACTGCTGAAGGAGTAAGACGCTTCTATTTGAACGACCCCTTTGGAAATCGACTTGAGTTCTTAGAATGGCATACATCATAACCAAACGAGATTAAAAGTTGTTACTTTTACAATAAATTTTGTTTAATAGCAAAAAAACACCATCCCCATACGGATGATGTTTTTGTTCATGAGCCTCGATCTACCCTAAAAAAAACGACAAGCCACTGCTAAGCAAGGAAGGCACAACCGTCAAATGCCCTTCCTTCTCAAATTTCCGGAAGGCAAGCTCGAGCCCTTGCCCATGATAAGGCAGGAGCCGTTCATACAGTTGCTCTGCATCCTGAACCATATGCGGCTTCTCACTTGATCCGACACCAATGAATAGTCTTGCATGGAGTTCCCCTCGTTGCAGCTTCTCCACCAGCAGAGGTAAGCTCTTCAGCAGGCTGTGATTCTTCCACCAGATCGACGGGCTTCCCGCAATATAGGTAGTGAACAAGTGGGGCCTGGTAAACAGCAGCTTCAGCACGAATAGCCCTCCAAGCGAGTGACCGAGCAAGGCTTGCCGATTACGGTCAATCGCATACCGGCGCTCTATAGCAGGCTTTAATTCCTCCTCAATAAACGCCATGAACAGCTCCTCCCCTCCGGTCTCGGGCCAAGCGGTTCCATCCGGTCGTGGAGGAAGCTCAGAAGAATCGGCTTCTTCCGTATAATCATAGAAGCGCTGACTAGTGACGATGGGCTCGTTGGAATCGTACCCTATACTGACAATAACAGCAGGCTCAATGCCATGCGGCGGGCGAGAGAACAGGCGCATCGTTTCGGTTAACGTGGCGAAATTCGCATTGCCATCAAGCGAATAAAGGACAGGATATCCCGCTTCAGGCGGCGGTGTTGCTGGTACAGATACGGAAATTCGATATTCTCTACCTGTACGATGCGCATGCATAATTAACTGCTTCGTACCGTACATTTCGAATTTTAATTCTGGCAGCTCATCCATTGCGGCGCCTCTAGAAGTCTCTTTTCCAGCCCCGAATAGCCACTGTAGTGCATGAGCAAATTGCGCGGTCATATATTGCACATCATGGGTTCCCCCTTCCTCTATCACAAGATGGAGTCGATCTAGAGTAATCCCCTTCTCTTTCCACAGTGAGTAGGTCTTCAGGGTATTAGGCACCATGTTCTTTTGAATGTTGCTTTTGTAGATTCCCTCACAGCTTCCTACGGACATAAATAACCGCAGATGACCAGCAGGAGCGCTCTGCTTTTTCAAATAATCTACTACGCCTTCGTACCATAGGGATGCCGAGATCATCCCGATTTTCCCGAAAACCTCAGGTCTCCAATACGCTGCAAATAATGCGATTAAACCACCAAATGAGCCGCCGACGATTCCTGTGTGCTCAGCCTCCCGCAGTGTGCGATAATGATCATCCATATAGGGCTTTAGTACATCCGCAAGCTCGTCCACATAGGCTTTCCCTTCACCAGCAAACGCTGGACGGCCTTCCAATAGCGGCTCTGCTAACCACGGCGTATATTCATTGTTACGATTATGGGGCACAATTCCTACCAAGATTGCCTCAGTCATTAAGCTCTGTGCATAAAGATGCTCCAGTTGATTAAGGCAATTCTCGAATAACTCCCCGCTGTCCTGTACATAAACGACAGGATAGCGATCATTCGTACGTCGGTAAGATGGCGGCAAATAGATTGTCAGCGAGCGGTCCTCGACTATGATATGCTCCAAATAATTCATACAAGCTCCTTTCCGAGTCTTCGCACTCACTTTCTCATGCATAAAAGCAGATATACGAAGTAAGGTACACCGATAATAGAGATAACAATACCTACCGCAAGCTCTGCAGGAGCAAATACCGTCTTCCCGATGAAATCGCCAACGACAACCATCGCAGTTCCCACTAATCCGCTGACTGGAATAATGGCTCTATGCCTCAAGCCAACCAGCCTTCTCGCGAGATGCGGCGCTATTAATCCAACGAAGACAATGCTCCCTGATACGGCTACACATGCGCTTATAACGCCAATGCTGCACAACAGCAGAATGTTCTTTTCTCGCTCCACAGATACTCCGAGACCACTGACACTCTCTTCTTCGAGCTGGAATAGATCCAGAATATGTCCTCGAAGCCATAGAATCGGAACCAGTATGAGCAGCCAAGGAAGCATCATGACGACGAATTTCCAATTCGCGCTGTGGATGCTGCCTGCTAGCCAGACGACAGCCATTTCGAAATCATTCGGATTCATCTTTAATGAAACGTACATGGTCATAGCGCCAAAGCCCGAGGAGATAGCGATACCGACTAGAATAAGGCGCTGTGGATCTAATTTCCCATTGTGCTTCGCAAACCAATAAATAATCGTCGTAGCTGCCAAGCCCCCGATAAGCCCAAACATAGGCATCATCATTACGGCCAGCCAGCCTGTAGTGTTGATCTGTCCTTGGACAAGCAGCATGAAGAGCACAACCATCATTCCGGCGCCAGCATTAATCCCGAGTATGCCAGGGTCAGCAAGCTGATTGCGAGTCACGCCTTGGATCACTGTCCCGGCAACTCCCAACCCGAAGCCGATTAAGCCGCCAAGCACGATACGAGGCAATCGAAATTCGAATAGGATCAAATCATGCTCCGGCAGAGGGTTGATACGCAGTAATGTCCTAACTACTTCTAGCACCGACATATCGAAAGACCCATTGGTCAGGCTTAAATAGACACCCACCATAATAACAAGAAGGGTGGAGCCGATCACCGCCCAATATCGCAGCGACAATGATTTACGCATGATTGGCGCCCCCCTTGGTCTTAATTAAATAGAGGAAGAAGGGAACGCCGAATAAAGCGGTGACGACGCCAATCGGGGTCTCAAAGGGATAATTAATAAACCGGGCAATAATATCGCATATCGCTAGGAATAATCCGCCGAGCACGGCAGATACGGGAATGATTTTACGATAGTCGACGCCGACTAACAGTCTAGCAATATGCGGCACGATCAAACCAATGAAGGCAATTTTGCCTGCCAAAGCGACCGATGCGCCAGTCAGAATAACGACAGCCAGCATCGTAAGCAGCTTGATGAGTCTGGTGCGCTGCCCTAGCCCTGTCGATATTTCATCTCCCAAAGAGATAACGGTAATCGACTTGGACAAGCAGATCGCAAGCACTAGCCCCACGACTGCGAATGGAATCGTCAGCTTAATCATATGTGGGTCCATCTGGTGCAGCCTCGCATTGTACCAGAAGCTTAATGACTGTGAGATTTGATAGTAGGCTGACGCCGCTTCTGCTAGCCCGCTTAGAAACGTACCTATCACCGTCCCTAGAATTGCAAGACGAACCGGCGACATCCCATTTGGAATTAACCAAGCAATACCGAATACAAGAGCAGTCCCGATTGCTGACCCAATAAGCGACACAACAATTAGCCCTGTAGAATGAACACTCGGCAAAAAAATCATACACAGCGTTACAGCAAATACAGAGCCGTCTGACACCCCCATGATCGACGGAGAAGCCAGGTAGTTTCTGGTCATGCCCTGCATAAGCGCACCAGAGACCGCAAGAAAAGCGCCGATTAGCATTGCGCCTATTACTCTTGGCAATCGGGAGGTCATAATGATCTGATGATCGACGCTATCAGGGTCAAATCGCAAAAAAGCATCCCAGATGGTATCGCTGGTAATATTCTTTGCGCCATAGATCACTGAAAAAAAGATGATAAGAATGGCTGCTGCCGGAGCCATCAGAAGGATGACAACCGGCAGCGTAGTTTTATTCCGCATATCCAACACGCCTTATTTTAGAAGTCTATTTACTCAGGTTAGCTATGACAGCCTTTAAAAATTCGATTTTGCTATACGCAGTGCCGCCTTGAGCGAGAGGATCGACTACATTCGTGAATGCCGTACCGTTCTTAAATGCCGTGATGTTCTTAATAATCGGATTGTTCTGCAAATCTTCAAGTGCCTTCGGCTTATCTCTATTCTCATCCTCTGAGAATTGCAGGAACAGATAGTCTGGATTCATCTCCGCCAGTTTCTCTACCGACAGCAGCTCTTGAGCTTTTGCAGCTTTGACCTCTGCAGGAACAGCTAGACCCAGCTCTTCATAAATGACCGGATTGAAATATACCGCTTCGGGATAAATATACAGATCACCTTGACGAACGCGCGCAACGACAACCTTCTTATCCTTCAGCTTGTCGCTAAGCTCAGCCTTTGCACCTGCAAGATCCTTCTCGTACTGATTGATAACCTCGATAGCTTTATCCTTCTTGCCTGTCAGTTCGCCAAGCAGCTCCAAGTTTGCTTTCCAATTCGTCGATATGTGAGAATACGAAATCGTTGGCCCTATCTTTTTCAATTGCTCGACGACCTCAGGCTTAAACTTGGTAGAGGCTAGGATGACGTCTGGTTTAAGCGACATAATTTTCTCAAAGTTCGGCTCAATTTTCTCGCCAACAGACTCCGTTCCTTCCGTAATAGATGCGAACATCGGAGGGAATACACCCGAGAACGTAACCGCACCGACTGGATTAACGTCGAGAACAATCGAATCCTCCATCGCTTCGACCGCACCAGTAATGACAATTCTCTCGGTGCTAGCTGGAAGCTCATATTCTTCGTCCAAATATTTGATGATTTTTGTCTTTGCTTCCTCAGAAGCTGGTGTCTCTGTTGCTGCCTGTTCCTGTTGATTGGCATCCGTCTTGCCATTCTCCGCCTCTTTATTGCTGCCTCCACAAGCTGTCAATACAATTGCCAGCATCATAATAAGACCCCATATTGCTGCTGTCTTTTTCATTATTCGTTAAGACTCCCTTCGCTTACCTCTTCTGAATTTAATGATAATGATTATCATTCTTGTATTATATCCAGTAAGCCGAAGGTCCACCATAGACAGAATTCCGAAAATTTATGGACATATTCCAGAAAAGATCAGCTTCGCCTCGTCTAATATGCGCTCCAGTGCAAGCGGTGAATATTCCCTCCATGGCTCCGAAGCAATTAAAGAAATCCGATTCTCTTTTACCACTTTGAGAGATAGCCATTGCGAAGATTGCTGCAGTTGCTTCCAGCCCTCAAGCGTTTCGGTCTCTTGGCAGATTACAAGCAGAATACGGTCTGCCCCGCTGGCATCCAGCTCTTCAGGTGTAATCAGACGCTCAATTGGAAGCCTCTCATTCGGGTAAGGAGAGCGGATGCCCAGCCCTTCATAGACAATATCCCTGATTCCATTATTGCAATGAACGAAAAAATTGTTTTTGAGCAGCCGAACCGTAAGAACGCTACTGGTGCCAAACGTAAGCCTCAATTGATGACGAGCAGCTGTAAGCTTGTGCTCAAAAGCAGCAATCCAACGCTCGGCCTCCTCACACTCATCCAGTAATTGTGCAACGAAGAGCAGTCTTTTCTGCCAGCCTTCAAAACCTTCTGGCAGCTCATGCAGAGGGGCAATTGCTGACAATCTCTCTTGCTCCCACTCCTCTAATCCCGGTTCACAAATAATAAGCTCAGGATTGGTCTGCTCCAGCTTGTCCAAATTGTCTCGCTTATGTAAATTTTGTCGGTAGGCACTCAAATGAACAGGGATGTCCGAGGCGTAATATTCGTAATAATGACCCGACCACTTTGGATGAAGCGGAGCAGCATAGGGGATGATATTCAGCACGGTTAAGTATCCAATTAGAGAGGTCGAGCCATATAGAGCGACTTTGCGTTTCCGCTTCTTGATATATTCAGATGGCGATACACCAAACTGCTTCTTGAATTTGCGGCTGAAATAAAATTCATCTTCGTAGCCAATCTCATGTGCAATCTCCCTTAGGAGACGATTGGAATTCAGCATTAATCGTTTCGCTTTGTTTAGTCGAATATTCGTCAAATGATCCAATGCACGAACGCCATACTTCTTCTTGAATAGATCGCCATAGTACTTAGGACTGATCTCTGCAATGCCAGCTAATCGCTCAATTGTCAGCGCTTCATAGGAGTGCTCCTCCAAATATTCTTTTGAGCGCTCGATCGCAATATGAATGTCTTCATCAGGCTGCTTTCGCTCGGCCATCATAATCTCAAAGACCAGCTCATGGCATTCCAATTGGGCTCGCCAGCGCAGAAGTGGATCCGCACTCTCGTAATGCTCATGCATGGAGCGGCATAATGCTGCTAGCTTACCTAAAGGAGTAATGATCGTATCGTATCCCATTCGCACATAGTCTTCCGCATTCACGACTTTCATCCGCTTGTGGCTTCGTTGCGACGCATGAAATAAACCAAAGCGAATAATAGCTATCTTAATTTCATCGTTGTCACCGCCGCTTATCCCAAATGTGCTCTCAGGTGGACAGACGTAGACCCTATCCTTGTGCATATGACAAGCACTCGCATCACGCTCTAGAATCCCTTCGCCCTTTAGCAGAACAATAATCGCACTCGGTATCGTCAATTGTTGTGCCAATCGGAAGCCGTGTCCTCCGCTGATGATCTCGATATCCCATAGCTTTACGGTCAAGCTACTCGGGTCCAACTGATCCCTTATGAATAAGCGATCTATATCCATATCCGTTATAGACATTTTACGCCTCCTAATTGATAATGATTATCATTATAGGCTAAGTATAGCAAATACGCCGCTCCTTGAAAACATACAAAAATCGCCTTGCCCTCTCGAAAAAGGGCAAGGCGATTTTTACCTGGCAATACCTATTGTTTACATCCCGTGTTCTTCACGGATTTTGTACAGCCCTTGAAGGAGCAATTCCGAAGGATCACGGTTCATTAGAAGGTGCGTGAATAGGAGCTGCATTGGGAAAGCGCACACATTATTGCCTTCCTTTATCTGTGGGAACCCCGTTTCAAACACCGGACCAATCTCCTCGTTCCAATCAAGACCCGCGTGGACTTTCTCTGGAGCGAATTCTTCACGAACCGCTTCCATACATAGAGGAAGCAATACCTTGTCAATCAAGGCTTTGGCTTCATCTTCGCTTGCAGGAGGCCTTGGCAGCTCTTTTCCTCCCTCAGTCTTCATCAGCTCGAAGAAGAAAGAGGCCATCCATTCTGCCGGATCACTGCCCGACTGGAATTGTGCGAGCAACTCGCGAAGGAAAAAGCCGCATTCGTATCCATGATTCGAGGAGTCCTTCACATGATAAATAAAGATCGGACCATAATTTTCTTCATTCAATACCCGAACATCGACATCATCGAAATAGGTTTTCAAAGAGACACGGCCATTATGGCTAAGGGCCTGGATCAATTCAGCCAACTTCTCATCGTTGATGGTTGCTTGACTACTGTCGACATTTTCATTAGTTGTCTCGTTACTCATTGTCTACATCACCCGCTATCTATCATATCATTCGATGATTTGGACAGTCTAGTCCACCATCTTATGATTCATGAACTGAAATTATGGAACTGTATTCCTATCTTTCTGTATAACGCCACAACTTCGTAACAAATTGCCCATTGTGCATAATTGCTCATTGGGCAATAATATAGAGGAGCTTTATTTTGCAAACATGTTTTAAGCTAGTCGAAAAGAGGTGAAGCATCACATGATGAACAAACAAAGCCTCCGCGATATCAAACGGGAAGCAACAGCGAATGCGCTTGCTGATGCAGCGTTCACCCTTGCACTGGAAAGGGGAATGGACGGCTTCGTCGTCGAGGATGTCGTGCAGCGAGCCGGTTATTCCAGAAGAACGTTCGCGAATTACTACTCCTGCAAGGAGGAAGCGATAGCATCGGCGGCTGTCATCTTCAAAGGAGCCGATGAGGTCAAGGTATGGATTGAAGGCCTCAAAGAGGACGCTGCCCCACTTGACATTTTGTATCATTTGATGAAGCTGCAGCTGACAGCCGAGCATTTCTGGAAATTACGGCAGATTGTATCGCTTTCGAAGCAGTATCCGACACTTGAGCCGTACATGCTCAGCGGACTGCGCCGATTGCAAATATCCGCTCAGGAGACATTGAGCCAGTTATCCTATGGACGTTATCCCGAAGGGTATACCCACCTTCTCGTCGGCGCCGTATACGGAGCCGTGCTGCCATTGTTTGACGGCAGCCTGAATGTGCTGCTTCCAGGTCAATCCGCTGTCGAAGCCCCAGGGGCGGTTACGCTCGATCGGTATCTAGACACGATGTTCGATTACTTGCGCAACGGATTCTAGTTCACTATCTACTATCATTTCTACACGCAAAGGAGAAGTATTAACGTATGTCAACTTTCCTGTACAAATTGGGCAAATCAGCCTATGCCAGACCATGGTATTTCATTATCAGCTGGATCGCGATCCTTGGTGTTGTACTCGCCTTGCTCGGGGTCAACGGCATACATGTCACCTCCGATATGAAGATTGAGGGCACGGAATCGCAGAAGGTGTTAGATCAACTGTCTGCCGAACTGCCAGAGGCTTCAGGTGGACAAGCCAGCATTGTGTTTACGGCACCTAAGGACGAACGTCTGGACACGCCAGAGCGCCTCGGCTCCATTAGCGAGGCCGTTAATGCTGTATATAATCTTGATTATGTTATTAATCCTATTGAATTGGCAGCAAAAGCTGGTGCTTCTGCTGAAGGCAGCATGCAAGGGAATGAGGCCGCACAAGGAAACGAAGCAGCGCAAGCACCTACAGGTGAAATGCCTCCCTATGGCCCACTGATGGTGAACGGTGTCCCGGTTCCTGGCGTCATGCTGGCATCGGACGGCAGCGTTGCCCTATTCCAATTCCAATTCACGGTTCAGCAGATGTCTCTTCCCGAATCGGTCCCCGATTCCGTCATTGCTGCAGCCATGACTGTTGAACAGACTGGCATTACCGCCTTGCCGAGCGACTCGCTCTCGACCAAGCCTGCCATTGGTTCGACGGAAGCAATCGGCATCGCTGTCGCCGCGGTTGTGCTCTTCATGACACTCGGTTCAGTCGTTGCTGCAGGCTTGCCGCTTCTAACCGCTCTAATGGGAGTAGGTGTAAGCGTAGGAGGAGCATTTGCCTTCTCGAAATTTGTCCATATGACTGACCTGACGCCGGTTCTGGCACTTATGGTCGGACTTGCTGTCGGTATCGATTACTCGCTGTTCATTGTAAACCGCCAGCGCCGCATGATTCTCGATCAGGGACTAAGCGCTCGAGAAGCAGCCAGCCGTGCAGTCGGCACTGCGGGAAGCGCCGTATTTTTCGCTGGCTTGACCGTTATCATCGCTTTGTGCGGCATGCTTGTCATCGGGATTGGCTTCTTATCCGCGATGGCGCTTGTTGCCGCTCTAGCCGTGCTTGTCAACGTTCTGGTTGCTCTAACCCTGCTGCCGGCTCTGCTAGGTCTGCTCGGTGAACGCATCGTTTCGGCAAAAGCACGTACGAAGAACAGCACCCAAACGAAGAAAACGTCGCATGGCTTCGCACACCGCTGGGTATCGGGTGTCGTAAAAGGCCGTTGGCTTATCATTGTTGGCGTCATTGTCATCCTTGGCGCAGCGGCGATCCCGGTAGCCAAAATGGAAATGGGCATACCTTCAGGTGCCACGGCGAATTTGGACACGCCGTCCAGACAGAGCTATGACGCTATTTCGAACGGCTTCGGCGAAGGCTTCAATGGCCCGCTGCTTCTAGTCGCCAAGCCAAAAAGCGCTTCAGACAAAGTGACGCCAGAAATGCTGGGTGGTCTGGTTATGGAGCTGGGGCAGCATGAGAATGTCGCACTCGCAACCCCAATGGGAGTAAATAAAACGGGGGATATGGCGATCATCAGCCTCATTCCGAGAACAGGACCAACGGATCATGAGACCAAAAACCTTGTGCGTGAGCTTCGCGCTGCCGATTCGAGCATGGCAGTAAAGTATGGCGTCTCGGTCGGTGTTACTGGTTTCACCGCAATTAATATCGACATGTCGTCGAAGCTGGCTGAAGTGTTCCCGCTCTATGTCGGCATTATTGTTATCCTTTCGCTAATTATTCTACTGCTCGTATTTCGCTCAATCATTGTTCCGCTCAAAGCGACGGTCGGTTTCCTTCTCAGTATTCTCGCCACGTTCGGGATCACTACGGCTGTTTACCAATGGGGATGGCTTCACTCCCTGTTCGGCTTCGATACTGGCGGTCCGCTGCTCAGCTTCATGCCGATCATGGTTACCGGCATTCTTTACGGGCTGGCGATGGACTATCAGGTCTTCCTGGTCAGCTCCATGCGTGAGTCTTATGTGCATGGCCATCGTGGCACGGAGAGCGTCGTTCATGGTTACAATCAGGCCAGCCGAGTTGTTGTAGCCGCAGCCATCATTATGGTGTCCGTGTTCGCAGGCTTTATTTTTGCTCATGATATCATGATCAAGCAGATCGGTTTCGCGCTGGCGATCGGTATCCTTATAGACGCCTTCATCGTCCGTATGGCACTCGTTCCAGCAGTCATGGCAGTGTTCGGCGACAAAGCTTGGTGGCTGCCAAAATGGTTGGACCGCATGCTGCCGAACCTTGATGTCGAAGGTGATAAGCTGCTGTCCGAGCTGAAGGACCAAGAAAGAGCTGCCGATATTACGGCTAACCCTCGCTAGACTTTTAACCTCATTTCTCACTGAACAAAAGCCGCTAAACACTTGGACAACCTTGTGTTTAGCGGCTTTTGCAATTAGGTGTATCTAAGGGTATCTTAGGGCCATAACCATACTTTCATCTGAAGGCAAATGACCCCGATACTATTGCCCCTGTATGATAACTATGGTGACATTCTAATCATTAACAGTTCCTTTGGAATCACTACTGCTATCACTAATACGGCAAAGGCAGCAGCCCATAGAGTCATTAAAACTTGCCTTAACCCATACTCACAGAAAGGGGCATCCCTTATCAACTTTGATTAATTTAAAGCTATGGGACAATCCCGCCTCTGGTCATCGGGTGTTCGGGAAGCTGCTCTTGTTTTAGGAAGGAATACATTTCGCTAAATGGTGAATCACATAACCTTGTTATGGTACTTCTATGAGTAGAAATATGAAACTATGAAGCTAGGTTCACTAGTGGGGAGCCCAGCTTCTCGACTAATAAACCTTAGTGACGCTAATCGTCAATTAAGCTCATTCAGTCATTCTATTAAGGAAAATATCCTCATGAAGTAGTGAAAATGCCTCATTAAAGACCATTACGTGACGTGAGCTAGCTTTTCCGCGCCTGCCTGTCCATCGTTTGTAAAAAACTCAAACCCTATTTGTAAGTATGCCGTTATCTCCCAAGTAAATGGAACAAAAAGAAAAATTTATTTTCTTTTGAATTTGAAGCTTCTTTGTAGCTTGAGATTTTCTAAAATCATGATTCAAACAATATATTTCATTTTTGTATTGTACTTGTAGCTTATAAAGCATAGAATGATAAGAACTTCATGAAAATCAAGCGAGGGCTTACAATGAAAAGATGGATTAATAAGTGGAAGCACCTATTAGGTATTCTATCGATTCCGCTTCAGGGCTTTATTTATATGGGGATTGCGAGCAATGTTGGACCAGACGTTTTTATGGATTATTTTTGGATTGATACTCTAATTCCTTTTGTGAAATGGTTCATCTTCCCTTACATAAGCTGGATGCCGGTTCTGTATCTTAGCTTTTTATATCTGGCAATTACAAATCGCAGCATTTATTGGCGTACACTATTGATCTATAATGTTTCCGTGATGGCGTGCAATGTCGTCTTCTGGTTTTTTGCTACCCATGTTCCGCGGCCTGATGTTGTCGGCACAGATTTGGCCACCATGCTTGTTCATTTTATTTACCAGTCCGACGCCCCCTTCAACTGTTTCCCAAGCGTCCACTGCTTAACAAGTTATTTGCTATTCATTACGTTGAAGCGTGATTTAGTTGTTAAGCTGTCTGTTAGAGTTGTAATGTACACGCTGTTGTGGCTCATTATCATTTCTACTGTTTTCACCAAGCAGCATGCACTTATTGATGTATTCGGCGGAATTCTCTTTGCTGAGGTGACTTATCAGCTTGTCCATTATATGACTTCTCGCAAGAAACGGCGTGAACAGCAGATTACTGCTGGCTTATAGCTAATTCATAGACCACCTGCCCGAAGCAGGAAGCTGTGATCCTCCCACAGGACACAGCTTCCTGCTTTTTGTTGCCTAACTGAAACCTTATTCATTTCCTCGCTGAGCTCTCCTCCGCGGTTAGATACATTCCCAAAAGCCACTGCGAAATTTTGTTAGCAAAAAGTATTTGACACAATAACTTCCAATTGATATATTGTGCATATACAACATGCACAATATTGAGGGGTGGCTGCTATATGCTGGCGTTAGAAATTAAAAATTTGAATAAAAAATATGATAATTTTCAATTGAAGGACATCTCTTTTCAGTTGGAACAGGGCTATATTATGGGCTTTATCGGAGCCAACGGCGCGGGGAAAACGACCACGATCAAATCCCTTTTGAATTTGACTCCATTCGATAGCGGTGAGATTTGCCTATTAGGCAAAGACATGAATAAGCACGAATTGGAATTAAAACAAGACATCGGCTATTCATTAGGAGGCATCGAGTATTATACGCGCAGCAAAATTAGAACGTTAACCAATGTGATTAAGACGTTCTATACCAACTGGGATAACGAGACTTATTACAACTATCTGAACAGATTCCAATTGGATGAGAACAAAAAAATAGCAGACCTGTCCACCGGAATGAAAGTGAAATACGGCCTAGCTCTTGCATTATCACATGGTGCCAAGATACTCATCCTGGATGAACCAACCAGCGGGCTTGATCCTGTCGCAAGAGATAATCTGTTAGATATTTTTCAGGAGCTGGTGGAGCCGGGAGAAATCAGCATTCTCTTCTCCACTCATATTACAACGGACTTGGAAAAATGCGCAGACTACATTACCTATATTCATAACGGACAAATTATCAACAGCTCTGAGAAAGATGATTTTATTCAAGCCTATCGTTTAGTAAATGGTGATAAAAGCCAGCTGGACGAAATAAAAGACCGATTAATTTCCTACAAATTAAATTCATTTGGCTTTACGGGCCTGATTCACTCTGTCGACTTCGATCCTTCTTCTAACCTTAAGTCAACTCTGCCTAATCTTGAGGAGATCATGATCTATTTCTCGAAAAAGGAGACTTCACATGTATAACCTACTGCTGAAAGAATTAAAATTGGGCGTACACCCTGCATTTTATCTATTGCCCTTCTTGACAGGCGCCTTAATGCTCATCCCTGGATGGTTGTATTTCCTTGTCATTCTCTATTTTTGTTTTTTAACGGTGCCAAATATGTTCGCGGGCTATAAATCTCAGAACGATTTGATCTTTACACGAATGATGCCCGTAACAAAAAAAGATATTGTCAAAGCAAAGATAACTGTTATTGTTATCCTCGAGCTAGCTCATATTATTGTTGCTGCTATCTATGGTATGATAAGTATTCACTTATACCCTAATTTAACCTATTATTTCTTTAAACCATCTATAGGCTTCTGGGGACTCTGCTTTGTTATGCTAGCTATTTTCAACCTTATCTTAATTTCTATGTATTATAAAACAGCCTATAAATATGGTGCAGCAACGACGGCTTCCATTACAGCTGCTATACTCTTTGCTGGAGGCGCAGAATGGCTCGGCATCCAGAATACATTTGTGTTTAATCTTTTCAAAGGCACTTATGCTAATCATTTACCCATTCAATTATCCATTCTGATCTGTGGAATCGCGCTGTTTGCCATATTCACCGCTATTGCTTATCGGATTGCCATTAAACGTTTTGAGAAAGTGGAAATATAATGAACATCGCTATTTCGAATACCTCTGAAAAACCAATTTACCAACAGATTTTTGAACAGATCAGTGCTCAAATCCTCAAAGGCGAGCTTGAAAAAGGGCTCTGCTTGCCGCCAATACGACAAGCAGCCAAGGAGCTTCGTGTCAGCATCATTACCGTAAAAAAAGCTTGGGAGGAGCTTGAACGCTGTGATTTGATTAATACCGTTACCGGTAAAGGCTGCTTCATAGCCGAGCTTTCCCCCGAGGAGATGCTTCAAAAACGCAATGAAATGATCTTGAAGAAAATGGCTACGGATACTTCTTATTACAAATCGTTCGGCCTCAGCCTCGAAGAAGTTTTTGAATTAATGAAGAAAGTTTATTGATACGGTTTGGGGCATGTAAAAGAGGCGGTGCCAAACGTTTGAGTTGGAAAGAGTAAGAGAACCCCTATGAGGCTAACTCATATAAATGTAAGGGTGAGCATTTATAATTATGGCGGCTGGATAGAGTAGCTCAAATGTATGAGGTAAAGCTCATACCTCGGGAAGCTACCCTCCTGAGCTGTGAGGCTAGCCTCATATCTCACATATCAGCAGGGCAAACCGGCCATTAGAATGAGGCTTCCTTCATATAAATCGTGAGGATGCCTCATACGCAGTTAAAGAACCGTTAGTTGAGTGAATTAAAGTGGTTATAGGTTGGCCTGAGAATAATTTGTTCGCAAATTGGAGGCGCGGTCCACCATATACGAAGCAATTGCTCAAGAAAAATGGCGGTGCAGGAATAATTTCCTTAGCACCGCCATTTTATGATTTTAAGGAGCCGGCATGGCAAATGAATGAACTGCTTGTGAATAGCCGCTTTACTTTATTGATCAAACTAGACGCTCACCGTCTGCTTGTCCCATTCCTTCGTGTACCAGCCGGCTTGCTTGCGGAACATCGCAGCGTATTCCCCGTCCATCTTCATCAACGTCTCATGATCTCCACTCTCAACCAAGCGTCCCGCTTTGAGAACAATAATTCGATCCGCAAAGCGGCAGCTTCCTAGCCGGTGGGTGACGAAAAAGGCGGTCTTACCGCGTGTTAGCTGCATCAGATTCTCAAAGATAGCGGCCTCTGTCATCGGGTCAAGTGAAGCAGTCGGCTCGTCGAGCACAATCACATCAAACTCCCGGAAAAAGGCTCGATTGAGCGCAATTCGCTGCCATTGTCCATAAGACAGCTCATGTCCTCCGTCAAATTGAATGCCAAGCACCGTATCCCAGCCATCCGGTAGCTTGTCGATAAAGGAAGCCGTATTCGTCTGTTCAGCAGAGCGCCTGAGCCTGTCTTGATTATTCAGCTCCGCTGCTTCTCCCAATCCGATATTCTCCCACACAGGGAACGGATATTGCACAAAATCTTGAAAAATAGCGCTCATTCGGCTGCGGAGACTTCCTGCATGGATCTCGGCATAATCAATGCCATCTATTGCAATGGAACCACTGCTGGGACTGTATAAACCCAATAAGCATTTGGCCAATGTGCTTTTTCCAGCCCCGTTATCCCCCACAATGGCAATCGTCTCTCCCGCATTAACGGAGAAGCTCAGTGCTTTAATCGCTGGACTGGGAGCCCCTTCATATTGAAAAGTTAAATTATCCACGGTGATACCTTGTTTGATTGGAGAAGGAAAATCCTCCTTGCCGCTTCGATCACTATGTTCCGCAAGCCTAACGAAACTAAGCACTTCACTGGCATGAAGCAAGCTTTCATGAAGCTTGGAATACCCTTGCGCAAGGCCTTGAATGAGCGTCTGCGTGTTGAACAGCGCTTGGGCCAAGGCGACATACTGCCCAATTGCCAGCCCTCCGTTCGCTCCGGTATTCAAAGCAAATAGCAGCATTCCGCTTAGCAGTGCCAATGAAATGATCTGCATGCCAAACGAAATGCTGATCGTTGTTCGTTCCAAAGCGAGCTTCCGATCGGCATTCCTTCGGGCAATCGTCCTCCACTTGCCTATCAAATAATCAGCTAATTGAAATATGCGAATCTCCTTGGCGCCTTCCCGGCTTTTCAGCAAATAGCTAAGAAAGGAAGACATGCGCTCATCGGGCGTTTGTTGAACGAACAGCTTGAAGGTCGCCTTGCTCTCGTACAAATACGTCCACAGCATAGGAATAACTAGAAGCATCATCCCCACCGACAGCAGCCAATGAAATTGAACCAATACAATCATAAAGCCGACTACTGTAATGATGCTTTGAAGCATCGTCAGAACGACAAACACAATTCCAAGCCCTTGCATCTGTACGCTGAAGGATGCTCTTTGCATCCGATCATAATTAAGATGATCATCAAAATACGATAAAGACAGCCGATTCACCTTAGTCGACATCATCTCGTCAAAATATAAGGTAGCCCGCTCATTAAAAAATTGCTGCGCATATTTATAAATGCTTGCCAAAAGGGCACCTGTCAGGAGCAGAGCGAATTGAAGCCACACAAGCTTCCATATATCTTGAAGGCCCCTCTCGCTATTTCCTTGAAACAATTGCGCAGCTTCCTCTACAAGCTTGCTTGTGAGCGAAAGCTGCGCAATCGGGATAACTGCCTGAGCTACCGTTATTCCAACTAATAATATAAGGGCTGTACCTGATATTCTCCACAGAACAGGCAGCAAGAACCGGAGCGTTTGCAGCTTGCTGAAGGACGGCTTCATCAGGACTCCTTATGGGATATATAAAGAGGATAATGGGCCAAGGTCACATCATCTTCATCTGTCATGACAAAATGAAATAATCCTTCCTCATGCACAACAAAACGCGGCTGAAACGCCATATCTATTCCTGCTGGAATAGGCTCCGCCCTTCTATTTATGAGGCCCTCGCATTTTTTTTGCCACACCACATTTTGCTCCGAGTCGTATACCTTAATCCACACGACACCCTGATTCACCCCAAAAAACAATACTTTCGCCCACAAGTAAAAAAGGGTAACCGAGGGAAATGTTCGCATTCCCACTTCATTGCGCACGTTCTGAATACAATGTGCCCTTGCTTCATGATTATCAACTACCTGATCAGCTATTAGAAGTTGTCCGCTGATTGCTGCGTGCATAATTGTTCCTCCCTCGATTGAAATAACCTGATTTTGAGCTCCAGCAGCATTTCTACCTCTGTATAGCGATGCAGCTTCTGCCCGTCCCACTGATAGGCAACCGTTTCCCCGTTCAGCAAAGTGACCCATTTGGAATTGGCCCATTCGGGCATATGGCGAACGCTCCGACAGCTATTCCATGCACGCTGCTTCAGAAGATGAATAAACGGAGGCGCATCCAAAAATACGACAACGTCCTGAAAAGCTCTATCTTTTACTGACAATATTTCATCCAGTCTTTTGAACGAGGAATGCGTATAATGAATGCCGATTAACGTTATTTCCCCTGCTTCGGGCCATAGCTCCTCTTGAATTGCCGTTCTTGCCAGACGCCGCTCCACCCTTTTCAGTCTGCTCTTCATGGTTAATACTTGCAGCAGCCCTAGTGACAGAATCATCAAAGCCCCAACAACCCACCCGAGCATCATCCGTTCACCTGCAGGGCGACGTAGCGTTTTCGAGTCTGAACATAATCGACAAGAAACAAACCGCTTCCCATCATAACGGTATGAAGGATGAATTGCCACAAGGACGCTTGAGCGGATAAGGCAGCTGCAGGCAATAAGCATTTGCCCGCGCATAGTCCAATGAGAATTAAATTCCGACTCACAGGATAACGGTTAAGAAACCCGATTGATCCAAAGCAAGAGCATGCACTTCCCTTCTCGTCATCCAATCTGCGTTTTCTGACAAGAATGACCGTGAAAGCAATCAACAGCGCAATAGCGCCCAGCTCCTTATAATACAAGGCTTGTCCCGAAGCAAAGGAAATAAAAAGAGTGAATTCGAATACAAGCAGCAAGGTCCCAGCAGGGCGAATAAATGATAACGGAAGGACGCGATACGACTGTATGGAAAGCTCGAAGTCGCGAATGCCGCTTAGCTTAAAGTAAAATGCCGCCAAAAACAGAATGCCCAGAACTAAGTCCAATAGAAAAACCGTAATTGAAAGCAAGCTAGCCGCCTCCTTTTTGCACCCCGCTCTGGTCGTAAAGATGCCCAATATCCCTGATCGTAAATTGTTTCCTAACAAGGCCCTGCTCCAGCATAATCGCCGACGGAGTCGCCTCCAGTGCAAAACGCGCTTTATATTCCTTCTCCGGCATCGTCACAACCGGGAAAGAATAATCGTAATAGTGTACAAGCTCTTCGTTATCCTCCATTGATCCGCTGCTAACGACAAGCAGCAACCCTTCGTATCTAACGCCAAATTCGGCAAGCTCAGAAAGCAAGTCTATGCAGCTGCTGCAGGTCAAGGAAATAAAAAGAACCGTTGCCTTTGGAGCGTCGGCAAGTCCGGCATCCAGCTCAATACCACGGAAGGGCTGGCCTTCTGTTAATGGGGCTTCCATTTGTTTTTCTTGATCGAATGAAGGAGCGGAATAGGCTTGTGCGTCCTCCAGCGTCTCACGCTTGAATAAGTCTCTAAAGCTAAGTTTGCTCATTAGGATTCCTCCTTGGGGTTATAAAACCTTCTGAAAGGGGAAAATAGCTTCTCCAAAAATTCAAGACTGGCTACAGGCTCAATCGTAATAATTTGACCCTCCCTATTTAGGCCGTAAGCCCACGGGTAGCCCCGTGTCTTCAGTTCTCCGAACATCACATCATCAGATGCATGATAAATCTGGGCGGAAGGATGAAAAACTTGTTTGGCTTTCTCGAATGTCCCCTCTTCCGTCTCTATAAAGATCAGAAAATTAATTGCAGGATATTGTTGAATAAATATATCAATCGCTTCCATTGCCGGAAGACAAGGCGCGCAGGAAGTGCTAATAGTCACTAGTAAAAGGTAATCATTGATGCAATCATACAACTCTATATCATTGTTCGGAATTGTAATATTGGGCATATAATCCCCGATTTGCAAACCATCTTCCACCTTCAAAAATGATGGCCTTACTTTTTCAGTATGATTCATTCGTGTATGCTCTCCCTTCATCTTCGTGTCTGCCTAACAGAAAAGAGAATCTCTCACTAAGCTGAGAGATTCTCTATCTATGAGTTCTACCAGCAATCACATGCTCCAGTTACGCTACAATTTTCGGACGGGCAGAACATTACCCTTCTTCTCGTATGAGTGTTAATATTACTAGGGCATCTTTCATTGCAGTAAGTAACCCACTGCCCTGCTGTACAACGACTAGGACAAGCCATTATCAATTCACCTCCTTTCAATTTTTATTTTAATTTACATTTATTTCTATAGTGAAATATATACGATGTATAATAGTTTGTAAACGCTTTCAACAAAAGATGTCATAGACTTACAATTTACGACCGATTTCCTCGACCCAATCGACAAATTGTGACCCGTATTTTATCTGCAAAGTTTAAACATTCACAGCTTCACCGTAAGAACATTTACAAGCTTTAAAAGAAAAAGCCGACCTATTGAGCAACTTTTTCCATTCCGTCCCAAAGGAGCGGCAGCATCCATTATTAAGCTTAACCCTATTGTCCGCATCCAACGCAAGCTTGCCTTGTTCGGCGAGCTGCATGATTGCAGTCCATGTGAAAATCTTGGATACGGAGCCAGCCTCCATGTAGGTTGTCTTCGCGTTCATCGGCTTGTTCTGCTCCACGTTCGCTAAGCCATAGCCTTTAAGCAGCACGATCTCCCCATCCATCACGACCGACACTGCAGCACCGGGCACGTCCTTGCCGATATACTTTTCCATTACACGGTCAACCTCTGCTTCGATTTCGGACATGGACACTCCGGACGGCGTTCTCCCAGCAGCCGAAGCGTTCACAGGAAACCAGACAGTCAGCAGCAGCATAATAGCCGCAAGCAGCGTAACGGCCCTTTTTCTCACCAGCATTATCGAACATCCTCTCTGCTATTACACTCGTTCATGTATTTATTTACAAATATTGCATGCTGTTCATAACGGTCCCCGGACCATTCTTGAGTTAGTCTTCAGGAGGAATAAAAAGCCCCATTCAGGCGCTATCATTCATTGTTGTAATTATCTATATTTTTTAATAAAAACATTGTATTACGCTTCAAATTGGTTATTAATTATGGTAAAATAGTTTAGTTGGGCATAATTTATTAACTTCAGGAGAAAGAATAAATCACTAGGAATGATTTAGGAGAATTTATATAAAGTTTTTTTATATTTTCCAAATCAAGAACCCTCCTTTCTCTCTGAATGGAGGGTTCTTGTCGTTTGCGATTATTTAGGAGGATGTAGCTATGCATTTATTACCACGGGAAATTGACAAGCTTATGATTGTGGTCGCAGCCGATCTAGCTAAGCGCAGGAAAGAACGAGGCTTAAAGTTGAATCATCCCGAATCTGTCGCCCTTATCACCTATGAAGTAATAGAAGGTGCGAGAGATGGGAAAACCGTTGCTGAACTGATGGAATACGGGGCTACCATTCTGACCAGAGAAGATGTCATGGAAGGAATACCCGAAATGATTGATGATATTCAAGTGGAAGCAACCTTTCCTGATGGAACCAAATTAGTAACCGTTCACAGCCCAATACGCTAACTAGAAAGGAGCCCTATATGATTCCAGGACAATATATTTTAAAAGAAGAAGACATCATTTGTAATGAAGGAAAGCAAATTTTTAAGATTTCCGTTACGAACATAGGGGATCGCCCTATTCAAGTTGGATCACATTTTCATTTCTACGAAGTTAATGAAGCCCTTCAATTCAATCGAAAGCTGGCTTACGGCAAACGGCTTAATGTGCCTGCTGGAGCAGCCGTTCGTTTTGAACCCGGAGACGGAAAGGAAATACAGCTTATTAATTTTTCAGGTGAACGCCGTGTGTATGGGTTCAATAATAAAGTAGATGGAAAATTAGAAAGCGAGGACTTAGTATGAGCTTTAGAATGTCCCGAAGACAGTATGCTGAAATGTATGGCCCAACGACAGGTGATTCTATTCGCCTTGCAGATACCGATTTGTTTATTCAAATAGAGAAGGATTACACCTCCTATGGAGAAGAGGTTGTCTTTGGCGGCGGCAAAGTGATCCGGGATGGCATGGGCCAGCACCCGCTTGCCACTCGTAAAGAAGGCGTAGCGGATACGGTCATAACCAATGTTATCATTCTGGATTACACTGGAATCTGCAAAGCCGACCTCGCGATTCGCGATGGGAAAATTTTTGGAATTGGAAAAAGCGGCAACCCGCTCATCACGGATAATATTGATATTGTCATCGGTACCGCCACTGAAATCATCGCTGGCGAAGGATTAATCGTTACGGCTGGAGCGATCGATACCCATGTTCATTTTATTAATCCCAAGCAAGTAGAAGTGGCGCTCTCCTCAGGCACAACAACATTAATTGGCGGAGGTACTGGTCCTGCAGCAGGCTCTAAAGCTACGACGGTTACGCCGGGTGAGTGGAATATCCATCGTATGCTCGAAGCAGCAGAAGGTCTTCCCATCAATATTGGCTTCACAGGCAAAGGACATGCCGCTTCCACAGAACCGCTAGCTGAACAAGTAAGGGCTGGCGTTATCGGCTTAAAGGTCCATGAGGACTGGGGGGCTACCGGTTCGTCCCTGGATTATGCGTTACAGGTCGCAGATGAGTATGACATTCAAGTTGCCCTTCATGCGGATACCCTAAATGAAAGCGGATTTATGGAAAATACGATGGCTGCTGTGAAAGATCGCGTTCTTCACATGTACCATACCGAAGGCGCAGGCGGTGGCCATGCCCCTGATTTGATCAAATCAGCAGGTTACCTTAACATTCTGCCTTCATCAACGAATCCAACCCTCCCTTACACGATTAATACAATCGACGAGCACCTTGATATGGTTATGGTCTGCCACCACTTGAACCCTTCGGTTCCAGAGGACATTGCTTTTGCAGACTCCCGAATTAGAAAAGAAACGATTGCAGCTGAAGATATCCTTCACGACATGGGTGTATTCAGCATGGTAAGCTCGGACTCCCAAGCCATGGGCCGTGTAGGAGAAGTCGTTCTGCGTACATGGCAGGTAGCAGACAAAATGAAAAAGCAGCGCGGGCTAATGGAAGGCGACAGCAAGTATGCGGACAATAACCGAGCGAAGCGCTATATTGCTAAGTACACGATTAACCCAGCTATTACCCATGGTATTTCGGAGTATGTAGGTTCTATAGAAGTTGGAAAAATGGCCGATTTGGTACTCTGGAGTCCCAAGTTCTTCGGCGTGAAGCCCGAAATGATCCTTAAAAACGGGCTTGCCGTTATGGGCTTAGTGGGAGATGCGAATGCTTCTATTCCGACACCACAGCCTTATATTTATCGTCCAATGTATGCTCAGTTTGGTAAAGCACTGGCAAGCAGCTCTGCAACCTTCATCTCTCAAGCTGCTTATGCCGATGGGGTTCATGAGAAGCTCGGGCTTAACAAAATCATTCTGCCGGTTGGCGGAATTCGTACGCTCACGAAGAAGCATATGAAGCTAAATTCAGAAACACCTGATATTACGGTAGATCCACAAACCTATGAAGTAAAAGTAAACGGTGAATTGCTGACCTGTGATCCGGTCGATATTGTCCCTATGGGCCAGCGATATTTCTTATTCTGAGGTGAAAGCATTGATTATTGAAAAAATCGTAACCAACCTAGAAAACATGGATAAAAGTGAAATTGAAAAACGCCATATCGAAAAAGTGTACCTAGAAAGCGCTCATCTGATGAAGCGTATCCAACGAGTAAAAACAGATCATGGCAAAGAGCTGGGCATTCGCCTAAGTGAGCCGCGGGATCTTATAGCCGGTGATGTATTATACATGGACGATAAGAACATGATCGTCATTGATGTGCTGACCGATGATCTTCTTGTCATCCAGCCTAGAAGCCTCAAGGAAATGGGCAATATCGCTCACCAGCTAGGCAATCGCCATCTCCCTGCCCAATTCGAAGAGGATGATATGCTAGTTCAATATGACGTTCTAGTTGAAGAATTACTTCAGCAGCTCAAAATTCCTTATAAGCGAGAGGACCGAAAAGTTAAATTGGCATTCCGCCATATCGGTCACAGTCATGAATAGCCAGCTTCTCTCCTTGTTCCAGCTATGCGACTCTAACTTCCCTACAGGAGCTTTCAGCCATTCCTTTGGCCTAGAGAGCTACATCCAGGAAGATAGGGTGCATAACCCGGAGACCTTCTACGAGTGGCTAAAAGTATATTTGCATGAGCAGCTCGTCTATTGTGACGGGCTTGCCTCACGCTTCGTCTATGAAGCGCTCATGGACGAAGATTTACAGCAAATATGGCATCTTGACCGTCTATTAACGGTTCAGAGCTTGCCGAGGGAGACAAGAGAAGGAACGCAAATGATTGGGGATCGGATGCTCAAGCTGACAGAATCCCTATACGGCCTGCCTATCCTGTCTCAGTACAGAGATCAAGTAAAGCTTAAAAATGTGTTTGGCCATCCTGCTATTGTTTTCGCGATGGTAGCGCATGGGCTCAATGTAACCAAACAGGATACCATCCTCTACTATTTGTACTCTGCGATTTCCAGCCAAGTCCAAAATGCGGTACGTGCCATCCCCCTTGGACAAACAGCAGGCCAGATCATTTCTCATCGGTGCATACCCGAATTAACTCAGGCTGTAGAACGAATTTTGGAGCTGACGAAAGATGATTTCGGCATGGTATCTCCGGGTATTGAACTATCTCAAATGAAGCACGAGCGTGTAAATATAAGAATTTTCATGTCCTAATTCTCACAAAATCTATTAAAGGAAGTGTTGAAATGAATCCTATCAGAATCGGTGTTGGAGGACCTGTTGGAGCAGGAAAAACGATGCTTGTAGAGAAATTAACTCGCTATCTTGCGAATGAAATAAAAATGGCGGTTGTCACAAACGATATCTACACCAAAGAAGACGCCAAATTTCTTATTCAAAACGGGGTGCTTCCTGAGGATCGAATCATTGGCGTAGAAACAGGCGGCTGCCCTCATACGGCTATTCGTGAAGATGCCTCGATGAATTTCGCTGCCATCGATCAGCTAATCGAGCGTCATCCCGATGTTGAGCTTATATTTGTTGAGAGCGGCGGAGACAATCTCGCAGCTACCTTCAGCCCTGAGCTCGTCGACTTCTCTATTTATATTATTGATGTTGCACAAGGAGAGAAAATCCCTCGCAAAGGCGGACAAGGCATGATCAAATCAGATTTGTTCATTATTAACAAAACCGATCTTGCTCCCTATGTGGGCGCCAGTCTTGAGGTTATGGCGAAGGATACCAAAATATTCCGCGGCGACAAAGCGTTCTTTTTTACAAACTTAAAAAATAATGAGGGCCTTCCTGAAGTTATGGACTGGATTAGGCAGCATGCTTTATTACAAGGCTTAGATTAAGATGACAGATTGGACTGGCTCCTTAGCTCTAGACCTTGAGGATCGCAAAGGGAAAACCGTCGCCAAGAGAGTGTATTTCCAAGGGGCATTCAAAGTGATGCGGCCGATATACTCCGATGATTCCGGTCAGGTCTGCTATTACCTGCTTAATCCCGGGGGCGGTTATTTAGACGGCGACAGATATAGGATGCAAATCTCAGCCGATGAAGGCTCTAAAGTAACTCTAACCACGCAATCCGCAACCAAAGTATATAAAACGCCAAAAAGCTTTGCTTACCAAGAATCTGAAATCCATTTGAAAAAGGGCAGTTATTTAGAATATCTTCCTGACCCGCTAATTGCTTATCAAGATGCTCACTATAAACAAAAAACGACTGTTCATATGGAGCGTGGAGCAGCTTTCCTCTATACGGATATCCTCACTCCCGGCTGGTCGCCAAGCGGAGAGAGCTTCAGCTACGATACGATTCAATTATTAACCGAAATTTATTGGGACGGCAAGCTTGGCGTATTCGACCATATTAAGCTAATACCGAAGCAGCAAAATATAGCTGGTCTCGGATTCATGGAGGGCTATTCGCATCTGGGCTCTATGATTGCAGTTAGTGAGCAGATGGATTCAGCGGTCCTCGATCTGTTGTATGAAACGATTCAGACGGAACAATCTCCCTTTTCATTCGGGATTTCAAGTCTAGCAATACCTGGTTTTAGTCTAAGAATCCAAGCCAACGATACCCAAACAATCGAGCGGATCTTACACCAATGCCATCTAATCATCAGCCAAAAATGGAATAATCGTCCTCCAAGCTCTTTGCGAAAATATTAATGCAACTTAAGTCCCCAATCCTGTTTTTCGGAGGAAAATCCGAATCTCTTTATGTTATGATGGTTCGATAACCAGAAAACTGGTTAAGTAGAAGCTTTCATGAGAGGAGATACAAGATGACAGAAAATAACAATACAAAGCCTGAGATTGAGGATTTTGAGGTTGAGACACTGTTTGAGAATCGTGTACATCAACGGCTTGCATTCACTTTCAAAGTGGAAGGCGAGGAATTCAAGGGACATTTTCATAACGATGAGATTATGTGGCTTAACCCTCACCCCAAACAAATGATTGGTGAGCATAAAGTGGACAAGATCGAATCTACTATATATGCATTAATGAGACAGTATGGCGTTCTAAAAGGAATGCAAGAGCTTAAAATAAAACCCGTATTTGAAGAGACCGCCCATAAGCGCCAGCAGTTTTCCTTGCAGGTGCAAGGAGAGGAATACAAGGGGTTTGTTCATAAAGGGGAAATCCAATGGTTCCATCCTCAGCCTCAACAAAAGCTTGAAGACGATCTTGTTCAAGCAATGGAATCCGAAATTCAGGAAAAAGCAGCGCAGCATGAACAGGATCATAAAGAGAAACAGAAGTAGCAAATAGAGGAAATGATGTCCCAAAAGTCATGAAGATGATTTTTGGGACATTCTCTTTCCTTCACAGGTATTTTTAAAGATAGAAGGGCTTAAAGCTCTTAAAGCTCTTAAACCTCTAAGATAGCTGTTCCAATCGCCGCCCTGAAAAAAGGCTGCCTTCCAAGGTGGAGAAGGAATGTTATGTACAATTTAATGAATACATTTGCTTTATTTCATGACTTATACAGGTAAAAAGGAGCAATAGTGAAGTTAGGTTCCTTAGTGGAGAAGGTCGGTTTCCGACTACTGAATATAGCTGACGTTATCTCCGATATGCCTCCAGATTATGCCTGTTTTTACGAAGAACACTTCCTAAAATAGGGTAAGTTATTCATACGTGCCATCTGCAGCGTAAGGAATAGAGCTCTTAGAAGCTTTAAGAGGTCTCAGAGGACAGTACAGCAAGTGCGATCTAGACGCCACCCTTCATGCGAATGAAAGAAGATCATATGCGTAATGGTCAACTTAATCCTAGCAAAATGCACAACCGGGGATTCCGGTGCTTTCTGTTTCGAGATTTGCAGAAAGTGAGCCTTGAGGTCGGTTGGCTTACGCTCGCTCACAATTTGCTGAAGAAGACAGCAGTAGAGCAAAAAGCAGAAATGGCGGTGCAGGGATAACCTCCCTAGCATCGCCATTTCTTAGATTTTCAGTAAGTGAGCTGTCTCTTCAAGTGAGCAGAGCTGCTTTTGAGCCAGCCCATTGCTCTTAAAATGCAATGACACGATGGCAAAGCCTTCTCATGAGCTCCGATTCATGGGTAACAACGATGATTCCCATCTCTCTCTGCTTAGCGATCTCAGTGACAGCCTGCCAGATTTGGGCTTGTGTGATCGCATCAAGCATAGCTGTCATCTCATCTGCAATCAGGAATCGAGTATTCGGTCCCAATGCCCGAGCCACGCAAATTCGTTGCAGCTCTCCCCCAGACAGCTCATGGGGCCAGCGTGTCATCCACTCCGGCTCGATTCCTAGCAAGGCTAGCAATTCTTCATTAGGCTGATAGCCTTCATTAAGCGTTTTATGCAGCTTCCACCTTGCATTAACCGCTTTTTCCGGATGCTGAAGGACCATTTGGACAGGATGATACCCTTTTTTATTAAAGGGAACTCCATTCCAAGTCACTGCTCCTTCAATGGGAGATTCATAACTGGCTAATATTCGACAGAAGGTTGTTTTCCCACAGCCGCTTGGACCAGTAATGCCCACAACTTCCCCCGGCTCTATGGATAAATTAACCCCCCGAAACAACCATGGGCCACCCTCATATCGGAAGCCGATATTGCTTGCTTCAAGTTGCATGAATACACCTCACCATTCCCTGCTTAAGCCTCCGCATTTCCGGCTGTGCTTGATGGCATTCCGAGGTAGCCATGCCGCAGCGCGGTGCGAATAAGCAGCCGGGCGGCAATGCGCTCGGATGAGGCTGAGCGCCTGGAATAGGCATAAAATCATTACGAGGCAATGCCCGCCACAAGGCCTTACTATAAGGATGCCTTAGCGCTTCACCCTGCCCTGCAAAATCCTCCGCCCTCGCAATCTCAACTGTCGTTCCGGCATAAAATACAGCAACTTTATCTGCAATTTGTAGTGCAGACTCAATATCATGCGTAATGAATAGGACCGCGCAGCCTTGGCTCGCGAACGCTCTAAATTGATCCAGCGCTTCCTTGATGACAACAGGATCAAGCCCTGGCGTAGGCTCATCTGCAATAATAACCTTTGCTCCGCTCACCATAGCCGTCGATAGCAGCGTCCTCCTCGCCATGCCTCCAGAAAGCTGGAAGGGATACATCCGTTCAACCTCTCGTCCAAGGTGGAAGCGTTCAAAAACCGCCCGTTGCGCTTCCACAGCATCCCCTGTTCTCACAGACGTACGGACCTGGCTGCCAACGCGCATCAATGGATCTAGGAAATTAACAGATTGAGGGATAAGGGCGATCTCCTTCCCTCTCATAGCTTCTTGCCGTGCAGGAGTTAGCTCCTCCCCTTCGAATGTCAGTACGCCACTAACCTGTGCATTGCTTGGGAGTATTCCTAATATCGCATGTGCGAGCAGGCTTTTTCCCGATCCGCTTGCACCGACAACAGCAACAATCTCACCTGCTTCGAGCGTTATATCTAAACTGGAAATGATCTTATGATTCACCTGTTTAAGTCCAGCTGTATATTGTCTAAAGGTGACTGATAAATTGTGTACTTCAAGAATAGACATTCCTTAACTCCTCTTCCTATTGAACGCAGGTTACCTCATTAATTGCGACTGCCATGAGAATCGGTCAGCAATCTGAGATTCTCTCCAATCTGATCGAACATTCTCACGATAATGAGCAGACAAAGTCCCGGGAAGAAGGCGAGCCACCACATCCCAGAAGATAAATATTTCATAGCTTCGGATAGAATAATTCCGATTGCGGGCTCATGTGGAGACAGGCCTAACCCAATGAACGTAACTGCCGCCTCATGCAGAATAACATGGGGGAATAATAGCATAAAACCAACTAGAAATTGCGGCAGAATATAGGGAAAAATATGATGCACAGCAATCCACCAGCCGGGTTTGCCCATTCTCTGAGAGACTTGTACAAATTCAGCGGATCGGATTTGCATCACCTCTGCCCGAATGACTCTGGCAAGACTCGGCCAATGGGTTAGAGTTAATCCGATAACGATTCCTTTAAATCCGCCCCCGAATGTAAAGGCGATTAGAATCAGGGTAACCAGATGCGGAACGCTCAGAAACAAATCAATCAGCCATGAAATAAACCGGTCCACTTGCTTGCCCATTGTTGCCGCTGCCATTCCCAGACACAAAGCAATTAACGCACTTCCAATAGCTCCTGTCAGCCCAATTCCTATACTTAATGTAAGCCCCATTATCGTGCGTGTGAACATATCTCTTCCTAACCAATCCGTACCGAAGAGATGGTCTAGAGAAGGTGGAGAATTCCGATCTATAAGGTTCGTTGCCATTCTCCCCTCATCCAGCAATGCTCCTCCTAATAGGACACTGACAATGACAACCACGCAGATCAGCAACTTGGTAAGAGCCCATTGCTTACGATTCAGAGAGAATGCTCTCAGGCTTGAAATCATGCCTTCTCCCCCTCCCTCGTTCGTGGATCTAATACACGATAACTGATGTCAGCGAGTAAATTCCCTACAAAAACGAATAGGGTAGTAAAGATTACAATGCCTAGCAAAAGAGGAACATCTCCTCTTAATCCTGCTGCTACTGTAGCCTGTCCCAATCCAGGATAAGAAAAAACTTGCTCAGCCAATACCGCTCCGCCAAACAATTCACTGAAGGCTGCAAACTGCAGCGTTATCGCTGGCAATGCAACATTGCGCAAGCCATGCCGCCAGAACAATACAAAGCCTTGCTCCCCTCTTGCTCTGGCGAATAAAACATAATCGCTGGCAAGAACATCAATCAGCTTCTGCCGGGTATGGAGAGCCACATTGGCAACGCCAACAATACTTAGAGTCAGAACAGGCAGAATAAGATGCTGAATTCGGTCCATCAACGTAACGTTTTCCGCGAGAACCCCAACAGGAACCCCCATTCCAACAGGGAACCACCCTAGCCACACAGCAAACACTATGAGAATAAGGAGCCCCATCCAGAAGGCAGGTGTGGAAGCTAAGGTAAAGCAATACCACCTAATTAAACGATCTACCCAGGTCCCTTTTTTCATGGCCGCTACAACACCTATCACAAAGCCAAACACACCTGATAATAGCCAGGCGAATAGCATGAGTACCAGTGAATTCAAGAATCGTTCACCGATAACGTCAATGACCGGGCTGCGATAGATCATCGAGATTCCCAAATCACCAGACAATACAGCAGAGCCCCAATGGAAGAACTGCACCATGACGGGCTGGTCTAATCCCCAATATTCAGCGATTTTGGCCCGCTGCTCAGGACCTACCTTCAGCATATCCGCACCGATGTAGGCTTGAACGGGATCAATCGGAGAGTTCTTTACTAACAAAAACGATAGGAAGCAGATAGCCACTAATAGAGCAGCCATCCGGAGGCCTTTCTTCAATATAAATAGTCCGAGCTTGCTGTCGATGAAATTACGCACCTTTATTTCGTCCATTTCCATTCCACGATATTATCTGTTGCAGGCCAGCCATGCCCATGAACATGGATGCGTTGATCTCCGATATCAAGCCCATCCTTCACGAGGTACAAATGATTAATATTGACGAGCCATGCCCATGCAGCATCACCTTGTGCGCTGAGCCCGGTTGTCCCGTCCCACTGGGCTTTTTTCCAGAAACCAAGCGCTTCTGCTTCGGTCTTAGCTTGTAGAGCTTGTTCAAAATAGTGATCCACCGTTTTATTCGAATAATAACCCGTGTTATAGAAATCGATCCCAGCGGCTTCACTGCTATAGATGTTATACATTTCATGAGGATCATGGCTTCCCCAGCCTAACAAGACAGGATTAGAGTACATATTTTTAGAAATACTGTCCCAGCTCCCGCCTTCTAAGCGGATATTGATCCCTAACGGCTTCATCATGTCAGCAACCGATATCGCCAGAGACTGCCTTATCGTATCACCAGCTAAATAATACAACGTGAACTCGGCCTTCAAGGAGCCTTTCTCAAGGATGCCATCCCCGTCGGTATCGTTCCATCCAGCTTCTACTAGCAGCTTCTTAGCGCCTTCCATATCGCCATCTTGAATAACGGTGTCCGGATTCCACCAAGGAAGTCCATCGACAGAAGTATAAGCGGGCGTTCCCTGTCCCTCCAGAACACCGTCAACAAGTGCTTTGCGGTCTACGGCAATATTAATAGCCTTGCGAATCGCAGGGTCTGCGGTCACATCGTTGCCAATAGGTGCGCCATCTTCCCTGCTGCTTCCTGATTTCACAACGGGGAATACGATGCCTCGATTATCGACAGTCTGGATAGATTCGAGCCGCATGCCGGGTACTTTCCGATTACTGAATGCAGCTGGTATATAAGCAAGGTCAACGGTTCCTGCTTGTGCCGCAGCAAACGCTGCATCCTCATTGAGGAATACAAAAGTTATCTTTTTGAAATAGGATTGCTTATCGTAGTACTCCGGATTCGCTTGGACAATGAGCTGCTGCCCCTTGTCCCATTGCACGAGCTTATAAGGTCCCGAGCCTATAGGATGATCCGCATAATCTTTGCCATAAGCATGCTTCGGAACGATTCCCGTCGCGATAAGCGAATTGACAAAGGTCGATTGCGGCTCTTTCAACGTAAACCTAACGGTATAATCATCCAACGCCTCTACTTTACGCATACTATTAAGATCGACAACCGACCCATTGCTAATGGTCGTTTCGAAGGTAAAGACGACATCGGCGGCCGTCAGCGGCTGTCCATCCGAAAATTTAACGTCATCACGAAGCTTAGCTGTCCAAACCGTACCATCTTGGTTCACTTCATAGCTAGCAGCAAGATCATTCACAATATTCAGCTTATCGTCTCTCTTGAGAAGGGTGCTTTGGAACAACGGCGAGCCATAACGCCCCCAGCCTGTTGTAGGGTCAAAGCCTGTCTCTGGCTCAGAACCAAATGCTAATACCAGCTCATCCCTTTTCATTTCACTGCCTGCGTTATTCCCAACCTCAGATGGAGCCGGTTTTGTTGAATGACAACCTGCTAAAACAAACGTCGACAGTAAAGCGACTAGTGCGATAACTCCAACTATTTTCTTTCTCATCTGTCTCACCTCATCCTGAAAATTGCCACTCAAATAACCCTACTCAAAAAGTAAGGGATGTCTTTGGCACAATAACCTATAAAAAAAGCTTGCACGCAAAAAACATAATTTCATTTCATTCATTTAGATAAAATAAGGTTGTCCTTAGGTTGTTCCTAAAGGAGTTATTGCAGGAGATGTTCATGCGCCTACTGGGGAGGCAGACCGTGTTACGAAGTGTTTGTACAGAAGAAATCGAACATGCATAAATCTATAAGGCAGCCTAGCTTGAAATTCCTTAACCTATCTTAATAGTTAATGTAGTAATTGGCAACATAAATCCTACTAGATAACTAAATTAACCATATAAGGAAAAATAGTTCGATTAAAAAGCGCCCCAATACGATAAAAACAATCTCTAACCAGCATGCTGGTTAGAGATTGTTCGTTGAAAATGGCAGAAAGACCATATTATTAAATTGTTTGTTCTTCGCTTCAAGTGTCATATGTCCACCATACTTATCGCAAATTCTAGCTATATTGGTTAATCCGATACCGTGAAATTCCGGGTTTGGTTTTTGGCTGTGCATATGGATCACTTCATTATCCATATGATTCAAAGTATGAATGAGCAGATTAGACTCGGTGGCATGCATTTTTATAAGAATATATCTGTCTTCTGCGATTCTGACACGTTTGGAGGCTTCAATTGCATTGTCCAGCATATTCCCAATAACCACACATAAGTCATACCGATCAATTGGGATATCATGAGAGCTTAGACTGAGCTTAGTATCAATTCTTATTCCATTAGCTTGCCCAATGCTCAGTGTATTGGTGACTAGGGCATCTATAACTAGATTTCCCGTGTTCACTCGTTGATAGGCATCCTCAACTTTATTTAATGTCGTTCTAATATGCTCTACTGCGGAAGCCAGCTCATTCCGCTTAATACATTCTTCAATATACAAAAACTGTTGATTCGTATCGTGAATTATTCTTTTAATGGATTTGAAGCTGTGAACAACCTTCTCATAATTCGCATCTTGGTAGTCCATCTGCTGCTGCAGCCGATCATTCTCATTCCTATATTGAAATTTATCAATGATAGAATCGAATAGATAAACAATCATAATGTTCAAAAAAAGCAGCGCAATGCTCGAAAGAAAATAATAGAAGCTCAAATAAGTGATAACATTCAACTGGTAAATACTCACGACAGGAATGACTAAAAATAAGGCATAATAACGGTAAGGCAAAGCGAAATTTCTACGTTTGGCAACAAGTCGTAAAATCTGAATAACAGGAAACATGAGTATACAATCAAGAAAAATGACTTTCGTATGAGTGATTTGCTCTTGATGAGTGATTGGGCGAAGGCCGCTAAAGTCAATGGAATCAAACGTATAGATCATATAGACAGAAATAAAATCAACGATAGAAAATAAGACAGCGAACAGTATGGAAAAAACAAACTTCAGCTTCAGCTCCATTGTATAAGATTGTGCAACAATATAAATCATAGATATGGTTAGAATTGAAGATAGGATAGGGCCGAAGTTATTAGTCAAATATAAATAATTGATCACTCCAAAAATTATGAAGTAAATAAATCGTTTAACCTTTCGAGTGGATTTGCCAAATACCGAATTGAAGAAAAAATTCAATTGAACGCCCATCACAGCTACAACACAAAGGACAATAGGCCAATTAGTTGGTATCATAGGCTTCGACCTTCATAACCATAAATCTAGTATAGGCATCCTTTACCTCTTTCATTTTGGAACGGCCTATCGGCAATTCCGTCCCATTAGACATAAGAACAACTCCGCTGGCAAACTTCCGCACATGAAGCAGATTAATAATAATAGAGCGATGGATTTGCAAAAAATTTTGGTCTTTTAGGGCCGCAGCATAATCGGCAATAATTCCTTTGCTTTCATAGGTTTGACCGGAGGTTACAAAATGCAGCTTGCTTTTTATCGTTAAGCTTTTAGCCGCTTCAATACTAATAAGGTCCTCATGCTTAAGAACAATTTCTTCATAGGCTGACTTGATGACCATAAACTTTTTATCAAGTGCTTGGAAGTATCGGCATAGCTTGATTAGCTTTTCCTCGAAAACCGAGGGAGCAACAGGCTTAATCAAATATTGGAAGGTCATGACGTCAAAGCTGTCTACCATATATTCTGGATAACTAGTTAGAAAAATAATTTGCTCATCCAATTTTTTTAACCCTCTAATTTTTTGGGCAGTTTGAATCCCATTCATTCCGCTCATTTCAATGTCTAAAATTAAAATATGGAATGAAGATTCCTGCTGCTCATAATGAGACACTAGCTGCTCTCCCGAGCCAAATAATTTAATTTCAAACTCTATATTTGCCTTTATCGACAAAGCAATCAGGATGCTTTTAATAAGCTCTCTTTGCTTCTCCTCATCATCGCAAATCGCCACTCTATACATGGATGGTGCACCCTCATTCCCATTATATGAATTCTACAACTCTATGTAACAGCATACATTTTTTTGATTTTGTAGACATGATTTTATCACAAAACCTAAAACTAAATTCCAAAAATGTGCAGCACACCTATCGCGGGCTGTATTAAAAAGAGAAACCCTTGATAATCAAGGGTTTCAGAGGATATGATTCGCACGAGCTCGCTTGCCGCAGGCTTATTTATTCTTCAATTTCATTTTAAATACATCGCCTTTTTCTCCACCGAAAACGATCAATCCGCCTTCAGGCAGTACAACTGATTTTTTGCCGCTCATCTTCGGAAAATAAACAGCTGTCCCCTTCGCGTCATAGACGGCAAATCCTGCGCTAGCTGGATGATCTACAGTTAACACACGATTCGCAGATTTCTTATCAATTTTATACCAAGCAGCGTCGCCATTGGAGATGCGGATCGTGGAAGCTCCTTGAGGAAATGCCCCAATCCCATCTTCACTGATATGAATCTCTCCATTGATCGTTAAGTACTCTTTATTATTCTTTTTATAGAAATTCAAATCAAAGGTGTCTCTTCCCCACAAAATCGGAATTTCAAATACATTGACTGCTTTATTCCCGTTAACAATTTTAGTGCCGGATGCGTATCCGTTATCGGCATCAACGGATATTTCTTTGGTCAATAGCGCTGGATAGAGATAACGGATTGAGGTGATTTTCTCATCCAAACGGTAATATTTTTTGCCGTCTCTTTGTTCCCATACTTTTTTTACAGTTTGATCAAGCGAGTTGGAATCCAGCTTTTGATAGAGATACGCACCGGAGACCATTTGGCCCAAGCCTGGGAAGGTTAGATATCCATAATATTTGAGATAAGTTTTTCCATTATTCCCCTTCTCAAAGTTTACAACAGTATTTCCGGCTTTGTTCTTAAATTGCCCATTGCCGGTATAAACAAATTTTTCAGGGGGAGCCATACCATCGCTAAGCTCAGGTACAATCTCTCCATTCTTTATTTCCAATTGAATCGTCTTGCCTTGAGAACCGTATACACCGGCGTAAGCCTGCATATCTGCCGGCATATCTGCTTTTACGGCTGGCTCAAATGTTTTATCGGGCAAAATCTCATGAATGATGCCTTTGGATTTAAGGTGTTCGAGCAAAATATTCGTAGCCATCAGGCTATTGTAGAAAGAGGATCCTCCTGATGAAAGTACGGCCATCGAAATATCATGCTCCGGCAGCGTAATCAAGCTTGCATGATACATTATCGTATCTCCACCCTTGGATAGTGCCGTGATGCCATAATCATTGAATGGCGCTAATTGAACGGCATCCCAACCGAGACCATAATTAAATACATTGTTCTCTTCCGGAATCCACACCCCTTTACGGTACTCATGGCTTTGCATCGCCTTTGCCGACTTTTCAGATAAAAGATCTGTCCGGTTGCCAATAAGAACTTCGGCGAATTTGCTTACTTCCTCGGCGGTGGAATAAAGGCCTCCCGTCCCAATAAGATTGACATTCTCAACAGGCAAAGCCTGCTCAAACTCTGGCGTGTACGTCTTGGCGAGCTTGCTTCTGTCAAAGGAGTCACGCGGTGTTTTGGTAGAGCTTAGCGCAAGAGGCTTGTTAAAATGCACTTCAAGGAATTTGCTGTAGCTCAGTCCGCTTATCCGCTCAATCAAAATTTCAAGCAGCTGAAAGCCATCGTTGCAATAAACGGAAAACTCGCCTGGGTTCGCCTTTAAGCGCTCAGACCGCAGCCTGTTCAATAAATCATCATGGACCTCCGCATCATTGTCGTTGAACAAAAAACCGTCTTCATAGGAACTGCCATATAACCCTGATGAATGGTTCATCAACATGCGCGGTGTAATTTTTTTATACCGTTCATCCGCCATTTTAAAATCTTTCAAATAGGTAATCAGCGGTTTATCGAGATCAATCTTCTTGGAATCGACCAGCTTCATCGCTGCCGCCGTCACATACACTTTACTGGTTGAACCGATTCCGAACATCGTGTTCTTCGTTACTGGCGCCTTGGTCGCTTTATCCTTTACACCAGCACCCCCCGATAAAACAACAGCTCCGTTATCCCTGAGCGCATATTGAATCCCGCTTACGCCATAATCAGATACAATCCTCGAAGCCATTAGCTTTGCCTTTTGTTCAATAGAGTCCTGAGTCGTTTGAGCAGATGCTGAGATGACCGGTATAACGGCAACCACAGCAGCCATGAATACTAAAATCTTTTTTTTCATAAATCCTGCCTCCTTGAAATGAATTAACAAATTATTCTTGCTGGATTCAGCATACAAGGAAAAAGGCAGCTTCATAAAAAAACACCCTGAAACGAAAAAAACAATCCCTAAACAGCATGCTGATTAGGAATTGTTTACAAAACGAATTGGACTAGAAACCGAAATGCAGAGCTTTTCCCGTCTCTGCAATGGTTTTGATATTGCTTAGAATCATCCACCAATATTGCTCCGTCTTGCCCAAGAGCGGATTATTCTCTGTCCATTGATCATTGACCAGATGAAGCTTTGTACAGGAGCCCACTACTTCCAAGGACAAGGTAACGCGGCTTTCCATCTGAGCATGATCAGGAAAGTGGGAAGGACCAGGGTGATCCGTATAACTCAACAATCGGTTCCGTTCATATTGAAGCAGCTTGCCATAAATGTGAACCGTCTTCTCGCCATCGGCACCCGGACCGACAAATTGAATATCGTCCCCGACCTGATAGGTGGATTGAATAACGCCTCCCATGAAGGCTTTAAATGATTTCTCAGGATTGACGAGTACATCCCACACTTGCTCAGGGCTTGTACCAATATAAAAAACATATTCCAATTTCATGATTAATCCCTCCCGCTATCTTTTCTGCTCGAATCTTGCTTCGTTCCTTCAAATGAATTGTCGTTTATAATGAAAGAATAGCAGATCGTATCCATTAATTATTGTAAAATCGCGCCAATTCATGAATGCAACTTCGTGCTGGAGGTCAATTAAATGAATCACATTCACAACCCGAATAAGGGCGTTTTGAATTATGACCTGAGTAAAAATAAATTTTCCATCTCCCGTCATACTCCGTCTGACGATCTTCGCTTTTTTATCCAACATTATTGGCTTGTTGATTGGGATCTGCGAGAACAGCCCCCTTATGCCCAAGAAGTATTACAGCATCCAGGAGTCAACGTAGTTTTTCAGCGGGGAGATTCGTATATTCGCGGCATCGAAAGCAGAAAATCTAAAAATCTTCTACAAGGTGAAGGACAGATTGTAGGCATTCTTTTCCGGCCTGGAGCCTTTCATTGTTATTCTCAAGCGCCTGTAGCTACACTAACAGATCAATCCGTCCCCGTATCCGACTACTTCTCTTTGGATATTGAACATTTTGAAGAGAAGCTGTTTGGGCTTACCATTAATGAAGAGAAAATTAAGATTATTGAACAGTTATTACGGCAAAGAATGCCTAAGCTGGATACAACCGTTGACTTACTGAATATTGTCATTGATGAGATTATTAATAATAAGAGCATTGCCAAAGTGGAGCAATTAGTCGAGCAGTTCGACATTCCCAAGAGGACATTGCAGCGCTGGTTCAATCAATATATTGGGGTGAGCCCCAAATGGGTTATTCGGCGCTATCGCATGCATGAAGCCATCGACTTCATAGAACGGGGAATGGAGCTGTCTCAACTGGCGATAGAGCTCGGCTATTTCGATCAGGCCCATTTCAACAAGGATTTCAGGGCAGCGGTCGGCAAATCCCCCAAGCAGTATGCGAAGACTGTCGACTAATTCATTCGCACGTGAAATCATCAAATTGTTCTGCCTTAACGATTATGGTACTCTATTGTAATGTTGTAACTTATGTATGTGTAGGAGGAGAACAGAATGAATGACTCACAAAATTTTATCCGTCCTAAACCAAAGCGGAAAATTGCAAAATGGTTAATTCTCTCATTAGCTTCGATCATTATGCTCCTTGCATTAGGGCTATTGATTGCCTACCCCATAATGAAATACGAACCGCTTGCGGAAGCAAAGCAAGCGATGGACAGCAATGCAGCCGTCGAGGTGAAATCAGGAAAGAATAGCCTGCTTTTCGAGCGCGCTGATAAGCAAGCTGTACAGCCTAGCGTGATCTTTTATCCCGGGGCTTTGGTAGATGCAGGAAGCTATGCGCCGTTTGCGCATAAGCTAGCTGAAGCAGGGCATCGCGTATACATTGTGAAGATGCCGTTCGATATGGCTTTCTTCGGACAAAACAGAGCGAATAAGTTAATCGAGGAGCATCCAGAAGACAGCTATGTAATCGGTGGGCATTCCCTAGGCGGAGCGTTCGCGGCCAGATATGCAGCAGAGAATACGAGTAAGCTTGCTGGCGTGTTCTTCCTTGGCGCTTATGCGGATAAGGGAGGCAGCTTGAAGAATTCTAATCTAGATGTCCTGCAAATTACGGGCTCTAAGGATGGCGTGTTGAATTGGAGCGTATGGGAGGAAAGCAAGCAAAATCTACCTGCTGACTCAACAGAGTACGTATCCATTGAGGGCGGCAATCACGGTCAATTCGGTACGTACGGCAAGCAAAAAGGCGATCTGGATGCCACGATTTCACCGCAGCAACAATTGGATCAGGTTAGCAGTGCAATAATTGACTGGATGCAGACAGTTGGGAAATAAGCAGATTTGCAGCTCAATATAATCATTTTTTATGATTAACCTCGACCTCGGCGAAAGATAACAAAAGCTGCTCCGGAAGTGTACCGGAAGCAGCTCTAAGCCTAGTGCCGCAGCATTTTTAAATTTGAATTAGGGTTCTCATTCTGATAAATACCTGGTTAATAACAAGACTGCCTTAGCTCGGTCATTGGTGCCGATCTTGGTGTATATGTCGCTTAAATAGTTTTTAACCGTGCCCCGGGTCAAATATAGTTTTTCAGAAATCTCCTTTGCATTGCAGCCCTCCACGAGCAGCCTTGCGAGATCAAGCTCTCTTTGCGTCAATTCAAATGCCTTACCGGATTTGTCCAACCGACTGTTCTTATTGCGAATGTTAAGGGCGAGCTTGCGAGCTACTTTGCCCGTGAGGAGCAAATTGCCGGATAATGCTTCATGGATGGATTGAACAAGCTTCACCCCATCAATGTCTTTAAGCAAATAGCCTGCTGCCCCGTTGCTTAAAGCTTCTATGATATACGCATCATCATCAAAGGTCGTTAAAATAAGGATAACCATATCCGGATATAACTCCTTAATCATCTCGGTTGCCTTCACGCCCCCCATGCCTGGCATGCGGATATCCATTAAGATGATATCAGGAACGACCAAGCGAAGCTGTTCCAGCGCTTCTTCTCCACTTTGAGCCGTTCCAACGATCGTTAGATCCGATCGTAATGCGAGGAGAGTTTCCAAGCCTTCCAGCATAAGTTTCTGATCATCCACAAGCATGACACTGATCTTGCGTTCCCCACCCACTAGTCTTCCCCCCTTGCAACAGGCATTCGGACTTGGAGTGTGAATCCATTGTTTAGCTCGCTTAACACACTCAATTGGCCTCCGATGGCCTCGATTCTTTCCTCCATTGATTTCAGGCCAAACCCATAAATAACTGAATCGCTGCCTCTTCCATTGTCCTTCACCGTCATATGAATCGTATCTTGCTGTTCTATAATAGCGATCTCAATCCTGCTCGCTTTTCCATGCTTTAATGCATTAGTGATCGATTCCTTGATCGAGTTGATCATGACGTACTCCTGAAGGGAGATAAGAGAGGTGTCCATCTCAATATGCAAAGTCAATTGAACATCCGTCTGCTTCGCCGTATCATTGATGATTTTATATATCCCTTCCTTAAGCCCCAAGCCCTCTACATGGCCATCCGCAATTTTTAATGTTCGAACGACTTGACGGATGTTGCCGAGCCCCTGCTTCAATTGTTCTCGCGCGACGAGGATCTTCCGCTGAGCTTCCTCTGGTCGTATATCGAAGAGGAGCTGCGCTCCCTCAAGGGCAACAATCGCTGTCGTTAATGAATGTCCCACCGTATCATGGACTTCTTCTGCAATTCGGGTTCTCTCCTTAAATACAGCCAGCTCCTCCCTCATTCTCGCTTCCTGAATCAAAGCTTCATTCAATCGAAGGTTCGTCTCTCTCTGATTGAGCAGCAGCTTAATGCTCCATATCGGAATAACCAGACAGCTGTAGCTCAGCATGTAGAATACATTTCCCCACAAATCCACTTCATCTGCCGGCCATAAAAAAAGGTAGGCTATGAAGCCGCCATATGCAAAAGGCAAAGCGTACCACGACTTATAGTACAGGAGAAGATCTGCAACAAAGATGACAAATACGATATTCTCAATTTCAGTATCATATTGTAAAAATAGTAGAAATAGCAGAACAATTTCGATAAGCGGAGATACGGCTGCAAGGATAGGCAAGCGAGGATGGTTCAATACAAATTTAGAGTGCCTTAAGAAGTAGAGCCCTGTCAGAATTACAACGGCTATCCAACTTTTATTATGAGAGAGAATAACAAATAGCAATAGTAAGATCACGTAAACACAAGCCAGCCCATAGAAGAATAGTCTGGATACTTTCGTATTGCTCAAGGTATGAACCGTTGACATATGCATAAGGAGACCACTCATCTCTTAGAAATCGGTTCTTATAACAAACCTAGAATAACGGCAATAACGCCGACAAGCAGTGGGATAGACTCCACTCCATGAATGATTACAGCCGGCCAGAAGCTGCGGTATTTGGCGTTTAAGAAGCCGTAAAAAATCGAACCGATGATAAACAACGGAATTTCTGATATTTTATGAAGGTGGTATGTTGCGAACAATATGCCGTTCATGGCCCAATCCCATCTGCCAAAGGCTCCTCTCATCTTCGGAAGAAGAATGCCGCGAAAGAATAATTCTTCCCCTAGCAAATAATTAAACAGACAACTGACTAGAGCAATACCTAACAAGTACCAAGCTCCGACAAATTCAGGCGTAGCCAGATTTTCTATTCTAGTGTAATCTTGGGGGGCCAATAATGGAAAAAACCGATTGATCGTTTCTTCCACAAACCCGAATAAGCCTGAGCTTTCAAAGAAAAAAGCGTACATAATGATTGGGACTGTAAATGCGTAAGCAAATTTGTAAGCCTTGAACGTTTTCGGATGCAGGGGATGATTTAGCCACAGTCTTTTTTTGAGCTTCTCCCAGCTCAAATTGCCCAGCTCTCTTTTCAAAAGAATGACAGATAATACGAACTGCCAGATCATGCCGACAATCATAAGAACCCAATAGAGAATACCCGGATGAAAACTGACAATGGGTACAAGAATAGGCAGCAAGACGAATCGAAAGAAAAACATCGGCAACGAGACTAACGCCCATAACACCAAAATTTTAACAATACTGTATGGTTTCATTTCCATTTCTCTACTCAACCTACCCACTCCTTCTAAGGCAAAGTCGATTCCAGAAATAAATATATAAAAAAAGACCGTCATATGATAATTGACGATCGTCATAAATGTATGGCACCCAAATTTACGTTCTTTCTGTCCGCAGCATCCGCGTGACCATAACAAACGGGACAAGCACTAATTGAATCGGTGAACAATCTCATACTTCTGTTTGCTGCCTGATTGCGACCAGAACCTCTTCCCAATAAAGCTTCATTTGTTCACGCGTATTCGGATGGTCCAAATTTTCTTGATGGAAGCTTATCGTCGTTTTATCAGGTCTATCCGATAGCAGGCGAATTTGCAGCGTGGAAGGTTTCGCCCATTCCTTCTTCTCCCACTTTAAGCGCAGCTGCCGGAACGGTTTTACTACTCTAAATTCACCCGAAATACCTTCTAGAGACGTAAAGGTCTCCCCCTCGTTAATATGTAAAGTCGAAACGTTACCGAGCCATAATTTTCGCCCTTCGGAAGAAATAAGAAACGCCCAAGCCTCTTCTGGCGAAATCGGAAGCGTCCTTCGAACCCCAATCTGATAGCCTACCGATGCCGTTTGACCAACAGCCTTGCCCGATTCGGAATACGGTTTATTATTCATTGCAGCGCCCTCCCAATAATGTGTGTTAGCAATCACTAACTTATTATTAAAAATTAAGGGGTCAAGCCCCGAACAAACAAATCGATACTCGACTTCATAAAATTTTGCTGAGTTACCTTAGTAATGGATGATGCACCAAATAACTGAGTAATGAAAGCCCCGTAGTTCATCCACATAAAGGTAATGGCCTGCGCCTCCGCATCGGTTGGAATCAGTTTGTCCCTCCTCTGCATCTCTTCAAAATAATTCGTCAGCAGCTCCAATAGTGTGCGTGGATGCTTCTGCGCCTTCTCCCGAATGTCAGCCAGCTCGTTATCACTCAACACAATAAGGAATAATTTACGGTTTCGGTTCATTATCTCATGATACATTTGGCTGATCATGAGCAAATCGGCGCTTAAATCCCAAATCACCTTCTCGTCAAAAATCTTAGTCATTTCAATAGAATAATGATAATGATCAACTGCTTGGTCAAGTAGATTTTTCTTGCTTCCAAAATTACGGAACAACGTCATCTCGCTGACGCCTGCCGCTGCAGCTATCTCTTTGGTTGATACACCTTTGTAGCCTTTCTCTGCCATCAAATCGATTGCCGCCAGCATCAGCTTGCTTTTATTATCCGAGGTCATCATATTCTCCATCTCATCATCTTATTGAACAGCAGTTAAACCCAATAGTTAGTGATCACTAACATTTATTTCAGAATATCGTTAGTGGTCATAAATGTCAACTACCATTCGTCATTCCCTCATGTTATCTCGCCAGGAATAGTGACGGTTGGTTTGTTGAAGGCTGGTCACAAGTGAATAGCTTGAATTGTGTCTTGACTATGACACTAGTGTTATCGTTTATGATAACTTTACAAAGTTTAATTTAGGAAACAGAAAGGGGACAACACCTTGATTCAAAAGCCATTACCACCATGGGCTATTCATTATTTGGACTACATTCAAGTTCCGGTTCAAGAGCCCTCTTATGTGTATTTACAAATGATTTGCACCGCCCATCTGAACCGCATTCCTTTCGAGAATGTGAGCACATTAATGAATTTCAAAGCTTACCACAAGCAAAAATATCTTCAGCAGGATGAACAAAAATTTGTAGAACAGCTCTATCAGCATCATATGGGAGGAACGTGCTATGTCATAAACAGCAGTCTCCACCAACTGCTCAACCAGCTTGGATTTTCATGCCGCTATGCTTTATTGGGCGGAGGGCATGTTGCGGTGCTCGTCCGACTCCCCGGTGAGCAAGAAGAAGTATATGTGGATTGCGGGAATGGCGCTCCTTTTTTTGAGCCGGTTCGACTGGAGACCGATCCCAATCAGGTGTCTCAGTTTGGCGGTATAGCCATAAGGCTGCGACCCGATGAAGAACCCGGAACATACACGTATTACAGAGAGGTCGACGGAAAGCTGCTTACTGAAATGAACTGGACGTTCGATACCCGCATAACGTACCAATTTGATGATTTTCAACAAGCCATTGCAAACTATTACAAGCCGAACGGGCTATTCACCTCCTTCTTGCGCTGCCAGATTTGGCAATTGGAGCGAAAGCGATCACTGTCGTTAGTCAACAATGTATTGAATATTCGGAACAGCCAGGGGCAGGTCGAAAAACGGATATTAACGAATCGTACGGAGATTAGGGAAGTGATCGACCATGAGTTTAACTTACCGAGACTGCCTGTTGAGAAGGCCATCGATGTTCTTGAGGAGCTTGGTGTCAATCTGTTTCAGAACCAGAGATCAGAGGGAGAAACATAATGATCATTTTATGAGGTGGCCTTCATAGCAAAAAGCCAACACTTTGCACAAAATGATCAAAGTGTTGGCTTTTTCTATTTTTATATTCAGCAAATACGGTGCAAACTGGCGAATTATAAAGTAGAGATATCAATAACGAATCGATACCGCACATCGCTTTTGAGGACACGCTCATACGATTCTTCGACTTGGTCGGCACTGATTACTTCAATCATTGGGGCAATGCCGTGCTCAGCTGCGAAATCGAGCATTTCCTGAGTTTCACGAATGCCGCCAACGAGTGAGCCTGCAATGCTGCGGCGACCCATAATTAATGAAAATACATGATATTGATCTGGTTCAGCTGGAGCACCTACATTTACAAGTGTCCCATCAATGCGAAGAAGCGATAAATAAGCATCCACATTTAGATTAGCAGACACGGTGTTCAAGATCAGATCGAATCGTCCTGCTAATTCGGCAAATGTATCGGGATTACTTGTCGCAAAATAATGGTCTGCACCAAATTTTAATGCTTCCTCTTTCTTATCATTTGAGCGGCTCAATACGGTCACTTCAGCACCCATAGCATGCGCAAATTGAATAGCCAGATGTCCAAGTCCTCCCATTCCCACAATAGCAACCTTCTTGCCTGGTCCAGCGTTCCAGTGTTTTAGAGGAGAGAAGGTGGTAATGCCTGCACATAATAGCGGGCTTGCTGCATCCATATTCAGACCGTCAGGGATACGGACAACGAACCCTTCTGTTACAACGATTTTTTGGCTGTATCCTCCGTATGTTGGATTGCCATCATAATCCAGGCTGTTATAAGTATTGATAACCCCCTTCGTGCAATATTGCTCCTCTCCACTGAGGCAATATTCGCATTCTCCGCAGGAATCCACAAAGCATCCCACCCCAACGCGGTCACCAACGACGTATTTCGTCACTTCTTCTCCTACTGCCTCTACGACTCCGGCAATTTCATGACCAGGAACCATCGGGAAGATTCCGCCAGCCCATTCGCCTAAGGCACTGTGAATATCAGAGTGGCAAATGCCGCTAAACTTAATATCTATTAAAATATCATGCGGCCGTAATTCTCTCCGATTAATAGTCGTTCTCTCAAATGGCGCTTTGGCACTTGGGACACTAAGAACACGTGAAGTAGTCATGCTGTTATGATTATTGCACATCAAATATACAACCCTTTCTTTTGAGAAATAAAAATTAAGAAGTGATTCGAATCAGCTTCTTAATTTTATTAAAAGCTACAAGCATAGCATAAGCCTTAAAGTTGACTTTAAGGCAAGGTTTTTTTAAAAAATTATGAATAGGTAAAAAAAGCATATCACCTTCTCATGGTCCACAAGTATCATTCGACTTTTCCTTGCGATACTTCTTTTCTAATTCATCGTAGTATTCTATCTTCGATTCAATTTTGATAAAGGCGTTATCCAAAATTTTTTGTTTCTCCATCATCTTCTCTTTATGTTTCTCAAATATCTGTTTGCGCTGAGAGGCTGTGCTGTCTCCTTCTTTTGTTAATTCCACGACCGCACGCAGCTCCGAAAGTGGTATGTCCGTTTTCCGTAAACACACAATAAACTCTAACCATACTAAATCTGCTTCGTTAAAAACACGATTTCCATATTCATCTCTTTTTATAAAAGGCAGAAGTCCCTCTTGTTCATAATATCGGAGTGTATGTGTAGGCAAACCTATCTTTTCCGCCGCTTCTTTTATATGAATTTCCATTGTATCCTCCATAAATGTTACTGTAACTAATTTCTTAGGTTTTATTATAGACCTTAAAGTGCACTTTAATGCAAATGATCAGGGTTAGTTAATGGCTATAACGAGCAAATCACTGGGAAATTCAAGACTGCTTCTTGACTTCAAGTCGACTTTAAGCCTTATCGTTGTTTGTATCAAAAAGAAGTTAGAAAGGTATGGGGTTTTATGGATAAACGAAGCAAGCTACTTATATTTATATTAACGATCGGAGTTTTCGGCATTTTAAATACGGAAATGGGCGTTATTGGTATATTGCCTTTGATTGCTGATTATTATGAGGTCAGTGTATCAAAAGCTGGGTTGTTTGTAAGTCTCTTTGCACTTGCTGTAGCACTATCTGCTCCTACTATGCCGCTATTGTTCTCAGGTATAAATCGCAAGAAGGCCATGCTGCTTGTACTAGGGGTTTTTGTTTTGAGTAACCTTGTCTCGATAGTTGCCAGTACCTTTACAGTTGCATTAACTGCTCGTCTGATTCCAGCTATTTTTCATCCTATTTATTGTTCAATGGCATTTACAGTAGCTGCTAACTCGGTCAGCAAAGAAGAAGCTCCAAAGGCTGTTTCTAAAATTATGCTGGGAGTATCTGCAGGCATGGTGCTTGGCGTGCCAATCACAAGCTTTATTGCTAATGAAACTTCGTTTGCAATGGCCATGTTATTCTTTGCTATTATCAATTCCTTAACCTTCATTGCCACCTTACTGTTTGTGCCCTCTATGCCGGTTATAGAGAAACTTTCTTATGGATCACAATTAAGCGTATTAAAAAGTTCGATTACCTGGCTTTCCATTGGCGCTGTTATTTTTATAAATTCAGCAATATTCGGAGTTTATAGTTTCCTCGCTGATTATCTTGGAACTGTTACTATTGTTTCGGGAAAAATGATTAGTTTCATGTTAGTCATATACGGTGGGGCAAATGTTATTGGAAACCTTGTGGCAGGGAAGCTGCTAATGAAAAATGCCCTCAAAACAGTAGTAACTTTTCCTTTCGCATTAGGAGCAGTCTACATCGTATTATTCTCATTTGGACAGTTCACTGTACCTATGGCTATTATTACTTTGGTGTGGGGAATATTAGCTGGCATTGGGGGTAATATCGCTCAATATTGGATCACGTCCGCTGCTCCAGAAGCTCCTGATTTCGCCAATGGATTATTTTTATCCTCCGCTAATATAGGAACAACAGTTGGTACAGCTATAGGGGGATTATTTATAGCAGCAATCGGTACGCAATTTATCGTAATAGGTGGATTGCTATCGCTGATTTTGAGCTCGGTATGTATTTTGCTAAGAAATAGCTTACTTCGTCCTAGAAATCAATTGCCTGAGTGAGGAACTCAGGCTTATTTTTGGAGTTTAATCTTTTCAGCGGCCCTAGTGTATCTATTACTTTCAGCATTGAAATACACCTTAATTGTCGCACCTTTTTTAAAATCGTCTTTAGTCAATTTTCGACCCTTGGAATCAACTAGTTTTGTCTCAGAATTATATTGAATTGTGCAAATGTAACCGATAGCATCAGTAGATGTTATTTTGCCGTTTTCACTATACCCGTGGAAAACTTCTTGGTTACCTGTACAATCCATCACAACACTGCTGTCTTTAAAACTTTCTACTTTCCCCTCCAATATTTCCGATTCTGAAATGCTTTTATTGCATCCTACTAAGACAATGCAAATGCCCTCCATATACCTGATCCTATCCTTTATGTATACCTTCGTATAATATTCATCCCCTCCGTTCTGTTTTATATTTAGTAATGTGTTCAGCAGCTTTTGAAAGCAGGTGGTCAGTTCGTATGAAGTAAGTGATGTCGTGACGCATTATTAGAATCTGCAAGGGAAATTCATAAAAAAACATTTAGGAGGATTATGATGATTACAAGCAAATTCAAGTCTTTATTATTGGTGGTAACTTTAACCTGCATGACTCTGCTCGCCCTATTGCCAGTCCCTACTACAAGCGCATATACAGGTGGAGGAGTGTTAACTCAGCAATCTTCATGGCAAAGCTCAGACGGCGGACGAAATATGTATACGGATGCTGCCCTGCAGCGCTCGGGACCGCTTGCCGGACAATTGGATATTGTGACAAGAACGAAAAACAATGTACTCATGACAGGCTTTACAGGTGGTGTATTCATTCTGCTGCGCGATGCGGATAACGCCGTAATCGGCGTAACCAGCATGCAAAAGTTTGGGGTAGATGGCAAGTGGATCGGCCGTTATGACCGTACTGATTACTGGAGCTCCTCCGTCGATCCGCAGGTTGCCGCAGCTACCGCATCGCTCCAAATCGTCCAGCAGCATGCAGCGAAAGACTTGAGCGATCAATTGGCCTATTGGCAAAGTACGGTGTGCACCAACTTGGACCGATTAGGCTTGCCAAAACCTCCGTACGGCTGCCCGGCTTAACCTTTTCATTACTCGCTGCGTATTGAACCCGATTCCATTATGCTAATTGAAATGCCTCCGAACCACTGTCAATGTGGAATTGGAGGCTTCACTTATTTATTACTCGCATTATAAAATGTCCCAATACACATATTCATGATCAGGTTATTAACGAGCTTTCATGTTAGCTGGACGGTTCCAGCAGCTTTTTGAGCAGTTGGGTCCGATTGCTCGCGTTCAGCTTACCTAACATCGACGTCATATGCTTTTTTATTGTAATTTCTGTCACATACAAAGCAGAGGCAATCTCGGCATTCGTGAGCCCTTTTTCTAGAAGCTTCGCAACCTCTTTCTCCCGAGGTGTCAGATCAGGACGCGCAAGAATGGGATCAACCACCGCTGAAGCAGGTACACGAACAGGCTGTTCTGATTCTTTACCCGACAGAAGCTTTCTTCCAAGCTCCGTCTGATTAAGGATTTGTTGTACATAATGAATAAACTGCTCGCCTTTCCAATTGAATACGAACGTGGGTGTTGGAGTAACGCTGTCATAGCCGTAGTGTGTGGCATCCTTAACCCTTTCAAAGCCCAAGCTTTCATGCCCCATGATGAAGTATGGGAACGGGGCCGGCGACTCCACTATGAGTTCACCCGTCAACATCATGGCAAGCAGCAAATGTCCGACCGCCGATTGCTGCATCGGATCTCCGAAATCAAGCGTATCGATCGTTTCGATAAACCAGCCTGAACGTTCTGATTCCGGTACTGCCATCGCTTTCGTCTGTTCAGACGAGAGGTTCTTGAAGAACGCTTTCGCACGCGCGCTTTGCTGCAAATAAGGCATCGTTCTCCGATTAATAGGAATAATGATTGCCAGACCGATGATAGCGCCTGACTTATCCTTCAATGTCCAGAAGACATCGCTGCTGAGGGACAACCAAGCGTCCATATTCAAATGCCGCAAGGTGTAGCAGCTTTGCTCCGAGGTTAAGCTCATATCAAAGCTTCGGTTCGTACTCGGATCGGTGATCTCAATTCGGATATCTTTAGCCTCACTGTAACGTTTTTGAATATATGCCTCAATTTCACTCTTATCAACATTTTCAATAGGATTGAACCGATTTGGGGACATATCAAACCAATGGATAAATGCTCGGAGAGCAGCATCTCCGATCACATACAGCAGCTCGGTTGCTTCTTCTTCTACCGCAAGCGGATTTGGAGTATTAAGGAGTTTATTGTAATAGTGGTGCAGCAAGCGAATTCTTCTCTCCTCATACAGATCAGGGGCTCTCGACAGTAGCTCCCGGTTAATCAATTCCCGCATTAAGGCGTGAACCGTCCACCCATTGACCGTCTTCCGTATGAATGAACAACGAATCAATTCGTGAAACTCGGACAAAGCTATATTGCGATTCATGACGAAGGAGAGGCTTTCCTGATTAAAAAATCGAAGAAGAGCCGCCGTTTCAACTAGAGCACGTTGACCCTCATCAGGAACTTCTCGAAGCCATTGATTGACGATGAACGGTAAAGTTCCGTAGTCCTCAAGCGGTGTATTGGTTTCATTCACATCTAATTGTTGGCTAATATATGTGATCAACGACATCGTTAAGGGATGGCCTTTGGAGTGCCTCCATATTTGTTGTATCTTATCGTTACCGACAATAGAACTGCATGCTGCATATTGTTCTACCGACGAATAATCGAGCTCGGTTAATGGCATCCGATAAATTAATTGCCTCCAGACGGGAGATACGAACCATGGCTCAGAAAGCTTATGCCTTCCTGCGATAACAATAAGAATACTCTTGTTAAGCTGCTTTAAAAAATAATCCCGGAGCCATTGGTCCATAGCTGCCAGCTGCTCGTACACATCAATAAAAAGAACGATACGCGCAGAGGATACCCGATTGAGAGATTCGATGCATTGTTCCGCTATATCTGCAGAAGGGGCATTCTCATTCGCGACTGACCGATCAATTACTTGTAGAATAGCTCTGCAAAACGCCTCGGATGTCTTAACCAAATGCTCGCTGTCGATCGTTATACAGCATGCACCGCTGATTCTTGCCTGCCGTTGGAACTCATCAAGCAGAAAGCTCTTGCCAATTCCTGCCGTACCGTAGACATTAATGATTTTATGAGAGAAGAATTGATTATGCAATATGTCCGCAAAGGCTTGAAGCTCACTGCCCCGTCCAACAAGCATTCGGCTCTCCAGTTGCTCTAATCTCTCGCTTTCCTTCATACATTCACCTCCTGGAACATCGAATGGCCTCCTGTAGTAAATTTAACTATTTCCTATCTTGCAACACCTAGGCTATTTCGTTCGAGACCTAATTACACGTTGCTTGCTATCAGACTCTTATCTTCGAAAGCCGTCGAGAGAACAATTAAGGTTGTTGAAAATCCATATGGGTTGCACCTATCAAGAAAGTTGGTCATTGATTCTGTTGTTTCGGATAACACTTTCATTAAAAAGTTGTACTCTCCGCTTATTCTATAAAGATCAACAATCTCAGGGGACGATTCACTGAATGTAACGAAGTCCATGCAACAATTCGTTTTAAACAGGACAAAGGCAGTTGTATACAAGCCTAGTTTATGGGGATTAAGCTTCGCACGATAGGCGGTTATCATACCTTGCTCTTCCAGCTTTCGAACCCTTTCCGTTACAGCCGGCTGCGACATTGCAATCATCCTGCTCATTTCGGAAATCGGAATCCGGGCGTTTTCATACATCAAAGATAAAATTTTGGAGTCGATTTGATCCATTAGCAAAATCACCTCATTTTTAAAGGTTATGGACGTAGAGAAACTACATCATTTAGGTTCTAGAGGCAGTCTTCCTTAAGAAAGCTATGTAAATCATAGTTTTTATGCAATAAAATGTAAACATGAATTTGAAAAGGAGGCTGCGCTATGGCAGTGACATTAAATGACCCCTTATCTTTGAGAGGGTTAACATTAAGAAACCGATTAATCATGGCACCCATGCAGCAGTATAAGGGTACTGCCGAGGCTTTTGCCGGAGACCATCACGTCGAACATTACAGCCGGAGGGCCAAGCATGTCGGGCTCGTTATCTTGGAATCTACAGCAATTTCTTCAAATGGGCGACTATGGGGAAATGATATCGGAATTTTTACGGATCAGCACGTCGAGCCTCTTAGAAAAATTACGGACGCGATCCATGCCTACCAGACCCCTGTCTTTATTCAGCTATCGCATGGCGGAAGAAAATCATCGCCCGAAGTTACGAATACATTAGTCGCACCTAGTGCGATTGCATACGACGAGCATTATGGCACACCTGAGCCTCTGACTCTTGCAGGCATTGAACAAATCGTTGAGGAATATCGTCTTGCGGCCAAACGAAGCATTGCAGCAGGGTTTGATGGAATTGAGATTCATGCAGCACATGGGTTTTTAATCCACCAGTTTTTATCACCGCTATCTAACACAAGGCTGGATGCATATGGTGGTACTTCCGAGAACAGAGCAAGGTTCCTGAAGGAGGTCCTCGTTGCGATTAGAAAAGAAGTAGGCACAAATTATCCAGTTATCATTCGAATATCTGCAACTGACTATTATGAAGGGGGGCTAACTCCTATAGAGTGGACACGAATGTTAAAACCGCTCGAATCTGAATTGGATGCCATTCATGTCTCTTCAGGCGGGAATACCCCCGTACAGCCTAGTGACATATACGATGCCTATCAGCTGCCGCATGCGGCTGTGATCAAACAGCATTTCAACATCCCCATTATTGCAGTTGGAAAGATTTATACCCGCAGTCTTGCCAACCGCATACTCGAGGATCAATTAGCGGATGGAATAGCGATCGGCCGCCCGCTCTTGGATGACCCCGATTATGCGGAGCATTTGCTAATACCTGAGGAATATCCTGATAGATTGGAGATAAAACAAAGACAGATTGTATAGCTAACTAGTTGTAATGATTATCTGGGTTTTGCACATGGACGGAAAAAACCACGTCTCTTCGACGTGGTTTTTGGTTTGATTGAATGGTGGAGCAAGGTCTAAGCTATCATCCCGCATACTTGCTTAATCCATGTAGGATGTCGAATCTTTGATTTAAAAGCTGACAAAATGTATTCGTCCGAGTGTATAGAAGCCCCGAAGGGTTCGCCGCCAAAAGCTCCAAGAAATACAAACAGGAACATGATCCATAGGCCATGTTCCTGTTTGTATTTCTATAAGAACCTAGGGGAAAGAATTCCGACTTTTCAAATCTTTCAATAACCATGTGCGCATGTTCAAGTTTGTAATTAATCATCTCATACCTTTGATAGTGTAATTAAGGAATTTAAAAAGAAAGCATTCCTATAACGACAAATTGTGATATACTAAATTGGTAAATTATTTAACAGGAGGAATATTATTACAAAACATGAATATGAATAAATTACTTTTAATTTTCGATCCGTCGTTTGAAGAACTTAATATTTCTGTTCAGAAAGAGGTATTTTCAACGTTTAATGAGCTCGTATACAAATTGGTTTTTTCCTATGTAAAGAATCACCATTCCACTCAAGATATCGTCCAAGAAGTGTTCATAAAAGCAATCACATCCCCCCCTCATAATTTGGACAAAAATAAAATTTGTTCTTGGATTAAAACATTAGCGAAAAATAGTGCAATTAATCATTTAAGAAAACATAAACGAATGATTCCATCAACATTTGATAACGAACAGTTTCAAAATGAATTTTTCCTGTTGCAAGAGACATTAGAACAGTCCATTGAAAGAAAAGAAAATTTCGCGGCACTCATCGCCTGCATCGCTCAATTACCACAAAAACTAAAGCTGATTCTTTATCTATATTGTTTTGAAAATTTATCCTATCGGCATATTTCTGAAAAGCTTAAAATTTCCGAAGGAAGCGTACGGCAAAGCCTGTACCGTGCACGAAAAGTACTGAAAAATGATAATGTATCGAAACTATAATCCGCAACAAGCTAGAATGTGCGCCGGACTTGGTCATCCATACCGACGTACATTCTCTTCCTTCTCCACAGCCCTTTTTTGTTTGTGCATACAACTTTGATCTTCAACTATAACTAGCGGGACACCTTAATTTGTAACAGCTACTTTTTTCTGATAACCGCTTAGTTGGCTAAGAAACATGCTCGAATAGTAACCGCCTTCGTCCATTAGCTCATCATGAGTGCCTTGCTCGACAACTTCTCCGTTACGCATTACTAGAATGAGATCAGCATCCACACAACTGCTCAAACGATGTGAGATCATAATAGTTATTTTCCCAACCGAGAGTTTTGCCAAAGATTGATACAAAGACAATTCAGCAAACGGGTCCAAAGAAGCTGCCGGCTCATCAAAGACGAGAATATCTGCTTTCGAGAAAAAAGACCGGCTTATTGCGACTTTCTGCCACTGTCCGCCCGAAAGGCCTACTGCTCCGCCAAAAGTGCTTCCAACCTCAGTCTCATATTGCTTCTCTAATTTTTCAATAAACGTATTCGCACCGCTTTTTTCAGCAGCACCTCTAATCCCCTCTTCATCATCCAGATGATCGATGTCACCGACCCCAATGTTTTCTTTGACTGAAAAATCATATTTCGAATAATCTTGAAATACAGCACCAACATGCTGGAAAACGAGCTTAGCACTCATATGCTTTAAATCCTTATTCTCATAATAAATATGTCCCTTATAGTTTCGGTAAAGGCCGATCAAGCATTTTATTAATGTGCTTTTCCCAGCCCCGTTGTCTCCCACAATCGCCACTCTTTGTCCCGGTTTAATCTGGAATGAAATATTTTTTAGCCTTAATTGATTGTCAGAGTCGTACGCAAACGATAAATCCTTTACCAATATTCCCTCTCTATTTAATGAAGGAAAATTCGTTACTGGGGTGTCCGTTTCCGTTTCTTCTTCCTCAACCTTAATGTTGAGAAACTCAAAAAGATCGGATAGAAGCTTAATATTTTCAAATATCCCTGCAACAGATAAGGAAATGGACGTGGCTACTCCTTGAACCGTCATGTATGCCTGTGAAATCGCTACATAATCGCCAATACTAAACCCGTTTCTGGAACCTAGCCATATAAGCAGCCCCAAATTAATCGCAGTAACAGTGACGTTGGAAATATCATAAACACTTTGAAGCAAAATACTTTTCCGCTCAAACGATAACTGGATTCCCATTTGTTTGTTGAACTGTTCTTCCCATTTGTTCAGCAGAAAGCGCTGTAATTGAAATACACGAACTTCCTTAGCTGTCTCTCTTCCTTTCAATAAACCAAGAAAGTAGGATATTCGTCTTGAAATTGGTATTAAAACCAACAGCAGATTACGTCTCATATTCCCAATATGATTGTTAATGAAAAATGGAGGAATTGACATAAGAACCACTATGATTCCCGTTATATAACTAGAACTTAGCAACACACCAATTATCGTAATCATCGTAATCATACTTTGAATAATTTGTATAGGTCCGTTGAGAAGCTCAATCATACGCTGGCTTTGTCCCGATGAAGCTCTTTGCAATGTATCGTAAAAACTCCCCGAGTCAAAATACCTCAAAGAAATATTTGCTGTTTTATCCGCAATTTGTTTTTCTACAGTAAACCCCATCTTAAACTGCATCTTACTGTTGTTATAACGTTCAAGAAGCTGAACGGCTTGCAAGACTAGCAGTAGCAACGACTGCAACCCAAGATACACGAAAGCTTGATTGACATTGTTATGATGAGTGAAAACATCACTTACGCTGTCTACCAAATGTTTAGTTAATACGAGTTGTATACCAGGAACAAAGGCTTGGAATAGACGAATCGATACTAAAACAGTTGTTTCTCGCGGACATATACTCCAACAGAGTTTCATTAAACGATACAGATTTATATAGATAAATCGTAGCCGATGGAATTTTTGCATGATCATTCTCCTAAGCATTAGACATGAGAAGAAGCTGGTAAACGAGTCGTTTACCAGCTTCTGGGTGATGTTCTCGCAATTTGTAATTAAATAGCTAGATTATTTAACTGCGTATAGCTGATTAATTTAAAATTAACAAGTACTGGTGAAACATTGAATGCTAGCCGTACCAATGGTGAAACGGTTGCGGCCCGAAACGACCAATGAACCGCTATCAATCGGACTAGAACATCCGCAACATGTGTATTGAGCATAGTCGCAATACTTGTAGGATGAATCAGTAGAATCTGGAGTACAATTTGAATAATACGTGCAACTCCGTTTAGTAAGTGCAGTTGGTTGAACTGTTGACATTGTTAATATTCCTCCTTTTTTTTATCGCGAGAACTCTTGCTGGGGTTCTATTACTTAAAACAATCTATAAGTAAAATAATCACATATTATTTTTTTTTTTACTTTTGTGATTATTTAAAGATGAGTGTGTTATATAAGTGAAGATTAAATAAGACAGAGAATATACGGAGGGAATGACAGTGGACATATTCTATTTTATTCGCATTTTTCTTGGAACAATGATGATTGCAACGGCTATTCTCAAGCTTCTATCATTCAATTCATTTAAATTAACCATCAAACAGCTGAACATAGTTAGCATTAATGCTGCTTTTATCGTATCCGGCGTTATCGGCTTAGAGCTGCTATCAGGAATCTTAATGTTTTTTGATGCATTATACCTTGGAGGATTACTGCTAATTGTTTTACTCTCCATCAGCTTTATATGGGTTTCCATTCTTTCGAAGAAACTTCCAGGAAAAATCACATGTAACTGCTTTGGTAACTTAATACCAGAAACATTAGGGAACCATACTATTCACCGCGCTATTTTCTTAATTGTACTTGCATTATTTGTCGGAATAATGGAATTCGCGCTCGGCAACAAGGCAGATAGCCCGGCTACTGCGTATCTTATTTCTCTTGGCATACTCCAGAGCATAGCGATAATTGGTCTTTACGGTAACATAAGAGTCTTGTTTGCGAAGCCAGAATAAATGGAGGGTTACGAAATGGTGAATTACGAGCAATTATCAACAATTCTGCAGTGGTTTTTTATTATCTTCCTATTAATAAACTCCTTATATATGTTTCGAAAGCTGAATGAGCGAAGCCCCCAGCCCGCTCCCCAACAAGAACCTCAGCAAAAAAATTCACTTGCTCTTAATAATGTTTTCCCTGTCAGTCATCTAATCGATATAACAAACAAACCAATCCAATTACATCCTGTCCATACCCAAGGCACCATCCTTATGTTAAGTGTATACGGCTGCAGCAGTTGTGCGGAGTTGTATCCAAACATAAATGCTATCACCGAAGCATTTACAGAATATCAGGTAGCCTTAATCATGATTGGGACAGAAAATGAAATAAATCACATCAGCAACGAGCACAAGCTATGCATCCCAATTCATCGTATTGAGATGCATCAAATGAGTAATTTCGGAACCTTTACATTTCCCTTTTGCTATGTGTTGTCAAACGAAGGTGTTATCCTTAATAAAGGCCATGTACAAACAGTTGAAGAAGTATCTTTATTGCTTTCGAAAGAAGTCGGGGCACTTAACGCTAAGATTAGTTAGAATTCAAGCAAAAAATCAGAAATGGCGATGCAGGGTTAATTTCCCTAGCAGCGCCATTTCTTTATTTTACTAATCTTTATCTAGCGAGCAAAACTAAATGACTTGTTTAATCGTCTTTGTGCTCAATTGAAAATGAAGGCTTAATTCCAGCATAGTCCCCTGCCAGACTTGCAAGCGGCTTCCATTCATCAATAGCCGTTTTATAGTTTCCAGCATAGGCAGCAGCGTCTATTTGTACACGTACAACGATTCCAAGCACAAGATGATCTCCACCTACTGGAATAATCCGATCTAGCTTAAGTTCAAAAGCGATCGGCGCTTCAAGCACCGCTGGCACCTCCACAAGTTCACTAGATCGCGGGGTGACTCCCGCAAGCTCAAACTCATTTATTCCGGGCTCGACACTAGCAGAGGATCGCTGCATTGCTTCGCCAAGGGGCTCTGATACCATATTAATTACGAACTCCCGGACCTCACGAATGTTTGTCAGCGTATCCTTTATACTACCCTCTCGATCATTGACGCCTGGTCCTATTGAAATCAACAACGTTGGCGGGTTTCGGGAGGCCACGGTAAAAAAACTAAATGGCGCCAAGTTAAGAACACCCTTCTTACTCTTTGACGAAACCCATGCAATCGGTCTTGGTACAACCGAGCCAATCATCAGCTTGTACATCTCCTCTTCGCTCAAGTCGCTCGTATTAAATGTGAATCCATTCTCCTTCGGCATATTCCATTCTCCTTCAATAAAGTTTGAACAAGTAAGACATGAATGCGATAATTAATCATTAGTATAAACTCGAATATATTAAAAGATAGTATGCACTTTTTTGTTAGATACTTACCCGAAAGAGAGTGACTTCTATGATTAATCAGAGTAAAAACTCTAACGCACAAGCCGAGCAAACTCCATTTGACTATACCTTATCTTTAATTGGTGGGAAGTGGAGAATGAAAATCATGTATCAATTAGCTAGCGAACAAGTAATGCGTTACGGAGAGCTAAAACGACAGCTTCCTGCTATTACACATAAGATGTTAAGTTCTCAATTAAAGGAATTAGAATGTTGTGGCATTGTTAACAGAGAAGAATATCATCAAGTCCCACCGAAAGTGGAATACTCTTTAACGCCAAGAGGCAGAACATTGATGCCAATACTAGAGGGAATGTGCCAATGGGGGGTTGAAAATCAATAACAGTATACTAAATTTGGGTTTCTTGCAATCGGATAAAAGCGGCTCTAAATTAATGCTTTCTCACTGACTACCGATACATAGCATTCCACATATCTCAAGGTCTAGTATGTCTCAGGTTCCTTGAAATACACAATTCCATAATGTTACATTTAATAGTGCAGTTAGTCACTACTAAAAATGGAAAGAAGGCTTACAACATGGGAATGAAAGGATATTACTTTTCTATTGATAACAATCTGGTACAGCAAATCGCTGCAGGCGACATTTCATTGAAAAATTTGAAAATAGACAATTATCCCGGACTACACATTGATAGATCCTGGGAGGCTATACACTTCTTGCTTTGTGGAGATATTGCCGATGGTGAGCCTCCTCTGGGCTATGTTGTTCCGATAACGTCGGACAAAGGCATCGATTTTGGCTCATTCGGGGCATTTTTCTTGCGCGCCGAGCAGGTTGAAGAAGCGCTTAAAGCTATGTCTGTACTAGATGAAGCTCAGCTCCGCTTGCGGTATGATTTCCCGGCTATGCTCAAGGACGAGGTATATCCTCTTGAGGCTGGCATTGTTTCAGACGAGGATGCGGACGAGTTTTTCGCCTACATGCTGCAGCATTTCAACGAAATTCGGCGCTTCTACAGCCAAACTGCAGCCGAGGGCAAAGGTATCATCTTCTATATTTTCTGATTCCAATCCTGTCCCCAGCAGCAACAAAAACCATTACAATTCCTAAAGTGCATAAGGTTCTCAAAGCTCAGTTGGATATTGCAATTGAAAGTCATAAAGGAGCAGCGCCACAGCGATCTGCTCCTTTGTTATGATTGTGCTATCGACTCGCGTCCCTCGTTTTAAAATATAACTCCCATATACTCACTCATTACAGAATTCCATCATCTTTCTAGGCAGATCTATATCCTTCTTATAATCTTCCCGCTGCTTTCACCTTCACCAGCAAAGCATTGCCCGGCAAGTACGCAATTGGAATATCCTCAGACATCACGATCTGTATCGTATCGCGAGCTGCACCGGCAAGAACGGCTTGTTCTATCGCATGGTTACGAGCATCCTCTTTAGCTTGGTCATAAGTCATATCGTCTAAAGAATAAATACGCTCCGTTTCCCCGCTAACTTCACCTAACGCCGCACCAATCGCATTCGCAGCATCATAATGATTCGGCCTTACAATCTGTGCTACACCTTCAAGCTTGTCAGCTACCAGAATACTGCCGCCGCCAACCAATATGACATCAACAGGATCAGCGCTTGTCTTCATACGATCAATCGCTTCCTCAATATCCCTGGTAATAATCTCATCTGCTCTGCGGCAGATCGCTTCATCAAGCCCCTCAAGCTTTGCGTCCTTCCACTCATGCCGTCCAAGCTTAATCGCCACATCCGTTGCCGTAAGTGTATCGCCGCCAAAGATGCGCCCGCGCTTCAATAGCTCATACCCTACGCTGTCAGGACCAACTGTCACCATATCCTGTGCTGCATCTGAACGAATGATTGTACCGCCGCCGATACCGATCGATAAAATATCCGGCATACGGAAGTTTGTACGGATGCCGCCAATCTCGACTGCAGCTGATGATTGGCGAGGGAAGCCCTGCGTAAGAACACCGATATCCGTCGTCGTGCCGCCAATGTCAACAACGAGTGCATCATTTAGACCTGACAAGTGCGCAGCACCACGAATGGAATTCGTAGGTCCGCAAGCAATCGTCAGAATAGGATAGCGAAGCGCATAATCACTGTACATCAGCGTACCGTCGTTCTGACAAATATAGACGCTCGCATTGATTCCGAAGCTTTGAAGTGCTCCTTCAAACCCTTTTACTACTCCCGCGATAACGTTAAGCAACGCACCATTCAGCATCGATGCATTCTCACGCTCCAGCAATCCAATGCTTCCAATCTCATGGGATAGCGTGACAGGCATATCCACGCCAAGCACTTGCTTCGCAAGCTCTGCTGCACGTTGCTCCTGTGAAGTGTTCACTGGTGAGAACACACCGCAAATCGCAATCGCTTCGACTTCGCCCTTCATCTTCATATAGCTTGCGATGATCTCTTCCTCATCCAGTTCAACAATCTCACGGCCATCAAATTCATAACCACCGTGAACGACATACGCATGCGAGCCAATGATCGCCTTCAGTGCATCATCCCAGTCCGAAAGCGGAGGAACCGCAGTCGTCGCTGGCGCTCCGATCCGAATCAATCCCACTTTTCCCAAGTGCTTGCGCTCTACAATCGCATTCGTGCAGTGTGTCGTCCCGAGCATCGCATATCGAATCTGGGCCGGATTCACGTGGCTCTCCGCAAGCAATCGGCGAATCGACTCGCTGATCCCCTCATTGACGTCACTCGTGGTATGAACCTTTACAGTATGAATCGTACGCAGCTTAGAATCGAGCAGAGCGGCATCTGTATTCGTCCCGCCGACATCAATCCCAATGCGGTATAGCTCTTCCATGTTATTCGCAATTGATTGTGCCATTATTGTGCTCCCCCTTTCTCTGCTGCTAATTTCTCAATTGGGACAAAAGGAACATCATAGCCAAAATACTGTGGCCCTACCGTCTCAAGCCCCTTCGGTGTACGCCATTTTGGATCACAAGGAAAACCAACCGCCGTTACTCGAGCACCGTATTTCAAATTTTCAGTCGTGATTGGCATGCCAGTGTCCTGGTCGAGCAACGAGATTAAATCAGGTGTAACAGCAAGTGACTGCCCATCTTGAGTTGCTAGAAGGAATTCATTCTGGAAAAATAATCGCAGCGTACATCCTTTATTCGCATCCGTACCTTCGAATATCGCTTCTCCGCGTGTAAAGCCACCCTCCGTACGACGGCGAATATCTACAGCTTTGCCATGGAACAGCGCATATCCATTCAGTTGCTTCAGCAGCGCTTCGATTGGATTCTGCTTCAATTCCTTAGATTCATACAAGGTTCTGCCGATTTCATAGGCAAGCGTAAGGGTGTTCGGAATCGCACTTTTCTTGACCTGCGCTCCAGTCACCGGATAATCGCAGATCGAGGCCGATCCGCCCATTTGGATCGCAATCGCACGCGCCATGCGCTCCTCCCACACACCGTCGATCGCATGCATGAGCACAGCATTGCCTCGTTCATCGGCCATAGTAATCGGACTGCAAGCAATACCGTCCAAGTGGAATGTCACCATTTGTGATTCAGGAAAAGCACGTCCCATTGCATCCGCATCCAGGATAGGAATGCCGCGTTCTGCCGCCGCAATGACAGGAACTAGCGAGTTTCCTCCGCCAACCTCAATCGGCATAACAGCGCTAACCTTGCGCCCCAACTCTTTTTCAATTAAATCCAAAGGCTTCGTCATTTGCTCAATCGATGGGATCTTCTCATTCATCACCGTTGGTGCACCAATCATGGAGAGCGGAATAACCAACGCATCGTCCTCCAGTTCCTCAGGACTCACTACACGAACAGGACCATATTTGCGAATTGCCTCTTGGGCCATTAATTTACCAATATGCGGATCGCCGCCTCCCCCTGTTCCAAGTACAGCCGCTCCTACTGCAATATACTGAATCGCTTGATCATCTAACTCTGTTAGTTTGTGTTTGCTCATGATGTTATCCTTTCTTGGTCATAAATTTACCGGAAATCCATTGCACTACAAAGGCAAATATAATTGCGTCTAACGCCGGAATACTCGTCACTTGGAACCATCCAAATCCATCTGGAGCTGGGGTTGTCATAAAAGCAAACAACGTAGCTGCTACCCACACGATCAAGGAGCGAACCACCCAATTCTTATTGCGATCGATCCCTTCAAAGGAAAATTTCTTGCGATCGACAAGCAAATATTCTGCCGTGTAGATCCCCCCGATAGGAGAGACGAACACCGTAATAATCGTCAAGAATGATAAAAAATTATCATAAATACCGAATACCGCAAGCAAAGTAGCAATAATACCAGCAATGATCGTAATCAGCTTTTTCGGCACTTTTTTGAAAACGACAGAGAACCCTAGCGAAGCAGAATATAAGTTGCTCGTATTCGTCGTCCATTGCGCCAGCGTTAAGACGATAATTGCAGGGAGTCCAAGCCCCAGCGTTATGAAAATTTTCGTCAAATCGTCTGTGTCCATCACGCGTGACAAGAATATTGCGATGATCGTCATGAAGCTGTTACCGACAGCGAAGCCGATAAAGGCTGCCGTTATGGCATGCTTTGGTGTCCGTGCCCAACGAGCGATATCAGGTGAAAGCACCGTACCTACGATAAAAATACCAATAACAAGCGAGATCGCTGTCCCCATTGGTATCGGTGAACCACTAATTGGCTCCCAGATTGCAGAGGTCCCTTTTGTCTGAAAGGCTGTAAATACAGCAACTCCGATAAAAATGATTAGCAATGGCACAGACCAGATGCTCAATCTCTCAATTGACCGATAGCCCCATATTGCCGTGGACATCATCAGCAAGCCGCCGATAAACGAAAACACGCCCAGAGACAAATTAATGCCCCATATGTCATGGAAAGCTGTCTGTATGTTCGAAGCAAAGAATCCGACCTGAACCCCGAACCAACCTAGTGAAAAGATACCGAGCACTACCGCTACGATAAGTGCCCCCTTATTGCCAAATAGGAAGCGCGTGATCATCGATGTTGATAAGCCAGTCTTTGCTCCTACATACGCACAAACTGCTCCGATTACTCCCAAAATCAACGACCCGATTATCGTCGCCGTGAGCGATTCCGCCAGATTCATGCCATTGCCAAGCTGCGCTCCGAGGAACATCGCCGATAGATCAATTCCTATCGCGATCCACACGAGCGCCATGGATAACCATTTCTTACGCATATGATCTGGAACAGGCTCTCTTTCGTAATCTGCTGAACTCGATTCATTGCTCTTCACTTGAACTGCTTCTGCCATTGCTGTCATCCCCTTGTTGTCCAATCTTCTTCTTTATCTCTAAGAACAGGCGCCATTCCAATACATTTCGAATGCATGGTTCAGCTTCCGTTCATAAATTCCATTCGTAGCATAATAGAAGTATTGCATGCTCAATCCGTCCATCACGTTAAGAAAGGCATCTGTAAGAAGCTGTACAGGTTGATCCCGAATAACTCCCGCTTCGATTCCTCTTACGATAAAATGCTCGATGATCTTCGTCAGCTGCTCATCCGAATGACGGAACGCATCCTCGATAGTATCCTTGAGAAATACTGGGGGAAACATTACATATCTGAGCACAAACAAGCATTCTTCTGGACTCTGCTGATAGAATTCATATTGTCTTAATAGAATGCCATGAAGGCTATCCCTCACACTCAGCACTTTCTGCTCTACCGACAATTCTTGAATATAGGTATTATAGGACTCCATCGCCTCACGAAAGACCGTCATAAACAAATCCTCTTTATTATCGTAAAAGGCATAAATCGCTGGAGTCTTCACCCCCACTTCCTTTGCAATTTCAGAAAGGGCAGTACCGTCGTACCCCTTCTCTCCGAACAACCTCATCGCTACAACTTTCAGCTTAGTTTTAGTCAAAAATAATTCACACTCCACATTTAATTAACGTTAATTAAGTGATATTATAAATCCACTTGCATAAATATTCAATCATTAATTACACTTCATTAACGATTACAGTATTTTAGTATAGACTTATCATTTTCATCGAATTATAATTTACAAACACACATTAAAATACGAACATTAAGGCGGTAAAAATGAATAAATATATGCATTTATTTCAAGGAACTTCTTTTTCCAGTAAATCCCCCAAAGAAATTCAAATATTGAAAGATTATCTTTTCTGTATCAATACGGATGGAATGATTGAAAAAATCGTTGCACCAGAAGATACCGACTATCAAGCTTTGTTAGATGCGTATCAAGACAAGGACAACTTCCATCGTTTAGAAGAAGGCCAATATTTCTTGCCTGGTTTCATCGACTTGCATGTTCACGCACCGCAATGGGCCCAATCTGGAACTGCATTAGATATTCCGCTCTATGATTGGTTGAATACCTATACCTTCCCGCTGGAGTCTAAATTCTCAGATCTGGATTTTGCACAGCAAGTCTACGATGATTTGGTAAGCACCTTACTTGCCAACGGAACAACGACAGCACTGTATTTTGCAACGGTTCATAAAGAAGCCAGCTTATTGTTAGCTGAACTATGTGCTGCTAAGGGACAACGCGGATTGGTGGGAAAAGTTGTCATGGATGATCCGCAGCAGAATCCGGAATACTACCGAGATGCTGACACCTCTACGGCTCTTGCAGATACAGAAGCATTTATTATCGCCGTACAACAATTAGCGAAATCTACGAAACAGGGCGTGTATCCTGTTGTAACGCCGAGATTTATTCCAAGCTGTACAGATGACGGCCTGAAAGGGTTGGGAGAACTAGCAGCTAAATATGATACGCATGTGCAATCCCATTGCAGTGAAAGTGATTGGGCACACGGGTATGTACACGATCGGTACGATAAGAATGATGCCTTTGCCTTGCATGATTTTGGCCTATTGGGTGATAAATCTGTCATGGCACATTGTAATTTCCTAGATGATCAAGATGTAGATTTATTTGCACAAACAGGAACGGCTATCGCTCATTGTCCTATTTCGAACGCGTATTTCGCCAATAGTGTCATACCAGCCGCTCATTTCCATTCCAATGGTGTCGATATTGGTTTAGGATCTGATCTATCTGGAGGCTTCTCACCTAGTCTCTTCGATAACATAAGACAAGCTGTCATGTCTTCAAGAATGCTGGAGGATGGAGTCAATACGTCCCTTCCTGCTCAAGAGCGCGGTGTACCAGGATCACGGCTTACCATACATGAAGCATTCTACTTGGCTACTGCTGGGGGCGGGGAAAGCTTAAGCTTACCTATCGGCCGGATTCAAGAAAACTATACATGGGATGTTCAAATTATCGATACGAAATGTCCGTCCGCTAAGCTGCCAATATTCAATGAGAATGAGGATTTGGATGTTATTTTTCAAAAAATGATGTATCTTGTTCGACCTGAAAATATCCGTGAAGTTTGGGTACAGGGCAATAAAGTTCATTCGCGGTAAGACAATAAAATACAACTAGAAAATTCGAGGTGCACGGTTGAGTGAATACACAAACACAAAACAATAAGCAAGATGAGGTTCTCAAGAAATCACAACATTTAACTGTAATGCCCGATGATAAAATTTCATTCGGCAAATCAGCCTTCTTAGGTTTGCAGCATGTCTTAGCGATGGACGTCTATGTCGTTCCTTTCCTTATTGCGATGTTAATAGGGCTGCAAGCCGATCAATCAAGTGCTTTGATTCAATCTACTTTTATTGCTGCTGGGCTTGCAACGATCGTGCAAACTTATTTCTGCATGAAGCTGCCTATGGCTCAAGGTCCTTCATATGTACCGCTTGGTGCCATCATTAGTATTTATGCCGCTAGCGGCGGCGGTGAATTAGGATGGAGCTCTGTGTTGGGTGCTGGCTTGGTCGGTGCAATTCTAGTTATTATTTTAGGTTATACTGGCGTTTTCAATAAAATTGTCAAATCGTTTATTCCGCCGATTGTAGGCGGTACGATCATCTTCATTGTAGGTCTATCTTTATTGCCTGTTGCCATTAGAGACAATATTTATGGCGCCGCGGACGCTACAATTAATCAAAACGTACTATTGGCTCTAATTTCAGGCGGTGCACTTCTTCTGTTCGTATTTCTCGGTTCTTTATTGGGCAATAAGGGATCTTTATTCCGCATTACTTCCGTATTGTTCGCGTTAGTTGTCGGATGTCTTACTGCCAAATCTATGGGTGTCCTGGATTTCTCCGCTGTTGGGAGCGCCAAGTGGTTTAGTATGCCGCAGCTGCCTTTTAAAGATTTCGGCTTTTCTTTCGACTTTTCTGCTATTATCACCATGGTCATTATCTATCTTGTCCTGCTGGCTGAAACAACAGGTACGTGGTTCGCGATCAGCAACGTAATCGACAAGCCGTTAACCGATAAGAACCTTAACCAAGGTGTTGTTGGCGAAGGCATTAGCTGCCTTATTGCTTCATCACTTGGATCTACTCCAGTCACAGGCTATTCTACAAATGCAGGCATTATTTCCATAACAGGCGTTGCGAGCCGCCGGGTCTTTCTTGCTGTAGGTGGATGGTTCGTCATCTTTGGCTGTTCAAGCAAATTAGCTGCTTTAATCTCTTCCATTCCAACAGCTGTTATCGGCGGAGTGTTCGCTATCGTCTGCGGTATTATCTCGATTAACGGCTTACAAGTGATGAAGAAAGTAACCATTGGCGAGAAAGAAATGTATATCATTGCGATTCCAATGATTCTAACATTAGCTTTAGTGCTGATTCCCAAAGATTTCTTATATACTTTGCCTACCTTTGCGCAGTATTTATTGGGCTCGCCTCTTCTGGCAGCTTCCTTGGCAGCGATATTGTTGTATAAATTACTTCCGAATGCTAAGTGAATGGTAGAGCGAAGAGCAATGGAATGAACGGGGAACGTTCTCGTTGAATATTCCTGTTAAAAAAGGGGCTGATCCCAAGGCTACAATTCATGTATCCTTGGGGTCAGCCTCTTTATTTAAGTTTTGCGGTAGTAATATGACTAATTCCAATCGCTCAACAATTTCATTAAGAACTATTATTGCAAATTTCTTGTTTTAGTGTATGTACAAAAGCCCAATGCTGATTCTGCTTTATCGGCAATTTCTTGAATATTCGTTGTATCGAACCCCCTTCTGAGCAACATTGCATGGCTGCCGATTCTATTTCCCGCTTTTCTGCAAACTGTTCTTTCATTCACGGCATACATACTAACTCTTTTTTGTAGAAATATTCAATACCTACAGCTAAATGCAATGTAAGATCGTTGGCTTCCCATTTCTCCTTTAAAATTAATAATACTTATCTTATTCGTCACGATAAATCCTCCTGTTACATATAGTATGATACTAGTCTTGATGTTTGTAAAAAGTGTTAATGGTATTCTTCAAAAGATATAATACTTATTTGTCGTTTAAACTCTAGGAGTTGCATTATCAATAAATCCAATATCATAACCTTCCCTTGGCACTACACTGAACTTCTTAATTACGAAAGCTTCCAACGATTCTTCCATATCTTCAGGTAAATCATTATCAACAATAATTATTTGAAAGTCATATTTATCAAGCAATTCTTCACACATTAAAACTAAGTAGGCAAAAATGTTTCTATACTTAAGAGGATCGTTTAGACCTTCTGCAAGATCTTGACCCTGATCTGTAAATGATAAATACTTTGGCTTCGTTTTACCTATATATTTACCAACTGTATCAATCATGACAAGGCTTGGAAAATTTGTCTGGTTCCCTAAACTATTTCTTAGAATACTTATTAAATAACCGACTGAAACTAACGTTCTAAGACCGCCAGATGTTAATTTAGAGTAGTCCTTCCCCCTAACAACTGGAAGAAATGTACTCCTACTTATACTAACTCCATAAGCATTTTTTATCGGAATACTTGTAAGAAATTCATATAATATATCTCCTATATTCCCCAGAACGCCATCAACTGAAGGAGCACTTGCTTTTAGCATTTCTAATCTCTTATTCAAATCATTAATTTGTTCTATCAACTGATTTGATTTTTTTGTGAGATCATTAACTTGATTACGAAGTTTTAGTAAGTACTCAATCCTCTTAACTTCTTCTGTAATCTCACCTCTTCGTGTATTAAGCAAATCTCTTTGAGCGATAAAAGGCGAAACAAATTCTTGTGTCTTCAAATCCAACAATTCTTTAGCTCTACGAATATCCTCTTTCTCGTTTTCAATTTCAGTGATAGACCTTAAAATAGCCTCTCGATCTTGTTCAATTAATGAAGTCAATTCCTTATCTCTATTTTTTAAACTTTTGATTTCCTGTTCAATGGCAGTGGAATCATAGTGGTTAAATAGTTCATTAAATCTCGTAGCCTTTAATTCACTCTCACATATTGGACAATTTATATGAAGGGATTCATGATTCGGCATTTTACGAATAACTTCTAGAGAAGCCTTCAATTTCTCAATATCTTGGTGATAATCTTTTTTCAATCTTAAATTTTGTTCTAACTGAGTATTTTTGTACATTCTACTCATTGACAAGTCATCAAGATGACTTTGTTTATTGACAATCAACTTCCGAAGTTCTTCATCCTGTTCATTATTTGCCTTCATATTGTGAGTTATTATTGAAATTTCACTATCAATTGTTTTTAAGGCTTCAGCAAGCTGCGATGACTTTTCTTCTAAAGATTCTGTCGATTCTAAACGTGCTTCTCGCAAAAAGGAAGAAATAATTGTGAATTGTTGACTGATCGATTGTTTCATACGATTTTTCTCGCCTATCTCTTCTTGCAAAAGTGTAATTTTATCATCTAGCAAGTGATGTATAAATTTAAATGTTTCTTTGTTTTTTGTAAATACAGAAAAGTTTTTTTGATCTAATATGTCCTTATTTCCTACTTCATCCTGATCTATATAACAATATTTCAAGATGTCACGGAAGCTTAATGTTGACATTTTAGAATCTTCTTTTGATGGTGCCTGTTTCAACTTAACACGTGGGATATTCAATGCTTCTAAAAGAAATTCAGATAAATATCCAGAAGGGCCTTCTTTTTTAGAATGTGGACCATACTCTTTTGGAAACACTTGATCAATATGATCTATTTCTGTTTTAAAAACTTCAATAAATGCATTTGAGTCAAATATATCTCTCTTAATTGTATAAATTTCATTATTCAAATTAATCTCAAGCAATGCATACCGACCGTGCATTTCAATTTCATCATATATAGCAACTTCACTAGCACCTAATAAATAATCAATTAAATTCAAAATACTTGACTTCCCTGTATCTGAATCACCAAAAATAATATTTAAACCTGATGTAAATGAAACGACATAATTCTTCTCTCTACCTACCAAGACGAGTTTATTTAAAATTATTTTAGGAGATTGGTTATTTTTCATATTTTAAGAAAGCACCCCGTATTGAGTTGATTTTATTATTTTCTGCAATTGTGCATTTGATAGTTTTTGAAGTGAAATCAAAACTTTGCTTAACGTTTGAATTCGCTCAAAATAGGAGGATTCCAATTCCTCAACAAATTGGTTACCGAGTGGAGTGGCAAAGTAATAAATATGACCTTCATTGTCATGTTTTGCTGAGACATAACCGTAATAAAATAAAGAGTACATAATTTTTTTAATAGTATTTGTATCAAATAGAGAGGATCGATTTGGAAATAACGATTCAATTGAATTTCTCTCCTCATACTTTAGGTCTATCAATTTGCCTTTTCCGTCCGCCTTTAACACTCTTTGAAGCAACTCAGGGTTCCTCAATAAATAATCGTATATTGCAAGTCGATCTATACTTAAAACATGTTTTCCTCTTTTACTAAACGCCAATTCCTCTATTAATATGAGTAATCTGGCAAACCTGACATTATACTCATTTTCTGGAATAATAAATGGTAGTTCCATCATTTTCCCCTTGCCTTTCTAAATTGTTCGATTGTTTGTATGTTATGATCTTGTGCCCACCATAAATCCTTCTCCATTTTATTCATTAGTTGGTGTAGCATACCTGTTTTATGATAGCTACTCAGCAAGGGTAGCGCACACTTGAGAAGTTCTGGTTCCTTCATAATTTGTTCATGAACGTAAGTTACCAAATGATTACTGTCTATTAGTTCTTTACTCATTAGTTTTCCAAAAGCAATTGTATAAAAAAACTCTATTTTAGCGTATAAATCCGTCAAAAATGTTATTGCCTGATCACCTTGGTTTGTTAAAATTTTTCTCATATATTCCGCATTAAAAAAGGTTTGTTTTGCACTACTCACGTGAATATTATGTACCTCTGCAATCAATAGACGAATAACAAATATCTCATCGTCCATCTGCCCATTATCTACAAATTCTTTAATGGTTAATGATGACTGATTTATTGTTTCTCTAGCGAAGTTTTGTAGTATTGATTTTACTGCAACGTATACAAGTCTATTTCTATCAGTTGGTCTCGTAATAGAATTATGGTCCTCATCGCAAGGCACTTTCTCTGGTTTCTTAACTTGGAGTAATACAGCGCTATCCTCTGTTACCACATCATCATAATGACCGTAAAAGCAAACTGTTCGAGGAGTATTAGAGTTCTCAATCCATGCTCGATTAATTTGAGACATTAAGTGACTTAAAGGATTAAGATCGACAGCTTGTACATTTCGAAAAAGGCTCTCACCTAGTTTTGCCCATTCAGACCCAGTGTGTGGCACAGCCAATGAAAGAAACAGTTTCACCTGAGGAACAGTCGGACGCTGCTGTAATTCACTTAGTATATATGACTTCGCCACTAGCCCCCCCATGCTATGAGCTACAATGATAATGTTCTCGTAAGATTGACAGTTATACTGAATAACTGCTTGAATAAACTCTCCCAATTGCTCAATACCAACATTTTTCCTTGCACTGCCTGTTTCAAAGTTTAACATTCTCATCAACTTTTTAGCCCTTGACTTGATACCGTATAAGTCAATAAGTGTTGTATAGTACGAAACGTAGGCAACATCAAAATGACCAGAAATTCCTTCTTCCGCAAGGAGCATTTTAGGGAATTCTTGACCAGCACCATTCATCCATGTTTCTTTACTACCTGTGAAACCATGTATAAACAAAATTAAATTAGCCTTGTTATTTCTTAAAATAAACTCAATAGTATTCATCCCAGTCCTCACTATCTATATGGTACTTAATCCAATTCGACATCTTTAGTCCTATTGTTATAGTAACCTTAGACCTATGTCGAATGTTGGCGAATCGTGGTGTCGAAGAATATTTCAAGTCCCAAGAGAATAAATGTTTTGACGAACTTGAAAAATTTTTTCATCAAAAACGATATCCCACCAACTTATCCTAGAATTTCCGGCTGACGCATTTCCGTAATTAAAGCAAGCAAGAATGCAACATGGAGGTCATCTTATTCAGCAAGCTTGAGGAATTGAAACGCTTCTTCCAGATTCCATTCAAAGTAAGCGAAAACCAGTAAAGCTATTTTCATTTTAACCTAATAACATTTCCCACAAATAAACATTATCCAGGCATAGAAAAAGCCTTCAAACACTCGGAATTCCTTGTGTTTAAAGACTTCTTAAATTATAGAACCTCGGGGATTGAACCCTAGAGCCCATTACTGGTTTTACTGCCACCAAGGCTTTGTATTAAGCTTTGCGTTGAAAAACTCGCATTGCCAATACATACGCTGCGACTAATATGCCCAAGCACCATGCGAGCGCAACCCAAATGTCATGCCCTATAGGCTGACCGGTGAGCAAAGCGCGAATCGCTTCCACAATTGGGGTCACTGGCTGATTTTCTGCAAAGATGCGTACGACCTTGGGCATCGAATCGGTCGGCACGAACGCCGAGCTGATAAACGGAAGGAAGATAAGCGGATAGGAAAAAGCGCTGGCGCCTTCCACCGTTTTTGCAGACAGTCCGGCAAGCGCCGCGATCCAGGTCAAAGCCAGCGTGAACAAGGCAAGTATGCCGGCTACGGCAAGCCAAGATACGATCCCTGCCGACGAACGGAAGCCCATGAAGAGCGCTACAAGAATAATGACGGCTATGGATATAGCGTTCGATAAAACCGAAGTTAGCACATGCCCCCACAACACGGTGGAACGAGCAATCGGCATGGATTGAAAACGCTCAATGATGCCTCGTTGCTTATCCATAAACAGGCGATAAGCCGTATAAGCGACTCCGCTTGCAATGGCAATCAGTAAAATGCCGGGCAAAAGATAATTCACATAGTTGTCCGTACCGGTTTGAATGGCGCCGCCGAATACATAGACGAATAACAGCATCATGGCAATCGGCGTAATGCAGACTGTGAGAATGGTATCCATGCTGCGGAATATATGCCGCATCGTACGGCCAAGCATAACGGCCATATCGTTGAAAAAGTATTTTTTAGTTGATTCCATAACTAAGCCCCCTTTTTGCCGACGATGGCGAGAAAAATCTCCTCTAATGTCGGTTGTTTTTCCACATATTTCACCTCTGCGGGCGGGAACAGCTTTTTCAGCTCATTCAGCGTGCCTCCGGCAATAATCCTGCCCTCATGCAAAATCGCGATTTGATCAGCAAGCTGCTCGGCCTCCTCCAAATACTGCGTGGTGAGAAATATCGTTGTGCCTCCGTGCGCAAGCTCCTTCACAATCCTCCAAACCTCGTTGCGCGCCTCGGGGTCCAGTCCGGTCGTCGGCTCGTCAAGAAAAATGATCGGCGGACTTCCCACAAGGCTCAATGCGATGTCGAGCCTACGGCGCATGCCGCCTGAATAAGTTGACGGCTTGCGGTCGGCGGCTTCGGTCAGACCAAAGCGATGAAGCATGCTATCAGCCACCTGACGCGGATTAGGGAGATGGCGCAGCTTCGCAATCATGATCAGATTTTCTCTCCCTGTCAAAATCTCGTCCACGGCGGCAAACTGGCCGGTCAGGCTGATCGACTGCCGTACTTGGTCGGGCTTTGACGTGACGTCAAAGCCGTTAACAACAGCCGTGCCCTGATCCTGTTTAAGCAGCGTGGACAGAATTTTAACAATGGTTGTTTTGCCCGCGCCGTTAGAGCCGAGCAGGGCAAAAATTTCACCCCGCTTCACTTCCAAGTCGACCCCTTTTAACACTTCAGTATTTTTGAAGGATTTGCGCAAGTCTTTCAATTCAATTGCTTTTTCCATCTCGATCTCCCCCTTATTGCTTGGTTTTGCCCGCAGCTTTATTCATGGCTTTGCTAACCGCTTGGTCAACCGATTCTTGATAGAGGTCAGCGTACGTTTTTGAATCTTTGATCAGATCGTCACAGAAAGCCGCTACATCACTGCCGGTTACTTCAAGTACACCTTTCCCCGAGGCTGCGCCTTCTTCGAAAAAATCAACGATTCCCGAAAGCAATCCCGTCCCCTCGGTTAGCTCGACTGGGCCGACCTTGAAGAAATATTTTTGAATTTCTTTGTAAACGAATTGATAATCTTGCGGGAGTGCTTTGACTCGCGCAACGTGAGCACGCCACTCTTTTTTGCCTTCGATCATATCTCGAATGTTCATTAATTTCTCCCCTTATTTGCCCAATTTTTTAGCAATATTGTTGTTGAGCTGCTCACGCCACTTGTCGCGAGTAGACTTTGCTTCTTCTTCACCAGCTAGCGCTGAGCAGAACCCTTTAATATCGTCGCCCAGAACCTCTTGAACACTTTGCCCGTCTGCCGCCGTTTCTTCCAGCAAGCCAAGCACGCGATCAAGAATAGGGGTGAGGTTGCGACCGGAGAAATCGGAATACGTCCAAAGATTGGACTTTATTTCTTCCCATGCCGATTGATAATCAGCCGGCAGCTTTTGAGCACGCGTTTCGAAAGCTTTGTATTCTTTCGTCATATCGCTGCCCGTAATCTTCTCCCAGAAATTCATTACGATCTCCCCTTTAACTCATTAATTTTCGATGATACGAACTCCCATTTCTCCCAGAACTTCTTGAGTTCCTCACGCCCCGCATCATTGAGCGAGAAGAACTTTCTCGGCGGCCCCATATCAGAAGGCTTCTTGGTGATCTCGACTAGCTTGTTTTTTTCAAGCCGGATTAGAATCGTGTACACCGTCCCCTCCACAATATCTTGAAAGCCGAGGGCGTTCAGCTGTCGTGTAATCTCGTAACCGTAAGTTTCTTGACGGCTTATAATTTCAAGCACACTGCCCTCAAGCACGCCTTTGAGCATTTCCGTTATATTTTCCAACACCATCACTCCCGCTATTCTGTACGACTGGTATCCAGTACTACTTACTACTGCTATATAGTATTACGAAGTAGCTGAATTGTCAACATTATTTTTGATGATTTTGGAAATTAGTTGCAGTTCCGTGCCTGTAGAGGACATTCGTATGAGCAGCACTTGTACCGCCAAGCGATTTGTTCTGGCAGGTATCCTGTATCCAAAATTATGAAAAATAAAAAAGCTCCGATGATGCTGTGTAGATTCACAGAAACATCGGAGCGTATTTGAAATCATTATGAATGAACTGGTGAGCGTATTTTGACAACACACAATCCTTCTATTGCTGGTCCTCGTATTTCAGCTTCACTTTCATCAGTTGGCTCGTTGCCGTTGCTTGATCTTTGACGTAGAAGAACCCTTCGCCATTGCTTGATGAGATTAAGTCGGCGATGTACGAATCCGCTCCGAACGGCGCTTTCGCTTGCTCTTCATACTCTCGCGGATATTTATACATGCCAATCTCTTTTAGCGTGACCGGATCGAGCACAATGAGCGCACCGGTTCCTTGAAGATACACTTTAGTATCAACCGTCATCCTGATCGGCTCTACCAAATACAAAAAAACACGCCTTATTGGGCGTGTTAAAATTTATGTTTGGTGGAGCCTAGGGGGATCGAACCCCTGACCTCATCGCTGCCAGCGATGCGCTCTCCCAGCTGAGCTAAGGCCCCAAATTCAAACTTTTTTCATGTTATCATATCGCCAGCACGACTGTCAATCCTTAGAGAGTACCCAATGCATTGTTTACATTAGGATACCCTCTCTTTTTACCACGAATTTCCACTTCGATTTTATTCCTTTACTTGTTGCCTACTTCTCTCTGTCTTCCTGCAAAGCTTTTTTCCCAATCAACCAATAAATCAAATAGGCCAGCACATTTAAAAAAGCAAATCCGATAATCCAACCGATGTTCAAGCGTTTATGATGATAGGCATTGATGATCGCCCAAATCGTGAACAGTACAGCATACGCCGTGATGCCTGCTGTTAATGTAATATCAAAAATGGACGCATAATGCTTAGATTCAAAATGGAGGAACCAATCCTCACTCAACACATAATAATAGTCCATCTTCTCTGAACCCCATATACCACGGTCATATTGATAGACTGGCGATGCCTGATGATTGAAGTAGGATATGCTTCCGTTATCTGATACGCTTTCCACTTCGCTTGTTTTAAAAATCTGAACCTGAGAAATTTGATCTGTTAATTTCACTATAGCTGCAATCTGCTCTTCCGTCTCTTCCGAAATGACTGTCTGATTCTGAATCAGACTATCAATTTTAGCAGATGCCTCTTGATTCTCTTTACCGTTCCCCTGCTCCACGACGAATAATGACCCCGACACTGTCGAGCTAATAAGAAGTAGCGCTATAGCGACATACAGTACCCATTTGGCGAATATCCGCTGAGCCGTGAAGAGTTGCCGAATAACCGAGCGCGTCTCTTGTTCCCCGCCGAATCGTTCAATCGCTATCGTAATAGCCTCTTGCTCCGATTTGCCCTCTTTTTTCAATTCATGGACCGCCTCCAGCAGGTGGTTTTTCATCTCTGCTTTCAGTTCTTGCAGCTCTCTATTATTCCCCCCTATATTGGAGTACACCGAATTCACATAGCCTTCTATCTGCTTCATCCTACTCTCCCCCTTCCAGGAATGAATCTATAATGTTCTTCAAAAATTTCCACTCCGCACGCTTCTCTTCATAGCCCTCTTTACCGAGAGGGGTCAGCTTATAATATTTCCTTCTGCCGCCGGGCCCTTGCTCATCTCCCCAATAGGAGGAGATCCATTCACTCTTCTCTAATCGCTTCAATGACAAATAGAGCGTGCCTTCTTTCAATTCGAATTGATCAGCGCTTTTTTCCCGCACGCATTTGGCCAGTTCGTAGCCGTACATATCCTTCTTATGTAATAACGATAAAATCAACGTATCAATATGGCCCTTCAGAACCTCTTTATTTATTTCCAATATTTTCACCTCCTGAAAACACTTTAATATAAATTACTCTATAATGCAAGGTATTATGAAATCATTAAATACAATAAGCCTTTTACTAAAAAAAGAACGCCCCCTTGCCTATGCATGGGTTACGTTCTTTTGTATTGGATCAGTTAGTTTTCATCATACCCGATATAGAAATCTATCGCTTGCTCGACTAGATATTGATTCATTCTTTCTATTGTATCTCTTGTATAAAAAGCTACGTGAGGTGTACAGACCACATTAGGCAGCTCGTACAACGCTTTATTTATATATGGCTCCTCGGGATACACATCCAGACCTGCGCCTGATAATTTCCCGCTGCGTAATGCATTCTCTAAATCTGCAGCATGCAATAGACTCCCTCTTGCTGTATTGATGAGTATGGCGCCATCCTTCATCTTTTCGAGCTGGCGCTTGCTGATTAATGGTTCGCTATTGTTCTTCGTAGACGCATGCAGCGTCACAATATCCGATTGCTGTAGTACTTCGTCCATAGTGAGCTGTCCCTCACATGCAGATCGTGAAGCTATATAAACATTCATGCCGAGCGCTCGTCCAATTATGGCCACTTGACGGCCAATAGTCCCGTAACCGATAATGCCGAGGTTCTTCCCTCTAAGCTCTAAGTTGGGACGAAGCCCTTTCCTCCATGCTCCCTCTCGGACATTCTGATTCGATTGAAGGAGCTGTTTGGCAACGGCAAAAATAAGCGAAAAAGTATGCTCCGCAACGGCATTTGCTCCCGCCTGTGGGATACCGCTTACGATAATCCCTTGTCTCTGAGCAGCAGCATGGTCTACGTAATCCGTGTTATGCGCGCGAACGCCTATATATTTGCATTTCGTAAAACTCTCCAATCTTCCATAAGGAAGCCTCGTATGAAGCAAGACCATTTCGAATGGGGCAAGTTGATCCTCAGGAGCCTCCATCATATCCAGATAAGCCACATCAAACAGCTGCTCTAATTGATTCTTGTGCTGCTCCGACAACTCGATTGCCTGATCTACTGCACAATGCCATTTTACTCTCATAACCTGCCAGCCTCCTCTCCCTCCACTTTAACGTCAAAAAGCTCATCTCACCAATATCCAGTTCTTATTAAGTAATAGCTACAGCTTATAAACCATTTCTTAGACACTTGAGCCACTCTCATACAGCTAAATAGATGCTCCATGCCCCCATTTTTTTACCTTCACCAATTAGCGAAATTGCCTCCCTCATTTGCTCTAATCACCCGCCAGCCTCAGTCTCACCTAGAATATCTCACCTTCCTCAGGTATTCGAGCTAACCACAGATAGGACCGAAAAGGTTACGCTAACTAGTGAGCCTCTATTCGCTATTTTCCTGCCTAAACACTTTGAAGAGCCCAATAGTGAACCTAGCTTCACCTTTCAAAACCTTCGTTGCTCCACTAAGGAGCCTGGATGACACTAATCATGGATTCCACTCCTAGAGCAGCTACAATAACGATATTACCTTCCCTACATTGCGAAAATGCATCACTAATACGCTCCAACCACCATACCAGTATCAAAAATGTATCACAATTGCCCCAAACTCCTTACTGCTCTCAAAATGCATCACTATTGCACTCCACTACTGCTACCAGCCTCAGCTTACCCCTAAGGTGGCTCAACTTCATCAAGCATTCACGGCTAATAGTACATAGGAGTGAAGAGGTTACGCTAACTAGTGAGCCTCTATTCGCTATCTTCCTGCCTAAACACGTTAAAAAGCCAAACAGTGAACCTAGATTCACCTTTCAAAACCCTCGTTGCTCCACTAAGGAGCCTGGCTGACACTAATCATGGATTCCACTCCTAGAACAGCTACAATAACGATATTACCTTCACTACATTGCGAAAATGCATCACTAATACGTTCCAACCACCATACCAGTATCAAAATACAACACTAATGCACCTAACCACCTTACTTGCCTCAGCTACTCCCAACATGACTCACCTTCATCAAGCATTCGCGCTAATAGTACATGGGAAGGAAAAGGTTTCGTTAATTAGTGATCCAGTACTTCGCTATCTGCCTGCCCAAACACGTTAAAAAGCCAAATAGTGAACCTAGATTCACCTTTCAAAACCCTCGTTGCTCCACTAAGGAGCTTGGCTAACACTAATCATAGATTATTCTCCTAGAGCAACGACAATAACGATATTACCTTCCCTACATTGCGAAAATGCATCACTAATGCGCCCCAATCACCCTACCAGCACCAGCTTCCTCCCAACATGACTCACCTTCATCAAGCATTCGCCCTACTAATACATAGGAAAAAATATTTTATGCTAAGTAGTGATCCCCCACTCGCTATCTGCCTGCCTAAACACGTTGAAAAGCCCAATAGTGAACCTAGATTCACCTTTCAAAACCCTCGTTGCTCCACTAAGGAGCCTGGCTAACACTAATCACGGATTCCACTCCTAGAGCAGCCACAATAACGATATTACCTTCCCTACATTGCGAAAATGCATCACTAGTGCGCTCCAATCACCATACCAGTATCATAAATGCATCACTAATGCATCACTAATGCGCTCCAATCACCCTATCAGCCTCAATCCAAAATAGATCCACCAACCCACCAACAAAAAAACAAGCAGCTTTTGCACAATTCACTTGTGCAAAAGCTGCTTACTATCCCCAAAAGGAGGCTCATATTCATTTATCCTTTTATCCACTTATCCCTTACAGCGCGTTCACAAACCGCGCTGTAATTTCCTTCGGCCTCGTAATAGCGCCGCCGACAACGACTGAATTGGCTCCAAGCTCCATGCAGCGCTTGAACATTTCCGGTGTAAGCACATTCCCCTCGGCGATTACAGGAATGCTCACTTCCTGTAACACAGCCTTCAAGAAGGCAAAATCATTCTCATACAGCTTCGTGGTCGATGTATACGGTGTATAGCCGTGAAGCGTAGTCGATACACAGTCGAAGCCCAATTCCTCGGCAATCCGAGCTTCCTCCACTGTAGAGATATCTGCCATTAGCTCAACAGCAGCATTTTTCGACCTGCAATAAGCGACCAACTCAGCTAAAGTCTCGCCATTTGGCCGATCGCGCTTTGTGCTGTCCAGTGCGATCATCTCACAGCCGCTCTCCAGCAGCTCATCGATTTCCTTCTTCGTCGCCGTAATGAACACTTCGCTATCCGCATAGTCCCGCTTCACGATTCCGATGACAGGCAAGGAAACCTCCTGCTTAATCGCGATAATATCTTTTTTCGAGTTGGCTCTTATGCCTACTGCTCCGCCCTGCAAGGCAGCCAAAGCCAGCTTCGACATAATGAAGGAGCTATGCAGCGGCTCATGGTCCAATGCTTGGCAGGATACGACTAATCCGCCCTTGATTTCTTCAATCATGTTCGCCTGCCCCCTCTATTATTTCGTATAGTAGGTGATTGCCTCTACGATTTCTTGATTCAGCTCAGCGAGCGAAGCATGATCCTGTTCCCGAACAGGCAGCATTGGCGAACGAGGCTCACCTGTCTCAATGCCTCTAAGGCTTAGAATATATTTGGCTGCGCCGTAAAGGGATGGATAGCCCAGCAATTTCTTAATAATGCCGTTAATTGCGAATTGAAGCTTTTGTGCTTCTTCAATTTTGTTGTCGATGTACAATTCGTTCAATTTGCAGAATAGCTCTGGCATAACGCCATAAGTACCGCCGATACCGCCATCAGCACCCATAATTCTTCCAGCAAGGAATTGCTCATCCGGGCCGTTGAATACGATGAAGTTCTCTCCGCCAGCCTCTTTGAGCTGTTGAAGATCGAAGGTGCTTTCACCGGACATTTTCACGCCAATGACCTTCTCCTGCTGAGCCATCTTCTTGCAAAGATTCGCAGACAGGTTGAAGCCTGTCGTTTGCGGAATGTTATAAATAATGAATGGCAGCTTCGTGCTGTCGATCATTTGCTGCCAGTGATTCTCTACTGCTGCTTCCGATAGGCGATAATAGATGGATGGAACTGCAGAGATGACATCAGCACCGACTTGCTCCGCATGCTTCGACAGCTCTACAGCCTCGCGAGTCGAGTTCGCTCCAACATGAACAAGAATCGTCAGCTCTCCTTTTACTTCTTCCATTACCGCTTCAAGAACTTGCTTGCGCTCTTCGTTCGTCTGCAGAATGCCTTCCCCTGAGCTTCCGCCTACATAGAGACCTTTAACGCCTGTCCCTACATAATATCTTGCCAGCTTCTTCACTCGGTCCGTGTCCACATTGCCTGCTGCATCATAAGCGGAATACATCGCGACATAAATACCTTCAAATTTCGAGATCACATCTGCTGTCATTACTCTCACTCCGTCTCTTCTGTATAGTAAGGATACACGGCACCGAACAGGGCTGCTCGATTGCCTAACTCCGCTGCTTTCAACTCTGTTTTCGAGAAATTGGGAGGCAGGTAGTCTTTCAGATGAACGTTAATTTTGTCTAACAGAAATTCCTTCTGCTCCGACACGCCTCCGCCAATGACAATGATCGAAGGATCCGCCAGAACAATAATTTCGGCTAAGCCTCTTGCAATTTGCTCTGTCCAAGCTTCAATAATCGTATTGCATGCCTTATTGCCGCTTCTCGCCTCAGCGAACAGCTCATGTCCATTTCCTGGGAAGCCCGGCAGCTCTCGCGATACTTTATCCATCAGCGCCTTCATCGAAGCTCTTTGCTCGTAGGTCGTCTTAGTCGCCTTGTCGTATAAGGAATGCCCGACCTCGCCCGCTCGGAAATGTGATCCAATCACAAGCTGTCCATTACTGAACATCGCTCCGCCAATACCCGTGCCAAGCGTGATGCAGAAGAAATGGTCACACTCGCGAGCAGCGCCCTTCCACTTCTCTCCGCGTGCCGCCGCATTCACATCGTTAGCGACGATCGTACGCAGACCATACTTTTCTTGAATGATCGCCTTTAGATTCGTTCCTCTATATTCCGGGATCGTACCGCCAGCGAACACAATTTCACCACTGACTGGATCAACTACCCCAGCCGTGCTAATGCCAACCCCATCAACAGCCTCGAACTGCTTCAGCAGGGTATCCATAATGCCCGTAACTGCTTCTGGAATCCGAATGTTAGCCTGGCCCTTCGGGGTCTTCACCGAATCATGAACCATAATTGCCGCATTCTCATCGAATACGGCATATTTGATATCGGTGCCTCCTACATCAATTCCTACAAAATGCTTCATTCCTCAACCACGCCACTTTCCTTATTCCTTCACTGCTCCAATTGCCAGACCACGAGTAAAGTACTGCTGGAACAGCAAGAAGATAATGAGCATTGGAATAGCTGCGACTGTCGCGCCAGCCATCTTGTATGCAAAGTTAGGATTAAGATCCTGCATCAAGGTAGCAACACCGACCATCAATGTTTTCATCTCTTTGTCTTGGCCGATAACCAATTGCCACAGGTAATCATTCCAGACCTGAACGAAGTTCAGAATGAACAGGGCGCCAATACCCGGCTTGACGATTGGAAGGAGGATTTGTAAGAATGTTCTGACTTCTCCAGCACCATCAATTCTAGCCGCTTCACGCAGGGCATCCGGTGTACTGTCGAAGAATCCTTTTAGCAGGAATACACCAAAGGCTGTAGCCACGTTAGGCCAAATCATGCCCGACAACGTATTAACCATTCCCAGATCCTGAGTGATCCGGAACAACGGAACGATCATAACCTCTTTTGGAACCATCAAGCTAGATACGAAAATAATAAAGAGGACATTCTTCCCTTTAAATCTAAGCTTCGAAAAAGCATACGCCGCCATTGAGCTGGCGATTACGACCAATATCGTGCTTATCCCCGCTACATAAAGACTGTTGAAGGTCCAGCGCAGCGCAGGCTGACTATTGAATACCTCGGTGTAGTTGGAGAAGGTGAATGTTTGCGGCCACCAGTCCGGCGGCATCTTGATGACATCTGAACTGTTTTTGAGCGAGCTGGTAAATAGCCAGTACAAAGGGAACAGATTGAGAATAGCGAATAAAATAATGATGCTATTAGCAACGACATCGTACTTTTCCCGCTTTTTCTTTGCTTTTTTTTCAAGCATGCTTCATCCCTCACTTATCCTTAAACATCGCTCTGAGCTGTGGTACTGACAACAACAACGTAATTACGAACATGATAACCCCTACCGCAGAAGCGACGCCAAGCTGGTTATATTTGAATGCGTTGTTGTAGAGATAATACATCATCGTTACCGATGAATTATTCGGCCCTCCGCCAGTCAGCATTTGAATGACGACGAAGATTTTCAGCACGGCGATAATATTAATAATGGTGATATAGATTGTTGTTGGCTTAACCAGCGGGATCAGAATCTGGAAGATCACACGCAGGCGGCTGGCGCCATCGACTTCCGCTGCTTCGAACAAGTCCTTCGGCACACCAATCATGGAAGCAATGTAGAGAATGATAGCCTGACCGACGTTAGTTGCGAAGGTGACGAATATAATGACCGGCAGCACCGTCGTTTTGTTCCCAAGTAAATTAACTGTACTTAAATTCATCTCTCGTGCTGCATAGGAGATGAGCCCGTTGGCCGGATTCAGCAAGAATCCCCACACCATACTCATAACGACCATGGATACCATTACCGGGATATAGTAGCTTCCTCTAATGAAAGAAACGTACTTTGCATTTTTATCAAAGACAGATGAAGCAACGAATAGAGCGAACCCCACAGTCAACAGAACGATAAAAGCGACGAAGATGACCGTGTTATAAATGGATTTGTAGAATACTGGATCATTAAAGAGCGTGACATAGTTGTCCAGACCGACGAAGGTCTCCTTTTGATACTGAACCTTGTATAAGCTTAACCGTATGCCTTCCAGAATCGGATACACGATGAAGATAAGAAACAGTAAAAATTGCGGTAAAATAAACAGATAGCCGGTCACGTTTTCCTTCATGTAATGATTGCGTAGTTTCATGGTTATCCGTTACCTTTCTTATTCAATGCCGGATGCCATGTCATACATGGCATCCCACATCGAAACCTTATTTCATTGCCTGTACTTCTTATTTAATAGCGGAGTTTTCTTTCGCCTTTTGAATAACGGCATTACCTTTAGTCTGATAATCCTTAATCGCTTGTGCTGGTGTTTTCTCACCAATGTAGATCGCTTGCAGCTCTGGATACAGAACTTGTCTCAGCTCGCTGTAGCCTGGTACATTTCCTGTGAAGCTGAACAAGTGGGCAGCATTGGCATCATAAGCTGCGAACAGCGGGTATTGCTCTTTGAATTCATTAACAACTGACGTTCTTACTGGGATGCTGTTTTTGGACGCTTTCACCAATTCAGTATCCGTGGAGAAGAATTTAACGAAATCTTTGGCAACCTGTGTCTTAACATCATCACCTGTCTGGAATACGCTTGCACCTACAACATAAGTGAAGGACAACGGATCTCCGCTTGCAGATGGAATGTTAGCTAGACGCATGTCGAATTTCGGTGATTTGCCAGCTTCCATATCTGCTTTGGCATTGTTGAACAAGATCGCATTCGTGAAGCTGATCGCCAGCTGTTGGTTCTGGAACATGGCATTAGCATCGTTAGAAGATACAGATTCTGCACCTGGATTCGTGTAGCCGGAATCATACACTTTTTTCAGCCATTCCGCAGCTTTCACACCGTTAGCATCATCTACAATGATGTTGCCTTGGTCATCAAAGAACTTGTTGCCGAACATTCTAAGGTAAGCAAGATTCCAAGTATCGCCTTGATTGTTCAAAGCATAAAGCCCCATTGGATAAGAGCCTTTAGGCAATTTCGCTTTCAAAGTGCTAAGAATTTGGTCGTACTCTTCCATTGTCCATGTTTGAATCTCTTTGTCGTCCCCGATGAACGCCTCAAGACCTGCTGCTTTGAACATGTCCGCATTATAAGCGAATGTACCTGGGTTGTGAGAGAACGGATAGAAGTAAACATCATCTCCGAAGGTCACATTATTCCAATAGCTTTGGTCGATATCGGTTTTTGCTGCATCATCTACGATGTCATTGAGTGGTGCCAATGCTCCACGATGAGCATAGTCTCCCATCGCAAAAACGCTTTCAAAAAAGATGTTAGGAGGTGTTCCGCCGTTCAAGTTAACATTGAGAAGCTCATCGCGTTGATCGCCCGCTACCACTTGAACATTGACTTTCACATCATATTTGTCATATTGCTTAGAGAATTTATCTGCTGCATATTTGAAGAAGCTGTCATAGTCGGCATTTGCTTCTGTAGAATCCATGACACCCTTCCACTGAGGAGTAAGCCATAATGAGAGCTCTACTTTTTCTTTGGAACCGTTTGCACCTGCATTCTCACCTTTATTCGTATCCGTGCCTGCCTTATTGCTAGAGCAGCCTGCCACTAAAGCCAGGATAAGAACAAGTGCTGAAGTTACAGTAAAAATACGTTTTTTCAACATGGATAATGCCCCCTTTTGCTAGTAATCATTTGGTGTGTAGCCCTAGAACAAAGCTTGATTGATCTTGACGACGACCTTTCGAACATCGGAAGCGGCTGTCAGCGTAATACCCGGCCGATGAATATCCTGCGGGAACAATACGACGAACATGCCTGGCTTCAGCGTGATCATCGTCTCCTCCTTCAACTCCTTGAACAAGGCATAGTCTTCTTCAGGGTTATAAGGCTGGGATGGCTCACAATTGTCGTCTTGCAATTGCCAACCGATCGTCTCTTCTCCACTAATCAAATAATGAATATCGAGGAAGCGTTCATGCTTCTCTGCAGGCTGCTCATAATGCGGCTTCGTCTTAATAGCCGATAGCAGTGCGAACATATCATCGCCCCAGATCGGATACTTCCCTACTTCCTGCGAGTCCAAATCTGTCTCGGCCAAATAATCAATGGCTTTGCGCAGAACAGGATGTACGGTGTGACGTTGATCAGCCCAATGCTTCATCGATCCGACGATCATGCTTCAATCTCCTCCCTCTTCTTGTTGTGCACCTTCCTGATGATTACAATGGGGAAGGCTTCTAACAAAAGTATAGCCTCAGAGATTCTATTGAAACAGGAACGAATCTTTTACGTTTATTCACTATTTTCTGAATACTCGTTGGTATTCACTTTCTTTGGATCAAATGTTCACTCTATAAAGATAGCGCTTTCTTTCTCTCTCATTTCTGATATTGCGCTCGATATTTTTGCGGGCTAACCCCTTTAATTTTTTTAAAAAGACGTCCAAAATAATTAATATTTTCATAGCCCACCTGCTCCGCAATCAAATAACTGGGGAGATTCGTTTCTTTGAGCAAGCCAGCCGCCTGCTCGATACGCAAATGATTAATCCAGTCCGTGAAGCCAAGACCAGTTTCTTTTTTGAAAATCGTACTCAAATAGCTTTCGCTCATATTAATCATTTCAGCCGCATATCTCAGAGAAATATCCTGTGTGAAATTCGCTTTTATATATTCAAGCAGCTGCTTAATATCATCCCGAGAGGTCACACGCATGCCCTGCTCATGCATCGCTGCTTTCATATCCACATATAGGCCTTGGAGCTCCTCCCAATTGTTAATAGGCTCGCTTACCTCAGCACGAAGCGAGATGCCCAGCAGTTGATTGGAAGCACTAATCAAGTTCTTAACCATAATTGACAACTCCGGCAGCTTGTCATCGGACAACGTGAGAAGAGCTGCCATCTCTGTAGTCTCAATCGTGATCGGGTTGCTATCCAGAATCAGATCCAGCTCAGATTGAACCAAATGCTTCAACAACTGAATAGCAGAAGCGCCCTGTCCACCCTCCCGCACTTGCCCTACATACAAGAGAAGCAGAATGCTATTAGGCCTCAATTCAGGCAGCTCTTGCGATTGCGGCACCTCTTCATCCTCAAGAAGAAGCTGCAGCTGCCGGGTCGTCCTCTCGAATCTGCTCTCTGCAGACTGTCCCTGATCATTAGCCGGCAATGAATGTGCTTGTCCTTTGGCTAGCTTTGCTGCTGCTTCGATTAGCAGCTCCAGCAGCTCTTCAGGCTTCATTGACGTTTTTAACATATAATCGACTACTCCAAGCTTCATCGCTTTGCGAACGTAATCGAATTCATTATGGCTGCTTAGAACGATAATAAGCGTGTTCGGATATCGTTCCTTGACTACCTCAATAAGCTCAAGCCCATTCATGCGGGGCATCACAATATCCGTAAGCAAAATATCCGGAACCTTGTGCTCCATCAGCTCAAGCGCTTTTTCCCCATCCGGAGCATCCCCGATAAATTCAAAATTATGATTCTCCCAGTCAATCAGCGATTTGATCCCTAATCGCACTAACAGTTCATCGTCTACCAGCATCACCTTAAGCTTCATCGCCAAGTCCTTTCTCCGCTTTCTTAATCGGCAAAACATACCGCACCGTCGTTCCTTCTCCAAAGCGGCTAGTGATATGAATGCCATATTCCTCTCCATATTGCAGCTTTAATCTGTCATGTACATTTTTCACGCCAATTCGTTCCGGAGGAGGCTCTTCCGATCCCGCTGCCAATCTCCTCTCAATCTCAGCCAGCCTTTCTTCCGTAATGCCTGCGCCGTTATCGTGGACAACCAAGATGAACTGTTCCTCTTCATAACGCGCTTCGATGACAATTTGGCCTAGGCCATTCATCGGATCAATGCCGTGTACTAGACAGTTCTCAATAATCGGCTGCAGCATAATCTTGATGACCTCTTGATCCATCAGTTCATCGGGAATATCAACCTTATAAGATAATTTCTCTTGATACTTCATTTTCATAAGCCCAATATAGTTGTCGATATAATCAAGCTCCTGGCGCAATGGAATTAAGCTTGCCCCTCGCCCAATACTGCCTTCCAGTATGCCTCCGAGATTAGAGATCATGTCCCCAACTTCCCGATCATTACGGATATAAGCCATCCACTTTATATTATTGAGCGTATTCAGAATGAAATGCGGATTAATCTGTGCCTGCAAGGCGCGGAATCGCATATCTTCCTTCTGCTCGTATTCATCCTTCACCTTAAGCAGAAGTCCCCGAATCTCCTTAACCATTTTATTATAAGTGCTAATGAGTGAGGAAATTTCCTGTGGACCCGTAATCGCGATCGCAGAATAGAACTCCTTATCCTCCAGCTCCCGCATCCGTTTCTTCAACAATTTGAGCGGCTTCGATATGCTGTAGGAAATGGACAATGTAATGAAGGTGAAAATAATGAAAATGAAAATAAAGATCAGAATATTCGTCTGGCGAATTTCGAAAATTTCCTTGAATACCGTATCATACGGAACCACCTGTATAATTTTCCAGCCATTAAGCTTCACCGTATTATAATTAGCGATCCACTTTTGGCCGTCCTTCTCGATAATTTCCTGCCCTTTGATGCCTTTTCTTACTTTTGGCATATAGCTTTCTTCTGATACACTTTGACCAATTCTCTCTTTGGTCTGGCTGGACACAATTGTCCCTTCTTTGTCGACCAGATAGACCTCGCCTTCAAGACCCGTCAAATATTTGCGCAGGTCCTCTTCTGACACACTGAACACAATCATTCCCGTATTACGATTGCTCAGCAGCTCCGTAACCGTTTTTACAAGCGTGATGATTGGTTTGCGGTCCGTATATAATAGCTGCTCATCGTTGAACATCCATTTGATCTGATACGGCCTGCTCATCATATCGATGTACCAATCCGAATCCCTATACTCTTCCAGCAGTTCTTCCATCATATAGCTTGTACTAAGCCAATTGCCCTGCGCATCGAATAAGGTCACATATGTATTTGTATAATAGGAGCTGAATAAGCGATTCAATATTTCATCATTCAGGCGTAATTTCTCATATTTGCTGTAAGCATTAGGGTCCTTGAGCAGCTTAGTAATGCTCGGGGTTGTCGTAATATCGACAGCTGATTGGACCATATCCTCCAGAAATAAATTCACATTGAAATTAACAAGATGGAGGGCATCCTGTGCAGAGTCTCCTATTTTACGCTCAATCACCTTCTCCAGCGGCTTGTCCATCAGATAAAACGTAAGAAGGAATGGAATAATCAGAAACAGCAGAATTGAAAAAAATATCTTATTGCGGATCGAGTTCCATTTGCCAAGCTTATGTCTAAAATTACCCAACCCTTTCACTCCTCTGACCATGCAAGTAAGATCGAAACTATCTGTAAAGTATAATAATAACAAACTTTGAGCTAGTTTTAGTTTACATTATTTTTTGAAAAACGATACTTGTATATTTTTTCTAACTGAATTTAAGAATTGATAGGCATCAGCTATAAAAATAGCGATTCATAATGGGAATATATTGAATTAGATATGCCATTGAAGAGAGAATGAAGAAATAATTCATTTAATTATTGACTGTTTATTCTTGCAGATCAGTAACAGCAAAACTTCCCAAACTAACTTATCAACCGTAACCTCCCCCTCATGTAACGGATTAACTCCTTACAGCTGCAACGCCTAGTTTTCAACAAACCTATAATGGCACTAGCTTTTCAACTAGCCCCCACTGCCATCTACTCAAATAACGAGCCCACAACTGCGAGCGCTGCGACTACCTCACTCTTCTGTAAGGCTATACTCATCCATTCGACCCGCTTATCCTGCACAACAAGCATTGTATGAGGCTAGCCTCATATCTCAGGAGCCAAGCTTCTCCCTATCCCGCCAGCTTATCAAGAGCAATCGTACCATCTACTGTTCAGCAACTAAATGACTCACTACAATTGCTTTGCCTAGTTTTTCAACTAACCTATATTGTCACTAACTTTTAAATTAGCCAACACTGCCATTTACTCAAATACCGAGCCCACAACTGCGTGCGCTGCAACTACCTCACTCTTCTGTGAGGCTATCCTCATCCATACGACCTGCTTATCCTACATAACAAGCATTGTATGAGGCTAGCCTCATATCTCAGGAGCCCAACCTCCTGACGGATGAGTTTTACCTCATACATTCCGAATTCCTTCCCCACTCACCACATTTATAGGTGCTTTTCCTCATACTTATGTGATCTTGCCTCATACCGGCAAAGTGAACAGCTAAAATGCCTGATTTTTCAACTAACCACTAGCTTATTAATTAACCCACACACTGCCATCTACTCAAATAACGAGCCCACAACTGCGAGCGCTGCGACTACCTCACTCTTCTGTGAGGCTATACTCATCCATTCGACCCGCTTATCCTGCACAACAAGCATTGTATGAGGCTAGCCTCATATCTCAAGAGCCAAGCTTCCTGACGGATGAGTTTTACCTCATACATTCCTGCTTCCTCCCCCACCCACCACATTTATAGGTGCTTTTCCTCATACTTTTGTGATCTTGCCTCATACCAGACCGGATGTTCAGATTTCTTCTGCTCTTACCTCACGCACCAAGGGTCAAATTTCCCATACCTAACTTTCGAGACAAAAAAAGCGAAAACCCTATGTACGGATTTTCGCTTTATTTATTAATGTCCATTGTAACTCCCCCCAAAAGAAGAGCGGACTATACTGCTATGCACAGATAAATTAAGTACCGCTATTATTAACTGGATCCTTCGACAAAAGGCTGCTCAATTCTTTCATGAACATATCAATGTCCTTGAACTGTCTATACACAGATGCGAAACGCACATAAGCCACTTCATCAATTGGATATAGCTGGCCCATCACATACTCACCGATCACTCTGCTCTCAACTTCAGCAAGTGCTGTCGTGCGGAGCTCCTTCTCTACTTCAGAGACAATAACCTCAAGATGCTCGACCGATACTGGACGCTTCTCGCAAGCACGTATTAAACCACGCAAAATTTTGTCCCGGCTGAATTCTTCGCGGCTGCCGTCTTTTTTTATAACAATAAGCGGCGTTTCTTCAATCATCTCGAATGTCGTGAAGCGGCGGCTGCATTTCTCACACTCACGCCTCCGACGGATAGATTTATTCTCGTTCGCAGGGCGGGAATCAAGTACCTTCGTTCCGGAATAGTCGCAATAAGGACATTTCATATACTTTCACTCCCTTTCGTTTAGTTGAAATAATTACCAATGTGTATTTGTAATGATCTTTGGAATTAAGCACATAATATTGTTACCAACCGCAAGGAGGTGAACAACAAATGAGCCAAAACCGCAGCAGCAACCAATTGGTAGTACCACAAGCTACGGCAGCACTAGACCAACTGAAATATGAGGTCGCACAAGAGCTGGGTATTGCAATCCCGCAAGATGGTTATTACGGGAATTTCACTACCAAAGATGCAGGATCGATCGGTGGATATATCACTCGTCGCCTGGTGCAAATTGCCGAGCAATCCCTTGCAGGAAATAAATAACCTTTTCATCAGTCATGATTAACAGATGCTTTGGTTGCCTTGTCCCAGAAGTGGATGGCAACCAAAGCTTCTTGCCTGTTGTCATCAAAGTTCAAAGTTCCGGATACAGCTCTTTATATTTATTATAGTAATAAATGACACGCTGTACATAGTGACGAGTCTCTCCATAAGGGATTTCACTCTTCGTTTCCAGCTGACCATCCCATTTGCCTGTATCTAACCACTTTCTCACATTGCCGGGTCCGGCATTATAAGCAGCGATCACCGCAATCGGATTCTGATCGAATTGCTTGTGCAGGGACTGTAAATACCATACCCCAACCTCAATGCTTACATCTGCACGCTCCATTAGCATTTCATTCGATACGCGCTCGAACCCCGCTTGCTGAACGACCCAGTCTGCTGTATTCGGCATAATCTGCATCAGTCCTAGGGCGCCTTTTTTGGACACCTTGCCCGTTGAGAAATTCGTCTCCGAGCGGATAATGGCTGCTACCAAATGAGGATCTACCCCATAATTGGAAGCACTGGCTCGAATGTCTTCCTTATACCGAATAGGATACATATATCGCTCCATCCAGTTCGAAGTTAAAAACAGCATCGCCAGCAAGCCGATCAGCACAATAAGCAGCACTCTCTTCTTCAGCAGCCACTTCATGATAAGCCTCTGCTCGTCCAAAAAGCATCCAGCTGTTTACCCGTCTCCTCCAACGTACCACTATTGTCAATTACCCAATCCGCCCGAGCTTTTTTCTGTTCAATGTCCATCTGCAGCCCTATTCTCCTAGCAGCTTCCTCTTCACCAATCGAATTACGTTCCATAAGCCTGATTAACTGAACACTCGCTGGCACATAGACGACCATGACCCCATCATACAAGCCTTCTTGCCCCGTCTCGTATAACAAAGGCACATCTGCCACAATAAGTCGCTCGGGGTTGTCTGCTTCATACTGCCTGATGCGCTCCTGCATACGGCTTCTTATTGCGGGATGCAGAATCGCTTCCAGCTTCACCAGCAGCTCTTGATTCTTGAACACAATCTCGCCAAGCGCCTTCCGATTCAAGCTTCCATCTGTATGTAATACAGCTTGTCCGAATAAAGAGGCGACAGCCTCTAAAGCCGATTCGCCGGGCATGACAACCTCTCTTGCAACCTGATCGGCATCGACCAGCAATGCCCCCCTCTCCACTAACATAGTGGCTACGGTGCTCTTGCCAGTCGCGATACCGCCGGTCAAACCAATCTTCACAAGCTTTCACCTCCATTTATGCTCCATTATCCGCTCACTTATAACAGCTTCATAATTCCCATCATAATTAATAAAATACCTGGAAGCACCGACAAGGCTTGAATCCCTCTCCAATTCGAGAATCGGAATCCGAATCGAATGCCGCTCAGTAGAAAAAGCGCACTTGCTGCTGTTATAACGAAGGCTGTCAACAGCGCCGGCAGCCCAATCATGGCTGCACCTATACCAGCACCAAAAGCATCTAATGACAAGGCAACCCCGAGCATAACCGCCTCGGATGCCGATATAATTCCCGACTTGTCAATGTCTGCCGCTTGTGGAGTCCGTAATATTTGGATAACTAGCCCAAGCCGCTTCATCTCTACAATAACAACCAATACGGGATTGGCACGCTCAGCAGAAATCTCTGCTTTAGCCTCAGTATCAGAGTCCTGCTCCAGGCTTCCTGCCGAACGTGTGTCTACCCTATTTCTCCTAAGCTGCAGCAACGCCCAAATGCCAATGCCAATGAGTACGCAAGCGCCGATCCATGTCGAGACGACAGGTGATAAATATCTTGTCAACCAAGTCCCTACCTGCATCGACAGCCAAATCACGAACCCTGAGCAGCAAGCAATAATAATAACCGATATGAGCGGAATTCGAATTCGCCGCAGTCCATAAGTTACACCTACTCCAAATCCGTCTACACTGACGGCAAAAGCAAGCACCAACAAAGATGCAAAATGCACGAACAACTCTCGTCCCTCCCCGCCTTGCGAATGGCTTAAGCCAAGACATTCGCCTATTGTTCGTAATCACAATAGCATATGCGGGGATTCCGTTACGGTGCATTCACCTATTATTGTACAGTCCTATGTTAGGGGCGAATCGTCAGCTTTCGTACAGAGGCCGAGGGCTGGCAGCGGCTGCAAATATGCGTGCCTCTGCCGGCAACTACGAACTTCTTGATCGGGCTGCCACAGGTCGTGCAGGGCTCATCCTTTTTGCCGTAGACGAGGAGCTGGTGCTGGAACATACCCATTTCCCCTTGTCCATTCACATAAGACTTGATCGAAGAGCCTCCAGCTTCAACCGCTTTGGCAAGGGTTGCGACAATAGCCTCGAATAATCGTTTCCATTCAGCAGATTTCAGCGATTCAGCTGTCCGCTCGGGATGGATTCCTGCCAAGAATAATGCTTCATCTACATATATATTGCCAAGCCCTACTACATATTCCTGATTCAGCAGGAGCGGCTTGATCTTAGTGGTACGCTTCCCCAGCCGACTCCGCAGCGCTTCCAGTGTGAATGCCGGATTATCGATCGGCTCAAGACCGAGCTTGTTAAGCGGGGGAAGATCAAACTCGGTACCAAGCTCGAACAGATGCATCGTGCCGAACTGTCTGACGTCCTTATATCTTAAATCTGTTCCATCATCAAAATGGAACAGAACATGAGTATGAAGCTCAACTGGCTCATCGCTTGGGAATACGCCATATCTACCTTCCATCCTCAGATGGGAGACTAATACAAGGCCATCCATTACGATTCGCAAAAACTTTCCACGGCGTTCTACGGTTTGAATCGTTTGTCCAACGAGTGCGTCTTCGAACTGCTCCGGCTCCTCAGGACGTTGAATAATACGAGGCAGCTTAACGGTAACGGATGCTATCCGTTTACCTGCCACCAGCTCAATTAATGTTCTTCTGACTGTCTCTACCTCTGGCAATTCAGGCATGTCTCTTCACCTCAACAACATTATAACCGATTTAGCCCCATAATGGGCTACTTCGCTTCATACCAATTGGCACCGTAGCTCACATCCGCCTTCAGCGGAACATCCAGCTTCAAGGCACCTGCCATAACACTTGGAACAAGCTCTTTCATTAATTCAAGCTCATCCTCAGGCACTTCAAATACCAGCTCATCATGTACCTGCAGCAGCATACGGCTCTTGAGTCCGCGTTCACGAAGCGTCTCATCCATGCGAACCATAGCCAGCTTAATAATATCAGCTGCTGTACCTTGAATTGGCGTATTCATCGCCGTCCGTTCAGCGAAGGAACGAAGATTGAAGTTCGATGCTTTAATTTCCGGCAAATAGCGTCTGCGCTCCAGCATCGTCGTAACGTAGCCGTTTTTGCGAGCCTCTGTAACGATATCATCCATATACTTACGGACGCCGCCGAATGCCTCGAAGTATTGCTCGATGAATTTGGCTGCGTCTTTACGTGTAATATTCAAGTTCTGCGACAGGCCGAAATCGCTAATGCCATATACAATTCCGAAGTTAACGGCTTTAGCCGAGCGACGCATATTGGAATCCACTTGATCCTGCGAGACGCCGAATACGTCCATCGCAGTCTTCGTGTGAATGTCCATATCGTTAATAAAGGCTTCTTTGAGCCCTTCATCCCCAGATATATGGGCTAGCACCCGCAGCTCGATCTGAGAGTAATCGGCGGCAAGAATAAGCCAGCCCGGCTCGGAAGGAACAAATGCTTTTCGAATCTTCCTGCCCTCCTCCAGCCGAATTGGAATGTTCTGAAGGTTCGGGAATTGACTGCTAAGCCGGCCTGTAGCTGCAATAGTCTGGCGGTAATAGGTATGGATTTTGCCTGTCTCAGGACGAATCTCCTTAAGCAAGCCCTCTACATAGGTGGACTGAAGCTTCGCCAAAGTCCGATAATGCAGAATAAGCGGAATAATCTCATGGTAAGGCGCGAGCTCTTCCAGTACAGCGGCGTCAGTTGAATAGCCAGTTTTCGTTTTCTTCTTGGCGGGAAGCCCTAATTTCTCGAACAAAATCTCGCCTAATTGCTTGGGAGAATTAATATTAAATTCCGTTCCGGCATGACTGTATATATCACTCATAATCGTAGACAGCTTGCTCTCCAGATCACTTCCGAGCTTCTCCAGCTCGCTTGCTTCTACTGCAATGCCCTGACGCTCCATTCCCGCAAGTACATGGGCTAGCGGCTGCTCAAGCTCATAATACAGCTTGTTCATATCGCTCTTTTCCAGATCTGTCCGCTGCAGCTCGACAATTTGTCCTACCGCATGGGCTTTCGCTGCCAAGTGACGGTAGAGCACATTCTCCTCCGGCACTTTGAACTTCGCTCCTTTGCCATAGACCGCTTCATCAGAAGGGACAGCCGGCAAGCTGTAGCGCTCGCTCATTCCAGCCAGCGTCTGGCTCGCTTCAGTAGGATCAAGCAAATAAGCAGCCAATTGAACATCGAACTCGGCTCCTTGCAAGGAGATGCCCCTCCAGCCTAGAGAAAGCTCCGCTTTATGCGTATCGAAGCCGTATTTCGGCTTTGACGAATCAGAGAGCCAAGCCCGCAGCGGTTCTGTGAAGGGCAGCTCAAGCGCAGCAACTGGCAGCACGTAGACCGAATCTCCTACCGCCAGTGATAAACCCAGTACGTTAGCATGATGTGGGTTCTCTCCGATCGCTTCTACATAGAGACCATGCACCGCATGATCGGCTTGTACAGCCGTTAGGAGCGCATCAAGCTTCTGCTGATCCTGCTCCGATTGAATCACAATAATATCAAGCTCGGCTGCCGGCTCGGAGGATTGGCCGCCTGCGGAGCCTTCAGCACCAAGATCCAAACGGTCAATCAACGATTTGAACTCAAGCTTGCGGAAAGCATCAGCCAGCGAGGCTTGATCATAGCCATCATACTTGAGCTCATCCGCCTTTTGCTCAAGCGGTACCTCACGATAGATGGTCGCAAGCTTCTTGCTCATAATGGCATCTTCTTTATGCTGCTCCACCTTCTCCTTCATCTTGCCCTTCAAGCTTGCGGTATTGGCAAGCACCTCTTCGACAGAACCGAATTCATGAAGCAGCTTGAGCGCTGTCTTCTCTCCAACACCGGGAATGCCGGGAATATTATCGGATGTATCGCCCATTAGTCCCTTAAGATCAATAATTTGCAATGGCGTCAGCCCATACTTTTCCTGAATCGCAGCAGGGGAATAATGGTCGGTATCACTAATGCCTTTACGGGTAATGGCAATTGTAATATGATCCGAAGCAAGCTGCAGCATGTCCTTGTCCCCCGAGACGACAATCGTCTCGACCTTATTCTCATCCGCAATCCGCGTCAGCGTACCAATGATATCATCGGCTTCATAGCCGGGCAGCTCGAATTGCGAAATGCCAAATGCCTTCAATAGATCTTTGAGTACAGGAAATTGCTCTGACAATTCCGGCGGAGTTTTGGCACGTCCACCTTTATATTCGGTATAGCCTTCATGACGGAACGTAATTTTCCCCGCATCAAAAGCAACCAGCACATGCGTAGGCTTCTCATCTTCAAGCATCTTAAGCAGCATAGTCGTAAAGCCGAAAACCGCATTTGTATGTAAACCAGCCGAGTTCGTTAATGGGGGCATCGCGTAGAACGCCCTATAAGCAATACTATTGCCGTCGATTAATAACCATTTTTCCATTTCCGACACCTCACCTGATTAATATCTTTTTCTTTCTTCTATGATAGCACAAAAAACAAGCTTTTCCGAAGCACCAATCGCATCAGATAAAGCTTGTTCTTTAATTATTCCATGTATTGGATGATCGCATTGTTCAATGATTCAATTCCGGGCGTTTATTCGTCACGAGGTAGACAACGCTCTCTCCGATATTCGTCGCATGATCGCCGATGCGCTCAATATGGCGGGCAACGAAATTAAGGACAGCAGCCTGTGCTATGTTGCGCGGATTCTCCATCATAAGGGCGAGCAGCTCACGTGAGATTTGTGCGCATAGAGCGTCCACCTTATCATCATCGCTTGCCATTTTATAAGCTAGGTCTACATTTTCCTGCACAAAGGATTGGATCGACTCGAACGTCATCGACTGAACAATCTCTGCCATGCGCGGCAGATCAATCAGAGGCTTGATTAGAGGCTGGCCTTCAAGCCGAATAACCAGCTTCGCAATATTGACGCATAGGTCGCCCATTCTCTCCAGATCCGATGCGATCTTGAAGGCAGCCAGAATACGCCGCAAATCCTTGGCCACCGGCTGCTGAGTTGCGATCAGCTTGGAGCCAAGCTCCGTGATCTGCTCCTCAAGCTGATTCAGCTTATGATCCTCTTCAACAATCTTGCTTGCATTCTCACAATCCGAAGTGCTCAGCGCCTGCATCGCATCTAATAGTGCCTTCTCCACGAAGGTTCCCATTTCAACTAAAAGATTGTGAAGCTGCTCCAGCCCTTGGTCGAATTCTTTTCTTGTGGTCATCCTATCGGTTCCCCCTTATTTGCTTAGCCGAAGCGTCCGCTAATGTAATCTTCTGTTCGTTGATCGGTTGGGTTAGAGAACAGCTTCTCTGTTTCTGAATACTCCACAACCTCGCCATTCAAGAAAAATACAGTCTGATTCGATACGCGAGCCGCTTGATGCATGTTATGGGTAACCATAACAATCGTATAGCGGTCCTTCAGCTCTTGTGCAAGCTCTTCAATCTTAAGTGTAGAAATCGGGTCCAGTGCCGAGGTCGCTTCATCCATAAGCAGCACATCGGGATTCACTGCAATTGCCCTCGCGATGCATAGACGCTGCTGCTGGCCGCCTGACAGACTGAAGGCCGACCGCTTCAAATGGTCCTTCACTTCATCCCATAGAACAGCCGATTTCAAGCTGCTCTCCACGATCTCATCCAGCTTCTGCTTATTACGAATGCCATGCAGACGGGGACCGTATGCCACGTTATCATAGATCGATTTGGGAAATGGATTGGGCTGCTGGAACACCATTCCGACCTTTTTACGAAGCGTCTCCACATCTACTTCACTAGAATATATTTCAGTGCCGCCGATCATTATGCCGCCTTCAATTCTCGTGCCGGGAATCATGTCATTCATCCGGTTAAGCGTTCTGAGCAGGGTAGATTTGCCGCAGCCCGAAGGACCGATGAAGGCGGTAATCGCCTTTTCGGGAATCGTGATCGTAACATCCTTAAGCGCATGAAAGGCGCCATAATACAAATTCAATTTATCAATATGAATAAGAGGCTCTGTCTTGTTAGTTGCTTTCATAGGTCGCTCCAGCACTGTGGAAGTCATCATTATATTCATTCTCCTCTGCTTGTTTCGAATGAAAAGGATAGGTAGGCGTTCATATAGCTTCTATCCTACTCGCCGTTTGTTAATCGGGTATGCTAGTTTTGTAAACGGGATGTTAAAAGTAACCCAGCAGCTCGTCAATCTCACCTGAGACATGCACCGTTTGCTGACAGGCTTCCTCCGAGCGCAAGCCGATCTGCTCAGAGCTCGATTTGTTATTGGCAGCTGAACGGAATAATTGCTCGAATACACGTCCCGCTTCCTTCACGCAGGATTCACTGACCACCGCTTCTTCCTTTCCTTTGTTCGCGAGCAAAGCCGTCTGAGCAATAGCAGCGACAATCGCACTAGTCAACCTGGTTATTTCCTCGGCCGATTTCTTCGTCTCATTCGCCAGCTTCATGACTTCGTCCGCCACGACTGCGAAGCCTTTTCCATGCTCGCCTGCCCTCGCGGCTTCAATCGAAGCATTGATTGCCAGCAGATTGCTTTGCTCCGCAAAGGTTTTGATCAGCTTCGATACATGGCTGATGGAGCCGGCCTCGGACTGAAGCTCTTTCATCCTATCCTCCTGTTGCAAAGAGTTCGAGGCTAGGCGATGGAAGGCCGCAGTCACCTTATCAAGCTGATTTTTGCCGCTTAGCGTCAGATCCACCATATCACCTGAGAGGGTCTGCCCTTCAATCGCCGAGTGTCGGACAGAGCTTACTGCCTGATCGATCTCCTTCACTCGTCTTCCCACACTATGTATCGTTCGCACCTGTTCATCCATCGCTTCCTGCTGAAGCTTTCTGGACATGCGAAGCAAATCCGACACCGTTAATATGCCTGTCAGCTTATCCTCTGTCGTCACTATTACGCAATCATACAGCACTTCATCCTGACGGCTGAGAGCAATGTCGATCAGATGCTGTGGTGAATTGCTGCTATCTACGATCAAAGGCGAAGAATCCATTAAGTAAGTAATTGGCTTCTCATAATAGAGCTCCACTCCGAATCGCTGGCTGAGATTCATGAAAAAACGATTTCTCATCATAAGGCCGACTGGCCTATGATTCCCATCGCATACCACGAGGCATTCGCTGACCGCATTCTGTTTGAACACGGTGATCGCTTCTTTACAAGTTTGAGTAAAAGCAATCTGCGGAGCCTGTCGGACGAATTCCTCCAACCGAGTTGACGACAAAACCTGTGCTTGCGGATGCTCTAATATAGCTACAGTCATAGTTCTCCTCACCCTTCGCTCTATGTCCTTGTATCAAATATAGGTCTTTTGCATCAATTCCAATCCGTGAAATTGTTATCGCAAAGTTAAATATTAGTAATAGTAAAAAAAGTAAGGGAACCACCCTTGCTGATTCCTTGCCTTTTTCCGCAAACGGATAAAAACTAGGTTATACTAGAGCGATACAGAAAGTAGGAGGAATTACAATGTCATCTATGCACAAACAACAACTGTTCGACACGATCGATCACCATTCCGAGAGCTTCAAAGCGATCTCTCGTACTATAGGAAACAATCCAGAGCTAGGCCATGAGGAGTTCGAAGCTGCCGCAATGCTCTGTGCAGAGCTAGAGAGACAGGGCTTCTCTGTTGATCGTGGAACGCTTGGACTGCCAACCGCTTTTATCGCCACCTATTCATCCAATAAGCCAGGACCAGTCGTCGCCTTCCTCTGTGAATATGATGCCCTCCCCGATCTTGGACATGCCTGTGGCCATCACCTCATCTGCATGATGAGCATCGGTGCCGCCGTTGGCTTGAAGTCAGTCCTTGCGGAGCTTGGCGGCACCATCCGTGTCTATGGTACGCCAGCCGAGGAAACAAAAGGAGCCAAAGTGCCAATGGCCGATGCCGGCCTCTTCGATGATTGCGACTTCGCCCTTATGGCGCATCCCTACTATACGTTCGAGAAATCCGGTGAATCTTTAGCGCTTGATGCAGTTCAGTTCGAATTTACTGGACGGGCAGCTCATGCGGCCGCCAGTCCATATGAAGGCATCAACGCACTTGATGCCGTGCTGCAGTTGTTCAATAGCAGCAACGCCCTGCGCCAGCAGACACGCAATGATGCCCGAATTCATGGCATTATTAATGACGGCGGCAAAGCACCCAATATTATACCGGATTATGCTTCCGCCAAATTTTATATCCGGTCCGCCTCGCGTGCCTATACGAATGAACTAACTGCCAAAATGATGCGCTGTGCTGAAGGTGCCGCTTTACAGACAGGCTGTACGCTCTCGACCAATCGCTACGAGTATTCCTATGACGAGCTTCTGACGAATGAAGCCCTGTCCGAGCGCTTTTCAGCCAATCTGCTCGAAGCAGGCATCCTTCCTGAAGAGATTGAGACTGGTCAAGATCATGGATCTCTTGATCTTGGCAACGTATCAACAAGATGCCCGGCCATCCATCCTTATGTGAAGATCGTAGAAGAACGGTTCCTCCTTCACACAGAGGAATTCCGAGATGCGGCTATGACCGAGCGCGCTCTTGAGCGAATGATCTTCGCTGCCAAGATGCTTGGCGCAACAGCCTATGACGTTTTTGCCGATCCGCAGCTGCTTGCCCGCATCCGCGCAGAATTCGAGCAGAACCGCTAGGAGTAATCAAGAACAGAAATACTAACGAACCCCCCACTACGATTTTCAACGATAGCCTCACTTTTCTGTGAGGCTATTCTCATTCCTATAAGCTGCTTAACCTGTACGTCAAGATTTCTAAGAAGCTTAGTCTCATAGGAGAACCCCCGCTGCACTCTTCTTCCGCTAAAACTTTCATGAACCATTCTTTAATCTATTTATTACTGGCCGTTACACCTGTACTTGTAGGAGTCACCGGGACAATAGAAAGCACCCTAAGTTAACGAAAGCTGGGCATCGTTAACCTAGGGTGCTTTAATTGAGCGAACAAAAACGGGTGTGAGTTAATCTCGCCGGTTGATTGTGTTTGTTATTACAAAACAAATAACGTGCTCATAGGTACTTGTAAATCTGTAAAGACGATGGATTGAATTGTTTCCTGCTCCGTATATAAATGACGAACCTGATAACTGCCATCTCGTAGCGCATATACATGAACTGTTCGATTGCCTGGATCGACAATCCAATATTCCTGAACCCCATGCTTTTGATATAAGTTGAACTTCTCGTTAAAGTCCTTCAACGCAGTGGAGGGTGAAAGCACTTCAATGATAATGGCCGGCGCACCGTGACAACCATTCTTAGATATTTGGTCCTTAGAACAAACAACAGAGAGATCGGGCTGTATGACATGATCGGGTGACTGATACTCTTCACTTTCACTGAAAAACACATCAAACGGAGCCACAAACACATAGCAACTCCTATTCTGGAAGAACATCCTTAAGGCGAAATGAAGCTCTCCTACAATAAATTGATGCAATGAGGTCGGAGCAGGAGACATATTATAAGGTTTGCCGTTAATTAACTCCCACGTCCCGTCCCATGTCAGCCAATCTTGATAGGTGTGAATTTTCTTCTCCTCTGGATTTGACACAATGTTCGACCTCCTCCTGATTATACGTATGATTTTTTACTAATTGTACCATGAACCAACCGATCGTTGCTAATTTCCACTCCTATATTATCAACAGTATTACCCGATTATTAGCAGTATTTCACCCATCTCACAATTTCGGATAAGGGTCATTAATGACAATTTTGAAATCCTATCTACATTTGATTATTGGATCAATCTTATAAAATATAATAAAGATTGGATTTCAATTAAATAACAGATATGATAAATCTTACGAAGCAAAAAATATTCATTCGATACTCTAATACCACAGGAGATTTATATTATGAAGAAATTCACTGCTAATTACTGTTATTCGAATTCCAATTTCATTATTTCAAATTTACCTCCCGTACAGAAAGTTACACCTTATACAAATATCATTCGGATTGTTCAAAATATGATTATGCGTGGAGCACCAACAATTGCTTCAACGTATATTAGAAAGAATCTACAACTAGAAAGAGATTATTTAAAAACACTTAAATCTATTAAATTTCTCTCAAGAGACAACCTAGATTGGTCTCGGAAAATTAAAGGAGATAAACACAACAATTATTATCCTGCAGAACAATTCTATAATGATCTTGAAGTAATATTGAAAACGGCTGGATTTATTAGAAACTTAACTATTGCTGAATTCCCAATATCCAACATTATTCCAGAATCATCGAATATTTTTGCTCAACAAGAAGTTGATTTTTACATTCCTTTACTCAACACGGTAATTGAGGTTGATGGGGGATTTCATCAGAATGATAAGCAACAAAAAGAGCTCGATAACAAGAGAGATCGGGCTCTTAAAAAAGCTGATATAAATGTTATTAGGATTAGCTCCCAAAAAATTAGTAACAAAGATTACAGAGAATTCTTGTCTGATTTCCGAGAAATATACAAGAAATACAAGTCCAAAGTAACAGAATATACAAATTCTATGGACCTAGATATTACGCAATATGCCACGCAAATCAAATTAACATCAATCGCAAGATTCCAAGTGTTCATTCTTGAACTTCTTGATACTGGCGTTCTCTCCCTCGATGATGAGTATTGGAATATTAATTTACTTGATAAAGATGCCAGCTTGTATCTCGACTTAAGTTTAAGGGACTTGGAATTATGGATCAGTAATATCGCTGCACTATTTAATATACAAATTAGCATGCCGCATTTACATATATCCACTACTGAAGATGTAAAGCTATTGCCTGTCCATCATAAAGCAATAAACGTAAAGTTCGACTTATTCAAACGTTGGGACGACTCAATCAACGAGGAAAATGTATATCATATAAAATCTGATTTTGATGATGATGCTAATTATTCTTTTATCAAAGTGAATGAACCCATTATTTATTCATTACATGCGAACGTACATCAGCAAAATTTGGAGTTTATATCAGAGAATTTATTTGGTCATGAGACATTCAGGGAAGGTCAAATAGATATAATTATAAATTGTTTAAATGGACAAGACACAATCGGATTACTGCCAACAGGTGGAGGAAAATCACTTACTTACCAAGTTTGTGTGTTGCTCCAGCCCGCCATAAGCTTTGTTGTAGCGCCAATCAAATCACTAATGCTAGACCAAATTAATAACTTACGATCAAAACATTATATTACATCCTGCAGTTATATAAATGCTGACTTAAATCCCGAGGATTCAGCAACAAGGCTTCGAGATTTTGCAAAAGGGAAATACTTATTTTTAATCATTTCACCAGAACGGTTTCAAACAAAATCATTCAGAGAGAGCTTGTGGAATATTAATATGACGAAAGCAATTTCCATCGCAGTCATAGATGAAGTTCATTGCTTATCTGAATGGGGGCATGAGTTCAGAACATCTTATTTAGCATTGTCAAATACAATTAGAAGATATGCTCCCTCTGCCAGATTCCTTGCATTGACCGCAACAGCTTCTTCAAAGGTATTGCAAGATATCAAGAATGAGTTAAGCATCGAAAGTAATAATGTTATTACGATTTCCCGGTTTATTCGTGATGAACTGCAATTCAAAATTATTCAAGTAAAATATGATAAAAGAAATGAAGTGTTAGTAGAAAGTTTATTGGGATTTGCTCCTCATCAACTCAATAGAGCTGCACTGATTTTTACTACTGCAGTCAATGGAAAGTTTGGCTGCTTTGACTTACATCATTTTATTAATCAAGCTACCGGATTAAGAACAGGGTTTTACTCAGGAAGCAAACCAAAATCTTGGGTATCAGAATCATCTCAATCATTTTCTGAGTATAAAGATCATATTCAACAATTGTTCATGTTGGATCAGATAGATGTAATGGTTGCTACAAAGGCTTTTGGAATGGGGATAGATAAGCCTAATATTGGCCTAACTCTTCATTACGGAATACCTGGTTCTTTAGAATCTTTTTACCAAGAAGCTGGACGCGCTGGTCGTGATAGAAATGTTTCTAACTGTCTTGTATTGTACAATCCCGATCATTTAGATGAAGTGAAGATGCAATCGCTTTTTGGAATTCAAACGGATGTAACTTTATTGCAAAAAGAAACGAAAAATTTGAATGGAGATTTAAGTAGCTCATTTTATTTTCTAACAAACAACTTAATGGACATTGAAACTGAAGTGAATGAAATATATACATTTTATGAATCAATATACAATTCGAAAAAAAACGAGGTTTTGTTGAATTTCAATCATGAGAAAGAACAAGAAAGCAAGGAAAGATACGTATATAGACTTGCTTTAATCGGTGTTGTAGAAGATTGGACAATTAATTGGAGGATGAGACAGATTGAAATCAGATTTACTAATTGGTCAGAGCAAAGTGTAATTGAGCAGCTGACTTCTCATATACAAAAATATGAATACACCTTTACTCTAAACTCAGACGATCGGCATGCTGAACAGTATAGCGATTTCATTAGTCTCTTCAATAACAACACAAGTCCCTTCTTAAAAAGAGCCTTATCTGTATTATTAAAATGGTATAACGATAATATCATTTACTCCAAAAAACAATCTATTTTATTAATGAAACAATTTGCGGACGATTTTACCGATAGTGAGACCTTCCAACAAAAGATTGAAATCTATTTTAAACGCAATGATGATGTTTATGCGCTAGAGAGCTTTGTAGGTAAGAAAGAAAATCTGAATTTATGGAATAAGTTATTTTTTGTTCAAGCAGAAGGTAAGGACGCTATTCCGCGTGCAAGAAGCACTTTTAAGAGCCTAAAGATCACAGTTAGCCGTTTCTTAGAAAGCTATAAAAATGATATTTCCTTGAATTTAATTAGTGGTTTATTGAGTCTTGCAGAAGATGACATTGAGTCTGTCGATGGAAGGGAGAGGTTGATTTCTGCCATTCGAGATATCAACAAGTTAGATTCAAACGAACGAAGCGAAATGCTTGAATCTATATTGGTAACTTCGAATCAATATCTGAATCTCGAACAGAAAGAACAATTAGGCGAGCTGTTAATTTCCAACGGCTTTGAACAAATGAGTGATTTAAAAAATATTTATCGTATTTTTGAAGATGAAAGCATTTATACTCATATTATCAAAAATCTTTATACCAGCATTAAGCAACAATCATCGGGAGGGTATCCATGGGAAGTCTAGATCAAGTAGACAAGTTAGAAGCCTATATTGAAGATTTGGGCAGCGAAATCACAAAAGTGAAAAAAGCTTCAGAATATTTGTATTTAATTGAAAAGATGCAATCTGAAATAACACGAACCTCCGCTACACTGATAAATTCCAAAGATCAAATTAAATTATATCAAGAAATTTTAGAAAGTAAGTTAGATTTATACCACACCATTATCAAGAATGTCGAAGCTAAGCAGATATCGGTTGAACAACTCCAAATAACAATCTTAGATAAAATTTTAGAGCTGTCAAAACAACAACTGGCATTTGAACTCGAACAAAAAAACAACAAAACTGAAATAATTAAAAATACAAAACAGCTACATACTCAACTTATTGCTAACCAACAAAAACTAGTCCAAGACCTAATTGAAGTAAGTAATAAACAAAGTATACATTCCTCATCCTTATTGTCGAATAACAAATTTATTAAAGTATCTTTGTACGTTAACGTTTGTTTATTCGTGATTGTTATAATAGCTGTTTTTTCGAAATAAAAGGCCTATATTACATTTTATAAAGAGGTTTGACGACTACTAAGAAAACTTAAAAGGCTGAAACCGGTAGAACATCGGTCTCAGCCTTTTGCTTAGATATCCTTTTCATTATCCACTAAATGGGTTATGACCAAGGTCCTTCCTCACACTCATCTATTTCAATTCCGGAATGACATATTTCGGCTCCCTGCCGTGCAGGGCATCGACCAAATTCCGGGCAGCTGTCATGGCCATGTCGTATCTGGTCTGATAGGTAGCCGAGCCGATATGCGGCAGCGTTATCACTTGATCAAGCTGAAGAAGCGGGTGGTCAGCTGAGACAGGCTCCTTCTCATACACGTCAAGCCCGGCACCCAATATGCGCTTGCTTGTCAAAGCTTCGAGCAGCGCTGCTTCATCAATCGTCTCGCCTCGCGATACATTGATGAAGATCGCATTGCTCTTCATCAGCTCAAATTGCTGCTTGCCGATCATCTGCTTCGTCTCCGGAGTAAGCGGGGTCATCAGCACAACGAAGTCAGATGAAGCCAGCAGCTCCTCCATCGGCGCATAGCTTATGCCAAGCTGCTCCTCTACATTTGGTTTTCTAGTGCGGTTATAATATTGGACCTCCATATCGAAGCCAAGCCGCGCACGTTTTGCGATAACCTCACCGATCCGCCCCATCCCAATAATGCCAAGCTTCGCATGGTGCACATCAACGCCGAACAGCTCTTGCCCGATTCCACGAACCCATCCGCCAGCTCGCACAAGATTATTCAGCTCAGCCACACGCCTCGCTACTGCAAGCATCAACGCCATCGCCAAATCTGCAACCGTATCATCTAATACATAAGGTGTATGCGTGCCGATAATTTGACGTCTTCTCATCGCTTCGAGATCATTATTATTATAGCCGACAGATACATTGCTAACGGCTCTCAGCTTAGGCGCTGAGCTTAACAGCCGCTCACTTATTGCATTGCCCGACACTAATAGCCCCTCTGCATCATGCAGCTTTTCCGATAATTGCTGACCTGTGATCGCTTGCTCCCCTTGCCACATTTCGCATTCGAAGTGCTCGTCCAAATAAGCCTTCACCTCAGACGGAACTTTCGTTGCAATATATACTTTAGGCTTCATCATCCCACTCCTCTTTTTACTTTCTATTATACAGGCTGAAGTTTCCTTTGCGCGAATCAGTTGCCTTTCCTCATTAACGCCACTACAATGAATGAGAGCAAACACACAGCATGAGGAGAGATCGGACTTGGAAGCCATTAATGAAAAGGTCGCCTATGAGAATCCGTTATTGTCATTGAAAGTTTTTCAACCGATCCGGGAGCATGAAGGCTTAACGAATTGGCATTATCATCGGCAGCTTGAGCTGATTTACATTATAAAAGGAAGGCTGGACATTGATATTGATGAGGAAAGCTTCTCCCTCACCCCAGGGGATGTCATTATTATCGGTGCCTCACAGCTTCATCGTGATCGTAGCTCTGGCCATTTGGATTATATCGTCCTGCAATTTGATCTAGAGTCTTTTTTTGACCATAGCTCGATTCCTTATATGCGCTATTTCTCAGAGACGCAGAATCCGCTTAGTCAGGCTAATTATATTTTTCAAGATCATCCAATTGTGAAAAAACAAGCTGGTGATTATATCAGGCAGCTTCTTAACGAGGCCACCGTCAAAGAAAGCGGCTATGAGCTCGCCGTGAGCGTGCTCGTGAAGCAAATCTTATTGCTGCTGCTGCGCAATGATCATCGCAAGGTACTGGCAAAGCAGGATGACTTCGACCGCATTCGCTTGAAGCCTGTGCTGGATTATGTAGAGAATCATTTAACAGACCGAATCCTCGTCGAGGAAGTATGCAAGATTGCCAATATGAGCTATTACTATTTCGTTAAATTTTTCACCAAAACAATCGGAATGTCCTTCACCGAATATGTCAATTACCGTAAAATCAAATGGGCAGAACGAATTCTTCTTACGAAGGATCTCAGTATATCCGAGGTTGGCGAACGGATCGGTATGCCGAATATGGCTCACTTCTACAAAATGTTCAAAAAACACAATGACTGTTCGCCCAAACAATTTCAGCGTAAAATGTTGGCGTGGAATAGGCAATAACCGCTGCAACAAAAAAACTCGTCCACCTTATCTCTTAGGTGTGACGAGTTTTTTCGGCATGACCAGCTTATACCCAACGCCGCGAATCGATTCAATCTGAACCGATTGCTGGCCGAGCTCCAGCTTCTTGCGAAGTGAGCTGACATGAACATCAACGGTACGTTGTCCGCCAATATAATCAAAGCCCCATACTACATTCATCAAATCATCCCGTGTGATGACCATTCCCGGACGCTGTACGAGATAGAGCAGCACCTCGAATTCCTTGGGACGAAGAGGAACGGTATCCCCGTTCAGAATAACCTCATACTTCTCGGGGTAGATCGAGAGATCACCGGCTGTTATTACCTTCTCCGATGTCTCGATCTGGATAACCTCATCATTCTGCGTTCTGCGAAGAACAGCAGATACTCTGGCGAGCAGCTCCGCTACGCCGAACGGCTTCGTTATATAATCGTCAGCACCATGCTTAAGCCCCTGAACAACCTCTTCCTCAGCGTTACGCGCTGTGAGGATAATGACAGGTGTTCGGACTCCATTCTGACGAAGACGATTAAGAATCTCAAAGCCATTCATACCGGGCAGCATAATATCCAATATGATTAGATCGAAGCTGCGCTGCAAAGCAGCTTGCAGTCCCTCAGCTCCATGGTCGATGACTGTTGTCTCATAGCCCTCTTGCGTAAGGTTATACGACAAAAGCCTCGCTAATGTAGGTTCATCTTCTATTACGAGCACCTTGTGCGACATCTTACTCCCCCAGCTTGGACTTGAATTTTCACCTTTAGTTTATCATGATTTTATGAAGAATGGGTAAATCTTTTCTCAGCCAGCTTATTGCTGCAGCACCGGAAGCTCAATCGTAAAGGTAGAGCCTACTCCCACCGTGCTTGTGACAGAGATCGTCCCTTTATGAAGATCAATTAAATGCTTGACGATAGATAAGCCAAGGCCCGTGCCGCCTGAACTGCGTGATCGCGCTTTATCAACCCGATAGAAGCGTTCAAAAATTCGCGGCAAGTCCTTTTTCGGAATACCCATCCCCGTATCACTAATCTGAATCCGGATATGATCCTCATCAATAGCCTCGATAGTTAGAGAAACTCTGCCGCCTTCCGGCGTATAGCTAATGCCATTGCCGAGTAGATTCATCATGATTTGCCGCAGCCGATCCTCGTCTGCCTCTACATAAAGCCCAGCCTCGACATGAACATCAAGATGAATGGCTTTGCGCGCCGCTTCTGTCTCCATCAAGGTAACCGTTTTGGCAATGAACGTATCCACTTCCACTGGAGAGAAATATAGCGGCACTCGCTTAGATTCGATTTTGGACAGCTCTAATATATCGCCGATCAAACGATTCAGTCGGTCGCTTTCATCAAATATAATTTGCAGGAAGGATCTCGCTGTTTCCTCATCATTAACTGCACCGCCGAGCAAGGTCTCTGCAAAGCCCTTAACCGCAGCAATCGGGGTCTTCAGTTCATGGGATACATTGGCTACGAACTCGCTGCGCATCCGCTCCAGGCGGCGAATAGCCGTTACGTCCTGTAAGACAAGAAGTATACCGCCATATTCATGGCCTTCTTGATGGATCGGAACGAGATTCAATTCGAGCAGCCGTTCTTCTGGGAAATAAAACGTGATTTCTTCCCGAATATGCTCCCTAATCTCCAATCCCTCTTGAATCATCTGTGACAGCTCATACTGCTGCTTTGCCTCCACATAATGACGTCCGATGAGCTCACGTGCTGAAATGCCTAGTATCTCTTCCGCCAGGCGGCTCATTAGTACGATTCGTCCTGTCTTATCAATCATAATGACACCATTAATCATATTATCAAGAACCGTCTCCAGCTGGCTCTCATTTTGCCTGATTCGGGTCATTTGAACTTCCAGACTGTCGGCCATTGCATTGATGGCATGTCCGAGCTCTCCGATCTCGTCCTGCTTTTTGCCAACCTTCACACGAGCGCGATAATCCATGTTTTTAATATGCTTGGCAACCCTCGTAATTTGCTCAAGCGGCCTTGTCAGACCAAGCGCAATGCGATAGCTGATGAGCGCTGCAATGACGAATAGAATCAGGAGCCCCCCGATTAATACGGTCCACAGCTTGTATATGCTCTCATCCACTTCATTTAAGCTTATCGCTAATCGAATGACGTTGGATGCCGGATTAGCAGCATCGGTCGGAATGGCAACATAGAGCAGGTTCTGGTCCAGCGTCTCGCTATACCTGATTACACGCCCTACCCCTGCCTTATGCGCTTCCAGAATCTCAAGGCGGTCCAAGTGGTTATCCATCGTCTCAGGCGCATGGTCCGAATCTCCCAATACTCTTCCATCACCGCCAATAAAGGTAACCCTTGCTCCGGTGAATTGCTTCAAGCTGGTCGCTTCCTCCGTAAAGTAGGGAAACAGCGTGTCCGGCTCACCAGCAGGCCATTCCATCTTTGCTAGTATGATCCGCATTTCCCGAACCATGCTGTCTTCCAGCGTGTTAATATGCGTCTCTTTATAGGTCTTTGCCATAATGATGCCAGCAGCTGTTACGGACAATGCGATCATTACTACCATAATAAAGGTTAGCCGTGTACGAAAGCTGTTCATGCTCATTAGTCAACTCCGGTCTAATAAATGTATAAGGTCTCGTACTATCGTACATGTGTAGATGCTGTTCCGCCAGCCTTCGTATTGTTAAGTTTTTGTAAAATAAAATGATGCAGCGTCGCCAGCGGCTGCTGCACGAGAATAGACAGAACGACTGGCACAGCTGCCAGCGGACTGAAATAACCAAGTGCAAGGACAATGCCCAGCGATATGTTGCGCATTCCCGTTGCATAGGACACTGTAATCAACAGCTCTCGATCGCGCAGTCTAGCTGTTCCAAGAAAGCCGACTGCATAGCACAGCCCTACAAGTACAATAACAAGCGGAACCAGCTTGAGCATATCCTGCTTAAGCTGAAGCGCATAAGGTGCAATTGCCGAAGCGTTCAATGCTACGACAGCCACAAAGCATAGCTTCGATAGTGGGGCTGCCACTGGCTTGATTCTATCCTGTATTTGTCCTTTGCTCAGCTGATTGAGCAGCACTCCGCAGGCTGTTGGCAATACAATTACAAGAAACAAGTCGAACATAAGCGGGCCGATAGCCACATCTACAGCCGTATCAAAGAACAAATGAATGCCTGCCGGAACCACTAGAGGACTCAATGCTGAATCAAGCACGACCATTGCAAGCATTAAGGGTACGCTGCCTCCAGACATCCCCACCCATAGAACAGTCGAGACACCGAGCGGTATAATCGTGAATAGAACAAGCCCCACTACATAAGGGGATGCCGCTCCGAATAAGAGCACCCCTAGCCCATATGCAATAAGCGGTGACACAATGTGAGCAAGCACGAACGTCCATAGGAGGACTTTAGGCTTGCGTATAACCCCTCCTAGCTGTCCGAAGCCGCAGCCAATTGCCATCGTTAACGTTACATAAGCGAATAAATAAGGAACGGCTTCTATGAGAGGGTGGAGCGCATCGGCAAAAAGAAACCCCAGGATGAGTGATCCCGGGATAATCAGAAACATCCAGCGTTCAAAATAATAATTAAAAGCAAGCCCGAATTGACGCGTAAGCCATCCCTCGTTTTCTAGGTTCTAGTCGTAGAACTACACAAGCCTTATAATAACATAAAAGGAGTGAACCGACGTATGGAGAGTCATTTTTTCGCTTATATGTATCGCCTCAAATATATCGAGAGATGGAGCTTAATGCGCAACACGACCAAGGAAAATGTAGCCGAGCATTCCTTCCATGTTGCTTTGCTTGCCCATATGCTATGTGAAATCGGCAATTCGGTCTTTCACAATACCTACAATGCCGACCGCGCTGTGACACTCGCCCTCTTCCATGATGCGACAGAGGTGTTCACCGGCGATATTCCGACTCCTGTCAAGCATCATAATCCGCAAATGCTCGCCAGCTTCCGTGAAATCGAGGCTATGGCAGCCGATCGGCTGCTTTCTATGGTGCCTGAAGCGCTTCATAATGCCTATGCTCCGCTGCTTGGGAAACCCCAAGTGCAGGCAGACGCGGATCATCTGAAGCTGCTCTCTCTTGTCAAAGCCGCTGATTTGCTCGACGCTTATCTCAAATGCTTGTCAGAGCTCTCAGCTGGCAATCGAGAGTTTCTGGTGGCCAAAGGACAGACTGAAGCTGCACTCTCCAAGCTAGGACTGCCTGAGGTCGAGTGGTTCCTTGCTCATATGGCGCCTAGCCTCGGCATGACGCTGGACGAGCTGTCTGAATAGCTTCATTGTCTATCGACTATTATAGTATAGTCAAGTAAGAAGAGGCTGCCCCATAATGGTATAGGGCAGCCTCTTCTCTATTGCACTTTTCTATTAAGCTTTCCAGCCAAATGGATAAGCCGCAGACAGTTCCAAAGGAAGCTGACCGGATGGCTCCAGTTCGCCGACCAATACTTTCGCAGCGGAATTCAATGCCAATGGACGGCATTCATATACAGCTAGGTAAGCCTTCACATCCGGATAAATATTCAAATCAAGCGGATTGCGAACGGACAGGGCAACAGTACGGTCACCTGCACGCTCTACTACCTGCTTTGCAATATCCGCTTCAATCGGGTGCTTCGTCGCATCATAAGTTACGACAATAATTTGCTCGAACGCTTCCAGATCTGCCAATGGATCGCTGCCGTTCATGCTGCGCTCTTCAACCGCATCCAGACGTCCTTGCAGGTAGTCGCCCAGAGAACCATCGCTGGACAGCATCTCATCAGCAACCGATACCGGCTTAATTTCTGGCCACAATACAAGTGTTCTAACATCGCGCTTCAATGGCAGCAAGCCACCCTCATTCTTAACGAGCGTTACAGATGCTTCACTCCACTTGCGAGCTGCCGCTTTATTTGATTCTGTTCCGATCTTAGTTTCTACATCTTCCCATGCAGTCAATGGCGCATCTACCTCGAAGTCGGATTTCAAGCGCATAACACGCTCAACGGATTCATTAATCCGCTCTTCCGACAGCTCGCCGCTCTCTACAGCAGCGATAACAGCCTCAAGGGCAGCAAGCTGCTTTTCAATCGTATGGCTGACGAGAACCATGTCAGCACCGGATTGAATGGCAAGAATCGAGCCCTTTTCCGGTCCATAGTTTTTGTCGATGGCATCCATCTCCATGCAATCCGTTACGATAACACCGTTGTAGCCAAGCTCTTCACGCAATAGGCCCGTCAATACATTATGCGACAAGGTCGATGGTCTGCCTGATGGCTCAATAGCAGGCAAGCAGACATGGGCAGTCATAATCGCTGCCGTTCCAGCCTTAATAGCGGCACGGAAAGGAACAAGCTCAATTGCATCCAGACGCTCACGGCCATGATTGATGATTGGCAGAGCATGATGCGAATCAACCGCAGTATCTCCATGTCCAGGGAAATGCTTGACTGTAGCTGCAACCTTAGAAGCTTGATAGCCAAGAACAGCCGCTGTTCCCAGTTCGCCGACCACATCGGAACGATCGCTGTATGAACGTACGTTAATAACCGGATTGTCCGGGTTGTTGTTGACATCAAGACATGGCGCATAGTTCATGTTCACGCCAAGAAGACGTAGCTCTTCCCCACAAATGCGAGCTGTTTCTTGCGCTGCATCAGTAGAAGCCGTAGCACCAATCGCCATATTGCCTGGCATAAGCGTTACGCCATCAACGATACGGGCAACCATGCCGCCTTCTTGGTCGATAGCAACGATCAGACCTGGGCGCCCAGCAGATTCCGTAACGTTCTTCAATGTGTTCGATAGTTGATGCACTTGCTGCGCATCCTTAACGTTGCGGGTGAAATAAATCGTACCGCCCAAGCCATAGTTTTTAATCAATTGTGTAATCTCTTCCGTTGGCTCATAGCCATGAAAACCAAATACGAATAACTGTGCTACCTTTTCTTTAATTGACCAGTTTAACCATGCCTTGTTCTCTCCCACGATAAATCCCTCTCCCTTAAAAATTCTAGTATGTGTCCTTAGTTAAGCCTGTTGCTCGTGTCATCCTGTTGATGCTTTGTCCTGAAGTCGGTTGGATTCTCGCCCGTATACTTCATGAACACCTTGGTGAAATACCTGCGTTCTGCGTAGCCGACTTCCTTCGCAATTTGAGCAATGCTCTTAGGCGTAGTAGCTAGCATCATTTTGGCTTTCTCCATTCGCTGACGCGTTACATATTCGATGAACGTTTCATTGAAGGTCTGCTTGAACAAAAGGCTGAAATAAGAAGTGCTCAGCCCTACATGAGTGGCTGCTTCCTCTACGCTTAAATCCCGATATAGGTTCCGGTCTAGAAAAGACTTTGCCTCGGACATCGAGCGTTCAGATTGCTTCTTCTTATCTGTCGATTTCTCCGCTACGGCTTGCGTTACCTGCCTAATAACTGACAGCAGATCCTTAATGCCGAAGCGACGATCAAGCTTCTTCCACAACAAATCTTCTTGTTCTCTCGAAAAAATGCCCATTTCCTTCGTTTCCCTTATTAGGTTAAGGACAAAGAAATGAAGCATCGGCTTAAATCGCCCAACCGATGGCTCGTTCAATCGCTGCAGCTGCGAAGTCATTCTTTTCAGTTCTTCATCAACAATGGCACTGTCGCCGCGCTTCACAGCCCCGATCAATCTCTCTGAAGTATCCCAGAAAGCCTGATCTTCCCTTGACGAACCAGAAGAACGAACAGGATATACCGTAATCGGTTCTTGATTGGGCGCAAGCTGCATTCCTTGCTGTACATGCTTATAAGCCTGAGATAAAGCTGTAACTGCTGCATATTCATGGTAAATTCCAGCGTATAGTGACAGCTTGACATGACTTTTCACAGCAGTCAACAACATATCTGCCCAACCCTTTATTTTCTCCAGATCATAGGGCTGTGATTTATTGCATTCGATCAGAACACACCATTCGCCATCCCTTATTTGTATGACGGCATGGAGAAGACCATTCTGCTGAAGCTTCTCACGCAGGACATTGCAGACAGCGAAGTTCCACAGCTTACGCTCTTTGTCCGACCACTCCCGCCAATCCTTGGTTCGCTCCGAGCTGACATCCAGATCAAGGACAATCAATACATACTGCTGCTCCTTAAGCTGCTGCTCGTCACCCGCAATGAGCCAATGCTGACCCGACACTTCCGTATAATCCATCAGAATATCAAACAAGATTTTCTCGCTCGCTAGATCGATCATACGCCCCAGCTTTTGCTGTTCCTCGTTTTGCAGCTTTTGCTTCTCCCTTTGATTCGCCATTACCCGGGCAATAACACCCGTTAATTCATCGTAGGGAATTGGCTTGAGCACATAATCCTGAACGCCGTATTGGATAGCCGCTCGCGTGTAGGCAAAATCTTGATAGCCCGAGAGCATAATAATATCGCATTCCTTGCCTTTTTCACGTATATGACGGACCAACTCCAGTCCATCCATCAGAGGCATCCGAATATCGCATAATATGAGATCGAACCGTTCCGTCTCAATTCGCTCCAGCGCCTCTATACCGTTTCTTGCTGTGCCCGCAACATCAAGGCCTAGCATTTCCCAAGGAATGACCTTCTCTAAATTTCTTGTAATATGCGGTTCATCATCTACTAGAAGCACTTTCCCCTTCATGTTCATTCACCACCTCTGCCTTTGGGAATCGTGCAGCGAATTATCGTACCATGGCCTTCCGCGCTGCATATCCATAATCCATAAGATGGCCCGTAATGAATACGAAGGCGATCTGCTACATTACGAAGCCCAAGCCCGCGTCTCTCCCCCAGCTCGGCTGCATTAGGACGCTTGCCTAATTTAGGCTCCCGCTCAGCGAACTTCAATAGTGTCTGCTCATTCATGCCAGCACCATTGTCGCTTACCATAATAACAATCTGATGATCCTCCACCGTTACATCAATTTGAATTACACCTTTTCCATCTTCGAATCCTTCAAATCCATGCTGAATGCTGTTCTCAACGAGCGGCTGAAGCGTTAGCTTCAGAATCGTATAAGGCAGCGCTTCCTCTGAGACATTCAATTCATAGGAGAACAGATCCTCGAAGCGATACTTCTGAATTTCCAGATAGCTCCGAACGTGATCAATTTCTTGCGCGATAACGATTTCCTCTGAATCATGCATGCTTGTACGGAGCAAATTGCTAAGCCTGCGAACCATCAGCATAATTTTGCGGCCCTCATTCTGAGCAGCCAGCGCGTTAATAGATTCTAATGTGTTGAACAAGAAGTGCGGTTTAATCTGTGCTTGCATCAGCATCATCTCTGCATGCTGCTTGCGCTCCTGCTCTGTTCTTACCTCATTAAGCAGCTCGCCTATTCGTTCGATCATACTATTGAAGCTATTAGCCAGCAGAATCGTCTCATCTTTCCCTTTGCCATAGGTCTCTACTCTTATGTCAAGCATCCCTTGCTCAACAAGCTTCATCTTGCGAACGACTCTTACAATGGTTTTGGCGACCCGATTGACGAAGAATACATTGAATAGAATAGCGGACAAAACACAAAGCAACGTAATCATACCGATCCATTGTACGAAGCGTACATTCTCATTCGTCAAGGAATTCCATGACTTCACCGATACTAGAACCCAGCCATTAAGATCCATATTATAAGAGGAGACCAGACTGTCTGAACCATTAAACTTCAGCCTCTCACTCGAATACTGCTCGGTAAGCTGCGGGTTAACCGAGGTATAATTGCCGATCTGCTGACCCTCAATGGCTTTGTGGCTGTCCATCAGGATAAGACCCTCACGGTTAACGATTACATAGCGAGAATCCGACTCCTCTGCTGCAGGATTCAGGAAGGTCGTAAGTATGGTTTGGACCTCTTCTGTCTTGTACTGGGTAATCATAATTCCAAGATCATTGAACTTCTGCGAATCCTTAACCAGACGCATCTGTGTGAACAAAGGCGGTTCGACACCCGTCAATTCTTGGTGCTCGTAAGGTCCGATCCATTCGGGTCTGCCTCCAAGCTCCATCACCTCTTTGTAGAGGGGCTGTGCCTGCAAATCCTCAAATGTCATCGGGCGGAAGGTCGTCGGGTCATTGCGAAAGGCACGGAACATCGTTCCATCGAACGCATATAACACCACATAACTAACAGCCGGATGCTGGAATAAGATTCGTTTCATCTCTAGTTCTGCCTGATTGATCGCAATCAGAGTCGCATCATCTCTAGGATACATGCTGTATTTCAACGTATCTTGGACTTCTGTGCTCGTCAGATTGCCATCAGACAATTGATCGAGCTCTTTGAAGAAGTACTTGATATTCCCCCCTACTGCCTTGAGGGAAATTTCCGTTTGCTCGCTATATTTTTTCTCAAGCAATGCTTCCGAATTAAGAAAAGATACGATGCCCAGTCCGATCATAGGAACCACGATCAGGCAAATAAAGGCAAGCATCAGCTTTGGTCTCAAGTTCATCTGCTAACGGGCTCCTTCCACCTGTCATCAGCCCTTAACGCTTCCCGCTGTCAGGCCTTCGATTATCTGGCGCTGCAGGATTACATAGACAAGCAGTACCGGTATAATGCTCATAATAACTGCAGCCGACAATGATGCAATATTCGTGCTGTATCCATCATTGAAAAGCGCCATTCCCGTTGGCAATGTCCGAAGGGAATCCGATGCAATAAAGAGTTGGGATAAAATATATTCATTCCAGTTGTTTATAAAATTCAGAATCGTTACCGTGACCAGCACTGGAAGCGTAATCGGAAGTACGACTTTCATGAATATCCCCACTGCTTTTAAACCATCCATAACACCTGCTTCTATGAGTTCTCGAGGTATCGATAACATGAAGGCATGCAGGATAAATACGGAAATTGGCAGGGCATAGGTGCAGTATACCAGAATTAATCCCAAATGCGAATCATACAATTGGATTCCGCCAATATTTAATTGTTGGATCAAATGGTAGAGCGGGATGAACGAAGCAACAGGCGGAACAAGCAAACCGATGAGAATAAAGGGATAGATCCATTTATTCAACCGGGAGAATCTCATCTGCGTTAGCGCAAAAGCGCTCATGGCAGCTAATGCCAATGTTAAAGAACAAGCTATAGTCGTTACATATAAGCTATTCAGCACATAAAGATCAAAATGAGCGGATTCCCATGCCGCCTTGTAATTAGAGAAGGAAAACTGGCTTGGCAACGCCCATGTATCCACTGTAATTTCCCTATTGGACTTGAAGGAGGACAGAAACAGCCATATAAGCGGGAACAACGTAATGCCAACGTAGAGAAAAAGGGTCAGATGTCTCCCTATTCGAGCAATCCGCGTCGTATTCATGAAGGCAACCCCTTATTACGACCCCTCATCATCAAATGCAATATTCCTGTAAGCACTAGAATGAGGAGGAACATCGTTGAACCAATCGCACTTCCATAGCCCAGCTCCATGAAGTTAAAGCCTACCTTCATCATATAAGTGGACATAACCTCGGTAGTTTGATAGGGACCTCCGCCCGTCATGATCTGTACAATGTCGACAACCCTCATCGTTCCCGATACCGTTAAGAGCAGCATGACGAAGAGCGTTGGCATGGTAAGAGGGAGTGTAATGTTCCTAGCTTCCGTCCAGCCGTTCACCCCATCAATTCGCGCTGCTTCCACGACTTCCTTGGGGATATTAAAAATTGCTGCCAAGGCTAATACGATAAAAAAACCGATATTTTGCCAAGCATTCACGATCAGAATGGACAGCATAGCAAGCTTCGGGTCCGACAGCCATTCTCTAGCCCAGCTTTCAGGCGCAATAAGACGAATCATCTGATTGATCAAGCCTGCATCATAATTATATAGAACACTAAACAATAGAGCGGCTGTCGCTGTCGAGACAAGAACGGGAACAAATACAGCCGACTTATAAAACTGGCGCAATCGGTTCACCTTGCTAATCAGAATAGCCATCACAAAAACGATCGGAATGTTCACAAATAAGGAAAACGCCATAAAATAGAAATTATTTGCCATGGCTTTCAGAAACACTTCATCCTTCCAAAGCCTGACGAAATTGTCCAAACCGATAAATAGCTTTGCAGTAATGCCATCCCATTGATACAAGCCGTAAGTAAAGGAGACCACAACGGGATACACGGAAAATAAAACATATAAAGCAAGCGTTGGCAGCAAAAATGCAATATAAACCAACGGCTCTCGAAGCGTCTTGTGCAAAACTCCTCCTTCTGGTCAGTCTTTTCTAGCTCACAGCGAAAGAGGGCAGCCTACTAAAGATACCCTCTTGTCCAGCAGGATTGATGAACTGCCTCATTTATTATTTCTAGCATTGGCTTTATCTTGTGCTGCCTGAATTTTGGCAGCTACCTTTTCTGGCGTGCTTATTTTGCCGATCAGCTGCTGCAGGCCAATGTTCACTTCATACGCTACAGCTGGCTCGATAATCGAGTCGTATGCCGGCCATGAAGAGGTTGCCGATGACATGACCATCAATACTTCGGACATAAGCGGATCAACACCGGATAGATCGGTCAGCTTCATGGAAGGAACCAGCTTATCTTCCACTAATGCACGCTTTTGTACATCTTCCCGATAATAGTTGGCAATAAATTTCTTCACAATAGCGAGTTTGTCTTCATCCAGATTAGAGGAGAAGCCAAGTCCGTTCGAATAAGAAGCATTAATAGAGGTTTGATCGCCTGCTCCGCCAGGAATCGACGGGAAGGAGAAATATCCGATCTTGCCATTCATCTCACCAGCTTCTTCTCCTGTAAAGCGATTGGCATCCCATGTGCCAGTAAACACCATCGCCGCTTTCCCCGAGAGCAGCTGTGCCCCTTGATCGGCATATTCCAGCCCAAGCGCGCCTTTTGTTACATAGTCTTGATTAATTAGCTCCGCATAGCTCTGGAAGCCTTTGATGAAGTTCTCATCCGTCCACTTGGACTCGCCTGTCACTACTTGCTTAAGTGCTTCAATTCCGGTGTGGCGTTCCATGATCGTATTCCACATCATCCCATTCACCCAGCCATCCTTTGAAGCCAGGCCGAATGGCATATATCCGGCTTCTTGAAGCGTCTTTGCCACATGAATAAGCTCATCCCAGGTTAAAGGAATAGAGAGACCAAGATCAGCGAATACCTGTTTGTTGTAAAAAATAGCTTCGCTGTACCCTCCGAACGGCAACCCGTATACTTTTCCATCTACCATGAACTCGTCCAAATTACGGAATTGATTCTCAATGCCGAGCTCTGCAATAATGCTTGTCAGATCGAGCATTCGTCCAGCCTTCACATAGAGATTAAGATCTGCCCCACCGAATACTTCAAAAATGTCTGGTGGATTTCCCGCAATCATCTCTGCCTTCAGCTTCTGATCCCGATTGACAATCTCATCGATTCCCTCAAGCTTGAAGACCAGCCCAGGATTCTCATCTTGTGTCTGCTTAACGATATCCTCCAGAATAGCAAGCCTTGTTCGGCTCGTCTCTTTAATCTGTGTATGCCGCAGCGACAAGGTGATATCCTTCTTCAACTCAGAAACCTCCGTCGGCTTCCTCTTCTCTTCGCCAGACCCGCAAGAAGATAGAAGGGTTAGAACGAACGCCATCAGTAGAACGACAACGACTAGCTTTTTACCCATTCTGATAAAGACCTCCTTCAACAAGAATGATTCGTTGGTCTTTCCCTTTATTATAAATTCGTTAATTATGTAGAAGGAAGTCGAAATTATACTTGTAAAGGGAGAGAATTCTATTATTTCGACATAAATATTCAACATGCACAGACTATCCGGGACAATTCTCCCATCAGCCTGTGCATGCCAACTATCTATTCCTGCATCTTTTTCACATAGTTGCTTATCTCTTCGTAGAAGGCCTTCCACTCCGCATTCGCTTCTTCTGGTGGTTCAATTGCTTCTACAGGGTCCGCTTGCTCTCGCGGGACAGAAGGACTAGCTTCAACGCCTGACCGCCGTTCTGCCATCACCTTGGACAGTTTTTCACGAAGCTCCTCCGCCATCGTTGCCTCATCCTTTCAGCCAGTTTTTGCGAAGCGCGAACATTTCCTTCAATTCCTCTGTAGACATCTCGGTTATCCATTGCTCCGATTGCCCTACTACCTGCTCATTCAAATTTTGCTTGCGGTCAATCATCTCGTCAATTCGCTCCTCCAGCGTCCCGAGCGTTATGAACTTATGAACCTGAACCTGCTTCGTCTGCCCGATTCGGAAGGCTCTGTCCGTCGCTTGATTCTCTACTGCGGGATTCCACCAGCGATCGAAGTGAAACACATGATTAGCCGCCGTCAAATTAAGTCCTGTCCCTCCCGCTTTCAATGAAAGGACAAATGCACAGCAGGGAACGTCCGGGTTCTGAAAATTATCGATCATTTCATCCCTCTTGGCTTTGGGCACGCCGCCATGCAAGTACGGAACAGGCAAGCCAAGCCGCTTCTCCAGCAGCTGCTTCAGCTGCTCGCCCATATCAACAAACTGTGTGAAAATCAGGCATCTTTCTCCTTCGGCAGCAATCTCCTCCGCCATTTCCAGCAAGCGCTCTACTTTATTAGAGCGCTCCTCTTCCCATAGCTTTGCCCCATCATCTTTCATTAAGGAAGGATGGTCGCATAGCTGCTTCAATCTAGTTAGTGAAGCGAGAATAAGCCCGCGGCGCTGCATAGGTGCCAGAGTATCCAGCTTCTCCAGTAAGTCCGATACAATATTCTCATATATAGCCCCTTGCTCAGCTGTCAGCGTAATATAAGTCTTCGCTTCTATTTTATCCGGCAGCGACAACTGAATTGCAGGGTCTTTCTTAATTCGACGAAGCATGAATGGCTTCACCCATCGTTGAAGTCCAGCTATCACTTGTTCGTCACGCGTCCGCTCAATAGGAGCGACAACCGATCTGCGGAAGTCATTCATTCCTCCAAGATAGCCCGGATTTATGAAATCATAGATCGACCATAGTTCTGTCAGACGGTTCTCCATCGGCGTACCGGTCAGTGCGATGCGATGCCGTGCTGGCAGGCCGCGAATGGCTGTAGACTGCTTCGTGTATACGTTCTTAATATTTTGGGCTTCGTCAAGGCATAATGCATCCCACTCTACCATCCCCAAGTCCTCTTCATCGATCTGGGCTAAGGAATAGGACGTAATGACTAGATCGACAGCACCTGCAACAGCTTGGAAGGCCTCGCCCTTCTCCCGTTTCGGACCATAGTGAAGATGAACGCGGAGGGATGGAGCGAATTTCTCAAGCTCTTTCTCCCAATTGCCAATTACGGAGGTCGGGCAAATTAGAAGGGACGGCTCATTTTGCTGCCCTCTCTTTGCTTGCAGGTAAGCGAGATAAGCCATGAACTGAATGGTCTTTCCAAGTCCCATATCATCGGCAAGCACGCCGCCAAGACCAAATCGACGCAAGAACAGCAGCCAGGAAACCCCTTGCAGTTGATAAGGACGCAGCTCTCCCCGGAAACTCTCCGGTATGTCCACGAGCGGAATTTCCGAAGTATGCTGCAATTGCTCCAGCCATCTCGTCAGATGCTCATTCAGCTCGACCTCTGCACGCAAGCTCTCCGCCTCATCCTCCGTCTCCTCCAGAGGTGCTCCCCCCAGCAAATGCATCTCCATCACATCACGGAAGGATAGGCCCTTGCGCTTGCCAACCCGCTTCATCCAGTCGCGTATTTGTGCGACATCCTGCGGGTCTAGGTGCACCCATTCTCCACCAATATTCATCAGCCTTCGGTTCTGCTCTGCAAGACTCATGAATTCAGCTTCCGATAAATCAATATTGCCGAGCGCCATCTTCCAATCGAATTGCACAATCTGATCCAACCCGAACATCGGCTGCGAATCAGAACCAACCGAGGATTTCATCTTCGCCTTCAGCCTCAGCTTGCGCGAACGAACCGCTTCCCACCAACCAGGAAGCAATACTGGACAGCCAGCTTCAAGCAACTGCAAGCTTGCAAGCTCCATGAACTGCCAAGCCTCGTTATCGGTGAGAGAAGTCCGAATAATGCCTGAGCCTTGCTCGGTCTCCCAGCCTTGCAGCGCAGCCAGCCACTTCGCTTGCTCCTTCTCCAGCTTGGTCTCCAAGATAGGCATCCAATCGTCAGGAAGCGCCTCGCTATCCTCTATAGCAGATATCCACTGCCCGCTGTCCTCATCTATCTTAATCGGCAGCCAGCTGCCTCCATCGCGATCCTGCAGAGCAGGGCGAAGCCGCCAGCCATGCTCTTGATCCGGCTCTACTAATTGAAGCGCCACCTTGAATGGGAAGGTATCCTTGGTCAGCCCTAACGCGATGAACCATTCCTCTTCATCAGACGCCTTACGCATTAGTATGGCCTCGCCTCCAGCGGAAGCGCCAATATTGCGCCAAGCCAGATCAACGGAATCACTTTCTTCTATTACTTGCTCAACAGCCGTACTCAGCCATCTATTTAAGCTTTGCCCTCCGCCTGCTTGCTCATCCTTCATGATTTCTTCCCATTGCAGCTGCCATTCAAGCTCCGACTGCGGCACTTCAAGCTTCCAGGCGCGCCTTGCTTCCGTCCATTCTTTCCAATCAGGCACGAACCAGCCATTAAGCAGCGCCTCACGAATCAGTGAAGCTGTCTTCATCAGCTTCTGCAGCCGCGGTGTCCACTCCACCTGGAGCATACGAACAGGCTTAGGAGAGGTCAAATAGTCAACAGCCAGCAGCGGCGGCAGCTTGATCAGCTTGGCGTCTGCTTGCTCGATCGTATCGAGCTTAGTCCCATACCAAGACGCTTTATGCCAGGCAAACAGCACTTGCTTAATACGCCCAGCCCCCTCGGTACGATCAACAGCAGTGAGCAGGACTGCTCCATCTCCCGTATCCTCTTCCGTCCACCATCCGTCCACGACTAATGTCCGAGCGCCTATATAGGTTTTCATGTAATGAGTTTTCCTTTCCACAGCTCTTCCTGGAATGCACGCAAACGCTGATTATTCTGTACAATGCCAGCGACATATTGATTCCATTTATCCTCTTGTTTATCTGCTTTGTACAGCTTCTCTAGCTTCTTCATTTGTTTCACAGCCATTCGATAGCCTTGCCGATTACGCGAGCTGATCCACTCTTCAATCGACTGATGATACAAAGGCAGCATCACCTGAGGCGCGGCCTTTGCAACCTCACGGATATCTTGCAAGTCAAGATCTTCTGCTTTGATTCCAATCAGTACTTGCAAGTCCGCCCATTCTTCATATTTTTTGACCGTTATCCAATGAGCTGACAGATCGGAATATGAATAAGGAAGCAGCTCCATCATATAACGGTTCCAACGTTCTTCCTCAGGGTGATCTTCATCCGCACGTCTGCATAATGCCACAAAAGCGCCGATCGTCCTTACGCTTCGATTCGGATAAATATGCTCATACAAATAATCCATCCACAGTCCAAACTGCTTCCATTCCCCTTCCTGCAGCCGCTGACCGGCACAGGGATAAATCACCTTTTGTGTTTTTTGAAAGTCCGTTTGCCCAAAATGCGCAAGCGCCGCAGCATCATCTCTATTGAAAAAATGAAGCATAGCCGCAGCCGTATGAAGAAACGACTGATTAACCTCTTCACTTGCGGATTGCTTCGCAGCCGTCGTCATAGCTGCAAGCTCTCTCTGATGCCAGGCTGCATCCTGCGACATGACCTCACACAGGCTCAAATAGAGTGAAGGCCAGTCAAATAGCTGCTGCTCCGTCTTAATCGCCCTCTCATAGGCATAACGAATAACATGCTCCACCCATTCCCGTTCATGCTCGCCCATATCGACTGGTTCAAGCTCCTTGACCAATGAGTAATAATGCTCTACCCAAGGCTCTGCCATTCGCATGAAGGACATCTCATGATAATAGCGGCTGAAAGAATCTACTGTATTAATACCGCGTTCTGCTTGGTCAAGTACAAACAGCAGCACACTCAGCCAATGAAGGCGCTGCTCTTTTTTGTCCCAGTCCTTCGAGCTTCCCTTCAGAGCCGACAGGACAGGCTGCAAAGAATGAAGGGAATGACGACAATTACGCCAAGCCTGCCCATGCTCCGCCTCCATCCAGCTCTGCCACTGCTCCGGAGAAGCTGAAGGGTCTGGTTGGGCTACGGATAGGTTCGGTGTAGCGACCGAGACTGTCACCGACTGGACCGGCTTCGGCTCGAGACCAAGAAGCCGGCGATAAGCAGCTTCTGAAGCAGCCCCCGTCCGGTCCTCCTCATTGCAATAAGCTAAATATACAGCTGCCATATGCTTGCAATAGCCCTTATAAGGGCAGGTGCAGCTGCTATATCGGAATTGGTCGGTATCCAGCACGACCGCATATATTTCAGAGCCTTGGACGGCTCCGTTCAATGTATCTTCGTCCGTGAGCTTCACATTCATAACGCGGCCTTTGCGATAATAATCCCAGCCTCGTTCGATCAATGTGTCGCCTACATGGTTACTTATACTGCTTTCCAGTACTTTCTGAAGCTTATTGTCGAGACTCGCCAAAGCTATTCACCCGCTTCCTTCCGTACAATCTGCATTCTTTCAATTATACCACAAGCGGAATCGAGTTTGCGCAACCGAAGGATGTCCCCTAACAAAAAGACGGCTTTCCATTTGCTGTAATGGAGAGCCGTCTTTATTCCAACGTCTTGATGAATTTCAACTAATAATGAGGGATACGAATAATGAAAGCTAGCTGGCCAGTCTCTGAAGCTGCAATTTGAATGGTGCCTTTATATTTGTCGCATATGGACTTGACGATATACAATCCAAGCCCCTTATGGTTATTGTCTTTGGTAGTGAATCCCGCATTGAATACAGGTGCATCCACGATTTCGTCGGCTCCCCAGCAAGTATTCGTAATCTGGAACTCCAGATAACCGTCAATCTGATTACCAATCAGTTCAACCTGCCGTTCCTGCTCTGGATACTTCATGACCTCATCAAACGCATTATCAATCAAATTACCAAGCATTCGGTTCAAATCGAGTGTCTTGACGCCCATTTCCAGCCTGCTCAAGCCATTGAAGGTACAGCAGAATTGAATCCGGTTGATCTCGGCTTGAGAAATTTTTGAACGGACTAAGGCAGCAATAGCCGGATTACCGATATTGATGATATCGTTCATGATTCTGATTTCGCCCGTCAATTCCTTCGTATAAGCAACAAGCTCCTTCGACTTATTCAGCTCCGCCAAGGAATGGATCGTCTGAACATGATTCAGGAAGTCATGGCGCTGCGCGCGTATGGATTGGAACATATGGTTAATTTCTTCTGCATAGGTTTGCTGGGTAACCTCGACCATCCTCTCCCTCGACTGACGATAATGATTCATCACCAAGGTAGCAATGGCAATGCTGAGGCCTGTAACGATAAGAATAATAAGACCGATGTCCAAAAATTGCGAATCCAATTCATCTTGAATAATTCGGTAATCGGTTACGAGCGAGAGAACATAGCTGTTAATCCGTTCCCCATTCTCATCCACGATATTAATGCCCAGATCCTCAGTAAAGACAGGCAGGAACATCTTCAGCACATGCTTGCCGTTTACTACTTCGTTCAGCTTAACAATTTCTCCTGTACGATAGGCTTTCTCGACGCTGTCACTATCCCGATCTGACTTATAATTGTAGGTTCCATAAAAGATCGGCTTCTGCAGCAGATGCTCTTGCTCCTCGCCACTCGCATTAACGGAAATAAACGGACCTTTATTGAAGGTCTCTGGATTAATAACCGTTACTTCAAGCAAGGACTCATTGCTGGCAATCGATTTCTCAATAACCCGATCGACCCCGGTCACCTTCTCATATTCCGCCAGCATCGTGTAATTGACAAAAGGATCAATAATATAATTCGTCGTTCCATCGTGATAGTAGCCCCACTTATAAATATTGGTGGCGTCGGTTGTTGCGACCTCGAACGGACCACTCCAGAAATTCGGCAAGGTTTGTCCAAGCCACTCTATGGTTACTTCCTTCTGGTCGAACAGCTGATTAAAGGCAACATACCAGGGGTCCCATGTCTTCGTCCCGCTGCCCAACTCCTTCTCATCCGAGGACCTGTATAGCACAATATCATCAGCCGTTCGCTTCAATAGGGAGATATGCTCTACTCCAAGCTTCCTGCTCAATTCCTTGAGCTGATCATTCGTCACCTTCTCTATATCAGGATCAAGTGCATATTGTGCTGCTATGGAGACAGCTCGAAGCTCTCGACCAATCTGATCCTGGAACCGTTCCGAGCCTAACCGGGATTGTTCAACAGAAAATTCGATTTGTCTGGCAACGGCATGCATTTCATGACTCAGCGCTTGCTCGAGCGATCGTTCTGTTAAAAAGTAATAAGCCGTATTGTTTAATAAAATAATAACAATGATTGTACTGATCGCCAAAAACCACATATTGCGCTGCATTATAGTGCTCCTCTATCTCTTAATGTCCCTTTGATTATGTCTGATAATACGAGAAACGACAATATAGCCGCTGAATAAATAGTATTAGAATTTCTTTCCTTTCCCACAGATCCCCCTTCTGTTCTGGGAATGCACCATTCCCTTCAGCCGCGCCCGAAATTACTTAATTATACCATAGGGCTACTTTTGAGAGAATAACTATTGCTTAGATGATTACATATTTAGACATATGATGTGGAATAGTACGCAAGTGAATGACTGTATTTTCATATATTGGAGGATTGAAGTCGATATGCCAACTAACGATAGCAATGGAACAAATGTTGCGAATCCCGGTGATGCCCGTGATAACAGACACGCACCTGGAGAAACAGAGCATACCCTTACCACAAGGCAAGGCCACCCCGTTACGGATAATCAGAATATAAGAACGGTAGGGAATCGTGGTCCCTCTACTCTGGAGAACTATCATTTCATTGAGAAAATCACCCACTTTGACCGTGAGCGTGTTCCAGAGCGCGTGGTTCATGCCCGAGGGGCTGGCGCCCATGGTTATTTCGAGGCGTATGGCACTTACGGCAGCGAGCCTATTCAAAAATATACTAGAGCCAAGCTGTTCCAGGAAAAAGGAAAGCGTACACCTGTATTCGTTCGCTTCTCCAGCGTTATCCACGGCGGGCATTCACCTGAGACACTGCGAGACCCGCGAGGCTTTGCTACCAAGTTTTATACAGAGGATGGCAATTGGGATCTGGTAGGCAATAATCTGAAGATCTTCTTTATTCGCGATGCAATCAAATTCCCGGACATGGTGCATGCCTTCAAGCCTGATCCCGTTACGAATATGCAGGATATGGAGCGCTTCTTCGATTTCGTATCCAATTCGCCTGAATCTACACATATGATCACCTTCCTCTTCTCCCCGTGGGGCATTCCAGCCAACTACCGCCAGATGCAGGGATCAGGAGTCAATACTTACAAGTGGGTCAATGCAGAGGGCCAAGCCGTACTGGTCAAATATCATTGGGAGCCGCTTCAAGGCATACGGAATTTAACGCAGAAGGAAGCGGAAGAAATTCAAGGAAAGAACTTTAATCACGCAACACAGGATTTATATGAAACCATCAAACGAGGTGAATTTCCCGAATGGGAGCTCCAAGTGCAGATTATGGAGGATGGCGAGCATCCTGAGCTGGACTTTGATCCGCTCGATGATACGAAGCTGTGGGACCCCGAGCAATTCCCAATGGTATCTGTAGGCAAAATGGTACTGAACAAAAATCCGGGAAACTATTTTGCAGAGGTCGAGCAAGCCTCATTCGGGACAGGGGTATTGGTAGATGGACTGGATTTCTCCGATGACAAAATGCTCCAAGGCCGCACCTTATCCTACTCCGACACGCAGCGTTATCGGGTAGGCGCGAATTACTTGCAGCTTCCAATCAATGCGCCCAAGAAGAGAGTGGCAACCAATCAACGAGATGGTCAAATGGCATTCTACGTGGATCTCGCACCCGGACAGAATCCCCATATCAATTACGAGCCCTCTTCCCTTAATGGCTTAACCGAGGCTCAGCCAAGCGGCCAGCCATATGAGCCGGAGTATCAAGCCAAGCTCGTCAGGGAGCCGATCGATCGGACGAACAACTTTGGCCAAGCTGGGGATACGTTCCGCAAGTTCGAGCCTTGGGAGAAAGAAGAGTTAATCAGCAATCTGGTGGATGCTTTATCAACCTGCAGCCCGGTCATTCAACAGGCGATGATCTCGCATTTCACCGAGGCTGATAAGGAATATGGCAGACTCGTCGCCGAAGGATTGAAGCATAAAGAGCAAGCGTCCCAGCATGTAGGCACTCCTTCTGCCAATGAGGGCATGGAGATCGCTGAAGAACTCGGCCATAGCACGGATGGCTACTGAATAGGGACTTGACGAAAACGTTTTCCTATGATTAAGTGGAAGAAAACATACCATCTCGGCGTGTTACTTTGATCGAATGAAGGCATGAGCCAAGATAAGTGTTCGTCTGACGCTGTCAGTGCGAGCTCTTTCTTGGTTCTTTTTGTCCATTTCGATAGTCTTATATTAGAGGAAGGGGTTGCATCATGGCTGGCGATTATCGGGTTGATCGCATTATCGGCAACAATGTTCTACTGACCGTTGATACGCAGACAGAGAGAGAATACGTATTAGTCGGAAAAGGTCTTGGGTTCTCGTTAAAAAGCGGCATGCTTATCAACAATAAGGATCCTCGCATTGAAAAAAAGTTCCGGCTGGACGATACGGAGCAGATGCGCCATTACCCTGCCCTTCTAGAAGAAATTGATCCTGAGGTTATTCGGATCACAGAACAAACGATCAATCAGATTAAACTCAGGATGAATTGCGATGTGAATCCCAAAGTGTATTTCGCACTGCCCAGCCACATCCAATTCGCTGTATTCCGGCTCCGTAACGGAATGGATATTGTGAATCCGTTCTTGAACGAGACGAGAAAGAAGTTCCCTGTAGAATTCGAGATTGCGGAGCATCTGGCCGACTCAATCAGCAAGCAGTTTGAAGTCGCTATCCCGGAAGACGAGGTTGGTTTCCTTACCTTCCATATTTATTCGGCCATTCATAACGTACCTGTGGGACAACTCGTAAAAGAAGCTGAACAAAGCAGCTCCTAGCCTAACCTCATAGAGACATATAGTTAGCAACCAAGGAGGACCTAACACCATGCTGTCCAAATTATTCGGGAATACACAACCAACTACGGTAGAAGTGTCTTCGCCTCTTACCGGAACGATCATACCGCTGGCTCTTGTACCCGATGAAGCTTTTTCTGCCAAACACATGGGAGACGGTATCGCAGTAGATCCAAGCGAGGGAAAGCTTATCGCCCCTTTTGACGGAACGGTTGCCCATTTGATTCATACTCATCATGCCATCATTCTTGAGCATCAGACCGGACTGCAGCTGTTGATCCATATCGGGATTAATACTGTCGCCTTGAAGGGTGACGCCTTCGCGCCTCTTATACGGTCAGGCGAGCGCTTCTGCAAAGGGCAAACGCTGATAGAATTCGATGCCAAGCAAATAAAAGCAGCCGGATATTCCTCGATCTGCCCAATTGTAGTGGCGAATGAGGAAGAAGTTAAGCTGCTCGAAATAACAACAGGCAGCGGCCACGTATCCGCTGGGAATGAGATTATTTTGACTGCTAGAGTAAATCGGTAGCATTTCTTTTCATGAGAGAGGACGATCTTCGATGCTCGCTTTTTTACAGAAAGTCGGCAAATCATTAATGCTTCCTGTCGCTGCCCTGCCTGCGGCGGCCCTCTTGCAGCGCTTCGGAAAAATCGATTATGTAAAAGACTTTCACATGGGGGAGTTCGGCGCTTGGATCAACCATTACGTCGCTCCCTTCCTTGAAGCTGGCGGATCGGCTATTTTCGACCATCTTCCGCTCATCTTCGCCGTTGGCCTGGCTATTGGCCTTGCAGGGGACGCGGTTGCTGCGTTGGCAGCCGTAATCGGCTATCAAGTATTCATTACCGTACAAGCTCAGGTTCCGATCGTATTCGATAAATTGTTGGGAAGCTCAACCGAGTTGAATATGGGGGTGATGGGCGGCATCATCGTAGGGTCTATTGCCTCCCTTTTATACAACCGCTTTCATAAAATACAACTCCCGGATTGGCTGGGCTTCTTCAGCGGCAAACGATTCGTGCCCATCATAACTTCCCTTGTTATGGTTGTAGTGGCCATTCTGCTAGGCCTTATCTGGGGACCCATCCAAATTGCGCTTGATGCATTCGGCAATACGGTAGTTGGATTGAACAGCATCGGTGCCCTTCTGTTTGGCATAACGAACCGTTTGTTAATTCCATTCGGCTTGCATCATATGCTGAACTCTGTTGCCTGGTTCCAGATTGGCAGTTTTACAGATGAGGCAGGCAAAGTTGTTCACGGCGACCTAACTCGATTCTTCGCAGGAGATCCAAGTGCAGGCATGTTCATGACAGGGTTCTTCCCTATTATGATGTTCGCACTGCCGGCAGGCGCACTTGCTATTATTCACACAGCCAGACCTGAGAAACGAAAGCTGATCGCTTCTGTATTTTTCAGTATAGCATTCGCTTCTTTCTTGACAGGAATTACGGAGCCGCTGGAGTTCGCTTTCATGTTCGCCGCTCCGGTCTTGTATATTATCCATGCTGTCCTTATGGGCTTCTCCGGCTTCATTATGATGGAGCTTGGCGTGAGACACGGCTTCGGCTTCTCAGCAGGCTTCATCGACTATATTATTAATTTTCAGCTTGCAACCAAGCCTCTGCTTATTGTTCCAGTCGGCTTAGCGTTTGCCTTCATCTATTATTTTCTGTTCCGATTTGCTATCGTTACCTTTAACCTAATGACACCGGGGCGTGACCCGGATGATGCAGCCACATCCAAGGAAGACAAAGAGGGAATCGGCGTAACTGAGCAGATTGTCGCAGCCCTTGGAGGTGCTTCGAATATTGCTGGTATTGATGCCTGCATAACTCGCCTTCGCCTTGTGTTACTGAACGAACAGACTCTTGATGACAAAGCATTGAAGAGCTTGGGAGCAGCAGGCATTATTCGTCTTGGAGGCGGTGCCGTCCAAATTGTGTTCGGCACCAAATCCGAACGAATTAAAGATGATATAAGCAAGCTTATATAAACGATAGGAATGAGGAGCGCGGGACGTGCGTAACGACTATATCATACTGAATCCGTTGGGCATTCATGCAAGACCTGCCCGCAAAATTGTGGAAGCAGCCAAAGCTTATCCATGCTCCATAACCCTTATTAAAGAGGGCCGCAGCTATAATGCGCGCAGCTTCGTCCATGTTATCTCAACAGGAGCAACCTGCGGGGATACCATTACCGTATCTGCCGATGGAGAGCAGGCAGCGGAAGCTATCGCAGCTGTAGGAGCAATCCTAACCGAAATCGAGCAGCATATAGAAAAGGAGCAATAAATGATGCAGCTCCAAGGAATTCCGGCTTCACCCGGCTATGCAATTGGACAAGCCGACATTCAAGCTTCCCTAGTCATACAGAATGTGTATGATGAATCCATTCCTCCTTCAGCCATTAACGCTGAGCAAGAGCGGCTGCAGGCTGCTCTTGCTCAAGTGGCGGATGAGCTTAGCGAGCTTGCCCAGCAACTCAACTCCCTTGGAAAGTCGGTAGCGGTAGAGATCGTCATGACACAGCTCCTGCTGCTGGAGGATGAAGAATTTGTCGGGCTTATCCAAGACCGAATTGCAACCTTGCTCTGGTCACCCGAATATGCGCTCTCAGAAACGACTAACGAAGCAGTAACTGCGATAGAACAACTCGATAATGATTACTTGCGGGAAAGAGCTGCTGATATTTGCGATGTCAGCCAGCGAATTATGAATAAGCTGCAGCGCAGGGAGTCAAGCATCGGAGACGACTCAGGCAGCCGATTAAGCAGCAGCCTAATCTATACCGCTTCAGATATCTCCCCTTCCATCACCGCTCAGCTTGATCCAAGCCTGGTTGCAGGAATTATCACTTCAGCAGGGAGCCTGACCTCCCATTCCGCCATTATCGCCCGCTCGGTCGGCATTCCGGCTGTCATCGGGCTCAACATGCCGCTAGGTGACCTCATCCAGCAAGGCGATACCCTCATTGTCGACGGCGTTGAAGGCTTGGTATTTATTAGACCAGATGAAAAGCTATTGTCTGAATATCGAAAAATAAAGCAGCAATATGATCATCATCAAGAAGCAGTCGCTTGCAATGCTGGTGGCATAGGTACTTCATGCCAGAGTATGGATGGCGTCCCTATCCAGCTCCTGGCTAATGTCTCATCGGCTGCTGAGGCGCGCCAAGCAAGTGCAAGAGGTGCCGCAGGAATTGGGTTATTCCGCACCGAGTTTCTTTATTTCAATCGTTCTGAGCTTCCATCAGAGGAAGAGCAGCTCCAAGTCTTCCTCCAAGCCATAACAGCATTCGGACCAGAGCATCCGATTATTATTCGTACCGCTGATATCGGCGGTGATAAAGAGCTTCCGCTGCTCCAGCTTCCCAGAGAGGATAATCCCTTCCTTGGATACCGGGCAATTCGGCTTTCCTTAGGAAGAACGGACCTATTCAAAACGCAGCTTCGCGCCATTCTCCGAGCGAGTGCAACAGGCAATATAAAGGTGATGTTCCCTTTAATATCCACCATGAGCGAATGGCGAGAGGCGATGCGCCTCCTGAATGAGGCCAAAAACGAGTTGTTGGAGCAGGGAATTGCCTTCAATGAAAGCCTCCCAGCAGGCATCATGATTGAAACGCCTGCTGCGGCAATCATGACAGATCGGTTCGTGCAAGAGGTTGATTTCTTCAGCATTGGCGCGAATGACCTGCTGCAATATACGATGGCTGCAGACCGCTTGCATGCACAGCTTGGCGCGTTGAATGATCCTCTGCAGCCTGCCCTTCTGCGCTTGGTGAAGCATGTTATTGAGACTGCACATGCCCACGGGAAGCCCGTAAGCATGTGCGGCGAAATGGCAAGTACGGCTCATGCCATACCAATTCTGCTAGGGCTTGGCCTTACAGCCTTCAGCATGAACAGCAGCTCACTTCCTTCTGCACATGCGCTACTTTCTTCGCTCTCACAAGAGCCAATGCAACAAATAGCTAGTGCTGTACTTCATTGCGATAGCGCTACAGACGTGCGCACCTATATAGAGAAGCATGTCCCCCAGATAATTTCTTCATAAGGCAAAATTAAATCCCCCGTATTTCCTTGTGAGAGGAATTTCGGGGGATTATCATTAGCCAGACAATCGAGCAGGGAGAAATTGCGCTATGTTAAATTTGTAACTCCCCAAGCTTGATAAGCTCGACAACCGCTTGCGAACGACCTTTTACATTTAATTTTTGCATGACATTCGAAATATGGTTGCGAACGGTTTTCTCGCTGATAAATAATTGCTGCGCAATATCTCTTGTTGTCTTATCCTGTACCAACAGCTCAAATACCTCGCGTTCACGATGCGTCAATAAAAACTTGCTCTTATGGTCGCTACCCTTCAAAGTTTGTCACCCCTCCTTGCTCGGGTTTTTATGGTCTAACAAGGTTAAGGGATACAGTCAAATTATAGTATGAAGAGGCGGTTATAATGGTGCTGTCTGTGAGGAAAATGGGCGGGTTCATTCAGAAGTTGGGGGATGAGCGACAAACTGAGCTTCCAATACATAGTGAAAAAACAAGCGATGCCCGACGAAATGGCATCGCTTGTTTTTATTGTTTTGGTGTTAGTTATTCGAAATCCATAAGCTGCTGCTCACAGCTCGCTATTCTTGATTGTTGGGATTTGGGATAACCCCTTCGATTTGTTTTTTCGCAGCAACACCAACAAGAACAATGGATTTTTCCTTTGGCAAAGCTGCCTTGGTGCTTGACAATCCAGCCTAAATGTAAGGCGAAACCTTTTTTGCGCTGAATGATACGCTTTCTGTGGTGCCGGATAATAGCTTGATTTCGGTTTGTTCGATACGGTTTTATTACCATCACGCTCCCTTGGGAAAAGGCTCAGCCCGCAGGAGTTCCAAGGGGAAATAGGCTTCTACGGGCAGAGCATGATGGAAATCTTCTTAACATTCAATCGCATCTGAATCACCTGCTTGTATGAAATTTCACTTCTATTTCAAAAATCGCCGAACCCACTTCAATTTCTCGCCATAAGGCGGGAATAACAGCTTAATGTCCAATCTGGTGCTTTTTTTCATTATACTTTTCTGATGGGAGAACAGTCGGTAGCTATGCTCGCCATGGTAAGCGCCGATTCCTGCGGGACCAACACCGCCGAAGGGCAAGTAAGGATTAGCCACATGCTGGACTGTCTCGTTCACGCACCCTCCGCCGAAGGATATCCGCGCCAGCACTTCGCGTTCAACGCTTGAATTCTCTGTAAAGACATATAAGGATAATGGCTTGGGGAGACGATTAATCGCTGTGATTGCCTCATTGAGCTGACTATAAGCCATAATCGGAAGCAGGGGGCCGAATATCTCTTCCAACATAGCAGCATCCTCCCATGAAGCATCAAGAAGTGTAGGCTCTACATACAACTCCTCTCTATTCATCCTCCCTCCGAATATTATCTTTTCCCTGTCCTTCTCCAGCATCGCTGCAAGCCGGTCAAATTGCCGTTCATTAACAATCCTGCCGTAATCAGAGCTTAGGGAAGCATCTGAACCATAAAAGCTAACAACGGCTTCTTTCATCCGTTTAACTAAATCATCTTTAATCGCGGCATCCGCCAACACATAATCGGGCGCTACACAGGTCTGCCCGGTATTGAGCAGCTTGCCCCATATAATTCGCTTCGCTGCTAAATCCAGATTAGCTGTACGATCGACGATCACAGGGCTCTTTCCTCCAAGCTCCAGCGTGACCGGCACCAAATTCTTGGCAGCAGCCTCCATCACCAGCTTGCCTACTTGGCTACTGCCTGTGAAAAACAAATAATCAAAAGGTGCATGAGTAAGAAGCGACGTAACCTCCCGTTCGCCTTCGACGACTCTAATATAGCTCTCCTCGAAGGCTGCTTTAATAATCTTATGAATAACTGCCGAGACATGAGGCGTATTCTCCGATGGCTTCAATACGGCACAATTCCCAGCAGCAATCGCCCCAATAAGCGGTTCCATCACTAGCTGGAACGGGTAATTAAAAGGCCCGATGATAAGAACGGTCCCATAAGGCTCATTCAGAACATAGCTTCTTGATGGAAACAGCATAAGCGGCGTTTTCACTTTTTGTCGTTTTGTCCATTTTCGTAGATGCTTGCTTATATGGGTAATACTATTAAGAACAAGGCCAATCTCAGTTGTAATGGCTTCAAACTTACTTTTGCGCAAATCCTTATAAAAGGCAAAGAGAAGCTCATCCTCATGCTGTTCAATGGCTTCACGTAGCTTCTTAAGCTGCTCTAAACGAAATTGAACGTCCCGAGTCCTGCCCTCATGGAAAAATTGCTGATGCGAGTCGAGTATCGCTTGTACATGCTCTGGCGTTAAATTCATCTGCGATAAGACCCCCTTTTAATAAAAGTTTCTTATGCATCAGTGTACACGTCACCCAGCCTTATCGCAATTTTCCTCAGCCGCCGACGCCGAACAAGTGAACAAGAAAAAAGCCGACTGCAAGCAGTCGGCTTAGCTAAGCTCCGTTTATTAACGATTCATATCGAAAATGTCGCCACGCATTCTATTTCTATGCGCATCGTTAGTCGTAATCGTATCTACACGGGCTGGGAATAAGCGCTCAGCCATAGCATTGAATTCTGCCACGAAGCCTTGAATCGGATGCCCCAGCTTCACATCATTCATGTAGCTATTCATTCGGCCTACGAAGTCAGGATTGGCTGAAACATAGACATGCTCGACGCTTGGGTTCATTCGCTTCACTTCTCTTGCTATATCCTCTTTAACTTTGGCTGTAAGAGCTTCCTCGCCTGTAGATAATGTATTCATTCTCGAATACCGGTCAGCTGTGGATTTGCCTACATAGTTGCCATTGGTACGACTGAGTGCTCTTGTATTCCCTTTGTTATGATGATCTTCAAAGGATACGGCTACATAGGCGTTATTGTCGGTCAGCATTACATAAGCTGATTTAATCGTATTCTTATTGATGAGCTTGTTTGCGATTTGATCGCTCATTTCGATCTTATAATTTTTATGACTGCCTACAATATTATTGCTATTCAACCGTCGTCCATTTACCCGATTCATCTCGTTCATTTGATCATTTGCGAAGCGTTTGTTATTCAAGTTATTCAAATTATTCAATCCATTGCCGTTCCCATTATTGAGCATATTGCTGTTCCTGTCGTTCAGTGCATTGACGTTGCCATTGTTCAACAGGTTGCCATTTGCATCATATCTGACCGCATTTTGACGAATGTTGCGATTGCCAAGCTCCCCATGATTACTTGCGCATCCAGCACCTAGAACAGCTGTTAAAGCTACACTTGCGGTTAATAATATAAATTTCTTATTCATAAGTCCATAATTCCTCCATTCGAAGTTGGTCTAGGCTTTCGAATACCACTATAGCCTGTGCCTTTTCAGAACAGGCTATACGGAGGGAAGCTTGACAAAACCACTACAACGAAGTAAATTAGTGTCAGGTGTTAGTATCTGGTACTAATAATATGCGATAAGGATGTGAACCGAATGAAAAAGCTTGCTTTTCAATCCAATGCCGCTATAACAGCAATCGGCTCCTACGTACCTGCACGAATATTGTCCAATGCAGAGCTGGAACAGCTCGTTGATACTTCGGATGAATGGATCGTACAGCGTACTGGCATACAAGAACGCCGTATAGCTGAGCCTAATCAATATGCAAGCGACCTATGTATAGAAGCCGCCAATGATCTTGCATCCCGTTATAACAAGTCATTAGATGACGTTGATTATATTATTGTAGCCACATCCACACCAGATTCATTCGTCCCAAGTGTAGCTTCTCGTGTACAAGCTCATTTCGGAATGAAGGCATGCGGTACTGTCGATATACAGGCTGCATGTGCCGGCTTTACGTCCGGCATTCAATTAGCCAATGGTCTGCTGTTGTCCGGATTATATCGCAAAATACTCGTTATTGGCTCCGAAACCTTATCCAAAGCAACCGACTACACCGACCGTACGACTTGTATTTTATTCGGTGATGGTGCAGGTGCTGTTCTAATGGAAGCTGAAGCAGAAGGCGATATATTAGCAGCTTCCAACGATACGGAAGGTAATGGCGGACATCTGGTCTATCGCAGCAGTCTAGCCTCTGCTATCGGTCCGCATGAATTGAATCCATCCGGTCACATCGTCCAAAATGGACGCGAGGTGTATCGCTGGGTCGTTAGCAAAGTATCTTATGCTATCACTGAGCTGATGACCGACAATAACTATTCTGTCGAACAGATTGACTGGTTTGTTCCTCATAACGCCAACCAGCGAATTATAGATGCTCTGTGTGAACGTATTGGCTTCTCATCTGAGCAAGCCTTGTCCAGCATTGCGAAGTATGGAAATACGTCTGCTGCCTCGATTCCGCTTGCCCTTGATGATGCAGTCAGAGAAGGCCGAGTAGTACCCGGCCAATTGCTCCTGCTCTATGGCTTCGGCGGCGGCTTAACCCAATCAGGTGTCATTGTACGCTGGTCGATATAAGCATCATTGCTGGATGATTAGATTAGGAAATAAGAGCGACAGCATCGTCTGAAGGCGGCTTGCATACGTATGTTCACGAAGCGTACGGTACAGCCCGCGCATAGCGATGTCTTGTCGTTCCTTTTCGTGATGCAAATAATACTCCAGCTTCTCTACCATTTCCTCTGGTGTAGCATAGGTGACGATCTCAAGATCCGGCGTATAGAACGACACCAGGTCATCACGAATATCGGTTAATTGCAGGACCCCGCAAGCCGATATTTCGAAGGTGCGAGGGTTAGGAGACACGGCGGAGATGCCAAGTTCATTATTGTTGAAGTTCGGTTCATCATATGCTCTATGCATATTGATCACAATCTTGGATGCGTTATAGGTCAATGCGGTATCTTCTGGTCCCATCCAATTATCCAGCTTTATACGCGAGCGCAGCAGATCGAATCGCTCCAAACGATCCCACCATATGCCGGATATGAGTGTGTTCTTGGATGCAAGATAGGAAGCTGCTTTGTTGAAGTTAGCCACGCGATTCATATAAGCCGAGCCAATGAAGCTGATATCCTTGCGGCTCGAATACTCCGGCTTCATCGGCCGATATTGGGATGGATGGACGCCAAGAGGAAGATAATGAACACTTGAACACCCAAGCTGTTTATACAGCTCTACACAGTTCCTCTCTAATGTGAATACTTCATCATAATGGAGAACCAAAGTGGATGTAATATCGGTGTAGTAAGGGTCATCCGTCAGCCAGATTGCCGTGCGAATTCCTTGTGCTCTCATCGCAATGACTTGATTCACATCAAATTGCAGCCCATCAAGCACTATTACAATATCCGGCCTCACAATAGCTGCGATTTCTGCAATCGGCTGTCCTGCAGTTGCAACGGTTAGCTGTGCAACAGAGGCATTCAGTGTCAGCTTCACTGCCTCATCGAGAGGTGAATAGGGAAAGCCTTTACCCGTCTCTACAAACATAACGTGAACAGGCCAGACCGTTATCTGCGGTTGGTGGCGACTGCTGATAGATTCACATTGGCCTAGCCAATACCCATGCTCCCATCCTGTACGATATCCTTCCGAGCGACCAATCTCCTCTAATGACCTTTCTGTCCTCTTATGACGAGGAGCCGAAGCTTTAGCCACTATCATTCACTCCTTCGTTACCAGCTGCAGCAGCTCTATTATTCGAGTTGAAAAGGTATGATTGCGCAGCGTCCGGCATAATCCGCGAATTGCTATTGTTCTGCGCTCTTCTTCATGAGATAAGTAATAATCAATTTTTTCTGACAGCTCTGCCGCATTGGTATACGTTCCAATCTCATAGCCAGGACGGTAATAGCGCTCCAAATCCGCGCGAATATCCGTTAATTGAAAGGTTGCACAGGCTGCTATTTCGTACGTTCTAGGATTGATTGACAATCCCGGATATTGCAATGAATTGAAGTTATCCGCTCCTGCTTCTGTTGTCCGGTGCATGTTAATGACGATCTTGGCCCCATTATAATAAAGGGCAGATTCTTCGAAAGGCAGCCATTCCTTGCGTATAGCCCCTTTCAATAGCCCATATTGCTGCATTCGTTCCCACAAACCGCCAGCGATAAACACTTTTTTCTCTGCCAATCGCTCCGCTATCGCGTCGAACATCTCTACACGATTCCAGAACGCCTGCCCAATAAAGCATACATCGCTGCTGTATTCCAGCCCAGTCTTCATCGGCTTGTATATGGCATCATTTGCTGCTAAAGGCAAGTAATGAACATTGCGGCAGCCAAGCTGCTCATATAATGCAATCGTACTAAGCTCATGGGTAAGCACAATATCATAATGAGTTGCAGCCAGAGCAGTCACCGATGACATATAAGGATCATCTACGAACCATACCGCAGTTCGGATACCGAGCTCACGGATGGCATCCATTTGCTGCAAATGATCCTCTGGAAATATATGAAGACCATTCAACACCAGAACTAGGGCTGGTTGAAGAGAGGCTGCCTGCTGCGCAATTGCAGCACGTTCTCCGACCAATACCTCCTGTACGGCTGCTTGAAGCGCTGCAATGATCCCTTCGTCGATAGCATCAAAGCCCTGCGGAATATATAAAATACGCATAGGAAGCTTGACTGGCTGATCCTTCACTATTGTTTGCTTAATAGCCTCGCTTGCTCCATCTCTCCACCCTGCAGCATAGCCTGCTGTTAATCCTTCCCGTCTTCCTGTCTCAAGCAATCTCCCCTTTGTCGAGGCCATGCCTACACCTGCTTTGCCTTATAGTTGATCATGCCATTCCACTTATCTATATGCCTTGCAAGGTGTATCCATATCGTCACTTGTCCCCTAAGAGCAAAAATTGGCGCATGACCAGGTTGGAATGATATTCCAACAAAAAAAGCCTCATCATCTGGCTGCACCGACCAAGCGGACAGTCAGAAAATGAGACTTTCTTTAAAAATATCGCAAGCAGCGATTAGGGCTGTTGTTCGTAAGCAAGCTGGTGGCCATCTTCAAAGCCTTTGGCGAATCCTGCGTTGTAACCCTCATTATAAGTTTGATTAAAGCCTTCTTGATAGCTTTTGGCTTGAGGGGCTCTCTTCCTTGTGGTAGACTTCCGACGCTGTATAGCGCTTTTCCCTGTCTTTTTTCCTGTTGTTCTTCTGCTGCCTATTCTTCGTCCGTTCCGCGTACGCGGGGTTCGTCTAGCCCGTTTGCGTATAGCTGCTCCCTTTTTTCTCTTCAACACTACCGTCTCTCCTTCATGCCAGATTGACTATTTGCCGTATGAAGACGTGGGTTAAGCCAAGGACTGGTCGGTTGACCAAAGCGAGTCCGACTTTTACCCAAAGCTAAGAGCGACACCGATTCAGCCATTCCTTCCTGTAAGTTCGTCAGTAGGCGGATATTCTCTCCAATGCGTCTAGTCATCATTGGGGTGAAGTCCGATACTGACGCGATACTGTCCAGAATCCGTGCCAGAGCAAGCTGGCTCTTAGCAATCGATGAAATCAACTCCAGCTTCACAGCATGTTCCTCTTTTACAGGGGGCTTCAATCGGAATCACCAAAGCCGTTGCCAAAGTAGCTGTTGCCATTGGTATGATTATTGCCATCACCCGATTCCTTATTTAGAACAGCCTTGAGGATAGACACGATGCCCTGGCTCATTTTATTCACTCCGTCCAGAACATCAATAACTTGATCATGTAATTGAAGGGATTGCTTCAATTGTGTCTGCTCCCCGATGAAGGAAGTCGCAGAAACGTGATTGCATATCCAGTTACGGGCTTTTTCTGCTTCCTCCGCCTTGGCCTCCAATATAATCGCTACATTCCATTGCATATTGGCAGTGGCACCCAGCATTCGCATATAAGCCTGTTCACGGTCCATGCAACTGCCTCCTTCCTATCTGGTTTATTCCTCATCCTCACCATCGAGCTCTCGTATCATGAAAGTTAACTGCTCAGCCAGCGTTTCCTGCAAATCCGCAATACTGTTCAAATAAGAGACGAGGCTCCCCAGCAACGATTGCGTATTATCAAGCAGCCCGTCTGTGCCGCCAAAATTCGGATTTTTATCAGGGATCGACTTCACCACTTCGCTCATTCGAACGGCAACATGACGTTTGGCTTCAACGATTCTTGCCATTTGACTATGCGAATGTGATAAATGCTCCATAATTTCTGTAACGATATGCTGCATTCATGGTCCCTCCCACAGCAACTAGAACAGATGTTACCAGCATATGCGCTGTTTTTGCAGGTGATACTCGCCATGCTCTTGCATTAAAGAGTCTGACGAAGTTTAATTGCAGGAATTATCGGCAGCCCTTCAGGAATAGCCGAAAAGCGCTCGAAGGTCATGACAACATTAGGACGTACATCTAAGCCCCATACTTGAGCCGAGGCGGCAGTAATGATTTTTCGTTTCGTTCCATGCTCCAGATAGTATAAGAAGCCGTCCAAGCCACTCGTTACCTTGCCATTGCCGATCTCTTCGCTTAGATCATTATGAATGCTTTGCCATTTGGCCTGCAATTCTTGCAAAGTCAGCTTCTCACCTATGCCCCATCTTCTTAGGTTCACTTGCGGCAGCCGTGTAACCGGGCCAATCCATTCCCCTTCTATCGGGCGACGGACTCCACCCTCGACCCAATATACCGTAGGGCCGGTACCTCTGACCGCTACATTATCCGGGTAGAAGGCATTCTCGCTATGGGCGGGAACGGCTTCTTCCACCTTCTCTGCTTCCTTTATCTGATGAATCCAGTCGTAGGGGTTATTCCATTTGTTCATATAAAAAACCATATTGCGATTATTTACTTCCTGCAGCTTATCGCCAAGCGCCTTTATGCTCACACTGCCAAAATGATGAATAAATGAATCCCGAGCGATCACAAGCGCATACCCTTGCAATCTCACTCGTACATTGTAATCATCATCCTCGAAGTTCCCAAATTCAAAGCCTTCGTCCAGATAGCCAGTCTTTTCCCACAGTTCTCTGCGGAACAGCAGACAGAACCCGGGGAGTCTATCGGTTCTCTGCCACTTCGAAGGGTCTGATACATTATTTAATCTAGCAAAATCCGGCATGTCGCTTATATCCTCATAAGGCACTTTTATTTGCTGGTCCCCGCTAATATAGTTGGTTACAGGACCTACCATGCCTATCTTAGGATCACTAGATAAGCAGGTCATCATATTCTCCAGCCAATTGTCCGTAACCAGCGTATCATTATTAAGAATGAGCATCGTTGTTCCCTTCGCCATCATCATTCCTCGGTTGACTGCACCGGAAAATCCAAGGTTCTGGGGAAGAATACGATAACGCACCTGTCCTTCAACTTGTTGCAGATAGCTAGCTGTCCCATCTTCAGATGCATTATCTACGACAATAATTTCATAGGGCATCTCCGTATGATCTGCAATACTTTCAATGCAGGCCTTTAAATAATCGACCTGATTGAAGCTTGGTATAATAATGCTGGTTCCTTCGAATAACGAATCATAGGAGCTATAACCTGATTGAACGCCTTCCTTATAGCCAGCCTCAACTCCGGACTGATAACTAGCCTCTCGTGTTCTCACCTGCGAAGAGGCGACTGTTCGGGACTTGAGACGGCGGACACGCCGCGATTGTCGTCTCATAATTAATCTCTCCTATCTCTTACTCTTCCTCCCAAAGCAAGGAGGCTGCCTCACGCAGCGATTCGAATGTGCCTGCATCTGTCCACCAGCCTACCAAATTCTGATAGGTCAATAGCCCGGCATTCGCATATATATTATTAAGATCGGTTATTTCCAGCTCGCCGCGGCTAGAAGGCTTAATTTGCTCTATCAATTGAAATACGTTGGAGTCATACCAATAAATCCCTGTTACACACTGTGACGTCTGAGGATTCTCTGGCTTCTCTTCTATATGGCGGATTGCTCCTGATTCATGAAACAACGGCACACCATAACGACGCGGGTCTTGCACCTGCTTGAGCAGCACCATCGCTCCACCGGGCTGTCGTTCATATTGATCAACGAAGGGAGACAAATCATCCTCGAATAAATTATCTCCTAGAAGCACGATGAATTTCTCGCCATCAGCAATGAAGGAGCGAGATAATTGCAAGGCTTCCGCAATACCTCCGGCCTCTTCTTGAATACGGTAGGTCAGTGACACGCCGAACTCCTTGCCGCTGCCTAAATAAGCAATGAACAAACCAGCAGAATGTCTTCCTGTGACTATCATGATCTGATGGATTCCTGCTTGCTTCAGCTTGTTGATCCCATAATAAATCATAGGGTATTTGCCAACAGGCAGCATATGCTTGTTCATTAGAGAGGTTAAAGGGTTCAATCTCGTACCTGTTCCTCCTGCTAATATCACTGCTTTCACATCATATCCTCCTGGAAACAAAATCAGGCTTTGATAGGCTCATAGGATTAAGGCTCGATTACGGAGCTTATCTTCAAAGCCGCCTCGCCCATCAGTATGCGAGAGAACCCAATGGATGGCTTCCAAATGATCTCCGACAATTAACTTTTCCAGTGGATTGCTTCTCTCCCGCTTGATTCTAGATTTATTCAGCTTGCCTACATTAACAGGATAGACAGCCGCAACCTTCATCCCTTTCAATATAGCTTGGGCATGTGCCAGCGGCGGAACCGCTAAAGACGGGGCACCTATCGCACTCAAGCAGCGGCGGCTTATTGCATGCGGAACAGCTGTAAAGGATACTCCTTTTAAGTCCGGCCTTTTGAGAATGCTGTTCAAGGCGTGCTTGGCTAGAACAACACTATGCACCTCGATTTTATTAACTGGGCCAGAATAATCATTCAATGCGACATCAATCTCTTTTTCTTTCACTGCCTTTATGAAAGGGCGGAGATGCGCAGCTGGAATAACCATATCTCCATCAATAAAGAGCAGTACCTCTCCTCTTGCTGCCAGCGCGCCTATGCTTCTCCCAACATCATGGCCGAGCGGCTCAGAATAGCGGAGCACTCTTGCTCCCATAGACTCCGCTATTCTAGCAGATCCATCTGTTGTACCATTTGCCACGACAATGACTTCCGTATAAGCATGGATTTTCATAGCTTCACGAATGACACGCCTGATTGTGGAACGCTCGTTCATCACCGGAATAATTACGGACACAATCGGTTCAGAATTGGACGCGTGTAAGGAGATACCTTCGGGCGCCGGCGTTCGACTTCGACTGCTCATCCTGTTTTTTACGCGTTTCATCTGTTTATTCACCTCGGTATAGACCTAGTTGTTCATATAAAGCTATCTATTTACATCACATTGTATGTATCGCTTCTGCCAGCGCAACGGCGTATGTACAACTCCCAAGATGTCTGTCCCTCTTACGAATAAAAATAAGCAACTAGAAACGATGGGGCCAGCGTCATTCATCTGGCTGCATACCAAAAATGAACAGCAATAAATGCTGTCCATTCTTGATGTACTTCGTTATTTTCCTATTGCGATCCAATTAATACATCCACTAGGTTCCAAGCTAATGCGCGTTCTAATCAACGTAATGACCGCACTCGATTTCGTTTTCGTTCTTATTACGGCATAGCAAGCAGCTTGATCACAGGTAGCTGTCATAACATAGTTTACATGCTCGAATGGTTCATCTAAGAGAACCGTAACCTCAACTGATTCTTCCATTGGATTGAAACTATAGGGAGTAAGACCGAACTGTTGCTTCGTTACTCCTTGACTAGAAGAAATAACGATAGGATTAAAGGACAGCGCAGACAACCCAATCGGTTCATTCTCAATAGAATTAGCTACTACGACCGAGGCTGGAATTACACCCGGTGCCAATTTATCCAGAGTAATCGCGCCCGTAGCAATATGGTCGGAGGTTACACTTCCGCTTGCCAGTTTCGGTCCCGTCACGCTTCCGCTTGCTAGCTTCGCTTCTGTTACGCTTTCGCTCGCCAGCTTCGACTCCGTCACGCTTCCGCTTGCCAGCTTCGCCACCGTTACGCTTTCGTTCGCTAGCTTCGCTTCCGTTACGCTTCCGCTTGCCAGCTTCGACTCCTTCACGCTTTCGTTCGCCAGCTTCACTTCCGTTACGCTTCCGCTTGCTAGCTTCGACTCCGTCACGCTCTCGCTCGCCAGCTTCGCTTCCGTCACGCTTCCGATCGCCAGCTTCGCTTCCGTCACACTTTCGCTCGCCAGCTTCGCTTCCGTCACGCTTCCGTTCGCCAGCTTCGACTCCGTCACGCTTTCGCTCACCAGCTTTGCTTCCGTCACGCTTCCGATCGCTAGCTTCGCTTCCGTCACGCTTTCGATCGCTAACTTCGCTTCCGTCACGCTTTCGCTCGCCAGCTTTGCTTCCGTTACGCTTTCGTTCGCTAACTTCGCTCCCGTCACGCTCTCACTCGCCAGCTTCGACTCCGTCACGCTTTCGTTCGCCAGCTTCGACTCCGTCACGCTTTCGTTCGCCAGCTTCGACTCCGTCACGCTTTCGCTCGCCAGCTTCGACTCCGTCACGCTTTCGCTCGCCAGCTTCGCTTCCGTCACACTTTCGCTTGCCAGCTTCGCTTCCGTTACGCTGCCGCTTGCCAGCTTCACTTCGGTCACACTTTCGCTCGCCAGCTTCGCTTCCGTCACGCTCTCGCTCGCCAGCTTTGCTTCCGTCACGCTTTCGCTCGCCAGCTTCGCTTCCGTCACGCTTTCACTCGCCAGCTTCGCTTCCGTCACGCTCTCACTCGCCAGCTTCGCTTCCGTGACGCTCTCACTCGCTAGCTTCGCTTCCGTCACGCTCTCGCTCGCCAGCTTTGCTTCCGTCACGCTTTCGTTCGCTAACTTCGCTCCCGTCACGCTCTCACTCGCTAACTTCGCTTCCGTCACGCTTTCGCTCGCTAACTTCGCTCCCGTGACGCTCTCATTCGCCAGCTTCGACTCCGTCACACTTTCGCTCGCTAACTTCGCTTCCGTCACGCTCTCGCTCGCCAGCTTTGCTTCCGTCACGCTTTCGCTCGCCAGCTTCGCTTCCGTCACGCTCTCACTCGCCAGCTTTGCTTCCGTCACGCTTTCGTTCGCTAACTTCGCTCCCGTCACGCTCTCACTCGCTAACTTCGCTTCCGTCACGCTTTCGCTCGCTAGCTTCGCTTCCGTCACGCTTCCGCTTGCCAGCTTCGCTTCGGTCACGCTTTCGCTTGCCAGCTTCGTTTCCATCACGCTTTCGTTCGCCAGCTTCGCTTCCGTCACGCTTCCGATCGCTAGCTTCGTTTCCGTCACGCTCTCGCTTGCCAGCTTCGCTTCCGTCACGCTTCCGCTTGCCAGCTTCGCTTCCGTCACACTCTCACTCGCCAGCTTCGACTCCGTTACGCTTTCGCTCGCTAACTTCGCACCTGTCACGCTCTCACTCGCTAGCTTCGCTTCGGTCACGCTGCCGCTTGCCAGCTTCGCTTCCGTCACGCTTCCGTTCGCCAACTTCGCTTCCGTTACGCTTCCGCTTGCTAACTTCGACTCCGTCACGCTTTCGCTTGCCAGCTTCGCTTCCGTTACGCTTCCGCTTGCCAGCTTCGCTTCCGTTACGCTTCCGCTTGCTAGCTTCGCTTCGGTCACGCTTTCGCTCGCCAGCTTCGCTTCCGTTACGCTTCCGCTCGCCAGCTTCGCTTCCGTCACGCTTTCGCTTGCTAGCTTCGCTTCTGTCACGCTCTCACTCGCCAGCTTCGCTTCCGTCACACTTTCGCTCGCTAACTTCGCTTCCGTCACGCTCTCGCTTGCCAGCTTCGCTCCCGTGACGCTCTCGTTCGCCAGCTTCGCTCCCGTCACGCTCTCGCTTGCTAGCTTCGCTTCCGTCACGCTCTCGCTTGCTAGCTTCGCTTCCGTCACGCTCTCGCTTGCTAACTTCGCTTCCGTCACGCTCTCGCTTGCTAACTTCGCTTCCGTCACACTTTCGCTCGCTAACTTCGCTCCCGTCACGCTCTCACTCGCCAGCTTCGACTCCGTCACGCTTCCGCTTGCCAGCTTCGCTTCCGTCACGCTCTCGCTCGCTAACTTCGCTCCCGTCACGCTCTCACTCGCCAGCTTCGACTCTGTCACGCTTTCGCTCGCCAGCTTCGACTCCGTCACGCTTTCGCTCGCCAGCTTTGCTTCCGTCACGCTCTCGCTCGCCAGCTTCGCTTCGGTCACGCTTTCGCTCGTCAGCTTCGCTTCCGTCACACTTTCGCTCGCCAGCTTCGCTTCCGTCACGCTCTCGCTCGCTAGCTTAGCTTCCGTCACGCTTTCGCTTGCCAGCTTCGCTTCCGTTACACTCTCATTTGCTAACTTCAATTCCGTTATGCTTCCACTTGCCAGCTTCGCTTCTGTCACACTGCCAATCGCCAGCTTCGATTCCGTCACGCTTCTGCTTGCCAGCTTAGCTTCCGTTACACTTCCATTTGCCAGCTTCCATTCCGTTACGCTTCCGTTTGCCAGCTTCGCACCCGTCACACTCTCGCTTGCCAGTTTTGCTTCAGTTACGCTACCACTTGCCAGCTTCGACTCCGTTACGCTTTCGCTCGCCAGCTTTGCTTCCGTCACGCTCTCACTTGCCAGCTTCGCTTCTGTCACACTTTCAATCCCCAGCTTCGCTTCCGTCACACTTTCAATCCCCAGCTTCGCTTCCGTTACGCTTCCGCTTGCCAGCTTACCTTCCGTCACGCTTCCGCTGGCAAGCTTCCCCTCCGTCACGCTCTCGCTTGCTAGCTTCCCTTCCGTCACGCTTTCGCTTGCTAGCTTCCCTTCTGTCACGCTTCCGCTTGCCAATTTTGCTTCCGTTACACTCTCACTTGCCAGCTTCGATTCCGTTACGCTCTCGACTACCAGCTTCGACTCCGTTACGCTTCCGCTTGCCAGCTTGGCTTCCGTTACGCTCTCGCTCGCAAGCTTTCCTTCCGTCACACTTTCACTCGCTAACTTCTCATCCGTCACGCTTCCGCTTGCCAGCTTTGACTCCGTCACGCTTCCGCTTGCCAGTTTCCCTTCCGTTACGCTTCCGCTAGCCAGCTTCCCTTCCGTCACGCTTTCCCTCGCAAGCTTCAACTCCGTCACGCTCTCGCTTGCCAGCTTACCTTCCGTTACGCTTCCGCTTGCCAGCTTCGCTTCCGTTACGCTTTCGCTCGCCAACTTACCTTCCGTTACACTCTCTCTGGCCAGCTTCTCTCCCGTCACGCTTTCGCTCGCCAACTTCGACTCCGTCACGCTTTCGCTCGCTAGCTTCGACTCCGTTACGCTTTCGCTTGCCAGCTTACCTTCCGTTACGCTTCCGCTCGCCAGCTTCGACTCCGTCACGCTTTCGCTTGCCAGCTTCGCTTTAGTCACGCTTTTGCTCGCTAGCTTCGCTTCAGTCACACTTCCGTTTGCCAGCTTCGCTTCCGTCACACTTTCGCTTGCCAGCTTCGCTTTAGTCACACTTTCGCTTGCCAGCTTTGCTTCTGTCACGCTTTCGATCGCCAGCTTCGACTCTGTCACGCTTCCGTTCGCCAGCTTTCCCTCTGTCACACTTTCGCTTGCCAGCTTCATCTCTGTTACACTTCCGCTCGCCAGCTTCGCTTCCGTCACGCTTTCGCTTACCAGCTTCGCTTCCGTCACGCTTTCGCTCGCCAGCTTCGACTCCGTTACGCTTTCGCTCGCCAGCTTCGCTTCCGTCACGCTTTCGCTCGCCAGCTTCTCTCCTGTCACACTCTCGCTTGCCAGCTTCGACTCCGTTACGCTTTCGCTTGCCAGCTTCTCTCCTGTCACACTCTCGCTTGCCAGCTTCTCTTCCGTCACACTACCGCTTGCCAGCTTAGCTTCCGTTACGCTTCCACTCGCCAGCTTCGACTCCGTCACGATTTCGCTTGCCAGCTTCTCTCCTGTCACACTCTCGCTTGCCAGCTTCTCTTCCGTCACACTACCGCTTGCCAGCTTAGCTTCCGTTACGCTTCCGCTTGCCAGCTTAGCTTCCGTCACGCTTTCGCTTGCCAAATGTGGTGCGTGTACTGCATTCTCCATAATATGAATGCCATTTACACTAGCCGCTTCCAGCCTATCTAGGGAAAGCACCTCACCAGCCAGATGAGCAAGCATTATCGCTCCCTTACGGATATGATAACCTTGAATGGTTTCGGCTTTTAAATGCTTCCCGCCAATCGTCTCTAGCTGAATATGTTCTCCAGCTACGACGTCAGCCGCAAGCTTAGAAGCTGTAACAGCCCTCTCTTGAATCACATGCTCGGATACGCTGCCTGCTGTTAAGTGCGACTCTAGCACACTATTTTCCTGTAATTGCTCGGATCCTATAGAAGACAGCGCCAGTTTACTGCTACTGATTGAGCTGTCAGCCAAATGAACGCTGTTAATTGCTCCATGCTTAATATTGGCATGACCTACTGATTCATCTTTAAGCTGATTCTCCCCGACGCTGGCTGCTGCCAGCTTAAAGGACGTTATTGACTCATCAGCAATATGATTCTCATGAACGCTTGAATCTCCAATGTGTATGCCTAACACCGCACCATTGGCCAAATGCCGACTCTGAACAGCCTCATGTCCAAAGTGATTTGACTCTACCGCACCATGAGCAAGCTTGGAAGAATTAACGGCGCCATCCGCCAAGGCATTCCGAACAATTGCACCTTTTCTGATATGTTCCGAACCAATAATATCAGTATTTAAGTGATCAGCAGAAATTGCCCCGGAATCAATATGCATGCCTTGTATCGTATCTGGCTTAATATGCTGTGAATCAATAGCTGCTGCAGCGATGGTTCGCCCAACCACACTATTATCAGCCAGCTTAGCAGTCGTAACGCTCAAATCCATTATCTTATCTGTTGTCACTGCTTCAGGAGACAGCTTCAACGAGCTAACTACATGGTCCGCAAGATGATGTGAAAAAACAACACCCGGAGCAAGGTATCGTTCTGTTACCGCTCCATAAGCAAGCTTGGCACTAGTTATCGAGCCATCCTGTATAATCTGCGTACCAACCGCGTTATCCGCAAGATGTTCCTCTGCCACGATACCATTCTGTAGATGAGCACTGGATATTGCTTCAGGCGTTATAGCTTTTTCGGTGACTGCTCCTGCAGAGAAGTGATACGATCTTAATGCTTCTGGAGCAATTTTATGGAACGTAATGGCTTCATCTGACAAATGCTTCGTATCGACAGATTCAAAAGCAATCTTAGCGGACGTGACCGCGGCATCTGCCAGCTTGCTTTCCTTTACTGAAAGGTCTGCCAATTGCAAAGAGCCAACGGCCGCATCTTGTATATGTGTCTGCTTAATCGAGAGATCCGCCAGCTTCGCCTCATTTACGACGCCATCTGCCAAATGCTCAGTCATCACTGTTTCTTTCTGAAGCTGCCGTCCAGCTATTGAATGATCGGCTACATGACGATGCCTGATTTCACCATCTGCCACCTTGTCTGCCGTAATACTGGCACGGCTAAGATGGCGGTTGTGAACCGCTTCGTCTGCCAACTTCACCGAAGTAACACTTTGTTCAGCCAGCTTCGATACCGTTACGCTTGAATCAGACAGTTTGATCGTCGTAATTGATTGATCGAGCAGCTTAGAAGATGTAACCGACTGATCAGTAAGATGGTTGTTTTCGATTTGTCTGCTTCCGATATGAATGCCTTGTACCGCTGAAGCTTGTAAATGATTAGATGCTACCGCACCATTTGCCAGCCGCTCGGCGTTAACTGCCCCCTGTTGAAGCTCTCGTGTTCCCACTGCGCCATCGACCAGATGCTCGGGTTTTATTTCTTTTAGGTTCAAATGCTTTCCAAGAACTACTCCCTCAGCTACATGCTCAGATAAGATCAGCCCTGGCTTCAAATGAATAGATCCTACCGACTCAGCTGCGATTTTATCGCTGATTACCGCCCCATCCCGCAATTTGGAACTTGTTACAGAAGCTTCACCCAGCTTAGAACTATTAATGGATTCATTCGCAATATTCTCGGCTCGGACTGCACCGCTTTTTATTTTCTCGGAAGTAATTGTTTGATTCTCAATCAGTCTTTCCGTAATTAGAAATTGCTTCAAATGCTTCGTTTCAATCGAGCCCTCCGCAATTTTATCCGAACTGATTGTACGATCAGCCAGTTTCTCAGAGGTAATGCTATTGTCTGCAAGCTTACTCGAGACAATAGAATAATCCAATATTTTACCGCCTGTAATGGAATTGTTTGTTAAGTGATCACCGTTGATTGACTCCGGACGTATTTTCGCCCCTGTTATCGCACCGTTGACGATATGAATGCTGTCTACTGCGTAGTCAGCAATGGAAGAGGATATAACACTTCCCTCACGCAGCTTATCGCTGTCGATTGCTCCTGCTGCAATCTTTTCCTCCGTTACGGCACCATCAACGATATCATCTGTATAAATAAATGGCAGCGGTTCATACGAATCCTGCTTTTCAATAAACTTTTCCAGCTTTTGATCATAGCTCGGCTTCAAAGCAAGTTGGGCTTCGGTTCCGGTTTCGACTTCGGTTCGGGCTCCGATTTCGGTTTCGGTTTCGGTTTCGGTTTCGGTTTCGGTTTCGACTTCTACTTCGGCTTCGGCCTCGGCTCCGATTCCTGTTCCGGTTCCGGCTTCGGATTCGACTTCGGTTTCGGCTTCGGGTTCGGTTTCGGCTTCGCTTTCTAAATCATCGTTAACTTCAGCTTCAACCTCAACTTCAAGATCGAAATCAAGATCAAGATCATCGAAAATCTCTACCCCGTCCTCATCCACAGGAACAACGGGGAAAGTTGATGCGCTTATTATTACTTTCTTTTCTTCTTCTACTTTAGGTTGAAATGACGGCTTCGGTCCGCTCAGCTTGACGGTAGCTTTTTTCCTGTTCAGTTCATCCAACCATTTTAATTCGGAGGCATTGGGATTATCGACATAAAAAAGCGGCTTTCGTCCTTTCAAGCCCTTTGATTTCTTGTTATTTGCCATAGTCCTCTCCTTCTTCAACCTGAACTATCTTACGTAATATATGCGTCTACCTATAGGCACGCTACTACTCAGAACCCGTTTCTACGCCTATAAACGCAAAAAAAGCCTCAGCTTGCTGTACTGGATTGGACAAAATATTCATTTTGAAGGATCTAAAGTTTCAGCTTCTATTTATGCATTAAGGCTAGATCTTCTTCTATCTATTTGAGCTTCCGTCCGTTATCTTGCCTCTCACTTGCTAGGTCGACCAACAACGATAAGGAGTATCGCCGTCCGTTTCCCGTTCAATTGAGACATTCCGCTTGGTCGTGTTGATGGTATTGTTTTTTGTTATGGTGTGCTATGGCGTGCTCTGTTGTTCCGTTCCTTCTCTTGCTCTTTACTTTTTGCCTTTATTTTTGCTCTTTCATCCGTTCCTCTGCTAGCTAGTGAGGAATCTAAGATCGGGTTAGCCGCTATGAAGCAAGATCACATAGGTGTGAGGGAAAGCTTCCTATATTCACGGAGATTGGTGGAGGAGACTGAAAGGATGAGGTAAACCTCATACCTCAGGAAGCTAGGTTCTCGAGCAATGAGGCTAGCCTCATTGCATGCTTTGCCTAGAGTTAAACAGCTTGATTCGATGAGGATAGCCTCACAGATAAGTGAGACTACCGTTGCGCTCGCAGTTGGGAAGTCGTAAGTTGAGTAAAATACTGCAGAAGCTGAGAATTATCAGCTTAACTCACTCCTTTATTGAACACAAAAAAACAGGATAGAGCAGACTTAAACCTGCTCCATCCTGTTTTTCAGCACTAGTTGATAGTTTCTAGCTTCTTCTTATGCGCTGCTATCCTCCATTTCCTTCTTCCCGGTGAGCCGCATGCCACAATGATCCAATCCCGCTTCCTAACGGTATCGCAGCAGCGATGGCGCTGCTCACATATCGTTTGGCAGCTATTGCGGCATCGGCCGCAGAATATCCGCGAGCTATAAATGCAGCAAGAGCAGATGCCGTTGTGCAGCCTGTTCCGTGCGTATGGATCGTATCTATTCTCGATTCTCGAAGAATAAGCGGCTCTTCGAGGTCGCCACCAATTAGCATATCTACGGACTCGGCCCTGTCGTGACCTTGTAGATGGCCTCCCTTCAGCAGCACGAACTGTGAACCGAAGCAGAGCAGCTCACGCGCAGCTTCCTGCATATCCTGGAGCGTCATAAGCTGCTGCTCCCTCCAACCAAGCAGCCCGCATGCTTCCGGGACATTCGGTGTAATGATCATCGCTTGAGGAAATAGCAGCTTCTGCATAGCAAGTGCAGCTTCTGTCTGTGACAGCTCCGTCCCATCCTTTGCGCTCATCACTGGATCAACTACAACCCTAACAATAGAATAGTCACTAAGCTTCTGAGCTACTTTCTCTACCGTTGTTGCCTCTTGCAGCATCCCTGTTTTAATCGCATCTACTCCAATATCGGACAATACGGATTGAAGCTGCGCATCCACTGCTTCAACAGGAAGCTTATATACCGCTTGTATGCCCAAGCTGTTCTGAGCGGTGATTGCTGTAATGACACTCATCCCGAATACATCCAGCTCCTGGAATGTCTTCAAATCAGCCTGAATTCCTGCCCCGCCGCCTGAATCGGAGCCCGCTACCGTCAGTACCCTCGGACGACGCCCCTGCCTGCTCATCGTCGTACTCCCTTTGCAAACCCCGCACTGAATCGTTCAGGCGCAAAGGGGGCGAGCGGCAGAATAGACGGCTTATCCTCTAATAAATCCACTGCCAGCTTCGCTGTGACTGGGCTAAGCAGAATTCCATTACGATAATGACCCGTTGCCATAACAATATAAGGCATATGGGGCACTGAGCCGATCAAGGGCAAGCCATCGGTAGTTGCCGGACGAAGCCCTGCCCACCGCTGCTCTGGCACTCTGCTGCTCAGGAATGGCAGCATCCGCTCCGTGCTCTTAATCAATCGGGCAATGCCGCGCTCGGTCACACTGGTATCATAGCCTGCGACATCCTCAGAGGCTCCGCAAACAAGGCTTCCATTATTTTTTCCGACCCAATAGGCTTGACTCGAGAAAACCATATGGTTCAACTGAGGAGCTGCATTCCTATAGGAGCATATTTGTCCACGAATGGGATGCACAGGGATATGCAGGCCAACCAGCCGCTCAAAAGCTCCACTCCATGCCCCTGCACAAATGATGAGTTGATCCGCATAAAGAGGCTCCGCCGCAAGCTTGGTCTCTACATGGATGACGCCGCCTGCTCCAGCAGCTGTTACTCCAATCAGCTCTCCTGCTTCCGCGATCATTCGTACCCCTAGCTTTCGGCATGCCAGCTCCAAAGCCTCAACAAGCTTCGGCGCATAAATATGGCTCTCTACCGGGGACATAATAGCCGCAACAGCCGTCGATGCCAGCTCAGGCTCCAGCTCCCTCAATGCCTTTCCCTCAACAAGCTCAGCCTTTGCTCCCCATTCATTCTGCCATAGCATGCGAGAGTGAAGCGGCAATAGATCTGCTTCGTGCAGCACAATGCCGAGGCTGCCGCTTCGTACAAGCTCCGCGTCTATGCCGGAGCATTCCTTCACCTCTTCTGCCCAGTTCTTGAAAAGCTGCAAGCTCGCATGGCTCAATCGAAAAAAAGCATCCGGCTGCTCCGTATTTTCTGAGAAAGGAGCCAGCATTCCAGCTGCCGCCCCAGATGCTTGCCCCCCAAAGGTTCCCAGCTCAACAAGCGTTACCTGCATCCCTCTGCGTGCGGCTTCGAACGCACAGGAGAGTCCAATAATTCCACCCCCAAGCACGATAACCGATTGCATCATTCGTATAAGCCTCCGACGCTAGAGAATAGCGAGCCTGCCCAATCACTGCTTGCCGATGCATAAGGCTTCTTCGGTATCCGTCCTGCATGCCATGCCAATCTTCCTGCTTCGATGGCTAAACGGAATGCCTGTGCCATGGCAATCGGATTTTTGGCCTTGGCTACTGGCGTATTAGCTAATACGCCCGAAGCTCCCAGCTCCATTGCTTGGGCAGCGTCTGCCGCTGAGCCAATACCAGCATCCACGATGATCGGTACGCTCGCCTCTTCTACAATCAGACCCATATTATAAGGATTAAGAATGCCCAGCCCTGTACCAATTGGCGAGCCTCCAGGCATAACAGCAGCTGCTCCAGCCTCCTCTAGTCTTTTGCACAATATAGGATCATCCGAAGTATAAGGAAGGACAACGTAACCTTCCTTCACAAGAAGCTCAGTCGCACGAAGCGTTTCCACCGGATCAGGCAAGAGCGTCCTTTCATTGCCGCTGATCTCTACTTTGATCCAATTGCCAAGCCCTGCTCCGCGTGCAAGACGAGCAATGCGCACCGCTTCCTCCGCCGTTCGGGCACCTGAGGTGTTCGGCAAATAAATCTGCTCTCTATCCCCCAAATGCTGAAGCACCGAATCGTCCTCCACACTATCAAGATTAACTCTGCGAACGGCGAACGTGATCACCTCTGAGCCTGATGCAGCAAGCGCCTGTTGAAGAACGGCCGGACTTGGGAATCGACCAGTACCAATAAAAAAACGGGAATGCAATTTTTTGCCGCCTATCATTAATGGATCATTCATGCCTATGCTCATGCGCCATTCATCCTCCCCCTACGAAATGGACGAACTCGATCGCCGCATCCTCCCGCAGCGTTGTGCTTGCCCATCTCGAACGATCCACGATCTCTCCATCTAATTCAATGACGAGCCGCTTCTTCTCTTGACCAAGCTCCATCACGAGCTCCTCCACCGTACCTGCAGCTGTCAGCCTCACTCTGCCATTAAGCATAATTGGACGGGATACTTTGTGCATACGTGCCAAAAAGGCCCGACAGCTGGCTGCCGGATCATCGCTGCCGACAATAGCGGATACCGCGCATATCCGCTTCGCTCCTGCCGTGAGCACCTCTCCAACATTGTCCAGCGTAATGCCGCCTATAGCGACGAATGGAATCGTTATTTCCTGTACCACTTCAGCTATATAACTAGTCGTAACCGCGGTACGCCCTGGTTTCGTGCCAGTTGGATAGACAGGTCCTACTCCAATATAATCAGCGCCTGAGGCAGCCGCATGTCTCGCTTGTTCGATATGATGTGTCGATATGCCAATGATTCGATTTGGCCCTAGTAATTGCCTTGCCTCTTCAATGGACATATCGTCTTGCCCAAGATGAACACCGTCTGCCTGAACCTCCAGCGCAATATCCACATAGTCATTAATAATAAGCGGTACATTATAGCGCTTCGTCAGCTCGCGCAGCGCGTAGGCCTGCTCTACTATCTGTTTTTTATCAGCCGTTTTGTTCCTCAGCTGAACGATTTGGGCACCGCCAAGCAATGCCTGCTCCATTACTTCCAACATCGGTCTGCCGGGATGATAATTGTCCCCTGTAATCACATACAGCGATATCGCATCCCAATTCAACCTGCTCATACTTTATGCTCCTCCCTCTGCCTGCTGCTCGCATACTGCTTGCATAACTGGACGGCCACCCGCAAGTCTCCTGTCCCTTGCACCAGAACACGACCGTCGGGGAATAGAACCAATCTTAATCCTTCCGGAAGCTCAGCACGCAGCAAATATGGATTAGCCGTTACCTTGCAGCCCATTGCTCCGAGCTCCTCCTGCAAGCTGGATAATTCCAGCGCTTCTGGCATAGTCACCTGTACCATATCACGGCCGCATAACAAAGCAGGAATATACTCAGGATCCTGTTCATAATCATGCTCCTGCTTAAGCTTCTCGGAGTGAGCGGCTTCCTCTCTTCCAATAGGATGAGCGCTGCTCCCGCTTCCACAATAAGCGCATTCCGGCCGACAGACGGGCAGCCTTGATTCCTTGAGCCGGAACGACCACAGATCCATCGTAATCCAGGTGCTGCGAACGCTGCTGCGATTTCCCGTCAGCCATTTCAGCGCTTCTACCGCTTGCAGGGAAGCGATAAATTCCACAGCAGGTGAGATGACACCGAGCGTATCACAGGTGTCTCCCTCCTGCTCCTCCTCCATGCCTCCGATCAAGCAGCGAAGACAGGCTGTACGACCAGGCACGAGCGTCGCTGTCATTCCTTGTGCGCCTGCAATGCCGCCATATACAAAAGGAATGCTGCCTCTGTAGCATAGGTCGCTCAGCAGTAATCTAGTAGCAGTATTATCTGTACCATCGAGCACTAGATCAGCGCCAGCAAGCAAGGACGGAGCCGTCTTCTGATTCACCTCAAGTACGTAAGGCTTCACCTGCACCTCACTATTAATTCTCCGAAGCTTATTAGCGGCCGCGACAGCTTTGGGCATAGCCTCCAACGCATCCGCTTCATCGAAGAGCACCTGCCGCTGCAAATTGCTCGGCTCTACGAAATCACGGTCCGCTAGTCGCACCTCTCCTATCCCCGCGCGGACCATATGCTGTGCAAGAGAAGCGCCGAGCGCACCAGTCCCGACAATGACGACGCAAGCTTCCCCGAGCTTGCGCTGCCCTTCGTAGCGAATTGGAGCGAACCGAATTTGCCTGGAGTATCGCTCATTCAGTCGATCCTTAGTCATGATTGGCCCTTCCTCAAGCATAGATAGAGCTTCCGGCTGCTTTGAAGGCATCCGCTTTTTCCTTCATCCCTGCTTCAATCGCTTCCGTCGTTTCCAGCCCATTCTGCGCTGCATACTCACGAATATCCTGCGTAATCCTCATACTGCAAAATTTGGGTCCGCACATGGAGCAGAAGTGGGCTGACTTCGCGGCATCTGCCGGAAGAGTCTCATCGTGATAAGACATCGCTCTCTCCGGATCAAGCGACAGATGGAATTGATCGCGCCAGCGGAATTCAAATCTTGCCTTGGATAAAGCATCATCGCGCTGGCGGGCACGAGGGTGGCCCTTAGCCAAATCAGCCGCATGCGCGGCAATTTTGTAGGTGATTACGCCTTCCTTGACATCCTCTTTGTTTGGCAAGCCAAGATGCTCTTTAGGCGTTACATAGCATAGCATCGCTGTTCCGAACCAGCCTATCATAGCCGCACCGATTGCGGAGGTAATATGGTCATAGCCAGGAGCAATATCAGTCGTTAGAGGACCAAGCGTATAAAAGGGCGCTTCGTCGCATACTTCAAGCTGGCGATCCATATTTTCTTTGATCAAATGCATCGGGACATGACCTGGCCCCTCAATCATGACCTGCACATCATGCTTCCAAGCAATCTTCGTCAGTTCACCCAGCGTATCCAGCTCCGCGAACTGAGCAGCATCATTCGCATCAGCAATTGAACCCGGACGCAGTCCGTCTCCAAGGGAGAAAGAGACGTCATACGCCTTCATAATTTCACAGATTTCTTCAAAATGCGTATACAGAAAGTTTTCCCTATGATGCGCCAGGCACCATGCCGCCATGATCGACCCGCCGCGAGAGACGATTCCTGTTACACGCTTTGCAGTCAGCGGTATATACCTCAGCAGCACGCCTGCATGGATTGTGAAGTAATCAACACCTTGCTCTGCCTGTTCAATCAGCGTATCCCGGAATACTTCCCAGCTCAAATCCTCGGCTTTCCCATTAACCTTTTCCAAAGCCTGATAAATAGGCACCGTACCGACGGGAACCGGTGAATTGCGAACGATCCATTCGCGCGTAGTATGTATGTTTTTCCCCGTCGACAAATCCATAATGGTATCCGCGCCCCAGCGCGTTGCCCAAGTCATCTTCTCAACTTCTTCCTCGATGGAGGAAGCGACAGCCGAATTGCCGATATTCGCATTGATCTTCACATGGAAATGACGGCCGATAATCATCGGCTCGCTCTCCGAATGGTTAATATTCGCTGGAATAATCGCACGTCCCGCAGCCACCTCTGAGCGAATGAATTCAGGCTCCATTCCTTCACGAATCGCGATATATTCCATCTCTGGCGTCACAATACCTTGACGGGCATAATGCAGTTGAGTAACATTCGCACCCAGCTTGGCGCGCAGCGGACGCTGGGTAATGGGGAATAGCTCTGCACCCTTATCTATAACCTTCTCCTCTGTCGAGAAGCCATTATCCTCCGGGCGTGCTGTACGCCCATCATACACCTCGACATCGCCCCGCTCCTCAATCCAATTCTTGCGCAGCAGCGGCAAGCCTTCTCTTATATTCGTTTGAAAGTTGGTATCGGTATAAAGGCCGCTCGCATCATAGACCCGGATTGGCTCATTTGGCTGAACCTCGCCGTTACGCCCTGTACTTGCCTCAAGGGCAATTTCTCTCATTGGCACTTGAATATCTTCTCTGGAGCCGCTTACGTATACTTTCCGGCTTCCCGGCAATGGCGTCGTTAATATTGGCATAAAAAAAACCTCCCCATGGAATATGAAAATCCCACTAGGAGGTATGCTTGCATTCATAAAAGTGATTCGCCTTCTTCTGAAATACAGCAGCTTAGCCTACATTGCCAGATTGATACCGGCGTTGTCGTCCTGCTAAGGCACAACGTCGTTCGTTATCACAAGGCAAATGGGACCTTATCGCTTCTTCGTATTTCTCCGGCAGCGGCAATAAACAAATAGACCGCTCCGGCGAAGGGGCGGTTGAAGTGTGCGGACCATGCAAACGGACCATTCCTAACGTCTAGGAATGAGTAACGCTCACAGTAAGGGGCACAATTCCACTTTCCTACGCTGGCATAACCCAGATCAGGTTCAAAGGGACCAAAGCAGATGCTTTATCTCAGCCCATAAAGGCGCCCCTAGTGGATTTCCTGGTTCGACTATACCCTCTAGCAAAGCGCCTTGTCAATTAAATTTTTCCAACTGTCAACGCTCCCGAAGCAGCTCCAGCCACCTCGCAGCCGTATGCTCCCAGGTAAACATAGCCTCGACTCTGGCACGGCTTTCGCGTCCCATAGCGTCCCTTAGCGACTCGTCCCTTAGCAGAATATCGAGCTTCTCGGCAAGCTCAGAGGCCAATTGCTGCTGGTCGATCAAATAGCCCGTAACCCCGTCCCGGATAATCTCTTTCATCCCGCCTGCACGGGTTGCAATGACTGGCATTCCGGTTGCCATTGCCTCTACATTCACAAGCCCGAACGCTTCTCTCTGTCCTGAAGGCACAACGGCAATGTCAGCAGCAGAGAACCAATCTGGCACTTCCGTGTAGGGAACATAAGGAACGAACAATACGTTGCTCTTACATTGATTGCCCAACCTAATTAGCTTACGGGAATAAGCGGTTGAGCGATGTGAGCCATAATAGGGACTGCCCACAACGACTACCAGCAAGTCTGGGTAGTTCTTAGCCAGCCTCGGCATGATCCGCAGTAAATGATGTACGCCTTTGAGCGGAATCAACCGTCCGATGAAGATAACTACTTTGCGTCCACTCACCCATTTACGTTCCCGGATCGCCTCTCTCAGCAAGCTGCCGCTCAATGTAAAGCGCGAAGGAAATCTCTCAATATCGACCCCGGGATAGACGACACGCAGCTTGTCAGCAATCTCCGGCACTTTTCGTGCTACCGTTCGTAACAAGAACTCACTATTTACAATAATTTTATCCGCTGCTCTCAGACTGCGCCGCAGCTTGTCGAAGGAGATATACGAGGGAGCTATAAACGTCGATGAATGGAGATTAAGCCATATTTTCGCAGATGGGCAGCTTCGTTTCAGAGTTAGAACGTATTGCGGACGGTTCTCCACTTGAATGTATTGTGGATCAAATCGACGAATGGCACGCGCTACAGCTGCGACATAGGCTGATTTGCTTCTCGCATCATAACGCTCGCATACCACATTGTTGATCAAGCCCGTCCGAGACAAATGACGTACTGCTCTTCCGTAAATACGAGGCTCGATATGCGGTTGCAGAAGCGGTACGAATTTTTCTACGACTCTCTCGACAGAGCTGCTTCTAGAGGACGGTATAGGGAATGATCCCGGCGTAACGAACGCTACTTTCGTTGGTGCCACTTCGCGCGTATGCCTCCTACTCTTTTTGCAGTTAGCATACGTTGCAACATACAGACTTGCCACATAGGCAGGACTAGCCTACTTCCATAAAGACAAGCCAACCCTCGACAACGTATAAATGGATAAGTAGGCACTGCCCGCAAGAAAGAAAGGATTAAGCAAAAAAGCATGAATTTCCGTCATGAACACCGTCCCATCCGCAAGAACCCGCAGTGTAGTAGCGGCGATAATCACGATGACCACAAATAGCGATATAGCCGCTGCGCCATCGAACAGCTTCAATGCAAATGGGCTTTTATAGCCAATCCATCCAACTAGAATAGAACCAACTGCCAGTACCAAACCAATCATCAGCATCATTGCTAAGCTTCACCTCACTTATCTTTACTTATCGGTCATTATCGGTCTAATCACCCTTCCTTAAACCAATTACGCATGCTTCGAATCGTTGGCTTAATTTACAGCAGCGTTTAATACAATGAAGACATGGGGAATACATATTTAAACAACACGTATTCCTACTCCGTGTTGTTTTTTTACCTAATTCAAAAAAAGAGGTGTCGGCGATGAACCAACTTTATCGTATTTTGAATGCCCTAGGGCTCGTTCTTGTTCTTATCGTTAATGGATTAGCACAATGGCTTCCTCTGGGAGGCAAAACAACGGGGGAGCTCTCCGCACAATATCCTGTGCTTATCATGCCTGCTGGATACGCTTTCTCCATCTGGAGCATAATCTATATTTTATTAATCGGATTTATTTTCTACTCCTTTACTAAAGCAGGACAAACAAGCTCCAAGATCAATGCGATTGGACCCTTCTTCTTCATCAGCTGCCTGCTGAATGCCCTCTGGCTTGTTGCCTGGCATAATGAGCGAATCTACATCAGCGTATTTATTATGCTTGCCCTCTTGATCTCCATCCTCACCATCTACATTCGCACCAGAGCAACACACACAGGGACTTGGACAGCTTTGCCTCGCGAACGCTGGCTCGTACAGCTGCCTTTCAGCCTCTATCTAGGTTGGATTAGTGTGGCAACTATTGTGAATATCGCTTCTGCCCTCTATGCAGCGAACTGGGATGGATGGGGATTAACCGATATCACCTGGACCATTATTATGCTCACCGTTGCTTTCTTGCTCGCTGGTATTGTTGGCTGGCGCTATAAAGATCCCGCTTATGTGGCTGTATTCATCTGGGCATTTACTGCAATCGCAATCGAGCAGCAGGCGCACCTAACGATCTATTATGCTGGACTGATCTACGCCATTATTCTTCTTCTGTTCATAGTTCTATTGGTCGTTCGTAAGCGAACGGAAGGCAATTCTTATAAACCGACCTTCTCCTCCTAATGGACTAATCGCTAAGTCGCTGTTTTCTATTGATTTGTAGACCATGTTGTGTCACACTGTTCGGAGATACTTTGACATCTGATGCAGGAAAGGACGTGACGGTACGAGCATGATAGATCGGTTACTTCGTGCCATGACGGAATTAAGCTCACGCAAATGGATCTCCAGATTAACTGGGCGCTTCGCGCAATCGAGAATGAGCCGCTTGTTCATCCCAAGGTTTGCCCGCATGTACGGGATAAAGGTTGAAGAAGCGGAGAAGGCCTTGCATGAATATAGTACATTGAATGAATTTTTCACTCGCCGTTTGAAGCCAGGGACAAGAGCCATCCACACGGATCAAGACGCTCTGATTAGTCCAGTCGATGCCTTGATTACGGGAGCAGGACCCATTGAATCTGGTATGCTCTTCAATGTGAAGGGGCAGGACTACACGATTGAGGAGCTGCTTAATCGCTCTCCGCGAATCGCCAATTACCGTGATGGCTATTACATCGTGCTCTATCTGAGTCCGACCGATTACCATCGTATACATACCCCGGTAGAAGGCCGGATCGTTGAACGCGAGCATGTGCTTGGGAAGGTATATCCCGTCAATGACTTTGGGCTTCGGCGAATGCGCCGTGTGCTAAGCCGCAATGAACGGCTAATTACCTATATTCAGCATGCGCAAGGAGAGATTGCCGTTATTAAGGTTGGAGCCATGAATGTCAGCAGCATTCGCTATGCTGAGCCCATCCGTGATACTTCCAATAAAGGCGATGAGCTGGCTTATTTTGAATTCGGTTCAACTGTCGTTCTCTTGATGGAGGATGACACCTTCTCTGCCCGCAGTGATCTGGGGCCCGGTCTAAAAGTTAAGGTAGGCGAGAGACTCGGTACATTAGTAGAACAAAAATAGTTGGATGGACAACAAACAGGCGCCGGTACGCAACCGGCGCCTGTTTGTTATTCCAATATCGCATACTGCTATCTCAGCGCAATATCATGAAACCGATTATTCATCGTTTCACGCATTAATAATTTACAAGCCTGAATTGCCTCTTCCTCCATCTGCTTCGCTTCTTGGAATAGCGCAATCAGTTCGCTGACAGAATGCTTCTTGAAAGTATCCCTATTCGCAACTATCGCAGCTATCTGCTCAAAATTCTGTGCGACCTGAGCATAGTAATAAGCTGCCGGAGCCACCTGCGGCCATAGCCGTTCCAACGTACTGGCATACAGCTCAATATCTTTTTTGGCCGCTGCATAACAACGGCTAATCTCCTGTAAGCCTTCCATCTCATAATCCTCGCTATACAGAGCCGCTATAATAGCATCGTAAGCTGATCTGCCGCATGCATATTGCTGTTCAGGCAGCATAAGATCATGCGTCTCCCATTTATAAATAGCTTGAATAAGAGATTCTTTGTATACCTCCGACTCATCCAGCACGATACGATCCTCGAAGCACTGATAATACCAATACGGGGACTGATTGCGTCCAAAATCAGCATAGTGCAGCGTTCGATGCTTCTCAGACAAACCATCTGCCAAATACAGCACTCCTTGCTTGTCATCATAGCCAGTTACAATGACAAAGCCATCCTTCCAGATCAATACCCCTGTTTCGCGATCAATAGATTGCTTAATTTCGGCAATGGCCTGTTTTTGATATAGAGGAAAGGTAGGATCAAAGGTATACCCTGCACATTGAGAGGCCGTAATGCCAATGAAATCTGCCGCTAGAAAATGCTCAACCATCCAGTTGTAGGCGGTCGGAGATTCCGACAGCAGCCGACGATGGACGGAGAACCGGAAACTGCTTACCGTCATGCCGGCAAGCATGGGCTTGGAACAAGAGACCCAGCCTCTATGGGATAATATGCCATGCATCGCATCCGTATAGGACTCGGAAGCAATGGACATGTGCAAGCCTTCCAATACTACAGCATTCAATTCGGTCTCCTCCTCTCCTTATCGTGGGGAATGAGAGCCCCATCTGGGAACCGTGGAGCGCTTGGGGTCAGGATAACGAGCCGAGAGGAGCTGGAACTGCCCAATAGCCTGATCCTCCAGTTCCTCTGCCGTTCTCAGTCCTTCAATAATTCTGCTTAGCTGATTCTGATCAATTCTTCTAGCTCCCTTTGTCTCTATGATATAGCTGCATACATCTCCGATAATCTGTACAAGCTGCTCATAAAGGACATACGCATTATCCAATTCCTTCCAAATCCCCTGTGCTTCTTGCAAGTAATCTCTAATCTCGAGCCGAGAATACTGATAGGAATCTAATATATAAACAGCACCATTTTGATCATAATTCCCCTTTTGCAAACCTCGAATAAGAAAAGAATAAGCTAATTTTCCTGAAGCGATATCTTTATTCGGCAATGTTTTGTAAGGCGTCTCCCAGTCATCTATCGCTAGACGAAGAGATTCCAGAATCATGGTCTCCCTTGCAATCTCGACTGTCTCTCCGAAGACCTGTACATACCAGAAGGTCGTTGAATTAATGCCCAAATTATCATATAGCACGACCTGCCCTTCATCTGACCAGCCGTCTTGTACATAAAACACCTGATCCTCGTCGTCATATCCATGAATAACACCGAACTCCGGCAGCCAGCAGATGACTCCAATTCCGCGATCCAGGCTTTGTTTAATCCAATGCACCGCATCTTGCTGATAGTAACGGAAGCTAGGATGCCTCGTTCGTCCTCCGTCTATTACGGTCCAAAGTCCAAGGTTGTTAACGGCCGGCTTGTGTTCATCCCCCCATTGTCCATACGCAGTGACCGACATTGGCAAAAGCCGTTCATGGACAGTCCATTTAAAAGCCATCCCCGTCAGTCCAGAGAGTCGATATTTAGGGCCGACAAATAGATTTGCTGCAATTAATACGGCATATAAGCTATCAATAAAAGACTTCGATTCTCGCTTCATAACCAGTTTGTGCAAATAAACGCCAGCTATGATAAACACCTCCTTCCTGAAATAAAGGCATGCTCTATCCCTCGCTGTTATTCTGATCTTTGTTGCAGGCGCAAGAGTATCTGCTCGCACCTGTGCTGCAGCTTCTTTTTCAACCACACGGGGGATACGAGCTCCTTCCACTGCGCACCTACCAGATAGTGCAGAAAGGAATCCGCATCATAAAATTCAACAGTGTATAAAAGGTCATCGCAGCAGACGATTCGATAGCCATTCCAAGAATCGCTATGTATTGGAACGTCTAGACACACCTTTGCCCTAAACGGCTTGCGAATCAGAGGGTTCTCTTCCCATTCCTTCATCCCCTCAGCAATTTCTTGCATAAAACGCTCAGCTGTTACACTCGCATGCCTGATTCCGTCCAAGCGTAATGTTCGCTGCTGATTCTGCTGCTCACAATGGACAATGATATAATCAGCATTATAGCGGGAGGTCAGCTTCAACGGACAGATCAGGAGCTCGGTTTCCCCCTCCATATCCCTATAAGTAACTTGAATCCTATAAGATTCCTTAATCCCATAGGAGAGAAGCTCAAGGATTTGGATCCTCTTCGGGTTCAGATCGAAGGTAGGCAGACGATTATACAGCTCCTCTTCTTCCTTATCTGTGAACCTCTCTAGTAAATGGGAAATTCTTTGGACGACTTCACCATTCTCGTAATCGTATTGCCGATAGCGATGCGCAAGATATTTGAGCACCTTATTCTCTTCTTCAGTCATGTACAGCTGAGGCAAAACATAAGTTTTGTCTTCATAGCGGTAGCCTCGTTGTTTGGCCATATATAATAGCGGAGCCCGTAATGAGGTTTCCATGTACTCGATATCACGCTGGGCTTGTCGCCGGGATATTTCGAAATGAGTAGCTATATGTCCGCTGTTCGGATGTCTTCCCTCTCTAATCTGTTGATCAAACCAGTGAATCCGATGCATATTGCTCAATCCCAAGCAGCTCCTTCAATCGGTAAATCATGCCTATATAAGCATACTATCATTGAGAAGTTACTGTAAGGAATAATCGTCAAAAAAATACCCGCTTCCTAATGTGGGAAACGGGCGAATGCGATTAGCTTACCCAGAGATCGCTTCTACTTTGCTTTGATCTGCTTTGAAGCACCTTTTACATACAGTAAACGCTGTACCATCAGCTTTAGTCCGTGAATAAAGCAATTTTATTCTCGTACTGCTGCAGATTGGGCAGGTTCCCCGCCCTCTTGAAGGCAAATGCCATAATGGACGTCCTCTTTTTGTTTTAGCCACTGATTCCAAACCCCGTTTCATTATTTTGCTCTACACTTAAATGGCTGCCTGTTGATAGTTGCAGCTGACTGGCGGACACAAATGCAATTGAATGATTTACGATGTCCACCTCCTTGCTCCCCCATTATAAAACAGCTGGTACGACATATAATGTCGTACCAGCTGGGCTTCCGAGCTATTGCTGCAGACGGAGCTAGGTTACTCCCCTCAAGTCTGCTGGTTTATTTCTTGCCAGCATTGTGCAATGCAGCGAATCGCTTCTGTAATATGCTGCTCGCTTAGATGCGCGAAAAAAAACAAGGCGGATTGCTTATTCATATTCTGCTCCAGCCAATATGAATTGCCATCCCGCCAATACACGCCGGCTTGCCCACAAGCCTGTGTCAACCGTTCGTAATCCTCCGACTCACCTAGCCAATAAGCGAACTGATGCAGTCCCGCATCTGAGGGAGCGAAGCGAAACAGCTCTGTGAGATGAAGGGCAGCCTCTTCTTGGAACCGCTGCAGCCGACGGCCATATAGACGGCGCTGCCTTCGCAAATGGCGGGCATATTGTCCGCTCATCATGAATGCTGCAAGCGAGCGCTGCTCCGCCAGGCTGCTAGGCTGCGGCTCCAGCCAATGCTTTGCACGCAGCATCGGTTCCCTAAGCGATTCAGGCACGACAGCATAGCCCAGCCGCAAATCCGCATACATCGTTTTGGAGAAGGTTCCAATGTAGACGACCCTCCCTTCCACATCCAATGCCTTGAGCGGCTCTGCGGGGCGGATTCCCCACCGGAATTCACTGTCATAATCATCCTCAATAATGACGGCACCTCGTCTCGAGGCCCATTCCAGCAGCTGCTTCCTGCGAATAGACGATAATTGAACCCCGGTAGGAAACTGCCTCGTCGGCGTCACGAACAATAGCTTTGCCTCCCAATCCTCCGGCACAATGCCATTATCATCAAGCTTCCCCAGCTTCATATAGCCGCCAGCCGCCTCAATCGCTCGTCTGATTCCTGTATAGCTGCAGCTTTCCGCTACTACATGGTCTCCAGGATCAACAAGCAGCATCGTCAGCATAGCTAACGCATACATCGAGCCGCTTGTAATAAAGATATCATCTGCATGAGCAATAATTCCTCTCTCACGGCGCAGCTCCTTGCTAATCGCATCCCTCAGCGGCCAATGCCCTTGAATCGCGGTATGGTCCTCGTTCTGCCGCTCCAGCAAGCTGCGCACTTCCCCGAACATGATGCTCTTCCATTCCTCCCATGGGAATGACTCCTCAGCAAATTGGCCCGGAGAAAAATCAATGCTGTCCTTCGTTTTTTGCACATTTCCCCTATCTGGCATTGGACGCAAACGCTGCGCCCACGCGGACAATCGAAGCTCTGCACCAGAAGCTGACGACTTTACATCTAGATCAGGCTGACGATAAGCAATGAAAGTACCGCTCCCCTTCTCCATTCTGACGAACCCTTCCGCATAGAGCATATCGTAGGCCTGATTAATCGAGCCTCGCGACATCGCGTACTGCGCAGCCATTCTTCGGCTTGAAGGAAGACGCTCCCCCTCCTTAAGCAGCCCCAGCAAGATGATCTCTCGCAAAGCCAGGAACAAGGCATCGGCTTTCTTTCCTATATCCGCATAGTGGCGTTCATAAGCGGCCTGACAGCTATCCTCCATGTTCTACTCCTATTCTCCACTCATAATTGGTCTAATAAATATACGATAAAGTGGACCTTTTCGCTTGTCAATTATTCTATTAATGTAAAGCTAACGATATAGCTTAGAGGAGTTGTTCAAACTATGCGTAGAAAAGAATTTCAAATGGAGCAAGATGAAGATATCCGCCTATTTTTGCAGGAAATGAGCTTTGGTTATTTGGCGACCGTAAGGGAGGATGGGACCCCCTCCATTACCCCGCTTAACTACGTTTACTTGAACGGAGCTATTTATTTTCATGGAAGCCGAATGGGAGAAAAAATGAACAGCTTAGCCTCGTCACCTTCTGTATCTTTCTGCGTCGCTAGAGAGTATGCCATTATTCCCTCCTATTTCCGAGATCCTGTGCTAGCCTGTCCCGCAACCGCCTATTTCAAATCTGTCCTTATTACAGGTACTGCATCCACTGTTGAAGATCTGGCAGAAAAGGCTGAGGCGCTGCAAGCGATGATGGTGAAGCTGCAGCCTGAAGGCGGCCACAAACCGATTGATGCAGGCGATTCCGATTACCGGGGGAGAGTTAAGGGAGTTGCTGTCGTGCGGATCGATCCTGATCAGATTAATGGAAAGTTTAAATTTGGGCAGAACCTGTCTGCTGAAGAAATGACTCAGGTTGCACAACAGCTTGACAGGCGCGGTAAGCCAGATGATGCCGAGACCGTTCAGCTTATGCGCCAATATTGTCCCCACCATAACTCTGAGTAATAATTGCGTAAAAAAAAAGAGCCTGATAGCTCGGCCATTAATAATGGCTGAACCTCTCGGGCTCTTAACGTATTTCTGATGGGCTGCGGCCCGTATATTGCTTGAATTGTCTGCTGAAAAAAAAGATATCCCGGTAGCCGAGCGCATCAGCCACCTCCGTCACATTCATGCCTGCATGCATAAGCAAATGCTGGGCACGCTCAATTCTTGCTTCAATCATATAGGTCTGTACCGATACACCGATCATCTCTTTGAATTTCATAGAGAAGTAACGTGGAGAAATCTGGGCGCGCATAGCAAGATCCTCAATTCGATGGGCGACCCCCGGATGCTGGCGCACAAAATTCGCAATCTCGTGGATAGCCTCAGTTAGCTGATTGCTTGCTTTCTTTTCTACAGGAGCCTCGGTATCCCCACGCAGCAAATGAATCATCAGCTGCTTCAGAACCAACCTTGCCTCCTCCTCAGCCGCATACGTCTTCACCAAAAAAAGACGTACATAACGCGCAAGCATATATTCGAAATCAACCGGGTCTTCCAGCTCCCGGTATCTCTCTGGTATTTTCTCTGCGGATTCATTCTTATCAATATCGAAGTGAATATAAGTCAGGACCAAGGGCTTCTGCGGATTATGTGTTGCGCTCGTATAATCACCAGGGCGAAACAAAAAACAGCTCCCTTTGCCTACTGTATAATGATTGCCGTTTACTTCAACTTCTCCTTCTCCGCTCCATACATAAAACAGATCATAGTTCGCCATCGGCTTCTCACGCCTTGCCCATTTCCAGCCGGGCTCACAAACAATCTTGGCGATAGGAGGCAAAATAACGAAAGCATTCGGTGACAAATGCAGCATTTGAAAAATCCTCCTTAATTCTTGCCTGACAAACTTTAGTTAAGCAGTGTCTATCTCAATATGAAAAGTAAGTATAAGTCATCATACAACAGCCAGAAACGCCCTTGCAACCAATAGAGACACATTAAAGCGAATTCAGAAAAAATTTGCAGTTATAATGGTTTGTATATATGAAAAAATGTTATAATAGCACCCGACAAGCATTATTCCTGATCAAAATAAAGATTGATTTATCGGAAGGATGGAATGAAGTCCATGAACCCACTTGCCAAGCAGTTGAATGAGACGTTGGAGGCAGAAAGCCCTAATGTCTATGCGATGTTATCCTCTTTAGGCAAAGCTATTTATTTCCCTAAGGAAGGTATCTTAAGCCAATCCGCAGAAGCGAAAGCAAAAGCAAAGAAATTTAACGCTACAATCGGAATTGCGATTGAAGATGGTCAGCCGATGCACTTGAAGATTATTCAAGATACGTTGACTGCGTACAATCCCAAAGATATATATGAATATGCGCCGCCTGCCGGCAAGCCGGAGCTTCGTTCCGCATGGCGTGCCAAGATGGTGAAGGAGAATCCTTCTATTGAAGGAAAAGGCTTCAGCAACCCTGTTGTTACGAATGCCTTGACACACGGCCTCAGTATCGTATCGGATTTATTCGCCGATGTCGGCGATGCTGTAATCATCCCTAACAAGAACTGGGAAAACTACGAGCTGACCTTCGGCATTCGCCGCGGTGCAGAGATCGTGGAGTACCCTCTTTATAATGATCAGAACCGCTTCAACAGCGCTGGTCTTCGTGACGCCTTATTTGCTCAGCAAGGCAAAGGCAAAGCAATCGTTATTCTGAACTTCCCGAACAACCCAACAGGCTACACGCCAGGTCCACAAGAAGGCGATGAGATCGTTGCTGCAATCCGCGATGCTGCTGAAGCAGGCATTAACGTTGTTGCCGTTACAGATGATGCTTACTTCGGATTATTTTTCGAGGATTCCGTGCATGAATCCCTATTCGGCAAGCTTGCTGATCTGCACCCGCGCGTACTGGCTGTTAAAGTCGACGGTGCGACGAAGGAAGAATATGTATGGGGCTTCCGTGTTGGCTTCATCACCTATGCTTCTGCCTCCGACAAAGTTCTAGCAGCATTGGAGCAAAAGACAATGGGCATCATCCGCGCTACCATTTCAAGCGGACCACACCCATCCCAGACCTTCGTACTGCATGCGCTGCAATCTCCTGAATTCGAAGCGCAAAAGGCAGAAAAATATGAAATCATGAAAAATCGCGCCAATCGTGTTAAGACTCTTCTGGACAGCGGCCGTTATGGCGATACATTGAAGTACTACCCGTTCAACTCCGGCTACTTCATGTGCCTGAAGCTTGAGGGCGTATCCGCTGAAGAGGTTCGCACCCATTTGCTTAACGAATATGGCATCGGTACAATTGCCCTTGGAGAAACTGATCTCCGCGTTGCATTCTCTTGTATCGAAGAGCCTAATCTCGAAGAACTATTCGATCTTATTAATAAAGCAGTCAACGAAGTGTCTGCTCGCTAATGAAGTAGGGAATCAAATTATAGAGTAGCCCACGTTTTTTCGGAAACGTCGGGCTTTTTTTTTGCACCTTAAATTATTTATACGCAAAGAAGACCGCCGTAGCTTTCTCGGCAGCCTTAGCGGCTGGCCGCATTCCCAGCAACTTTTGAAATATAAGCATCTCCTGATACATGCGTGAGAGTTCTTTTTTACGGCTTACTCATTACGCAAATAACGCTTGTCTTTTAGGAAGAGCTTCCAGAAAAAATAAAAAGCCGGTCCTAGAATCATCAAGCCGATTACATAAGAAACCAATAGAGCGTGGAAGGTCGCCTTATTTGTAAAGCCCTCGGCTATGGTCAGATAAGGGTAGATCAAATAAGGCATATGAGCAATGCCATATCCGATGCTTGCGAAGGCATATTGAATAATAATCGCCGTAAAAGCCAGCCTTGGAATCCCCACTCTATTCGGATCAACTTTCCACCACAATGCGCTATAGCCGACGATAAAGGTTAGGAACGAAAGCGAATACCACAGTTCTTGCTGCAGGATGCCGCTGACGATCCATTGTGCCTTGGGTACCATCGTATAAGTTGTAATTACCGCAAAGAAGAGTGTGAACGGGCCAAGCCATATAGCTGCCTTCCGATAAAGGCGATATGACGAAAGATCCTTGGACTCATTCGAATAGTCAGCCAGAAACAGAGCCGATAAAAACAATTCCGTTGAAATTCCGAAGCCCAGATGAGCCCATTCAGTCGGATTGGCCAGCAGCCTTCCGAAATACAGATAAGGAACCCCATCGACCATATCGATAAAGCCCCCAAGCGTAATGGGAAGAATGCTAATAAGCAGAGCAGGAATTAATAAGCCTGTAATTCCAGATACAATGCGCAGCATCCTTCCGTACTTCTGGGATGAATAAGCATATACCATAAAGCTGCTGCGGATCAACAGCAAGAATAGCACCAGGCTGACGGGAAGCAGCAAGGCTGTGCCCAGCAAAGCAATAGCTGTGGGAAAGAAGCCAACTAGAGCGACGACAACTAATACCAAAAAAGTATTGGTAACCTCCCATGTAGGAGACAGAAAACGGTTAGCCAAAGCACCTGCATTCGTCGCTTCATTGCGACCGTATACCATTCCCCAGAAGCCCGCTCCAAAATCAATTGAGCCTAGAATCGAATAAATAAACACAATCAACCAGACTAGCACAATCGCAAGGGTTGAATCATCCATTCGTGCCCACTCCTTCCTGAGATTCAGGTAAGGGAGTTGTTAGCTCCTTGGTGACGGGATGGCGTTTAAAGTAAAAGATTAGCAGCAGGATGGTAAGCACGAGCAGTACGGCATAAATGCTCAGGAACATTACGAACAAGAAACCGAGGTTACTAGTCTTGGTAGCCGCTTCGGCTGTCAGCTGAATATGATAGATCGTCCAAGGCTGACGACCAGAGCAGCTGAATATCCAGCCTGTCTCAATACCTATCAATGATAAAGCACCCGAGCTTACCATAATCATCAGCAGCCAACGCGGATAAGGCCTGCGAAGCACAAACCGAAACGCTAAGGCAAGAAACGACAGCGCTATTAAAAAGACACCGATAACCACCATAACATTAAATAAAGTATGGATATATAACGGAGGCCATAGATCACGCGGATATTCGTTTAACCCCCTCACCACCGTATCGAAGCGATTTCCCGCCAGAAAGCTGAGTGCCCATGGAATATGGATGCCTCCTATCACTTCCTGTGCCTGTTCATTCACCGCTCCAAATACAACTAATGGCGCATGATCCATCGTCTGAAACAGCCCTTCTGCCGCTGCAAGCTTTTCCGGCTGGTATTTGTGCAGCATTTGAGCGGTTCCATGTCCCGTGATTGACGTCACGAAAGACATGCTTGCACCTACTAACAGGCTCAACAGCATACTTTTGTGGTGATATTGGATCTCCTCTTTATGCTTGTCCCGCTGCAGCAATTTATAAGCAGCAATCGAAATAATAATAAACGCCCCAGTCATATAAGCAGATGCCACTACATGTGTAGCCGTACTAAACAGGCTTGGGCTGAATATAGCTGCGACGGGATTGACATCAGTCACTTCTCCGTTGACCATTTTGAAGCCGGTAGGTGTATTCATCCACGCATGGGCATCTGTAATTAATACAGCTGACATCGTGGCACCCAACGCGACAAAAAACACACTAACAATACGCATTGCCGGCGACAAACGGTCGGCTGCATACACATAGATAGACATAAATAAAGCTTCCAGCATAAACGCCCATATTTCTACCTGAAAAGGAACAGCAATGACCTTGCCGACAATTTCCATAAAGCCGGGGAACAGCAAATTAAGCATAACACCAACGAGAGTGCCGGATGGAATGGCTACACCCAGTATGATCGCGAAGCCTCTGGTCCACCTTTTGGCAAGTATAGAGTAATGATGATGCTTGGTGACCTGAAATAATATTTCTGCAAAAACAACCATGAATGGAATCCCCACGCCCAAAGTTGCAAAAATAATATGAAAGGCCATGGATGAACCGAATAAAGCACGCGCCAACACTTCTGTTTCCAAATCCACACTCCCTTTCAACTCATACATGCAGCAGAATAACTCTTATGGTAATATGAACCATTCAGATTCCGAATATGCACGATTAGAAGGTTTTATTTTCCAATAACGATAGGAGAAAATTTAGTCTAGTTTTATAATTGCATAATCGGGAGGGGATTTTTTCTAAGTATAGGAAATCCTAATTATCTTATTTATTGTTCATCGGCTGCCCTGCTTGCATCTAACAAAAAAAGAGGCTGCCCGAAGGCAACCCCAATCAAGTAATACTATTATTCATGTTCAAGTCTGGATCCACGGTACGCTACTTCCACCTCACCACGGGATTCACTCCCTATCTCCGATATTAAAGAACTGCGAACCGCTAGCTACCACTCCTACTCCTTCTTTTACTCCCTATTCTTCCTCAGCATCTGCTGCCAGCTTACGGCGCAGCCTGCCTGGACGAATAAGCAGCGTATAAAGGATCGCTGCAATTAAAGCTAGTATAGCTGGATAGACGAAGCCCAGCAGCAACAGCATAATGCCAGCTGGCAGCCACAACACGATCGTCACCAATATGAGCGCCCAGCGGTCAACAATAATCAGGCTGCTCGTCCTTAATTGATCGGGGAGCGGATAGACATGCCGCCATACCGAATACCGGTGAGTATGACGCAGCCCACCAAGCTGTGCAGACAGAATAAGTATAAATACGAGATATGCCCCAAATGCGCCCCAGCCAGAAAGCCAGCTTGCTTCGGCAAACCAGTACACAATCAAGGCTCCTAATAGGGTCAGCCGAACGATAATCCCTCCGAGCTCCGTTCGAATGAACGTAGCTGCATACAAGTACACGAATGTATTTCGATGCTGATAAGGAATAAACCGCAGCAGCCATGACATATAGGATCTAGACGCCGTACGGGCAGGCATCGTAGGAACATCAATGAACAACCCAAAGAACAAATAATATCGGCGGCGCGTTCCCGCTTCTTCTTCAATTAAACGCTCCCATGGGAACAGATGTCGACTTGGCAGCCGATAGAGCAGTGCGAACAAAAGAACAATTAACAGCGTGAGAACTGCTGCCTTCCAAGGCACCAGCGACAGAGCTGCTCCCCACGCAAGCGCCGTACCCATCCATCGAAGCAGACGAAGCAGCAATCGCATATTCGCCCATGCCAATTGACGCTCACGCCAAGCTCCCCAAGTGTTCGCCATTCGCAGCGTCGCTGCGAATACAATTAGCATCCAACCTCCAGCCATGCCGGGTCCCTGCTTATAGATCGGCCAATACAGCAGGAGCAGGAATGCACATAATAAGGCAGTAAAGATCACACTTCTGCGAAAAGACCGCTGAATATACTGACCAATCTCCGCTTCCCTTGGCATGTGGAATACCAGATCCGCGGGTATAAGCCAAGTCCGCAGTGGTGACCAGCAGAGAACAGCCAGCATAACGGCTACCCCTACCAAGGTAACAGGGAAGTTTTCCGGCAGATTACGAATAAGCTTGAAATAACCAAGCCCCGATGAAATAAAGATAAGCCCTAAGAACAAGGTAAATCCGCTCTGGCCCATATACCCCAAATAAGGCAGCGTTTCCTTACGAAATTCACGAGCCCGCTTCAGCCATACACCAGCGAGATAACGATCTGGCCCCAGCATCATTGCTTATCTCCCGTTACAAGCTTGTAAAAGGCATCCTCAAGTGCGCCTCCCCGCGACTCGACTCCAGCTGTCCTGCATACTTCCTCAAGTGTGCCGAGTGCGACAATTCGACCATGATGCATCACAATATAGCGATCACAATAGGTCTCTACAGTAGCTAATATATGAGAGCTCATAAGAATGGCTGAGCCTTTATTCTTCACTTCAACCAGCCGATCGAGTAAAGAGCGTATACCGAGCGGATCCAATCCAAGAAAAGGCTCATCAATAATGTACAGCGGCGGTTCTGATAGGAGTGCGTTCATAATCATAACCTTTTGCTTCATTCCTTTGGATAAATGAGCAGCGAAGGCACCTCGCTTCGGTGTCATTTGGAACTCTTTCAACAAATGGCTTTTGCGTTGCTCGAACTGTTCCTCGCCTACCTGATAGGCCATGCCTGTAAGATGCAAATGCTCTTCGACCGTCAGCTCATCGAATAATACCGGTGTCTCCGGGACATAGGCGAAGGCGGAACGATAGCGCTCCATATTCTCCGCAAGCGTTACGCCTGACACTTTAATACCGCCTTGCTGCGGCTTCATTAGCCCAAGAATATGCTTGATTGTCGTACTCTTGCCCGCTCCATTCAAGCCAATCAAGCCGACCATCTCGCCTGCACGAACCTCGAACGAGACATCATGCAGAACCGAGCGCTTCGGACTATACCCACCCGATAATCCCGTAACCTGCAATACAGGTTCACTCATTCAATCACCTTCAATACAATAGATAGAAATCTCTTCTATCAGCATAACGAATATTGGATCAAAATACAAAAAAACAGACAGCCCCGATCAATCGGAAGCTGTCTGCCATATAGAGATACTACTTAATTTTGATCGACTTGACTACATTGTTATCACCGGAAACCTCTACAAACTGTCCGCTAGACAGCTGGCCTGCATTGCCAATAATCTGCACATTCGCATCCACGTTGTAGATTTTCGTATTTGCTTCATTATTTACACTTCGTGTAATCGCAATAGTCGCCAGCTTGCCGGAAGAATTAACCGTTACCGTATTAATCGTTCCATAGTCCGTAAAGCGGGTTACTGTCGGAGCCGACTTCGTCACTTCAATGAAGACGACACGATTCTGATAGGTCCGAACGAGAACTTCATCACCAGCTGCAAGAGAGCTCAGCGGTGCTTTTTTATCCTCTCGGAAAATAAATACATTAGGATCAACGCTGAGCGTCAGCTCTTTATTGTCTGGCTTAATAATCGTTACCTGGTTGCCAGATGCAGCGGCCTTAAGTTTGCCGGTAATCGCTTTTGCATCATGATCCGGCATTTCCACATCCGTCCGGTCCAGAAGCGCTGCAAGCTCTGCTCTTGTTACCGGCTGGTTCGGACGGAAGGTCCGGTCATTATAGCCTGTAATAATGCCTTTTTTCAGTGCCAGAGCAACATAACCAACTGAACCAGCCGGTATGTTCTTCGCATCCTTGAAGTTCAGCTTCTCATTATTCAATGCTTTTGCTTCATCTTCAAGCTTAAGCGCCTTAATAAGAATAGTTGCGGCCCATAATCTCGTAGCATTTTCCTCAGGCTTCACTTCCGTATCTGTCTCTGCGAACAGGTCATTCTCGACCGCAACAGCAACATAGCCTACTGCCCAAGGATATTTCTTCTCGATCTTGTTGGCATCGCGGAAGTTAAGATCGGTCTTTTGCTCCTCGGCCGATTCCGCCTTCTCACGAAGGCCCATCAAACGAACAGCCGCCACTAAGGTTTCAATACGGGATATTTTCTGATGCGGTTTAAAGGTGCCATCCTGATACCCTGTGAATACCCCTTTGGAGGCCATCCGCATAATGTATTCCGTCGCCCACTCCAGATCATCCTCATCCTCAAACTTCCATGTTACTTTTATCTCATCGTCATCGTCGTCATCATCTCTATCTTTATCGTTCTTGTCTTTCTTATCTCCCTTAGAGCTTTCATGCTTCTTGTCGTCATTATCATGGTGCTTGCCCTGTGCGAATGCCGAAGCCGCTCCTCCAGTCAACATCATGACAGCCAATGAGGACATTAACGCCTTTTTCCATATTGCTTGTTTAGTCATAACAGTCACTCTCCCTTATCACGATTTTGCGGATCATTGCCGCGTTTACCTTCGCCTATACGTTTCGTTGAAGGCAATTCGTTTTTTGGGGGTGCTGCCCGTTTATCCCGGAAAAAGGGGACCATATGACTAGAAATCCGTTCCATTTGTAGTATGTAATGTCGATGCACGAATCCGTATTTTTATGCATAAAAAAATGCCCTTCAAACAGACAGCGGCTTCCCCCAATGGGTACTCCAATGTCTAGTTTAAAGGGCACTCTTCATCATGCCATGAATCCTTTTGTCTTCATCTGTATATTAGGTGTCGCTTCCTTCACGTTTGGCCTTAAGCCATTTCGGCGCACCCTTATTCTTCTTATCCCGCTGCTTCTCCTGTCTCTGCTTGCTTGGAGCAGCAGGACGCGGAACGCGAGATGCTTCCGGCTTCGCAATTCCCTTAACAGAGCTCGTACGCGAGGCAACCGACTTCACTGCTTCTACCGTCAGCTCCGGCTCTGCTTCACGTTTCACTGGCTCTGAAGCATGCTCTCTATCCGGTCTCACTTGCTTATCGAATTGACTTCCACGACCAGCAGGTGCAACAGGGCGGCGAACCTCATCAGGAGCGACCAGCTTGCCTTTGTACATCGCTTTCTCCGGCAATTCAATAACCAGCTGCTTGCGGAATTTCTCCATTATGAACTGCTCTTGCGGAGTTACGATGGAGACCACTGTCCCCGAACGCCCCATTCTTCCAGTTCTGCCTGCGCGGTGAACATAATGATCGGCATCACTGGCAGGGTCCAAATTAATGACTAGCGTCAGTCCTTCGATATCCAATCCACGTGCCGCCACATCTGTTGCCAGCAGAAGCTGGCAGCGACCCTCCCGGAACCTCGTCAATGTGGCTGCCCGACGCTGCTTGTCTGCATCACCATACAACGTTTCAACCGTAAAGCCTTCATAGCTGAGCTTCGATTCCCAATTGGCTATATTATCTGTTGCATTAAGAAATAGCAACGCGCTCTTGGGATTCAATAGTCTAATAAGACGACGAGCCGTGTCTGTCTTGTCCCGTTTGTCGCTTACGATATAGAAATTCTCAATCGTCTCCGATACGCGATGCTGCGGTGCAACCTGGATTCGTGCCGGATCCTTCATCCATCGGCTTTCGAAGCGAGCCATCTGATCAGGATACGTTGCGGAAAAGAAAGCAATTTGTCTCTCATTCCCCATCGCGAACAGAATAGCCTCCACCTCGCGGGTAGAGCCCAGCTCGAATACTTGATCCGCCTCATCAATGACTACGCTGCGAACCTCATGCAGCTTCAGCTTCCTCAGCTTCAATAGCTCATGAATACGGCCGGGCGTTCCCACTACGAGCTGCGGGCGCAGCTTGAGCTTTTCTACCTGGCGCTTCAATGCGGCTCCTCCGATCAACTGCTGCACACGAAGGCCCAACGGCTCGACATAAATCTCGGCGACTCGCACAATTTGCATCGCCAGCTCTTGCGTAGGGGCCAGAATGACTCCTTGTATAGCACCCGAAGAAGCGTTAAGCTGCTGCAGAAGAGGCAACAAATACGCCAGCGTCTTGCCAGTGCCTGTCTGAGAACGTGCAGATACATCACGGCCTCCGAGGAGAATAGGCAGTGTCTCCGCCTGAACCACTGTCGGTTCAATAATTCCATTAGCCACCAGCTTGTCAGCAAGCGGCTCCTTTATTCCAAGATCAATCCACGTCTGCTTACTCATACATGCATACCTCTCTTATTCAAACCCTATTTTCATTTTCGATTAAACAAGCTTCCAAAAAACCGATCTATTAAACGAGGAAACAGCTGATACAGCTTAATTCCTACAGATGCTGCTACAGGCAAATCAACCTCTGCTTTTCTTTTTTCCATTACTCGGACAATGGAACGTGCTACATGCTCAGGCTTCATCATGAACCAGCCTACATTCTTCACATAGGCACCGGTAGGGTCAGCGAGCGCAAAAAAATCAGTAGCTATCGGTCCAGGATTCACCGCCGAGACATAAATACCCTTGCTTTTCAATTCCATTCGCAGAGAATTCGTGAATCCCAGCACAGCATGCTTGGAAGCCGAATAGCCCGTCGACTTGGCGGAGCCTATTTTCCCAGCCATAGATGCAATATTGACAATATGTCCTGAACCTTGTCTCAGCATGTATGGCAGGACCGCCTTCGTACATCGAATCGTCCCCATATAGTTCGTATCCATCATCTGCTCGAAGCTCTCAACGGATGCATCAAGGAAGCTTTCGAATTTACCGAATCCAGCATTATTCAATAAAATATCGATTCTCCCGTATTTCGCGATGATATCACCAACCGTTTGCTCCACTTGCTCATTATTGGTAACGTCCATTTGGTAGACGGCACACCCCGCCCCAAGCGCAGCTGCGCTCTCATGAAGCTTGTCCCTATTGCGTCCGGTGAGTACAGGTATTGCCCCGCGCTGTGCTAACAGCTTAGCTGTTACAGCACCAAGACCACTGGAAGCTCCTGATATAAGAACTACTTTTCCTTGCAGCAAGCAAGCATCACCCTTATGCCAATATTCATCCCTTGTTATCCTTCAAGTGTACTCGAACATGCCTATAGAAGCAAAAAAAAAACTCCCGAGGGAGCTGTTCCTGCTTATGAGGCGACTAACACTTGAATATCAAATTCGCCGATTCCCTCCATAATGAGCGGAATCGTTAACGCCTGCCTATCAGAAAACCCTGCTGCTGTAGCGGAATGGATCACTTTGGGAGGCGTAATATCTACTCTTACCCCTTGATTGAACAGCATCGTGCTGGCATTGCCACTAATCATGTTACCAAGCTCCGATATAGCACTGCGTCCAATCTCATCCATCTCTGAGATAACGAATCCGCCCATCATGGCCGATACCATTTTTAGCGCTACCTCTTCACTAAGCCCAAACACAATGTCTCCATTCATCTGACCATTCAGACCAATTTGAATCCAGATATAATTCTCAACAAATTTAATATCCTTCAACCCTAATTCTCCGGTCGATGGACGTATCTGAATGACCTGTTCAATTACAATTTTTGCTGATTCAAGAAACGGATTAATATATTCTGCCTTCATAAAGAGAAACGCTCCTTTTCGACAAAGTTCGCGCATGTGCTAATATAGTCTCTATTATACTTAAACATGTAGGACAAGTATACTAATTTCATTATTATTGAAACTTTAGTCCTATGTATTTAGACTCTGTGTTGTTTCTATCCCTTTATAATGGAAGATAACCTATCATCCAAATGGTGGAATTGGTTATATTCTTCACTATTAACATCCTACAGGGAAAAATCGGACGTGAAGGTTATAAGGGAAGAAAGAGAGAGGCTTTCCTAACTATTTAATAACCAGGACGGGTATTCTTAGGCTTGGAACACTCCACGGAATACCCGTTAATTCAGACTAATATTGTAGCATTACATCGCCTGTTGCTCGCTTTGTTTGCGATATCGCATACGCAGCAGCCTCAACCTCTCATATAATACATCTGCCTGTTTATCCTTCACTCCCTCTGCTCCATAGACATGCTGCAGCACAGGCTTCAAATAGCGGTCTCCCTCCAACCGGAAAGCTTCTTCTACAAGCTGCTGCTCCGCTTCAGGCATAGCAGACAGCTCTCTCGTAATCAAGGCTTCAAAATCATAGCCTTCCGTTTCCAATTGCTCGATCCGGTCCATAATCTCACGGCGCGGCAATTCCAGCTTGGCAACCAATTGCTCAAGCGTGCCTCCACTTCCTATGAAGCTTAGAATGAACTTCTTCTGTTGTTGCTTCGTCATATCATTCTTGTACTTAATTTCCTTCTGTTTATAAACCCATTTGGTATAAACAGAGGAATCCAACTTACCCGTCACCCATTGCAGCGGAAACTGTGTCGTACGAGACTCTTTAACTGTGATCGCAAGAATGTCAGGGCCATAGGCGGAATGCTTGCCCTCCCCCCAACCGGGAAGCTGCAGCAGCTCTTCTGAGGTATGGGGAATGAACGCGCTGATCATCCACAGCATCCGATTGGTTGCAATTAAATAGGCGGATTTCTTCTCTTCTGCCGCTTTATTACGGCGCCATTCTCGAAGCTCCTCGAATAATTCCTGATTCCCATAGTGCTCCCCATAGCAATGAAGCATTGACTGGAAGCTTCCAATAGTAGCACGCTTATCCTCCAGCATGCCATCAATAACTGGGGTATAGCCCTCACCCATCTTGACTGCCACACCGTGGCGAAAAGCAGCCATCATCTCCTCCCATGAGGTGCCCTCAAACCAAGAGTACTGGGTCCCTTCACCTTCCGACCAAACAACGCTCCAAATCCCCTCACTCTCACGAATCGACAGTTGTCCACTGACAACTGGGCCATCCGAGATCAGCATATCAAAGGTGTTCAAAAATACGATTTGCATCATACATTCACTCCCAAAATAAATATAGTATGAATGGATAGAACGACAAAAAGCACCTCTTCCGCCATAGGCAAAAGAGGTGCTTCCTCACGTCCAAACATTCAATTACCTGTATGCTACCATATTGCTCCCTGTCTGACAAGCATTATTGATGTATAATGAATGAAACCAATGAGTGGAGGATTTTTATTATGCTGTTGCCTGACTTTGATTTTATGTCCGATACAACCGAGGACACCTCAACCCGATTTGTCACTTTTATCGTACCGAGCATGAAGCGATTTGACCTTGCTATCACAGCTACAAGCCGATTCTACGGCAAGAAGCTCATCGTTGACCTGCAATCTGGCCGGACCGCCATTATCGGGCCAGATGATCTTGAGGAAGAAGGCTATTTGGAGCACACCTTCAAGATAACTGAGGAAGAGGCTTCCGAGCTTGCCCAATTTCTATATTTTGTGGTGGGAACGGTGCATTTTACCGATTAATCAGGGAACACTGAGATAGTTAGCACAACAAGCAGCTATTTCAGGAGGGATTATTGAGTGGATCGGTTTGTCGACGAAGAACGCAATGAATACACGGATGTATCTACGGTGGAATCGCAACGCAATGACTTGATTCCAGAGGAATTTCCAGAAGGGCCTTATGGTGCCAGCCTATTGTCTGAATCACTTGGAAAAAGTACGCCATGGCGTGTCGATCAACGTCCTTCCAATCGGTTTTCCTATGAGAACCGTTCCCTTCATGCAGGACTTGGACGAGACTATCCCGGCGATGACGATTATGAGGCCATTCCGGATGCTTTGGATGAGCCCTAACGCATAAGCTTAACCCTGTATCATACAAGAATGCCCCTGTTCCTCATGCCTCTAAATAAGGCGAAGAGCAGGGGCATTCTATGATTACCACTTCAAATTTTTGCCGAATACGAGGGCATTGCTTAATTCACGACCGGGCGAAGTCATAAGCTTACCATCTTTATAGAGTCCGGACGATGCGCCTCCATCCAAATTCATAGCCTGATAAGCGCCAAGCTGCAGCATGATGCTGCCCCATTGCTTGATTGTTGCGCCAGGTACAGTAGCAATTATGATCGTTCCGTCCTTCTTAATTGCAATTCCGCTGCGGGCACCGCCCGCTGTTAATATTTTCGGGCTGCTGAACCCTTCCTGAGCTGGATTAACAGCTAGTTTACCGTCTTTTACAAGACGCGGACCTGCTCCGATAGCCGTATGCACATTATTCCAGTCAATCTCTTGTCCGGCCGCATTCGTATACGTTACGGTATAATCCACCTGCGTTCCTACTTTGAATCGGCTCGCAAGCTTCTCTTCCGCTCCATTGAACACTAATACATAACCATCTTTGGGAATGGCCGCATTGCTATTCTTGCCCACCTTCGTCACGACACCCTTGCGTACAGTCACAGCAGAGCCATAGCTGAAGCCAACTTTGCCTCCACGCTTCGGTGTGAACATAACAGCAGAAGCAATCCCCTGCGTCGGTGTACGATTCACGAAATAAACATACCAATTATTCGGATGATTATAGGAGCCGTCTGTAGCACCCTTTATTTTCACGCGAAGCGTATCCATAACAGCCGTTCCATCCCATTTGAATCCAACGCTTGTACCTGTATTCCCGATATGCTCAACGATGCCATCGCTAATTACTGTTCCGTACGGGTCAGGCACCCCGCCATATGCTTCAAAATAGGTGCCATTAATCGCGGTATCTGCCCCGTAGGCCTTCGCTATACTAAGCAGTGGTTGAAGCGCACCGACTGTCCGGCTGGACAACCCTGCTGTTACTGGCATCCCTTTTGGGATAGTCACTGTCTGCACTGTATAGGATTTTCCCGAAACTTTAACCGTTTTGGATGAATGTACAGCCTTCAGGCTAGAGACACCCTTCTTCACCGTTACTGGGAGCTTCAATTGTCCTTTATAGCCCGATGAAGCCGACTTAATCCAAATATTCGTCGTCCCTGTTGCGACCGGAATTACAACGCCCGCACTATTCACCCGTGCAATTGCCGGATTGCCTGATTCATACAGAACAGGCACCTCTTTTGACAGCTTCAGCTTGCTCTCAAGTGGAAGTCGCTTGTCTGTCGTCAGTGTGACTGCTGCTGCAGGATACGATATCTTTACGGTGCTGTCTGCTGCCGCAGCTTCCACCTGCCTATCATTTGCTCCTGCTCCCATTAATAGAGAACAAGCAAGCGCTCCGATCATTACAACAATCGCTGGCTTTTTCATTACTTCTTTTCACTCCTTGATTGATGACTGATTTGAATTTATTCTCGCCTATTCTAGTATATCGGAATGCGAAGGCCTACTTTTAACAACAAATAGGAGATCCTGTTTGTTACGCCCTGAATATAAAAAAAAGATTGCCCTAAGGACAATCTCTACTACCCGTTCACTATAGCTATGAAACCGCCTTGCGGGTTCTCTTACATCTGCCTTTTCGGCATTTATGATACTTGCCAGTGAAATCAAGGCGATGATCCAGCACCTTGAAGCCTAGCTCGCGTTCAAGGCGTTCCTCAAGCTCCTGCAGCCAGTCCTCTTCTATTTCTTGCAATGAACCGCATACTTGACAGATTAGATGATGATGCATATGTTCATGATTGGCATCACGAAGATCAAATCGCGCGACGTTGTCGCCAAAATTCATTTTGGCGACAATTTGCAGCTCTGCCAGCAGCTCAAGCGTACGATAGACCGTAGCGAGGCCAATCTCCGGATACTTCTCTTTGACCAGCATATATACATTCTCAGCGCTAAGATGCTCCTCGGCATGCTCGAGCAGCACGCTTACTATTTTTTCCCTTTGGGTTGTGAGCTTATATCCATTGGCGATCAGAGACCGATTGATCCGCTCTAGTTCTGAAGCTAAATTCATCATCCAGTATTCCTCCTTAATGAGGCGTGGCATTCCATATCAATCATAGCTTGTTTAACTGATCAGCTTGAGCAGGCTTTCGAATTCAAGCTCTTTGAACCTTTTCTCGGCTGACTCTCGGCTGATTTGAAGAACGCATTCATGCAAGTTGCAGCTTACTGGCGTATCTTGCTTGATTGTAGCCAATGCTTTCGATAGAATAAGCATCTCTCTATCTGCTTCTATCTTCTTCCTAACGGATGGAGAAATCAAGTCCAAATTATCAAGAACCTCTTCCACCGTAGCAAACTGCTGCAATAGCTTGAGTGCTGTTTTCTCCCCAATACCGCGCACGCCAGGATAATTATCACTCGTATCTCCCATAAAGCCCTTCAAATCTATCATTTGAGCAGGGGTTATCTGCTTCTCTTCCCATAATAGAGCTGGCGTATACAAGCAATAATTCGATCTGCCTTTTTTCATAATCGATACCGATACTTGATCCGATAACAATTGAAGCATGTCATGATCACCTGTCAATATAACAACTTCCGATTCCCCGCTAATAAGAGCCGCCAAGGTACCAATGCAATCATCAGCTTCATAATGATGTAGACCCAAGTTGGAAATCCCTAATGAGGTAACGACATCCTTAACCAAGTCGAACTGTGAAATCAGCTCTTCAGGAGGTGCCACTCGATTCGATTTGTATTGATCAAACAACTCGCTGCGGAAGGTCTTGCTTCCCATATCCCAGCAGCAAATAATATGAGTCGGGCTATATTCTTTAATGGCATCAAATAAATATTGAATAAAGCCATATACCGCGTTTGTAGGCAGCCCGGTTGCTGTCTTTCTAATATATCCGCCATAGGAGGTTGCATAAAATCCCCTAAATAAAAGAGCCATCCCATCGACGATCAACGTTTTCTTTGGTTCTATCATATAAGCTCACTCTCCACATTCTATAACTAACACCCTCTAATGAAGCTTCCAATCCGTCTTGCTGCTTCGAGCAGCCTTTCCTCATCTTCAACCAATGCAATCCTGACGTAGCCTTCTCCTTCACTGCCGAAGGCTTCTCCAGGAATGACAGCAACCCCGATTCGTTCGAGCATTTCCTGGGAAATTCGACGGGAGGTCCATGGCTCAGACAAGCTCCACGCCATATTAGGCAAGGCGGCCCATATGAACATCGTGCCCTTTGGCTTTGCAACCTCCCAGCCCTCTTTACGAAGCGCCTCGATAAATAAGTCCCGCCGGCGCTCATATAAATGTCCTGCCTTCGGAGGCTTCTCTTTGTCCGACATAGCTTCTTTCAACGCAACGACTCCAGCCTCTTGAATAGCCGCGAATACGCCGTAATCAATGTTGCCTTTCAGCTCCCGCAGCGCACCTACAGCTTCTCGATTACCCGCTAGAAAACCAATACGGCAGCCTGCCATATTAAAGCTTTTTGACAACGAATGAAATTCAACAGCACCATCCAGAGCACCTGGCACTTCTAATATACTAGGCGGCTCAACACTATCGAATGCCATTTCGGAATAAGCCGCATCATGAACCACCAGCACGCCATGCTCACGAGCCTTGACCAGAACCCGCTCGAAAAAGCTCAAATCCGCAATAGCAGATATAGGATTGCCCGGATAGTTCAGCAAAATAAATTTGGCGCGATCCCAGACTTCATCCGGAATCCTATCCAAATTCGGCAAATAATCATTGTCCGCTCTCAGCGGCATCAAATAAGGCTCTACTCCAGCAAGGGCAAGCGCTGCTGTATAGATGGGGTAACCAGGATCAGGAACAAGCGCAATATCACCTGCATTGCATAATGCCATAGCCAGATGGGCCAATCCATCCTGAGAACCCATAAGCGAGACTATTTCCTCTACGGGATCTACCTTTACTCCGAACCGATAATCCATCCAAGCGGCAGCTTGCTCACGAAAAGCCTTGCTTCCATGTGAACCCGGATAAGCATAGACATCAGAGCGAAGAGCAGCATCACTAAGCGCCTTTCTTACAGCAGCGGTAGGCGGCTTATCAGGGCTCCCGATACCAAGATCAATAATATCTGCTCCTGATTGAATCGCCTGCTGCTTCCACTGCGCCACCTCTGTAAAAATAGAAGAGCCTAGCTGCGATAACCGATCGGAACGCCATTGCTTCGCCTGCATGACTGAATCACCCATTCCACTCTTGTTCAAATTGTTCTTCCTTGTATCCAACAGTCACTTTTGTACCGTCTGTCACGATAGGGCGCTTGATAAGCATGCCATTGGATGCGAGCAATTCATACTGCTGATCTTCACTCATCGTATCCAGCTTGTCCTTCAGCCCCAGCGAGCGGTATACATCACCAGATGTATTGAAAAATTTCTTCCGATCCAATCCGCTCTTAGCTACCAGCTGCTTCAGCTCATCCGCAGTAGGTGTCTCCTCAACAATATGCTTCAGCTCAACCTCATTGCCCTTCGCTTGCAATGATTTCACTGCTGATCGGCATGTGCCGCATTTGGGATATTGATAGATCGTTACTTTACTCATCTCTTATGTTCCTCCTCCAAAGCTTTGTAGTGCATAACTGACTTCATGAGCTTGCACTTCGTTTTGCTGAATATCATTCAGCCCGTGTAGTTTCTATATAGCTTTACTGTGGAAATTCACTATTTAATGTTAGCCTTATCGACACAACTGCATGAATCTATCAAATTTTAGTGTAAGTCACTAGAGATACTTCTGCGAATCTATTTCACCATTTAGAGTAATCCATAAGTGCTAGACGACTCACAGTAATGATAAAAGATATCTGTGATTCGTTTTCACGGATTAGTGAAGACAGCTTCACATAACCAACTGTTTTACGGCCTTCAATGACGGATAGCGTAACCAGGGCCCATTATTCAAGATGTGAGCTTCTCCAAACATGAACCTAGACTCACTATTGCTCCTTTTCACCTGCAAATCCAGACAAATAGAGAAATTCACTTCACTTATTAGAGAAAGACTTCGCCATCTTACTAGCCGAGTATTTGAATGCTCACTCTTACTGCTCAATTGCTTGTCTAATCCAAGCTGATTAGTCAGTTCTATCCGTTGTCGGCTGATTAGTCAACTAATTGACAGCTAATAATAAGCTCAGTGAACTCTGACATTCCAAGTCCAAATTATAGTGACACACTGCCCAAAAGCTGCTCAAGGTTAACAAGCTCCTTCGGCAGGCTAGCCGTCCACTCCATCCATTCCTTCGTAATAGGATGCGTAAGCCCTAGCGTCTCCGCATGCAAGGCTTGGCGGCCTACTGCCGCTTCCCATGCTGGTGCCTTCACCGAATCCGGCGCATACATTCCGTCACCGATCAATGGACAGCCAATATGCAGCATATGGACCCGTATCTGATGGGTTCGTCCGGTTTCCAGCTTCACCTTCACCATCGCTGCATCGCCGTTGCCGAATACAGCCGCAGTCTTATAATGAGTCACTGACGGGTAGCCTATTGGTGTAACGATTCGGACATGCGGCTGGTCTGGATCACGATCAATAGGGGCATCCACTGTCCCTTCCATTCGTTCGGGGCTGCCGTACACATAAGCACGATACAGCTTCATAATTGTACCTGCCTGCAACTGATCAGACAGCTGCTGATGAATATAAGGGTTTTTGGCGATAGCTACGAGGCCCGATGTATCTTCATCCAAACGATGCACTGGCCTGAATCTCACGCGTTCACCCTTTGCTTTCCAATGCTGTACCACTCCATTAGCCAGTGTACCTGTATAATGACCATGCGTAGGATGAACGACAATACCAGCAGGCTTGTTCACAATCAACAAGTACTCATCCTCAAAAACGATATCAATCGGAATAAGCTCAGGCAAAATGTCCTCAGACGTTTCCTGCTCCATCCGAATAACAATCTGATCCCCTTCAGCAACCTTAGCTGACGTATAGGCTCTTACCCCATTGACGGTAATACCTTCCTCAGTCAGCTTGAGACGGGACATCAACGTTCGTGATACACCAAGTCTGCGCTTGAGCAAAGTCCTCACCTCAAGTCCTTGCTCCTCAGCGCCAACATCTATAACAAGCGGTCTATAATAGCGATCCTCTGTCATTTTTTCGGTTTGCGGAACACTTCCGCGCTCCTTACATACTCCGTATCGGGAACGCCAAGCTTGGCGTTCGCCACTCTTGCAGCTGCGAAGAAAAAGTCCGAGAGCCTGTTCAAATATTTACTTACTTCAGCATTAACCGGATGCTCTGCCATAAGCGTTACAACCCGTCTCTCCGCACGTCGACATACCGTACGACATACATGCAAAAGAGCGGATACACTACTCCCGCCTGGGAGAATGAAACGGGTTAGCTCAGGCGCCTCAGCGATATATTGATCGATAATCGTCTCGAGCTTCAACGCTGGCTCCTCCGTTACCTTAAGTGGTGCTCCTGGTACCGCATAAGCCAGATCCGAGCCGCAATCAAACAATTCTTGTTGAATATCGATTAGAAGCTCGGTCAGCTCCTTAAGCTCCTGATGCTTGGCCGCCTCCGCTGCTGCTTGACCAACGAAACAGTTCAGCTCATCAATGGTGCCATAGGCTTCAACGCGAATATCATCCTTACGGACACGTCCGCCGATCAATGAGGTTTGACCGCTGTCACCTGTTCGAGTATATAATTTCATGGGTATTCCACTCCCCGTTAGTTACTTCATAATCATTTATGATACTACTATAACACAAATAAGTGCTTTCTCTCGCCATTGCCTTATACTTTCCAACTGTTGTGACCCCAGAGTTTTCTTGAAGAATCTCGAATGAAATCAGCCATTCCCACAAAAAAATCAGCAAGCTTGCAGGAAAGGAGATCCTACTGGCTTGCTGACTGATTATAAGAGTCCTACTTCAGCTTATGCACGAATTGTCCAATTCTATCTAGCGCTTCCGTTAGCTGAGTTATTGATGTTGCGTAGGAGCAGCGCAGATGTCCCTCGCCGCCAAGGCCAAATACATCGCCTGGCACTGCCGCAACATTGCCCTCTTCAAGAAGACGCTGTGCGAACTGCTCGGAGGTCAGACCCGTTGACTGAATGGAAGGAAAAGCATAGAACGCGCCTTCCGGCTCATGGCAATCGAGGCCGATCTCGCGGAATCCTTGTACAACAAGACGCCGCCGCTGATTGTATGATTCCATCATTTTGTCCTTCTCTTCCAGTCCATGCGGAGTCAGAGCTTCCAAAGCAGCATATTGCCCCATAATCGGAGCGCACATAACTGTATATTGATGAACCTTCAGCATCGCGCCAATCAGTTCAGGATGACCGCATGCATAGCCCATGCGCCAGCCTGTCATCGCAAAAGCTTTGGAGAAGCCGCTGACGAGGATCGTTCTATCCTTCATGCCCGGCATAGCAGCAAAGCTAACATGCTTCGAACCATAGGTCAGCTCCGCATAGATCTCATCGGAAATAACGATCAGATCATTGTCCTCTACGACCTTGGCAATCGGCAGCCAATCCTCATAGGTCATGATGCCGCCTGTAGGATTACTAGGATAGCATAGAATAAGAACTTTGGACTTCGGCGTGATAGCTGCTTGCAGCGATTCCGCCTTCAGCTTGAAATTATCCTTGGCAAAAGTCTCAATCCCAACTGCACGGCCACCGCTCAATGTAGTAATTGGCGAATAAGATATGTAGCATGGTTCTGGAATCATAATTTCGTCGCCCGGCGAGATTAACACTCGCAGAGCCAGGTCAATCGCTTCACTTCCGCCGACCGTAACTAATATCTCATCAGCAGGATTATAATCTACTGCGAACTGATCATGCAGATATTGACCGATCGCGCCTCGCAGCTCAGGCATGCCTGCATTGGAGGTATACTGAGTCTTGCCTTTCTCTAACGCGTAGACAGCCGCATCGCGGACATGCCAAGGCGTTACATAATCAGGCTCGCCAACTCCAAGCGTTATCACATCTTTACGTGTGCTCACCAAATCAAAAAAGCGTCTTATTCCAGACGGTTTGATTCCCCGTGCCAGTGGTGACAAATAATCCATCATCGATTGGCGATCTGCCGGGTTAGAGGTTAATATTCCTTTATCCTTTATCATTGCCATCACCCTTTTACGGCGAAATCATCAAACGATGGTCACCTTCATGCTCCTCGAAGATAATTCCGTCTTGTTTATATTTTTTTAATATAAAATTCGTCTTGGTCGACAATACTTTGTCGATAGGAGATAATTTATTCGAAACAAAAGAGGCAACCTCTTTCAAGCTTTTCCCTTCGATCTCCACAAGCAGATCATAGGCTCCAGACATTAAGTACACAGACTTCACTTCAGGATATAAATAAATGCGTTCGGCGATGCCTTCAAAGCCCCGTCCGCGCTCTGGTGTAATTTGAACCTCAATAAGTGCCGTAACCTTCTCGTCATCCACCTTGCTCCAGTTCACAACTGTAGCATATTTGACGATGATATGATCATTCTCTAGTACGGTAATCGCCTGCTTCACTTCCTCCACTGGCTTATCAAGCATGGTGGCAATCAGCTCTGCATCCCGTCTCGCGTCTTCCTTAAGCAATTCCAACACTTTTAACTGTAATTCGTTCATCGCCAATCTCCTTCCAATACGCCTGTGGTATACAGATAATATTACAACGAATCGGAATTTCCTGCAAAGAAAAAAACGAAAGACCCCGAAGGGTCTTAGCATACTCCTTACATATAATACGGCTGATGGGACTGCTGATTGTTCTGATGCTGCGGCTGCTGATATTGACCATACTGGATATTGTTCGAATTGCCGCCAATTCGCTGTTGAAGAAATTGAGCAGTCTTTTGCTGCGTCTGTTGATATTCCTTCGTTTGTTTATCAATCTCTTGGCGTAATGCGGGAGAAGCTGTACTATACATATTCTGCGATTGCATCGCTTGGAACAAGCTTCCTTGAAGCTTCAATGTGCTGCTAAGCAAATTCGTGAACAGCTGGCGAACTTCTGGACAAGCTGCTTCCGTAGCAGCCGTCGCATATTCGCGGACAACTCGCTTCAGATCAGACAATACCGTATAAGCCAAATCCTCATCCGGCAATGCTTGCTGTGATTGTTGTTGGTACATACGTTATCCCTCCTTTGGATAGTGCTATTGCTGAGGCTGTGTAGGTGCCAAGCTTTGATGCTGCTGCAGCGCCTGCATCAAAGTCTGGTAATGCTGTTGATGGGTATGGAGCTCATTCAAGCCTGCTTGTCGAAGCGTCGGATTGGTGGATGCTGTCGCCAGAATCGTACATTGCTTAATGAGCAAATCCTCATTAGACAGCGAATCAGCGATATACTCCAATTCCTTTGCCGTGATTGGTTTCAACATGGTCCATTCTCCTTTATGCCAAAGTTCAAGCCACACCTATTATGAGCCCGTCATTCTTGTTTTATGTATCTGCAAAACGCCTATCAACAATTTGAAGACATCAGCCTCCCCCCTGAATCTCGATCTCCCCAAAATGCCTAATATGACAATTCACTTCAATTGTTAAATCCTCCGGTGAAAGCTTCCAATCCTTTTTCTTTAATTGCTTCCACTTGCCATAGTGATAGCGATACAGCACATGCTCTAGCGAGAATAAATCCCTGTTTGCTTTTAACCCTTTTAAATATGTATCTTCAATTTGTTTTTTTACAATCTTGTTAACTACTTGCGGCAACTGCTCATGGCTAATCGTTGAGTCCCACTCTACAACATGCCCCTTCAATTCCAACAAGAGCTTGAACTCAGGTTCATCGCCAGACCATACGGCTTTGACAGTCATATGCGACTTCTCAATGATCACGGAAGCGAGCTGCTTGTCTTCCTTGATTGTGACTACTCGCCGCTTAAAGTTTTCATTCATCCAACCTAGTCCTTCAACCTGATCCCTATGAAAAAAAGTCGCGCCCGTATCATCATAAAAGGAAAATACTCCTTCAACGACAGACAGGTTCATTGCTTTTTTATTATTTCTCCAATCCTGATCTCTTGACACAATGGCTGGCAGCAATGAGGTCATAGCCGGTTCAGTTGCACTTCTGATAAAGGTCTGCATCGTTAACGGATCAACGAAGCTGTTCTGCTCCTGTTCAATTATTGGAGAATATAATGTACTTGTCAAAGCTGTCGATTCAAAAAAAGTATCCAATTCAAACAGCTTTTGAATATCTGAACGCAGGCCAAAAATATTAGAGGTGAATCGAGTAGATCGCATACGATTAATCCCATCTATAATGGGCCTTATTTCTTTAAATGCTCTTTCTTGAATGACAACTGACTTAAGATGATCGAAGCTCAAGTAGTACTGGGAAGTGTCCATTAACGAAAACAAGGCATCGAACATCGAGTCCCCTGATTTTTTTCCTATCCATAGAGGGCTTCTGATTGTCGTAGGGCTCTCCGTCTTGGCAATGGAACTGAAGGATATGACTTGTGCATAGACGACAAACTGATTATTTACATAATCTACCCCCAGCGCGGAGACATAGCTCACATCCTGCAGGTCCACCTCATCCCAACATCCTGTCGTAATGCTCAGCATACTAATAATGAGCAGCAGCTTCAGCCATTTTCTTATTGCTTGAACAGCATTCATAATCTGCCTCCAGGCCGGCGCTTCTTCCATGGCTTCTGCATTAAGGATGAGACTAGCATCTTCCATTTGATCGGTGCCAACGGGAATAGGTAAGGTCTGCCGAAAGACTCAAGCGAGCAAATATAAATCAGCAAGCCAAAGATAGAGATAAAAAAGCCGAATATCCCCAAAATTGAAGACATTAACAAAATGACAAAACGAAGAATACTGACCGTCCCGCTTAGGGACTGATTCACTAACGTAAATGTCGCTACGGCTGTAATCGCTGCTGTCACTAGCATCGTCGGAGATGTTAGGCCTGCCCGTATAGCTGCATCACCGATAATAAGCCCGCCTACAACAGAGACCGTCTGACCGACAGGACGGGGCAGCCGTACCCCCGCTTCCCTGAAGAGCTCGAACATCGCAAGCATGAGGAACATCTCCATCGTTGACGAAATCGGCAAACCAATTCGAGAAATCGTTACGGTCGCTAGTAAAGTAAACGGAACCTGATCGGTATTAAACGCAGACAACGCAATCCAGAATCCTGGAAGAAAAAGGGCTAGGCATAGACCTACGTAACGAAGCAGCCGCTCCAAAGAAACGAAATAATACGGAAGATGGTCATCTTCCGGTGACTTGGTCAGCAATGTCAAGCTTGCGGGAGCTATAATAACTGTAGGCGATCCGTCAACAAAGTAAGTCACTCTGCCCCTTAACATGGAGTGAACGACATAATCGGGCCGCCCAATGTAGTCCACTAATGGAAATAAGCTATATGGACGGTCCGAAATAAGCTCCTCCAATTCGGAAGAGCCATGAAGAGCCTTAATATGAATGGAACGAAGCCTTCGTCTAGCCTCTTCAACCAATTGCGAATCGGCTTCACTCTTCAAGTACATAAGAGCAACCTCTGTCTGCGTATCCGACCCAATCTTCCAATATTCACAATGCAGATCGGGGGTACGCAGCCTTCTGCGCACTAAGGCAACATTGACTGATAATTTCTCTACAAATCCGTCACGCGGGCCTTTGAGAGACAGCTCCATAGAAGATTCTTCCGGCTGTCTTCCCGGCTGGCTCGATATGTCGAATTCATAGACATGACCACTTTCTTTATGAATGACAAGTACGCTTCCTGAGAACAGACAAGCATAGAAATTCTGCTCATCCTCCTTCGTATCCAAAGGCAACTGGTTGCCTAAGGAGCCGGGATGCACCGCCGACGGATGCTGCGAGGCTTGTTCAAAGGTGTTGCTTTCATATCTTAGCCGATCCGCGAGCTTATCAAGCTGCGGGCACAGTGCTATGTACATTGTCTGCATATCGACCATACCCGCACAAGACAGAAGCTGGAATAGCTCCTTCTCCTCACCTGCGGTTATTTCTTGGAGAATGACGTCTTCGGAGCCCTTCAGCGTCTCTATAATTCGAGCAATTCGTTCCTTTCTTTTAACCTGCTCCTTGTCCCTCATCCCTTTTGTCCCCCTTTATTCATCAATGGTTGTTTGGCCTTTAAGAACGACACTGCCCAAAGGAGCAGAAGTATAAAGAGGAATATGATCCAGGAGATTGAAAAATAAAGCTCCATGATCCGTTTGAATTGCAGCATGTTACGCAGCATGAGATGGGTAGCTGTAATTAGGAGGATAATGCTGGCAGCCGATCCAATCCAACGATGCTTCAGCTTATGAAAAGGGCTGAATTCTGTAATCAGATATATCGGTACAGCTATTCGAACGAATGCTCCAGCTAACCATTGATAGACGGCAAAAAAATCAACATGCTCGAAATATTTCCCTATCTTCACTAAGCGCCATTGTGAAAAGGCAGAGAAATGAAGCGATTTAGCCTGTACCGGTCCAAATTCCGTAATCGCTCCGATTGTTGGTCCGATCGTCAGCAGCATGAGAGTTAGGGAAAGCAGCAGCAGCTGCCACTTTTTGAATCTTCCTTTCACATGATGCTGAATAAGCAATAATAAAGTCAGCTCCATAAAGGAAGACAAGCTATACATGACTCCCTTAAGCACAGGCATAAGACCCGTTTCCAGCATCGGAAGCAAATATCGGTAATCTTTTGCCGGCATGTTCGCTGTCATAACAAAGTCACCTAATACCACTACAATCGGCAATAAAATGCAGGATACATAAGCGATCGTTCTAAGCCCCGATATTGCAGCGAACAAACATACGAGGCATAATACGATGCTGATCACAAGCGGAGGAGTTCGAGGCAAATAAGTTGCTGTAGTCCAAGATACGACATCGACCAAGGTCTCGAAGGCAATAATGAACAGCATCAGAATAATGATCAGCATAATGATCCACACAACAAAAGAAGGAATATGCTGTTTACGCATCCATTGATTAATCGGCTGACCGTTCATTTTTATCAATACACGATGCAGGGGAAAAGCAGCGATCGGCAGTGCAATAATAATCGCTACAGGAATGCATAACCATGCATCTCTCTGAGCTACATCCAATAATAGCGGCACTACCATAACATGATTCACGAGCCCAACAGTTAGAAGAATAATCATAACGGCAGGCCATAGCCCGAATGGTTTGATTGTCGAGTTCATCTTGGTTGTTCACATCCTTCTTTCCCAGCTTTCCCCATGAGCAAAAAAGTAATGCACGCCAATAGAAATCAAAGAGCGCCCTTCAGCTTCACCGTAATGGCAATCCTGAGGACGCTCTATTGTTTAAGGCACGTGAACCGTTTTGACATGGCTAAAATGCAAATAGACACCGTTACCGTTCGCATTAGCAAGCTCAATCATATTCTGATCAACATTTTTGAGAATTCCAGTTTTATTCGGATTCCCTCCAAGATCAAGCACCACGAACTTCCCAATAAGCTTGCGAAGCTGCTGATCATACGTTCTTGCAAGCGTTAGAGGAGATGGTTTTAACGGGAATTGCTCTGCAGTTAACGTATAGGGCGTTACGTCAGGATTATAGGGGATCAAATACTTCAGGTGATGCAATGAGACAATTACACTGTGATAAACCGGGGAATAGAATACGAAGAAATCATTCATAACGGTTGTAACATAGCCATGAATAGACTGGTTGCCCGTAATATAGAGTTCAGAGAACATGCCTTTGGCATTCATTAATATTTTGCGATAAGAAATAGGGTCCGAATAAGGCTCGAATGGCAATTCAGGCAGGTCAACGGTTAAATCCTCCGAGTGTGTTGAGGGTCTAAGCTGCTGTAAATGAACTAATGGCACATATAAAAATTGAGACCCGTTATGCATAACTAGTATATCTTGACCAAATTCAATTAATTTCCCGCGTATAGGGTTCATCTTCCCTGCTATCTCTACTTCGACTTGCTGGTCTATCAGCGGATGGCGGTTTTTCATGAAATCAGCCTCCTTTCACCCAAGCTTTCTTCCAAATTCGCTATAGTAGAGCCGGGCATGGCATAGCTGCCGACCCGGCTCTGTTGCTAATCCTCTTTAATCCTATCTTTTGCCGCCGGAGCGGCTGCCTCCCGTACGGTTGCCTCCTGTGCGGTTACGACCAGAGCGATTGCCTCCTGTACGGCTGCCTCCCGTGCGACGGTTGTCGCCGGAACGATCGCCTCCCGTGCGGTTGCCTCCTGTTTGATCATTTCTGTTTCTATTTTTGTTCTTATTATCGTTCTTATTATTGTTCTTATTTTTATCTTTATTGTTGTCATTGTTATTGCTCTTGTTATTGTTATTGCTCTTGTTATTGTTGTTTCCACCTGTGCGATCTCCGCCTGTACGGTCGCCACCAGATTTGCCTGCTTTTTTGATCGATTTAATATGCTCAGTTGCTACTTGAATAACTTGGCGATTATCAACCAGCTTAATAGAATCTTTGCATATTTCAGTCAAGAATCCCTCTAGCTTCTCAGGTCCGCCCCAGTTCACTTGTACGAACTCTTGATTAAAGGCTTTGATTACCCCTTGGAAGCTGTTTGCTCTGATGAAGTCGCGTTGCCGTCCTGAGCTTTTTTGATGCTGAAGCTCACTTACACTCTTTACATGCTCAAGATTAACATAGACAATTCCCTCTTTTGTGCTTACTACAAGGTAATCCGCTGGAATGGCGAGAAGCTTCCCTTCGATGGAGTCTGGGCCTCCTCTATTAATTTTCACATTTTTCCCTATTAATTCTTTGAAGCAATCACGTTTAGCATCTTTATTGCTGCTTTTATGATCACTTTTGTGCTCGTTTCTGCGACCGCTTCTGTGGTTGTTACTATTATTAGACTGTCCTGCAAACGGATATTGGCAAAAATAACTCATGAATGAATCCCTCCGATAATTTCTTAATTAATGGTTATTAAATTAACAGCTACCCGACAGTGGACATTTGAACAATTCCTTATGGTTCAGCTTGTTATGCTGGCATCCCTCCAACACCTGATTCACTTCATCTATCATGGGAGACGATATGTAATATATTTATATGTATCCCGCATACAAGAGGTACTAGATTAGTATCTATTTTTCAAAGAATAAGAGCTTAACCCATACATTAGTAGATTCAACACATAAGCTATGTTATCCGAGTTTAAGGAGGAGATTAAATGTCAGATCAAAAAACTGTAGAAGAACAAAACCTTTCGGGTGGACATCACTCAGGAGGCTCCCATGGTCACCGTACCGGAGGTTCCCGTGGCAACCGCACTGGCGGCTCTCGTGGCAACCGCACTGGTGGCTCCCCTGGTAATCGCACTGGCGGCTCCCGTGGCAACCGCACTGGTGGTTCCCCTGGTAATCGCACTGGTGGCTCCCGTGGCAACCGCACTGGCGGCTCTCGCGGCAACCGCACTGGCGGCTCCCGTGGCAACCGTACTGGTGGTTCCCCTGGTAATCGCACTGGCGGCTCTCGCGGCAACCGCACTGGTGGCTCCCGTGGCAACCGCACTGGCGGCTCCCCTGGCAACCGTTCTGGCAGATAAGTCTTCTCGAACTAATTAGCTTCAGGGGCAAATGGTATCAAAACTCAAGCGAGCGGAATAGGGTAATAAGAACAAAAGCCTATCGTATACGATAGGCTTTATCTTTTGCCCAAGGGGTGCGTATTATGGAGGAGCTTCCGCTTAGAAAAATAACGATAAATGCCGCAGATCTTATTGCCTTGAAAGAGGATGCTTGGAATAGAGCGTTTAAACCCATAACGATTGAAATGTCCGGAAAAACCTACACAGCCATGTTCGGTATACGTGGGGGCCATACGCGCAATTACAATAAGAAGTCATTCGAAGTTAGAATTGATGGGGGCAAGACGTTTCATTGGAACGCGGAGTTCGATGATCCCTCCATGATTCGCAATGCTCTTTCCTTTCACTTCTTCAATCAAATAGGTGTACCTTCGCCAGAAACTCAGCATATCCAGGTCGAAATAAACGGACAGCCGCAAGGCGTATATTTGGAAATTGAATCGGTGGATAAAAGGTTTTTCGAGAAACGGGGCATCCATTACCGCTCTATCGTATATGCCGTTAATGACAGCGCCGATTTCAGTCTAATCGATCCCATTACCAAGGATAAGAAGACCTCACTATTTGACGGGTATGAGCTTGTTCAAGGGAAGGAGAAGACGAAGCTGCGTCTCGTTCGATTCGTGCGAGGCATTAATAATCTGTCTGGCAAAAGACTGGTTGAGCTTACAGCCAAACGATTAGATGTGAAACAATACTTACTATGGCTGGCAGGCGCCGTATTAACGGGCAATTATGATGGATTTGATCAAAATTATGCCTTGTATGAACACAGAGCAACAGGAAAATATCGAATTATTCCTTGGGACTACGAGGGAACCTGGGGCAGAAATTGTTATGGAAAGCCTTGTGGGAGTGATCTCGTCCGTTTCGTTGGCTATAACAAGCTGACAAGCAAGCTCTTTACTTTTGCTTCTTGCCGCAAAACATACAAACTCATTATGAAGCGCTTATTAAATACCTCCTTTACAGAGGATAAAATTGATTTCACTGTCACCCGTATGTACGATCAGATCACCCCTGCCATACGTGATGATTTTACGAGAAAAAGCAGCTTTACCACATATCTGAATGAACCTTCCTTTATTCTTCACTATGTCAGAGAAAGGCGCGAAATTATTCAAGAGGCCTTAAAAGAATGGAACAATTAACAGATTCAATCAAAGAAGTTATCAAAAAGGTTCGCGAGCTTATAAATACGATAGCGAAAATATAGTAAAGCAGTGCAGGAGGTTCTACTCCTGTGCTGCTTTTTTCTATTCTCAGCTATGACAATATAAGAAAAACATCAACCGCGATAGCGGCATCCTCACCAATCTGTGAGGCTATACTCATCCATATAGCCTGCTCACCCGACATGACAAGCGTTGTATGAGCCTAACCTCATCCCTCAAGAACCTAGCTTCCTGAGATATGAGGTTATCCTCATATCTCAGAGGATTTCTCTCCACTCACGACAATGATGTGAGCTACCCTTCATACCTTAATGATCTTCCTTCACAGCGCCAAGAAAATGAGCAGTCATGCGTTCTAATCCTTCTATCGAGCTCATTAATCAGCTACAGAGAAGTTACTTTATAGCACACTGCTTCAAACTATGAGCGGATTAAGTAGGTTGCCGCCATAACAAAATTTGAATGAATGAAAACTCGTAACCAACGAGAATCTATCCCCTAAGCAGAATAGCAAATGAATCCTTTAAACAAACAGAACGAACCTTCGAAACCACGGTTAAAGTGGATACGAAGGCTCTATCATTACTCATTATTAAGCATAAAGTGAAACCATTATACAAACATGGCTATCGGTTAAATATCCATGCTTAAATATCTCTCACCGGTATCTGGAGCAATACAGAGGACACGCTTGCCCTCTCCTAATCTGCTTGCTACCTGCATGGCAGCCCATACCGATGCCCCGGAGGAAGGTCCGAGCAATAATCCCTCCATACGGGCAAGATTACGCATCGTATTCAGAGCATCCTCATCCATCACCTGAATAATTTCGTCGTAGACGCTCACATTCAGTATCGCAGGTACAAATCCAGGACTTGTGCCGACCAGTTTATGCGGACCAGGCTGACCACCTGACAATACCGGTGATCCAGCTGGCTCTACCACTGCAACATGTATGCCAGGCAGAAGATTTTTCAACGTTTCCCCGGTACCTGTAACCGTACCTCCAGTACCTGAGGTGGCGATGAAGGCATCAAGCTTGCCTTCCATTTGCTGCACAATTTCGATTGCTGTTGTCGTGCGATGTATATCAGGATTCGCATGATTCTCGAATTGATTCGGAATATAGCTTCCAGGAATTTGTTGCTGCAGCTCCAAGGCTTTATTAATCGCTCCAGGCATCCGCTCCGCTGCCGGAGTCAAGACAACGTCCGCACCATATGCCTGTAACAGCTTGATCCGCTCGATCGACATATTATCTGGCATAACAAGAATCAGCTTATAGCCTTTTACGGCCGCATTCATCGCTAGCCCGATACCTGTATTGCCGCTTGTAGGCTCGATAATGGTGCTGCCCGGGCTAATATGCCCTTGCTTTTCTGCTTCTTGAATAAGGGAATAAGCTGCACGGTCCTTCACGCTGCCGCTAGGATTGAATCTCTCTAGCTTAACGTAGACATCGGCACTTCCTTCCTTAGCGAGCCTGTTGAGTTTAATTGCAGGTGTATCTCCAATCAAGTCTGTTATGCTATTGACTATCCGTGGCATGTTTAGCTGCTCCCCTTCACTTGTTGTCACTGGTGTTAATTAATTTGGCAGGCTCTAGAAAGGGCTTCATGAACCACCAGCCTAGAATGGGGACAATACCGACGATGAACATAAGCCAAACGATCGCTATGACGGAATCATTCTGGGGCAGTAAGATCAAATAACAAGAAAGCCCAATTAATCTGCCTGACGTAAGTGCCGCTTCCCGCAGAACGATGAACTCCTCGCGTTCCTTGGCGCTTTGCTCTGACTGGCCAATGAGGTCGAATACTCTCGACGTCATCGGGATGATATAAAGAGGCATAAACAACGATGTGCCTATACCGAATAGTATTAGAGTACCAAAGCTTACCTTCCAGAACAAGGGGGTTATAACTATTCCTATCATAATAGTCCCGATTAACATAGCAGCTTTACGGTTCTTTTTAGTAAGCCTTTTGCCAACCAACCAGAAGCTGATCAGAGCGACAAGTGATGTAATAAGCGTGTAGCTGCCCACCTTGCTTTCGTTAGAGGTAGCAGTATAAACAGTCAGGCCCACCAAAAACAAAAATACTCCTTCTCGTACCCCTTGAGCCATGATCGCCGGGAACATCCGCCTCCATGGATTTCCTTTCTCCGTTAGCTGCTTGATCCCATGTCCCCAACTGTAGCGAATAGGCTGAATGATCCGTTTCTTAAGCCAAAAACTAAAAAACATAGCCAGACCAAACACAACAAGCGACAGAGTGAATATTAGTTTATAGCCTTGCTCTCCATGCATGGATGTAATCAATTGACCCGATACCCAAGGAGCAATTATCCCTGCGCCTGATGCAAGCAAGCCTGCCCAGCCGTTGAAGCGGTCTCGATTATCCGGCTCCGTGATTTCGAAATAAATCACATTAAAAGCAATCCAATAAAACCCGAGTGCCATTCCATTAAGCATGCCTAACAGAACGCCATAATGAGGGGCTTGTCTGCCTAGCAGCAGCACCGTCAAATAAAATACCCCCGATAGCACAATGCCAAGACGGAGGCTGTTCATTTTATTATGTTCCTTTACCCATTTGCCAGCTAGCCAAAAGGTTAGTCCACTTGTCATATATTGTCCCAGCGTGTACCAACCAATTAACATATACGACTGGCTTGCTTTCCACAGGTATACAGGTACGAATGTACCGGATAAGGCAATCGCGGTTCCGAATAAAGCTTGAACTGTAAGTAATAAGATCGCTTGAGAGTCCAAAGTATTGGTTCCTCTTCCTGATCTGGAAGCTCCCATTGAACGGATAGCCGATTGCCGATTGCCCCTAACGCCATGCTTGCCCTGTTCCATAACGATTCCCCCTGTACGGCCGATCTACCCTATGTAAGCAGCAGGTTCTGTCGGTAGAAATTCGTTATGTAAGATGCCCCAAATAAAGGAGCAGCATGCCGTTAGAGAGCTTCCATTTACAGACAGATTACTCTTTGGGAGTAAGCAATTTAATCATTTGCTCACGATCATGCGTGCTTAATAGAGAGGATGTCGTGAAGCAAGACGGACAGACATACCACATTAGCTCCAAAGCGGCTGGAACTATAGCATGTCCAACAGCAGCATGTACTGTAGGCTTGAATTGCCCATCTATCATCTGCTTCCCTGTCTCCACCATATATTCTCGACAAGATGGGCATTCTGGAGCCTCTTCTTGTGCATCAATGACCTGCTGCAGAGTTGCCTCAACAGCGAGCCAAGAACGATTCGTATTACGGAAGCCTTCCTCTGGCTGTTTCCAGTCACTTTCCGTATCGTCTTCTTCAGCTTCCTCTTCATCCTTCTCTTGCAGGTCGTCATTAGGCTCTAAGCCGAATTGCACCGTACGATAACCATTCAATTCATTCTCACAATGCGGGCAATTCTCTTCCGGTCCCAATTCTTCATCCCATACAATTTCAGTCATGCACCACGGACAGACGATTTGCTTCTCTTCCATATCTGCACCTCCATGTTTAGTTGTTTATGATATAAATAACGCCCAGCGCAAAAAAAATGACGGCAACTACAAGCAATATGCCCCATAAATATTTCATGATAAGCTACCCTCCGACTACTATATAACTGCTCCTATGACATAGGATAGAGCCACCGAAATGACCATGGCGATAAAACCGACTGCTCGATTATCTCTCATGATTTCGTCATCAATTCGGAATACAGGTGTCAAAAATTCAAATAAAAAATAAGAAGCTAACAAAATGATAAAACCGAATGCACCTGTAAAAAGACTTTGATAGATCGAATCATTCGCTTCTATTGAAAATCTAAAAATATTGCAGATGCCGAATATTTTCCCGCTTGTCGCCATTGCTACTGCGAGATTGCCCCTCTTGATCTCCGCCCAGCAGCTATAGCGGGTCACTAATTCGAAGATAGACAAAAATACGATGAGCGAAAGCACAACAAGCGATACGTAGACGAGTGAAGCCGTATACGTATTGCCAAGCAGCCAATCAACCTCATATCCCATTCCTGATCACTCCTTACCAATTGGGACAAGAAAGCGCTGGCCGGAGCCTATTTCAGCTCCGCTACCGTTACGCCAGCCCCGCCTTCGCCATAGTTTCCAAGACGAAATGTTTTAACAAGACTATGCTTGCGCAAATATTGCTGAATCCCTGTGCGCAGGACACCTGTTCCTTTGCCATGGATAATATTCACTTGGCCTAAGCCGGATAAGTAAGACTCATCCAAGAAGCGATCCACTTCTATAATGGCATCTTCAAGATTCGTCCCACGAAGGTCAAGCTCCAATCTTAAGCTGTCTTCTTTGGAGCGTTTCAGACTGGCTGCCTGCTTCGGCTGCTGCTTCACTGTTGTTGTCGTTGCCTTAAGAAGCTCCAAATCATCAAGAGCCACCTTCATTTTCATAATGCCAAGCTGCACCATAGCCTCTGATCCGCTAATCTCAACGACGCTGCCCTTCTGATTAAGGCTGTAGACCATCACCTCATCACCAGGTCCGATCGGCTTCGGCTTCTTATCCGTCCCAGCAGAACGCTTCTTCTTGGTCAACAGCTCTGGTGCTGCCTGCTCCAGCTGGCGTCTTGCCTCGATTAGCTTATGCTCTTTGACGGATGCGCCTTCCTCCATGGCAAGCTTGCGCAAGTCTGCAATGATCTGCTCTGCTTCGCGTTTGGCCTTGGCTATAACTTCATGCGCTTCTTCCTGTGCCTTCAATAGCAGCTTATCGCGCTGCTCCTCGAAACGATTCAGCTCCGCCTCATGGCGAATGCGCTGTTCTTCCATTTCGCGGCGCAGCTTCTCAGCTGTATGTCGATCTGTCTCTGCACTGAGCCTGTCTTCCTCCAGAGAAGCAATCATGTTCTCGACACGTTGATCCTCATCGCTTACTTCTCCTCTTGCGACGTCGATAATCGAACGCTCCAAGCCCAGACGTTCAGCGATAGCGAATGCATTACTTCGTCCTGGAACGCCGACCAGCAAACGGTAAGTAGGACTAAGCGTCGCTACATCAAATTCCATGCTCGCATTAATTACACCTTTGCGATTATAGGCATAAGCCTTCAGCTCACTGTAATGAGTGGTCGCAACAATACGGCTGTCCAGTCGATGGATATGTTCCAGGATAGCAATGGCAAGCGCAGAGCCTTCCGCGGGGTCAGTACCAGCACCAAGCTCATCTAGCAGAATAAGGCTCTTGGAGGTTAATGATTTCAGAATGCGGATAATATTAGTCAGATGGCTGGAGAATGTACTCAAGCTCTGCTCAATACTCTGTTCATCACCGATATCCGCATAAATTGCATCAAACACACAAAGCTGACTGCCATCCTCGGCCGGCACGAATAAACCCGACATTGCCATCAAGCTAAGCAGTCCGATTGTTTTGAGCGATACTGTCTTGCCGCCCGTATTGGGTCCTGTCACAATAATTGCCGTATAGTTGTTCCCAAGCTCTACATCTAATGGGACAACCTTCTCTGAGTCAATTAATGGGTGACGGCCGCGCTTCAGCTTAAAGAAGCCTCTGTCATTCATACGCGGCAGTGTCGCTTTCATTCCATGTGCCATTCTCGCCTTCGCGAAGGCGAGATCCAATCTGCCCAGCAGCTCCAAATTGTACAGCAAATCATCCACATGCTCCGCCACACGTGCTGTCAGCTTCTGGAGAATCTTCTCAATTTCCCGCAGCTCTGCTGCCTGCAGCTCCCTAAGCTTATTATTCATTGCCACAATAGCTTCCGGTTCAATGAATAGCGTTGCGCCAGATCCGGATTGATCATGAACGATTCCGCCAAAATGCGAACGGTATTCCTGCTTTACTGGAATAACATAGCGATCATTACGCAAGGTTACGATTGAATCCTGCAGCATTTTTTGGACAGATGAAGAACGGATCATTTGCTCAAGCTTTTCTCTAACCCTCGCTTCACCATTGCGGAGCTCACGTCGAATAGAAGCCAGCTCCGGGCTCGCGCTATCCATCACTTCGCCTTGATCATCGACACAGTCAAATATGGCATCCTCCACATCCTTATGCTCCGACAACTGCTCTGCAGTCTGTTGAAGCAATGGAATCGGATCATCCTCATGCAGCACATCGATATGTTTCTTTACGCGCCTTGAACCTCTAGCTGTCGCAGCGATGTCGAGCAGCTCCGCGGGATTGAGCGTACCGCCAATTCGGGCCCGATGGAGCGATGAGCTAATATCGACAATTCCACCGAAGGGGGCATTGCCCTTCAAGCGATCCGCTTTATACGCTTCATCCGTCGCTTGCAGCATCAGCTTGACCGTCTCCAGATCGGAGCTTGGAGCCAGCTCTCCCGCTTCTTTTTTCCCTAGGGAAGTAGCGGCATGCTGTTCTAATTTATAGGTTATTTTATGATAATCAAGTGTTGATAAAATTTTACTATCCAATGTAACACTCCTCTCGCCCTCTTATTATAGCCGAACAATGGCCTTGATGCACGATCCGACTTTCACATCAGTACAGCGATACATGTTCTTACGGGAAATGGTCACAATAAGTAACGAATCAAGACGTTATTTCATAAGCTTCACACATACAGGAGGTTATACTATGAGTTTTCTTGGCCATGTTGTTCGGTTCATCGTATCCGCTCTTGTTCTTATGGTTGTCGGTTGGATTGTACCACAGTTCAGCGTAGGCGGATTCTGGAGCGCCTTGTTCCTTGCTCTGGTTATTGCAGCGCTGGGGTGGATTATCGAAGGCATATTCGGCAAAAGAGTTACACCCTTCGGGCGTGGCATTGTCGGCTTCCTCGCCAGTGCCGCAGTGATCTGGGTCGCTCAGTTCATCGTAGGCGGCGTGTCCGTGACATTGCTGGGTGCTATCCTTGCCGCTCTTGTCATCGGGATAATTGACCTCTTCATCCCAGTAAGCACACCTTATGAAGCAGGAAGAAGCAATCGCGATTAATATAAGCTTGGCATTCCCCCTTGCCGGTCGCTGTCGACCGGCTTTTTATTCATTATTTTGTCACCATGCGTCACTGCATTCCTACTGGGTATAAGTTACAATAGGGAGGAAAGAATGGATGAAGGAATAAACAATGAGAAAGGGGTCTACCATCTTGAAAAAATGGATTTTGTTCACCGCTATCTTCGCTCTTATCTTAGTAATAGCGGCATGCGGTTCAGGTACTAATTCTACACCTACAACAGGAGCTGGAATTGTAGAGCCGAACAGCGCTGCACCTGAGGTCGTCATCAAAGCGCAAAACTGGGAATTCGAGCAGACCGAATATAAAATCAAGCAAGGCGAAGAGGTTAACCTCAAGCTGGAGTCTATCGAAGGCATGCATGGTATCGCCATCTCCAAAACAAAAATCAAGCTGGGCCAGAATGAAACGAAGACCATCAAGCTTGATGCTGGGGAATATGTCATTAGCTGCAATATTCAATGTGGTACAGGCCATTCCCAAATGCAAGCGAAGTTGATTGTAGAATAATTACCTAATTATATCGAATCCTCATCTAGTCGGTCTTCATGGCCGGAACTGCGATGAGGATTTTTTATGCATATACACAAGCTCTCTTCTTATAAGATTATCTTAAGGATAATTCTCAAAAAAAATCGGATGGCTGCTTCCAGTACAACGCTAGAGGAGGAAACAACATGAGCTTATTACAAGGCCGCGTTGCCATTGTTAGCGGAGCAGGCGGCGGATTAGGGAGAGCCTCTGCACTAGCGTTCGCCAAGGAAGGGGCACTTGTTGCCCTGCTGGGACATTCAACGAGCGAATTAGAAGAGACTGCTCAGCTAATCAAGCAGCAGACTGGAAGCGAAGCCTTGAGCGTACCTACCGATATTCATATAGCAGAACAAATCAATAGTGCTGTTCAGCAAGTGCTGAAGCATTGGCAGAGGGTTCACATCCTGTTCAATAACCCCCCCCTATTCGAGCCTAGTGCAATTAACCAACTCACCGCTGAGGAATGGCGCACACAAATTGCCGCCAATTTGGCCGGTCCGTTTCTATTGACGCAAGCTGTTCTCCCTGAAATGAGAAGCGCGAAGTATGGAAGAATTATTACGATTACATCCGGAATATCCTCTAACGGGGCTGGCGGATACGCGGCATATAGCGCTGCAAAAGCAGAATTGGAATCATTCACTCGAACACTAGCTGATGAGGAGCATGAATATGGCATTCTTGCGAATCTATACAACCCTGGTGCATTACGTAACGATAGGCAAGCTACAGGCAAAGACCCTGCCGTTGTAACACCTGATCTCATCCGCCTAGCTAGTCTGCCGCTCGGAGGGCCAACAGGAACCTTGGTCAGCTACGGATAGTCTCCAAATAAACAGCAGCCTGTGACAATACCCATTAAGGGTGAAGTCGCAGGCTGCTATTCGGATTAGCTTTGCTCGATAAGCTCAATCCATTCATTATATTCGGTTTGGAGCTTCGTATATTCCTGTACAAGCTTCTCATGCTCTAGTGCCAAGTGCTGATGTGCATCGCGCAATTGGGCTACTTGCTCCGCAGCCTCATTCCGCTCTGACTCCAGGCGCTGCGTAAGCTCATCCAGCTGGCTGCTCCGCTGAGCTGCTGCCGCTGCTTCTGCTAGAGCTGCTTCCAGCTCTTCTTTCAACACTTCTGCCCCAGATAATTTCTGCTTCTCCTCTTGCAGCAAACGCTCCAGTGCCAGCTTCGCATCTTCAGACTGCTTCCGCTCTGCTTGAAGCTGCTGATTAAGCTGCTGCTCTCTTGCAGCAGCAGCTTCCACCTGCTGTGCCGCAATTCTTTCTCTTGCAGATGTATATTCAAGCTGCTCCATTAACTCCGTTTGTCGCTGGCTAAGCTCAGCAAGCTGTTCTTCCTGCTCTAGCTCACGCAGCTCGGCCTGGTCACTGACATCCTTCAATTGTTGCTGCTGGGCAAGCAACTGCTGATCAAGCTCCTCTTGCTTCACCAGGAGCTCTACATATTGATTCTCCGCTTCTCGTTTGCTCTCTATGTAGCTCTGCTCCAGCTCTTCCCGCTGCTTTTGCAATTGACGGATGCTTGCCTGCTTCTGCTCCTCCAATTGACGAACGCTTGCCTGCTTTTGTTCCTCTATTTGACGAAGGTTTGCTTCGTACTGCTTCTTCAATTGACGGTTTGCTTCTTGCTGCTCTTCTAATTGACGGACGCTTGCCTGCTTTTGTCCCTCTAATTGACGAAGGCTTGCTTGGTGCTGTTCTTCTATGCGACGAAGATTTGCTTCCTGCTGCTCCTTCAATTGACGGTTTGCTTCCTGCTGCTCCTTCAATTGACGGATGCTTGCCTGCTTTTGTTCCTCTAATTGAAGAAGGCTTGCTTGGTGCTGTTCTTCTATGTCACGAAGATTTGCTTCCTGCTGCTCCTTCAATTGACGATTTGCTTCCTGTTGCTCCTCTAATTGACGGACGTTTGCCTGCTGCTCTTCCAACTGACGGAGACTCGCTTGCTTTTGCTCTTCTAATTGACGAAGGCTTGCTTGACGCTGTTCTTCCATGCGACGAAGGCTTGCAGCCTTCTGCTCCTCCAATTGACGAGCACTTTCTTGCTTCTGTCCCTCTAACTGAGCAAGACCTGCTTGGCGTTGCTCATCAAGCTGACGGAGGCCCTCTTGCTTCAGTTCATCAAGCTCGAGCTCAAGCTCCTGACAACGACGCTCGGACTGTTCGAACTGCTCAAGATGCTGCAGCTGCAGTAATTCGGATTGCTCTCGATACTCCATCTCTAGCTGCTCATGAAGCTCATGACGCTGACGCTCAAGTGCCGCAAACTCCTCTTCATGCTGCTGCGCCAGATCCCGAAGCTGCTGTTCATAACGACTCTCAAGAGCTTGCTTAGATTGCTGCTCTTCCTGATATTGCTGCTCAAGCAGCTGATAGTTCGCTTCCTGTTGCTGACGCTGCTCTTCCAATCGTCCAGCATAATCCTGCTCTAGCTGCGTATAGCGCTCTTGATGCATGTTCTCAAGCTGTTCATAGCGCTCCCGATGGATGCGTTCCAGATTCAGCCGCTCATCTTCATGCTTGAGCTCAAGCTCAAGTTCTTTTTCTTCATAGAGACTGCTCATCTCCACAAGCTTTGCTTTCTCTTCCTCTAGCTGCTTGTGCTGCTGTTCATGCTCAGCCTGCAGCCGTTCCAGCAGTTCTTGCTGCTCCGAAGCTTGCTTCGCAGCGGCAGCCTGCTGCTCTAATAGCTTTGCCGCTTGCTGCTTCAATTGTCCACTTTGCGCTGTCGCTTGCTCATATTGCTGTGTCAGCTCCGCCAATTGCTCTTGAGCTTCCACTAGCTGCTCATCCCGTCCTTGAGATTCTTGCTCCAAGTTCGTCAAGGAAGCACGGAGAGCTTCCTCCTGCTCCATTGCCTGCATGAGATGATCATCAGCTGTTTGAATGCGCTGCTCGAATGCTGCTTTCTCCTGCTCCCAGCTCCGCTGAGCTTCGTCTGTCTTCGCCTGCAGCTTGGAGCGCTCTTCCAGCCAGCCTTGTCTGCGCCGCTCGAAATCAGACTTCAGCGTCTGCTCCAGCTTGGCTTGCTGCTCATTCCATTGCTTCTCCCGCTGTGCGGCTTGGCGCTGCTGTTCAGCTGCCGCATTGCTTGTCTCCTTAAGCCAATTCTGCTCTCGCTGCTCCCATTTGCTCTTCCAGCTCTTCTCAAGCTCCGTCAGCTTGGTTGTCAGCGCCTGCTCCTTCTGAGCCAGTGCAGTCGCCGCTTCCTCACGTGCAGCAGCAACTACAGCTGCGGAATTTGCTTGTTCCTTCGCAAGCTCTTCTGCCGATCGGGCTATTGCTTGCTCCAATTCGGCAGCTGCCTCCTCTTGTTGAAGCGCATGCAATTCCTCTGCTTCAGTCAGCTTAATGGCAAGCTCCTTCGCCGCTTGCTCCTGCAGCTCCGTTACCTTCACTTCCCACGCGGCCTCGCACTGCTCCAGATCACTCTGCCCTTTAACCTTCAACGCTTCCTTATCCGATTGCAGCTGTTCGACTAAGCGTTTTTCTTCTTCTAACTCCTGACCAAGAATAATCCGCTTAGCCTCAGCATCCTGCAGGCTATCATTTTCCCGCCTTAGACGGAATACTTCTTCTGTTATTTGCACAGCAGACAGCACTGCGAGCTTAGGCATATCAAGACGTGGATGCCCCTTGGCAAGCTTTTTCATGCTATCGTCAATTGCTCCAGCTACCATCTTCATGTAGTCTGCATTGGAATGACCTTTAAGTTTATACTGGTGTCCATATATATCAACCGTTACTATCGTTTGTTCATTATCCATTTAGGGTTATCCTCCTATTGTCTATCTCGCGTCTCTTAGGTGTATGAACCATGAAACTCATCATTCCCTATAGGGAGCGATACGCAGCAACAAAGAAAAAGCCGCATCAAAAGTTCTCAAGGAACTATTTCGATGCGGCTTTGGAGGTTTCCTGCCTACTTTCGCAATTCTGCTGCAAAAGATTGTTCAAACTCAGCTACAACTTTAGCATGCAGCTCCGTCACTTCTTCATCCGTCAGCGTGCGATCCGCATGTCGATAGACTAACGACAGTGCCACACTCTTCTTGCCTGCTCCCAGCTTTTCTCCAGTAAACACATCGAATACCTTAACAGATTCGAGTAATTCGCCTGCGATAGCCCATGCGGAAGATGTCAAATTAGCAGCTGGCACTGCAACGTCTAGTACAACAGCAATATCGCGCTGCATTGCCGGATAACGAGGAAGCGATTTGTATTCGATCGCGAATTGAGCCTGTTCATACAGCTCATCCAGTTCAATCTCAAGGACATAAGTGTCGTTAAGATCATTATCATGCTGCAAGGTAGGGTGCAGCTGACCAACATAACCAATCGTCTCAGGACCGCGAGCTGTGTCAATCACCACTGCTGCCGTTCTTCCTGGATGGAAGTTGGCAGGCTGTGCAGCCTCATAACGAACTTCTGCCGTTAATCCGAGTACCTCGAATACCGTTTCTAAGATTCCCTTTGCATCGTAGAAATCAACGGCTGCTGCCTTGCGATTCCACTGAGCATCAACACGATTACCGGTTAGAAGCGCGGCAAGGCGATGCTTCTCCTGCGGCAAACGAGTAAGCTGATCTTCATCCGTATGGAACACGCTGCCGATCTCAAAAATAGCTGCTGATTCATTCTTGCGATTGCGATTATAAGTCGCCGTCTCGATCAACTGAGCCAATAGCGTTGTACGCAGTACACTACGATCCTCACTCATCGGCATAGCAAGCTTAACCGGCTTTGCATCCTTGCTGATCAAATCTGGGAATAGGCCTGTGCGCTCTGGTCCTGTGAAGGAGTAGCTGACTACTTCGTGCACGCCAGCGTCAGTCAATCTTCTGCGAAGCTCACGACGTATCAGTTGAGGCTTCGTCAAGGAACCTGGCGTCACGTCACCGTTAATCGGCGTAGTAGGAATATTGTCGTAGCCATACAAGCGAGCTACCTCTTCGATTAAATCGACATCACGGGTAATATCTCCCCGGCGAGTTGGAACCTGTACGGTAAGTTCACCTGCATCCGTCACGCTATAACCGAAGTTCAGTCTTGTAAATATCGTCTCAACTTCAAGCTTAGACAGCTCCGTACCGAGGTAACGGTTAATTTTGTCCAGTGTAATTGCAAGTTCAACAGGCTTTGCTGCCTCATTGCGCTCCTCTACAACCCCTTCTGTAACAAGCCCATTAGCCAGTTCTGCTATAAGCGAAGCTGCTCGGTCAAGTGCTGGAAGGACACGCGCTGGATCAACTTCCTTCTCGAAGCGAACGCTCGATTCCGAACGAAGCCCCAGCTGCCGTGAAGTTTTGCGAACCGTACCTCCATCGAACTTGGCTGACTCTAGAAGAATATTGACCGTTTGGCCATTTACTTCTGAGTTCGCTCCACCCATAACGCCGGCAAGAGCGATTGGATTCACGCCATCTGTAATAACAAGCATATGCGGGTCCAAACGGCGTTCCTGATCATCCAGGGTAACCAGCGTTTCGCCCTCTTTCGCCAAACGAACGTCAATACGTCCGCTGCTTACAGCATCTGCATCAAAAGCATGAAGCGGCTGCCCATATTCCAGCATGACGAAATTCGTCACGTCCACGACGTTGCTGATCGGACGAATGCCGGCAGCGATCAAACGGTTCTGAAGCCAGAGCGGTGAAGGACCAACCTTCACTCCCTTAATATAGCGGGCACTGTAATGGGAGCATTGTTCCTTCGCGGTGATCGTTACTGCAATATGATCCTCCGTGCGGTCAGAAGCCAGATTGACCGCTGCCTCTGGCAGACGAACCTCACGGCCAGTCAAGGCGCCAATCTCATAAGCTACGCCCAGCATGCTGAGGCAATCCGCACGATTTGGTGTTAGATCCAGCTCCAGCACCTCGTCACCCAGGCCCAGCACCTCTCCGATTGGCTTGCCGATTGGTGTCGATTCCGGCAGAACAAGAATACCCTCCTGCTGCTCCTTAGGAAGCAGCTTATCATTAAGGCCAAGCTCCTTGGCCGAGCAGATCATCCCTTGCGATTCCACGCCGCGAAGCTTCGCACGCTTAATGTTCAGGTCTCCTGGCAGCTTAGCGCCTACTGTTGCAACTGGCACAAGCTGACCAGCATCTATGTTGCTTGCTCCGCATACGATCTGAAGCTCTTCTCCTGTACCAACATCGACCTTGCACACATTAAGCTTATCGGCATCAGGGTGCTTCTCCTTCGCAACTACATAACCGACAACCACGCCAGTGACCCCTTTGTTCCGGGACTCTATGCCATCAATTTCAATACCGCCGCGCGTCATTTTCTCAGCCAGCTCTTCTGCCGTATAACCGGATAGATCGATATATTCATTCAACCATTGATAGGATACCTTCATCGTTTTTTTCCCTTCCTTTCCCTTTACATTCTCGCGAATTGATTCAAGAACCGCAGATCATTCGTATAGAAATGACGAATATCATCAATACCGTATTTAAGTAGCGCAATACGTTCAACACCCATACCGAAGGCGAAGCCGCTCACCTCATTAGGGTCATAGCCTCCCATTTCGAGTACACGCGGATGCACCATACCGCTGCCCAGTATTTCGAGCCAGCCGGTCTGCTTGCACATCCGGCAGCCTTTGCCGCCGCACTGCACACAAGTGACATCAACCTCTGCACTTGGCTCCGTGAATGGGAAGAAGCTTGGACGAAGACGAATTTGCGCCTGTGAGCCGAACATTTGCTGTACGAATTGCAGGAGTGTTCCCTTCAAGTCACTCATCCGAATATTGGGGCCAATGACTAGACCTTCAATCTGATTAAATTGGAAGGAATGTGTTGCATCATCATCATCCCGGCGATACACCTTGCCTGGACAAATGACTTTAATAGGCTTGCCATTCATTCGCTGCATCGTTCTCACTTGAACAGGAGAAGTATGCGTACGCATGAGAATGTCATCCGTAATATAGAAAGAGTCCTGCATATCGCGGGCTGGATGATTTTTCGGCAAGTTAAGCGCTTCGAAGTTGAAGTAGTCGGTCTCGACCTCTGGGCCTTCGGCGATCGAATAACCCAGCCCAACGAAAATATCTTCAATCTCTTGTGCTACCTTATTGAGTGGATGTACCGCACCCGTTGGCAACGCTTTGCCCGGAAGAGATACGTCAATGGTCTCTTCACGCAGGCGATTCTCTGTCTCCGCTTGCAGAAAAGCATTTTGCTTCTCCTCGATAACCGCTTCTATCGCACCGCGCACATCATTGCCCACTTGGCCAATGATTGGACGCTCCTCAGCGCTCAATCCACCCATACCTCGCAGAATCTCAGTCAGGGCACCTTTTTTGCCTAAATATTTGACACGCAAATCATTCAACTGCTGCGGATTATCGACCTGCTGCAGCTCTTGCAGCGCTTCGCCCCGCAATGCCTCCAAACGTTCCTTCATCCTTGCTCGCCTCCATTAACATATTAGAAAACCTTCAAACAAAAAAAGGCCCTTTCTCCCCGCAAGGGACGAAAGAACCGTGGTACCACCCTAATTCGGATTGCCCGCCTGTCTATTGCTGGCGTGAACAATCCCTTAAGCCCATAACGGCGGGAACCGGACACTCCCTACTTGCTCACGGATATTGTTATTCCGCGGCTTATCAGGTGTCTGCTCCGGAGTGAACTTCAGCAGCCTAGTTTCGTAAAGACGCTCTCAATCAACGGCATCTTCTCCCTGGGCGAAAGCACTGCTTACTCTTCTCCATCTCAGCTTTGTACTATGAAACCATATTAATCTATATTATATGCAATTCCTATTCCGGTTGCAACAATGGACTATGAGAGTTACCTTACAAATAGAATAAAATCAGCGCTGCTTGGTTCAAAACCATCTGCTCGAAGCAGTGCGTTAATCTGCCCTCGATGATACTGTCCATGAAGAGCTACATGGGTTAAAATATCTCTTATCGAAGTCTTGAACGCCGTACCTTTACTATTGGTATAAGATAGGAGACTATCCAAATCCGTTTCCTCTAACTCAGTAAGCAGCGTGTTGAAACATTCTTCATTTTGTGTAATCAGTGCTGCACAGCTTGCTAGATCCCTCTCCGACCATATGGGCAATTGTGAGCTGTCCATTCCCTTCAATCTGGCTCCCCATACTTGCTCCGCTAAAAGAGTGTGCGAAAACAACCTATGTGCCTGTACGTTGTCAGTATCAGCCGCTCGCAACGCTTCTAGAATGCCTTTATTAGCCCAATTCAAATGCTCATACAGCTTCTGGATTGTTTTCATTGAATACCGCCTCCTTTTAATTACTCAACTTAATCAATCATTATTAAAATACGTTCACCTATAGACTTCAAAATTCCTGCTAATTTACATTGGTCTAATAGGTATTTTTTTTAAATAATCCAACCTGTATCTTATTGATAAAAAATACAAATCATTGTAAACTATTAGTTATATTAAATAATAAATTCTAGGTGGTCTATGATGAAAAATTTAAGAATTATCGTACTTATTTTGCTTTTGCTGACCATGGCTACAAATATCACATATGCTGAATCTACCGTTTCTACTTACGTTGAATCTACCGTTTCCGCCTTTGCCTCATCCGGCCAACAAAAACAATCAGACGCTTTTAAAGGGATGAACAAAATGGGCAAGGTAATCATTAACTCAAGTGGCGCAGCTTCCGGATATTATACGAAAGCATGCGGCGCAGCGGGCAATAGTCTAGGTGAACTTTTAGAAGTAGGCCCTGATGGGGGATCAATTTCGGTAGAATTTTATATGTCTTCCTCATGTACTTATTCTGTAGTTGTTGTCAGTGAAGGAGCCTTTTCCGCAGTTGGCACACTGAAAAACTACAATTCTTGTTACAAATGCCGACCATTTGGATTGGCACTTTTTTTTATGGACAGCTCTATAAGATGTAACGACGGCAGTGAGGCCACACCAGTAATAGACATGACCAGACGAATCCTTTTCACAAATACGAAACAGGAATCAGTTTGAATAGATGAAAACAAGCTATATCCATATTCCCTGAGCTTTATTTAGCTAGCTCCATGAGGCTACCGTTCTATGCGGACAGCCTTTTTTGTATCCAGCTTGATATAAAACCGTCCAGACGGTACAATAAAATAAAGGAGTTGAATAAATGAAGCCCACAAAAAAGGATCTTAAGAGAGAGCTAATTCTTAAAACAGTTTCCCAAATTGTAAATAACGAAGGTGTTGAAAAGTTAACATTAGAGGCTGTTGCTCGACAGGCAGGCATTAGTAAAGGGGGATTGCTGTATCATTTTCCCAACAAAGATTCTTTGATTCAAGGGGTTATTGAGCAGCTATCCCATAATTATGTCGAGGAGTTTAACAAGAGGGCAATTGACGATCCAAACCCAATAGGAAAGTGGACGAGGTCTTATATCGAAACATCGCTGACCGAAGAAAGCCACGTGAATGATCTATATACGGCGATATCAGCTGCTTACTTTACGAATCCTGAAATGCTGCAACAACTGCAGCACTCTTACTCTGAAATTCAGAATAAAATCGAGAATGATGAACTAGACCCTGTTCGTGCCACGCTTGTTCGTTTAGCAGTTGATGGGCTTTGGTTTGCAGAAATGTTTGGACTGGCTCCGCCCAAAGAAGACTTAAAGCATAAGGTTATTGAAAAATTAAGGGCAAGTCTCCAGGAGGTACAATAATGGCATATATATTTTTAGCAATCTCTATCATTGGCGAATTAATCGGTACATCGATGCTTAAAGCATCTCAAGGCTTTACCAAATTTTATCCAAGCCTCTTCACACTTGTCGCTTTTGGCTGTTCCTTCTTTTTTATCTCGCTTGCTCTCAAAACCCTTCCCTTAAATATAACTTATGCTATTTGGTCAGGAGTAGGAGCAGTAGCAACCGCATTTATTTCTGTGTTGATTTGGAAAGAAAAGATAAACACGGGAAGCATCGTTGGAATAGCTCTGATTGTTATTGGAGTAGTCGTATTAAACTTATTCGGAGCTGGACACGGCGAGACAAAGGATACGACAGCATCCACAAGTACAATGGTCCAGAAATAAGATAAAGCATATAGCAGATTGAACGAACGAAGAACGATAGTCCACCATTGAAGCGGCAGACCATCTGCCGCTTCGTCGTTAAATCGTCCAAGTCTAGCTTAAGAATCAATTCGCATCATCATCTCCTCCAGCAGCCTTATTCGTGCAAAGGATGCCCGAAGCAGACCAATCCCGATCTCTGGGTAGAGACGCACTAATCTCGCCACATCATCCCCGACAAGCTTAAGCAGCCGAGCGTCGCCAAGAAGCGATTGTGCAGATACCGTTGAAGACGAGCCATCAAGAGCTGAAGTGACGCCGCATACATCGCCAGACCCTAGTACACCTATCGTTCCTTCCCAGCCAGCAGCAGAAATGCTTGTCAGCTCCACATTACCTTCTACAATAACGAACATAGCCGGATTAGGCTCACCTTTGTGAAGCAGCTTCTCGTCCTCAGAGCTAACCATCTCTTCCGCAATGTTTGCGATGAGTCCCAGCTCCTCCAGTGATAGGTCAGCGAAATAGGGCACCTGCCGTAAAAATACGACTTTGTCCAATCGTCCCATCATATGATGCTCGCTCGTCATGCCTTGATCCTCCCCTGCCTCTGTTGCTGCGGCCATTTCCCGCCACCAGTCATCATTGCCCTCAAGGGCAGACCGAAGCAGCTCACGCGCCTCCTGCTCGGTCTTTATAGTCCTTTCGTCATTAACACCCTTCTCAAGAACACTTAGCAACTGCTGAGAAAGCCTCCGTTCCCCCACTCCTTCAGCCAGCACTTCCCATCCATTGCTCCGAATCTCTTCATCCGAATCATCGGATGCTTTGCGAATGGCATCTACAACCTGCTGATCTGCCAGACTCGCCAATATTGCCCATACGCCATCCAGTACCATCGTGCGTACCTCTAACCAGCGCATAGCCGACAAACGCGCCAGCCCCTCTTGTCCCACATAGCCAAATGCCGAAGAATAACTGCTTGCCTGCTCAAGCGAGGTCAATCTTTTCATAGCATCTTCAACCAGCAGGCTTCGAAGCTCTTTCTCGTCCAATAGCTTCGTCAAGGCTTGTATGGCTGCTGTCCAACGCTTGGGATGAGCGTCATTCAAGCTATGTACGAGAGGCTCTACGGCCTCTTCTCCCATATTAATCAAGCTATCCAGCGTCGTTCGGAACATCTCCTGATCCATCGTTGGCAGCCCATTCAGCAATGTAGGAATAATCGTTACAACCTTCAATCTCCCTAGACAAGCAATAGCTGCTACTCGGGCAGCCGGATGCGGTTCGATCACCAGCCTCTCCACCTGTGGCAAGAAAGCGACCAGCTTGAGGTCAGCAACAAGGCGGCAAATATAGACCGAGGCAGCACCGCCCTCTTCCAATATTTGCTCAATAACTTCTGCACAAGCCTCATAGCTCGGAGCGTGGTTGAATGAATACATTGCCCTCACGGCTTCAGCAACAACACTAGAATGTGAATCCAGCAGCTTTTGCCTCAAGAAGAAAAGCGCCTGAGACTCCATATGCTTCATTCTGCCGATTTGCCTAACCACCTCAGCACGGATCTCCGTATCTGGATCTTCCAGAAAAGCCGCGACCTTTGCCATCGCTGGCAGATCAGCCTTCTCCGGGTTCATCGCTCGAACTGCAGACGCACGTATCCGAGGGCTTGGATCGTCTACCAGCTTCAACAGCTCATATAAATCTTTCGGATTTTGCATCCTTCCAATAATCTGCAGAGCGATTTCCTTGGCGGAATCCGACTGATCCTCAAGCATGCTTTTGATTTTTGCTAATATGGCCGGATTGCTCACTAATTCATCGAATTGCTCTGCCATATCCTGTTCACCGATCACCTGTACACTATTAACGAGCTCACGCATGTAATACCTTCGGCCGAACCAGGCCAGCAGGAATAATGCCACGGAGCCTGCTAGTCCTGCGAGGGAGAGGAAGGTCCAAGACAGCCCAAATCCAGAATGCAGAAATTGCAAGCCTGCTCCCAGCAGAATGCCTGCTGAAGCGGCGATGCCCTGCGCTGCATAACGATAGCTGTCCCGCTTGGCTAACGGCAATATTTTGAAAAACAATTGATAGGAAGGCTCTGCCGAATAATAGAGCAGCAAATACAGCAGCATGTAGCCAACGGATATAGCAGCAAGAGCAGCCGAGGAATCCACTAACAGAACGGCGCCGACAAATGAAAGAACATATATACCAGCAATAGCCGTTAACATTTGGCTTGCCCCAAGACGTGCCATCAGCTTGCCTGACACCGTCTGCAGCAGAAAAGCAAGAACGAACAATACGGTCGTAATCTTGCCGAAGTAACGGCTGAATTCTTGTTCGCCCGGATAAGTAATTCTTGTCACGTTCAGAAATTCATATTCCATTAAAAAATATAAAGCTGGCATAAGCGTCATCAATAATATGATCGTCAATAGAAACGGAGAGCGCAGTGCATGACGGAATACCGCGCCAGTCGTGATGCCTGACTCTTCCTCGCCGCCACTATCCATTCTTAGGGACAACGGCACCAGATAACGATTAATCACCTTGTTATAATTCGGCCAAGCCAGGCAGAGCAGAATAGCCCCGAACACATATATAGCCTCCGGTCCAAAATAAAGACTGATAGCTTGTGCAAGAAGGCCCGCGGCAACGCCTCCGAGAGTAGCCGCACCGACGAATACCGGCATAAGGCGCTTGGCCTGCTGCGTAGGACAAGTATCAATGGCCAGACTCCATAGCAGAATCGTCTGCTGACGCACCACGAAGCTCGAACAAAGGAACAGCACGGGATAATACCAGAGCAGCTCTATATCTAACATCTGGAGCACGAGCAGTACAATCGCATTAATAGCTACGATGCCCAGCATTATGCCATACATAACCCGCATAAGTCTAGGCTTCGGCAGGTTAGCCGCGAGCCAGGAGAGCAGCCACGCCTCCAAGGGCAGAATAATGGCTTCAGCTGCGTATACATACGGGAGAAACTCACTTCCGAAACGTTGGTTGAAGAGCGTCATGAAGCTGTTATAATTCAACATCTCGGCAATTCCGCACAGGAAAAATACAGGTGCCATCATGAGCAGCTTGCGCTGATCCTCAGCACGGGCGCCAATCGCGCGCAGCAGTCGTTCCATGTTCATTTTGTCTCCATTCTAATTCCTTATCCCTGACTACTTTCCGCCCTCATTCACCGGACAGCTTACGATAATAGATCAGCCTGTCCTCACCGTCAAAATAATAATCTGGACAGCGGCCAACGAGCGAGAAGCCGCTGCGTTCAAACAACCGGCGGATTCCGTTATATTCAGGAAGATCACAAGTATACGTCACGATATACCGTGCATGTACCTTCGCTAGATAATCATTCATGACAGCGATTAGAGAGGAGGCAATACCGGTTTTGCGGTAATCCCGGTGAACGACGATATAGTCCCAGCTGTAGCCGCTCGTAAGCTGCTCATTTTCGGCTACAGCATTAATTGCGATAATGTCGCCTGACTCATTGACGGCATACCAGAAAATTAATTTCCCTTCAAGTGCCTGATAAGGAAGCTCACTAAAGTGGGCAAGTTCCCCAGGCGTATAGCGTGTATCATCGAACGAGCTATCCGATAATAAAAACTGAACAATCCGCTCAGCATCCTTTACCAAGGCAAGCTTGTCGATCTGATATTCTCCGGCAACCATCACGCGCTGCTCCCCCTCTTTCTCATTGCCTATTACGAAATGCGAGAGCTAGACTGCCAACGTGCCATTCCAGCCCTCGGTAGCGCCATTGCGATAATACTCATCGCACAAATAAAAATATAAGGTAGCTGTTTTATCGAAGCGATTCTGATTAATGACCTCTACGAATGCTTCTCTCGCATCGAAGAAACGGCCTAGCTGGCATAATAGAATCCCTCGCTCAAATAACGGCTTCGTCCGATCCTTCAACTGCCTTATAGCAGCTGAGTCACCCTCGTAGACATCAACTAGCTCGATCGGCTCATCCATGCCATCAATGTGTATGCGACCCAAATAACGGTGACGGAATCTCTCTGGTGATCGCAGTTGGTCAAAAAATAGCTTGCTTACGAGAATCGAGGCTCCCAATAGATCTGAAAGCGGCTCCAATGTTGCCGTCATATTGACATCATCAGAGATGACATTGCCTTCCATTCGCTGCTCTTCACCGACTATTCCGAGCATAAGTGGACCTTTGTGAATAGCGACGCCTAGATCCACTGTCTGGAAGCCTGACTGGACAAGATGCTCATTATAAGAGGAGAGCTCGCTTCTAATCGCCACTGCTGCACGAAGCGCATCATCCGGATTGGCAGGGAACAACGCCATGAAGCCTGCTCCCAAATATTTGCTAATCAAGCCTTCTTCTTGGCGGACATAGGGACTGAATCGCTTCAAAAACGAATTCATGAAGTCAAAATTCTGCTTCGGTGACAGCCTCTTCGAGAGCTGGTGGAAGGAACGAATATTGGCTACCATAACGGTCATATTCTGCTGTACTTGATCACCAAGATGAATATCCTGAATGCCCTTTTTACCCAAATATTTAAAGAATTGCTCGGGTACGAAACGATGTGAGGCTTCGCTGAAGGAAGTAATATCTTTGATGTAAGTGCGAATATGGCTCGCCATCAGGTTGAACTGCTCGCCAAGATCGCCGACCTCGTCTCTCGTACGGATCTTCACCTCTGCATTCCAATTGCCGTTGGTTATATCTGTAACGCTTTTGCGCAGCTTGCGCAAAGACGACAGCATCAAATAGGTAGTCGCAATAACAAGCGCGATAAGAACAAGGCTGATAATGGCAATATTCCTCACAATACTGTCATATATTTTTTGATTCGATTCATACAGTACCTTCAAATCGCGACCTGTCTCATAAATTCCTACTATTGCCCCTGAAGAGTCATATACAGGTCCTATCGCATAGAGCCATTTACCAGTAGCATCCTCCCAAGGATCAGGGTCTGTATAGACCTCGCCGGTCTTCAGAACAGCACTATTCGAACTGTTCAATTCGAACGGGCGATACATATTTACACCGTCATCATCATCCATCATGATGAACAGCTCCCCATTCTCATACTTGTACAGCGTGCTGTACAGCCCTTTGCGATTAGCAGGGTCTTCGCTTTCAAACAGAAAATCCATCTTCTTTTTAATCGTTTGATAGTCTTCATTCATATAATCATTAGGAGAAGTAAATTTATTCAAGAGATCCCCGTCAATAATGTTCTGCCCGTTGCGTGCAAGAAAGGAAAGCTGCCGCTGCATTTCATCCTCCATACGGCTAGAGAAGCTGTCATAGATGAAATTGCACAGCAATACCATGGATAAGATCAAAATAGGGACAAAAGCTACCATTTGCCTTACAAACAGCGGTATCCGGCGACGGAATAGATGGACATAGATTACTCTGGAAAGTATTACTAGCGTTACCAGAAGAACGATAGCAGCAGACCATGTAAGCCAGCCCATCCGCACGCTGTCCTTATCGAAGGCGACCTTATTGAAGACCATTGCTTGAGAAGCCTGTGCCTTCGTATTAATCACCCTGTCATCCAGAGCGATATGCAGCATGCCGCCTTCCCCTATTGTCAAATTCATTATTTCGATACTCTCGGCATTCTTTGCTTGGGACAACAGCGACTCCTCGCTATATTCAACTCGCAAATCGCCAGAATCCACAGCATTCATACTTATAACTGAATTAAGCAGACGGTCAATAAAGTAGAGTCTTCCATCCGAGCTCAATTGCAGCGCTTCGGGAAAATTTTTGAGCGTTCGATTCATGCCCTCAAGCGGATAGGCAAGCTCGCTCGCTCCTGCGGAGGTCACTTTATAAATAGCTCCCCGCTTCGTTGTGTAATAAATATGACCTAGCTCCCGCCCAACAATCTCAGACAAGAAGCGATTGCCCGGCACCTGAAACGTGAATACCTCCTGGGGCTCGCCGCCTTCCATCGGCAGTCGCTTTAAGTAGACGGACTGATTATCGTCAATAAAGAACAAGAGCGATTGCTCCTCTAATTGGAGCGACTTTATTCTGCCAATTCTTTTGTTCGTTCCATCACCGGGCAGAGCAAATAAGACAGTCCCTTCCGGATTGTCTTTGTTATAGCGAATAATTCGCTCTTCCTGTACATACAGGCCGTATTGGTCAAGCACTGTATCAAGCACATACAAGCTGCCGCCTGGACCTGCTACTGCTTCCGTAAAGTCATGTCTGCCGCTGCCTCCGGATGTTTGGCGAATTCGCTCCAGCAGAACGCCCTCGGCGTTCATATGTAAAATTTCCTGTCGTGAGTCACCAATGAGAACTAACCCGCCATTTGATTCCACCGATACCTTAGACAAATAAGAAAGAGCCTTTTCTTTGGCAAAAGGCATAGACGAGAGTCTGTCCAGGTTCGGATACAGCCACAGTCCAATGCTCACCGTTATGACAAGCAGCATCAATACACTCCATATGGGCTTTTTCATACGCACCATCGCTTTCATTTTCTGGATCATTCACTAATTCAATAGTACTACATGTCAATCTCTTTTACATCCATTTCCTTCTATATTTTTGGTGAAACTTGACGATTCTATCAGTTTTTTGTTGAACCCCCTACATGCATATAGTACTATTAATAATAGAAGAAAATGGTAGAGGCCAAGTCGTTATTCGGCTTCTTGCGGAAAGGGTATGTTATGGGCCAAATCGTATGTGGCGGTGCCGCCATGCAATGCTCCTTCGGAGCTGCTCCAAGCACTTTGCTTGTGCTGCCAGCCAACCGTGTACTAACCTCAATGCCTATCGCCAATATTATGGATAACAAGCCGATGGTTAATATTTTGCCTTTTGGCGTTTGTACTTCTTTAGGTAATCCCACAGTGGCTGCGGCTACAGCAGCTGCCTTTGGCGCATTGGTCCCCCAGCCTTGCATGCCCGTGATTCCTGCACCTTGGGTGCCGGGCTCGCCAACAGTCCTCGTCGCGAATATGCCTGCTCTTAATCAAACGTCCAAATGCATGTGCGCTTGGGGCGGAGTCATTCAGATCGTCAATCCTGGACAAATTGCTATACAGGTGCCCTAATATGATCGAACAAATTCTCAAGCCGATATTCAAGCCGGTCAAACGCATGATTATTACGCCCATCAAACGGGCGAAGACTTTACCTAAGCGCTTGCTCGCCATACTGCGCAAATTTCTCGTTACCGCTTTATTTGGGCCTTTACGTTCACTAGAGAATTATTTCCGAGTAGGAAGCTACTACATTGCCAAAAAATTTATTGCATTATTCATTATCATCACGCTGATCATTGTCTACATCGGCTTTATTAATCCGCCTACCTTTGTGAACAAGTGGTTTGGCCGTACACCGCATCTCACAGCCGCAGCTGCTGCTGAAGGCAGCTTCACAGGAGCCGCTACCGTAACGGATGCCGATGGCAATGTCTATAAAGGGCAATTGGAAAAAGGATTATCTACTGGCGTGGGCAAGCTCTTCTATCCGAACGGCAAGCTTCAATATCAAGGGGATTTCGCCAAAGGGATGAAGAGCGGCAGCGGCGAGCAGTATGATCAACAAGAGAAGCTCGTCTATCGTGGCGCTTTCGCAGATAATAAGTATGCGGGCACAGGGACGTTATTCTACCCCGATGGAACGACTCAATACGAGGGCGAATTCGCTGCCGGCTTATATGAAGGGGCGGGTACGGAATATTCACAGGAGGGCGGCATTACTTACACAGGCGCTTTTGCCAAGGGCGAGCGAACCGGCCAAGGCAAGCTTTATGGAAGCAACGGCATTCTGTTGTACGAAGGACTACTAAATGAGGGCAAGTATGAAGGAGCCGGCAAGCAATATCGCGAGGATGGAAGCCTGCTGTATGAAGGCATTTATCTAAACGGCATGCTCTCTGGCGCCGGCAAGGAATATTTCTCCTCTGGCATCGTGAAATACGAAGGCGCTTTTCTGTTAGGTCAGTATCACGGTACGGGCAGCTTGTTCAATGAGAGCGGATCAACGGTTTATACAGGAGCTTTCGCTTCTGGCCAGATGAACGGAGACGGTCAAGCATTCGTCGCCAACGGCACTGTCATCTATGCTGGCAAATTCCTGAACAACAAATATAACGGCATTGGCACACTATTCGATATGGATGGGGCACCTATTTATAAAGGCTACTTCCGGGAGGGCTCTTCTTATTTGGAAGGCTTCATCAGCATTTCGCAAGCGAAGCTTCAAGAAACATTGGGTGAGCCTGATGCTCCTCCTCCAGTTGAAGCTGTCCCGGAAGCGCCGCTTCCCCCGCAATCGGAGACTCCAGCAACTGAGAGCAACGACTCTGAAGAAGCTGTGCCTCCAGCAGACCCTAAGACAACGACTGCTATAGGGAATGCTCCTAATGCCGCCAGTAATGATAAGGCTTCTGTTAAAATTGCCAGCGGCGGCGGAGCTGACGAAGAAGCAGGCGAAGGCACAGGCAGCGATGTCAACGACGGAGAATCGGATTCTTCATCTGACACGGTTGACAATTGCACCGCTGCTGAGCTCAAAGCTTCAAGCGAGTGTACAAGCTCAGGCGACGGAGAGACTGATGCGGGGCAGCCGCTTACGCTGACTTACAGCGGCAGCCAAATGTCATTCTTGCTGAAGGTCGACCCTGACAATCCAGAAGCCTATTATGTGAAGCAATTGAACACATGGAACCGCAGTATCATGGACCAAACTCTCTCACGGCTGCAGGATGCCAAAGTAACCTCTATTAAAGAGAAACTCGATAACGGCAGACATAATCTTATATTCAAATCAGGTGATACCCTTCTCACCTTTACTTATAACAAGACAACACTCGTGCGATTGAATATTAGCTTCATTACGTCGAAATAACAAAAAACCTGAGTCCACTTGCAGAAGCATGTGAACTCAGGTTTTTTTAGTTATATCAAAGATTACGATTCTCTAGAAGAAGCTGCTTCTGCAATAGCATCCGCTAATCTCGGATCAAGGGAAGCTCCTTGTGTTCCCGACAAGCTCTTAAAGGCCCACCAACGGACCGATATAACGGATGCGGTAGTCTCCGTATCCCCTTGCAGCTTCATCCCGATCCGGAAGGTGCCTTTCTCTGGATAGACAATTGTACCTAATGAGACATTGGAAATGTCAGGCTCGTATTCTGTTCCCTTAAATACGCTGCTTTGCCCATAGTAGACTCGCTTGTTTGTCCCGCTGGAATCCAGAGCTACAGCTTCCTCCAACCCAACGACTACGGTTACCTGTCCTTCCCCAAGGCCATGATCGATTTCCTCGGAGACATAATTCTTTTTGCCCCGTGAGAAGAAGAAGCCTTCTGTTTTGCCCATCGACTCAAGAGCGACATCCATCGTTCCCGTCGCGATCTCATCATACAAAGCCTGTGGACGGGGAATGCCGAGCTTAAAGTCAAATTCATTCCGTTCGGGATGATAGGTTACATCCAGCGCAGCCTTCTCATCATATTCCAGGTCATAGGCCTCAGCATTTGCAAAAAATTTATGAAGCGCCTTCCCGTTTGAAGAGCCGCCTAGCCGCTGGAGCAATGCCGTGTTTTCAATAAATTCCCCGAACGGTACACGGTCAACCTTCTCAATCGCATAGGTGGGTCCCATTTGCCTGAGGCTGAGCTTCGCCAAACAAATATTTTGATCCGCTGACCCCTCCACCGCTTCTTCAAGGCTGCGATTATGCCAATCCAATAATATTTTGTGGGAGACAGGCTCTTCAAGCACCTCAATCGTGTGCTTCGCATTCGTATCAACCGGAATTCTCTCATCGCCAATGGTCAGCTTGGCAAGACGATTAGGAACGCTTAGCTGCGCACGAATTCCTGTCTCAAGCGGGGCTTTGACACTGTATACAAAAGAATATTCTGTCTCCTGCTTATCCGCAGGCTCCGTGAATCTCACCTTCGAATCATTCTGTCCGACAGGTATGAAGCCGATGGTCTCATACTCGAATTCAAAGGCAACACGAGGGGTCTGAAGCGTCTTCTCCACTACGAGCCGTACATCAACAATATCACCTGGGTTCACGTATTTAGGCATCCGCTGCGTAATTCGAACATGTTCATCTTGGTAGATAGTGATTACGTTTTCCAGTAATTTCACGAACTCGAACGAGGATGGGGCTGGTGCGTCCTCGACAATAGTAAGGCGATACGACTCCAGCATACGGTTATATTCACTAATTTCATCGGAACGAGCACTTGAATTGCCCACAGAATGGACTGGCTCTTTGCCTTTCTCATCATAGGAGAGGCAGAGATATACATTCTTCTTGTATTCATTATTCGTGAAGCCTTCAATCATGGACAGCTTCAACGTAACCGGAGCAGGTATAACGATTTCCCGCCCGATATAATCAATGGCGACGCCCATTTCAAGAGATATAGTCTGGTCATCGACAGCAGTAACCTGCATGCCTGTTACAACACCGCTGCCGAACAGCAGCCGGTTCAGCAATCTTCTTTTATCATTCACATATTTTTGCTCTGACTCGAAGTCACGAACCGTCAGCAGCTTTCCGTAAAAATAACGATTCCTCTCAAACGGGTACAGCCTCGATTTTTTCACCGCTTTCACTCTCCTTCAATCTATTAATCGTTTGTTTTATTCAAGCTCCGAATCCATTTCGAGTCTGGTGTATATGTCCATTCTATGCTCCATGCCAACATCAACAATCAATGTATCATTAGGCATCGCTTTATCCGGATTCAGCATGAGCAGGGAAGGCTTCGTCAATACGGTATTAATACCGATGTATGTATGCAGGTCCAAGTACATCCATGGCTGGAGCATTACGAGCCTTGCTTCTGTATAGGCTGGCTTCTGTTCTTCAAGCAGTTGCTCAATTACAACCCGCTCTTTCTCGGAAGGCACCTGCTCGGGATGCAGCAGAACGGTGAATGTATAGGGATCATCGCCGTATAATTGGTCGCTCAGTGCCCTTAGCTCCACATGATCCCGCATAGGCTTCGTTTGAAAATGTTCGATCAATAATGGCTTTTGCCCAGTATACGTCTCGATTGCTTTTTCAATGCCTAGCCTGGTTCCTCTATATTTGTACAGCTCTGGTGCTTCCCTTAGAAAAGCGAGTACCTGGTCATCACTCCAATAATCATCAGTTTCCAAGCCAATCCAGGAAGCCAGCCATTTCAGATGCTCACCATGGGCAAGCTCGATATCGAAATATTGTGACATATCGGCAATGTCATCCTCCACATCGGAGAAAAGCGTCCCGAACAAAGCAAGATAGCGTTCCAGAAAATCACGGCTCGCTGCATCCTCTTGATAGACAGCCGGCAAATAAGAGAGATAAGTATCTCGCGGAAAATAGATACGCAGACGCTGCAATAGCGGTGTATGCCGCTCTGTTCCGAGCCATTCAATCTTTAGCCAGAGGTATCGGCCCTTTGCACCGAAGAACAAAGCATCCTTGGGATTCACAACGGATTGCGACCATAGAGGCTCCAGTGCAGCCAGCTTCTCCCGATAGGAGTGTGTGTCATCTTCAATCCAATCATCTATCTTTGTATATTGGCCTCGCAGAAAGCAATGATCCTCATTTCTGCTGAAGTATGAGATGCGCAGCTGTGTTCCCTCTGGTACAAAAGCTTCCAGCATCATTTTATGCCAGATCGTATCAGACTCCGTACTATCAAACGCTCTCGATAACCATACTCCCTCGGGGACCCCCGTCTCCTGCATCATTAAGGTCTGCGGCTGAAGATTCAGGATAGTAACTGTTCCATCATCACCATTAAAAATGTAGATTCGATCCTGATGATCAATTAATAGTTGATCAGTCTTACAGCGAACACCGGTAATTCTGCCTAATAAATCACCATCTGCTCCTGCTTTGATGATGAAGCGATCATCTTCGCTTTCTTGATTAATTTCTCTAGAATCACCAATATAGAGGCAATTGCTGCTGTCGATGCATAGTCCAGCATAGGGCATTTGCGGAAATTCAAGACGAACATCCAGCTTGCCGCCAGACTGAAAAGAGAATAGCTTGGAAAACAAAGTATCAAAAATATAAAGATGATGTTCCGCAGACACGGATAAAAAATAGCTGCGGCTCAAATGATGAATTTTAGCGCGAACCCGTTGAATAAAAGCAGCGTCCTTCCATATGCCAAGCAGCTCCCCGCTATGGGAGAACCGCATAACTCCGAGCTGCCCGCCCTCGGGGACCACCGCTTCCTCCCCGCTCCCATCTACTTCAAGGGGGGTAAGCACATACAAGCAGTCTGCATCCGATGTAATGCCGAGCGGTACGAAGGGATGCCCTTGTATCTCACTTCCGGTACGTGTCCATAACGTCTGTCCATTCACAATATTATAGGCTGACAGCGTTCTTTCGACCGAGGCATCGGCGACAAATAGCAGATTGCCAGCCGCCGCTATCCGGGCCTTCTTCGTAAAGAAGCCATGCCCCTGCGTGAATAGCCTCTTATAGTCGGAATTACAACGATCATGAATCCACAAATCATCCCGCTCATCCAGCGCATATAGACGATCATGCTGACCCAATGCGATTTCCATTACTCTAACCTTGTCATTCGATTCTCCGAGCTGGATAATGCTGTGTACACCGTATTTATGATCGCGGCTTATGCCGAAGCCTCCCTGCGTCCAATCGAGGTTATACACCTGTGATCGTCGCCAATCCTCTTCACGATTCAATGAGAAAAAACGTTCCCCGTTCAGTCCTTTCCCCTCCTTACATATGCAAACGGCTGACTAATTCGATTTCATGAGCTCCCGAAAAAACCAAGCCATGCGGCGGTAAAATAAGGTCTCCACCCTTGCTCTTGCTGACATGCGGCCCATCCGCATCCAGCCAGAGATCCTGAATGAATATGATGCCATTCCTGCCGCTCAAAGCCTTGTAGATATCGCCCTTGTATACCGGTCGTCCGAAAGACCAGCCCTTGCTGTCCCCTTCTCCATCCAAAGGCTTGAGCACATTGCGGAGCGCCTCTACGATTGCTGGGCCTTCATCCACAAATTGCGGCTCTACCACAATAACAGCATGAACAGTAACCCGAATATAAACCGGCGGAATAATATGCAGCTCCGTTGTAATTAGACGACGGTTATCCAAATGCAGCTTAATCGTCTGCAAGAAGCCCTGACTTGGCTGGGGAGTATCGCTCTTGCTGAAGGGCACGACAACAACCGATACTTGACCAAGCGCCTTCTCTCTTGGATAATCAGCCAAGCCCGGTTTGAATAAGGGAATAGCATGGACTCTCGCGACCTTTACCCCAGGCGTTGACTTCACAATTTGCTCATAGTCTTGATCCGTAACAGCGCGGAAGGTTTCTTTGAGCTCCCGCTGCAGCCTCTGCAAAGTCTGAGACAGCGTCTCTGCTTCCCTTCCTCCCGCCGCATAATCAGGATTCATTACGGTTAGCTTGAGGCTCTGCTGCTGCTCATTCACCCATTCTGTTATCAGCTGCGGCTTCACATTGCCTCGTTCTCCTCCGCCAAGCTCACAGGTGATTAGACAAAGATTAAGATCAAGGCTGGCTTGAGGAATAGCTCCTCGCTCACCATTGCCAAAATGAATTAATCTAGCTTCTGGATCATATATGTAATGCCGATCGCCAGCAGTCGAGCGGTCAAAGCTGTCCACGCGTGTCCAATCCTGCCAATGGATCTCTCCAGTCACGCTTGGAATGCCTACCTGTAGACCAAGCGCATCTTTTTTCCGGCAAGGAAGCTCATATACCTCGAACGATTGACCTGGAAGCCCATTGCTCCGGCCCACCATACGATAGCTGACGAAATCCCGTGTGCTTGCAATTACTCGAACAATTGTACCTTTTCTTAGTGTCGTTTTATTAGAGCTATCTCCAAACTGAATACGTGCCTCTGCCAACGCATAGTCCCGGGTAACCGTATATTGTCTTCGGCTAATATTATTCTCTTGCTGTGAACTCAGGGACGCTTGAGCCTCTCTCCAATAAATCCAGCTCCCGTCTGATTCTTGAACTTGCACCCTTAATTCACCATACAGCGCCAAATACAGAGGGACCCTCACGATTTCATCCGGCTTGCCGTTCATGGTGAATGCCATTGCTTCTGATAAGGTATCTCTTTGAATTGCCCTTACCGTATGGAGCATCAGCGCTTTAAGGCGCGGCGCCATCTCATAACCCTCCTGCTCCACCGTGCAGCAAATCCAGTAACGGAACCGATCATTAGCCGGATGTACAATAATCGGAAGCATCCTGAGCGTATTTTTGAAGGTTATATTTCCATCCAGTGTAAAATGAAGCGTTTGATCCTCCAGAACCTCTATAGGCAGCCATCCTATAGCCCCTGTCGCTTCATCCATTCCATATACCTTCCATGACAGCCTTGCCGAAGGCTGTATGGCGCTGCGGTCCATCGAATCAGGCTCTTGCCCGTCACTCGGCTCGATTCCACCGTGTAATTTGACGTTAATCGTGATTTGCTCAGATACTTCAAGCTCACGGTCGAAGGAAACATACATTCTAGCTCCAGAAGCAGCATTTGCACCGAAGGGATAAAAGGTCACATTCAAATCATTGGAAGCTGTCACATCATTGGATTCCAGCTCAGTACGGCTAATGATCCGATCAAATGCAAGCGGAACAAGCGAAGCTGATTGGGTCAGCTCGAACATCTGCTCCTCAGCGAGCAGCTTCGTCCCACGCGGGAGAGTAACAGGCTTCCTGATATTCCCGAAGCGTACCTCTGCTGCCGCCGATTGAACATCCCTTGCCTGAACACCTAGCAGATCGACGAATTTCATCCGATTGCGATCCGGTATCCGGCTTAAATAATACCGCTGCATCTCCGTCAGCCATCCAAAAAGCTCCAGAAGCGTCATGCCCGGATCATGAGCATTCTCATCCGTCCATTCCGGTACCCGGTTTGGGATCATTCGCCTGGATTGATCGATAATATCTACATAGGTTCGATCATCGAGCGGAAGCTTAGGCAGCATATCTGTTTCCTCATCTCTTCATTAATTGGGGGCAGGTATGGCAGTAATTACATGCTGGCCATTCACAATAATGCCATGCGGCACCATTTGTCCTGGGTCCCATTCCTTGCCATACCCATTCTCAACCTTTACAACATGGATATACAGCCTCTCGATATAGAGCACCGATCGAATAGAATGCAAGAGCGAATGCAGAACCGAAACATGAAGTGCTTCTCCAATGTTCCAGCCATGCCCGTTAGCGTTGCCCATAATCGGGTCTAGAAACAAATTCAGCTTCGACAGGCAAGCCTCTTCCACTGGAAGGAGCTCGTCCATCGTTTGAACCGCTACTGTTGCATGTACCGATACTTCCAAATAGGCAGGCTCGATTACGCTAATGCTCCCACCGAGCGAGACTAGATTAGATGCTTGCTTTATAAGCTCTCGCTCAACGGTCTGTTTGAGCTCGGGAAATTGTGGAGTATCCGCTAATCCACCCGCTGGGAAAGCTACAACCGCAAGCGAGCCAGGTATCCGCTCCAATAATGCATTGCGATTGGACAGACATTTCACCTTAGCAATTTGCGGATAGGCCTCTCTTGCCAGCCACTCGATATCCTTCGAGGTTACAGCTCTGTTGCGATGCTTTAGCCTTTGCGGTCCCCGCAATAACACCTGCTCGATTTTCTCTGCATCGCCCCCGCCCCTGGCCGGCTCAGGATTAGATACCGCCGCAACGAAGGCAATAGGCAGCTGCATCCCTGTAATCTGATCAGGAGGAAGGTTGCCGCGCGAGCCCTCCGTCGTCTTGAACTCTACACTGACAAGACCAGCTATCTCCATAGAGGGCAATTTGCCATGAGTGCCATCTCCGAATTGTATAGAGCCGCCCACATGATCCACTGTATAGTGACGGTCATTCGGGCCCGATTCAGCAAGTGATTCGACACGCTCCCATCGTACCCAGAATCGTTGGACCGCCCCTTCGCCATCGAATTGGACCATGTAATTGTCCGGCTGATTCAATAGCTGCTCTCTCTCATATTGGGAGAAACGTTCTTTCTCATCCACCCATACCTCCTCCTCGATAAAGGAGGAGGGCGTTATCTGAATAAAACCATTGGCCGGTATCGTTATTTCTCGTTCTTGACTGAACTGCTGGCGCACAGATACCGCGTTCATATCCATTCGCTTGGCGATAGGGTGACCCGTCGTTAAATTGCCGATTTGTCGGTCTCGATTAACCGCTCGTATCCAATAACGCTCGCGTCCAAACAATCGGGCCAGCACCATTGCAGAAGGCCCTGCCCATCTCAGCTCTCCGCTTGATGTGAATGCGTCTGTCCCATCTGTTACTTTCAGCGGCGTCCATATTAACCGCCCATTCTCGTAACAAAGCGCCTCCCATTCCACCCAAGGCGGCATACCTCCAGAATTAAATCGACGCTCCAAAGTAAAATGCAAGCATAACGGCCCCTTCAATGGCGCTCGATCAAAAGAAGCATAGATGGCGGGCTGAGGGCAAGGAATCGGCTCGAAAATTCGAAAAGGCTCTCCTCCCTGTCTAATAGAAACGGTACGGTCTCGATTATCGGCATTGCTCCTTGTATATACGCTATCAGGTACAACTAGCGTTTGCGAAGTCTGCAAGTAGGATAAAGAAGGCGAGGCTAGCCAAGGAGACATATATTCCACTATTGCCGCGAGGATCGGGTCAATTTGTAGTACACGAGCTCGAATCCAATGATCATAGACCCCATTGACGAAAGTCTGCGACAGGTCAATCGGGCATATGAACTCTAGCGAATAGGAACGTTCTTGCTGCTCCGGCAAGTCTTCGAATAGCTGCTCGTATTGCTCACTCCCAGGAAGCATGGCCCAATTGTTTCCGTCCCAATACTCCCATTGAACCTTGCGAATTCGAACACGCGGGGGATCTTTCTCTTCGAATTCCGAAGTTCGCATAACCATCTTCCATTTCACTTCTGGATCGGGAGCCGTCCGAAGGCGGCTTGCTACAGCTTTGGCTGTAAAGGCAAAGCGCAGCCTGCTGTCTTTTTTGGTCAAAGCTTCCTCGCTAGAAACATAGAAGACAGAGTAGGGTACAAAATGCTCGCCAAATGGATGAAAGCCTTCTGGCAGCAGCTCTGTATCATTAAAAAATAAAGCAGTAGGCATAATTCCATTGGGGTCTGTAGATAAGTCATGCGAAGCTCGAAGCTGAAGCTTGTCCATCTCCAAATTTTGGCTTAGCAATGGCGAAGCTTTATGAGGAAGTTGTTTTACCGTACAGCGAATCCAGCGTCCAAGCACCCCTTCATGCTCTGTAACCTCCAACAGCCCTGCCTGCTGTTTGTGCAGCACGACTAAATTACCGACTGCTGTTGCAGAATCAAAGGGCTTCCAGACACCACCGGATGAATAAGTCCATTCCACATCGGATGATGCCAGCGCTGCTGCTAATCCTGGCTCTGAATAACGCTTGTCACTGTGCTGAATTTGCAGGTAGAAACGGCAAGGCCTGTCTACAAGGAATAGTTCATCATGCCTGAGATACAGGACATGCTCTTGCTCGTTGGGATATTGCTCCGTGTCAAATAATCGAACCGGTACTGCTTCTCCAGCACCCAGCCGTTGTCCATATTGCTCCGCAGCAATCGCGATACGATCACGTTCAGGATGGACATTAATCCATTCCATCAGCTTGGCTGGGGTTGCAGCTAAGCTGCACTCCGTCTCAAATACAAGCGGCTCTCCTCCATCCTGAACGGTCGCCATTAATGATAAGCCTGCAGGAATATAGACCGAATCTGCCGTTCCTTCGCTCAATGTAAAAACAACGGTCGCACGGGCCGGGCGAGGCGGCTGCTGCTTCACTTGAATAAGGTCAAGAAAGGCAAGAAAATGATTGACCGGCGCTTGATTCAACCTCTGCACCGTATCCTCCAGCATCTCTCCTACTAGATAAGCGAGCCCCGTTCCCGCATCCGGGTCATTATCAGAGAATCGCCATTCTGGCGTATAATGAGGCATCATCTCTTTCATCCGGGAGATAAAAGAGGCAAGATTATCCTTATTCATATTCGGTGGACGATGGCTAGCGCCCGCTTTCTCCCCGTGTTTCATCCCTGTTCTCTCCCGCTAATTCATGTTATTTCGTGCCTTCCCCCAAATAGAAAGGATAGACCTGATTAAATAAATTGTTCGTTGACCGCACCACATACGAGACTTTTAGAAGAACACGACCGGGATAAGAATCATCAGGCAATGCCTGAGCCTCCACATCTTTCACGCGCGGCTCCCAGTTGCGAATCGCTTCTTCCACATCGGTCGCTAGAAGCCGCATCGATGTCTCGTCTGTCGTGCCGAATACGAACTCTCTCAATCCACAACCAAAGTCGGGACGCATCAGCCTCTCTCCTTTGGAAGTATGCAGAATGATACGAATCGATTCTTGAATATCCTCTTCACCTTCAACCATGCGAATGCGACCGGTCGTTGCATCTACTTGCACAGGAAACTTCCAACCTTTTCCCAAGAACGAAGCTGTCATCTTGCTTCCGCCCTTCATCAATTAATTTTGACCATAGATCCTTTGAGCGATAATAAGCCGCTGGCCTTCAGTTCCATCATGCCTCCGGCTTCAAGCTTGAGGGACGCTTGAGCCTCCACTTTTACTTGGGCACCCTTAAGCGTTACTGATTTGGAGCCTTCAATCGTGACTTCCCCTTTACCGTTCATAACCAGCTTGGACGTTGTACCGGCTTTTACCGTTAACGTTCCAGAGCTTCCTCCGGTCATCACTATGGATTGCGCCTTGTCTTTGGTCTCTACCTTAATCGTATTCGTCTTCTCTTCCATTACGATGGTATTGCCATTGCTCGTTTTCAGCGTAATTTGACCCTCGCCCGATGTATCATGGAATGTAATCTCATGCCCGCTGCGGGTTTTAATCTGACGGACATCATTCTTCTCATGAGGTGTCGGCGGCTTGTCCACATCATTCCATAGGGCACCAATAACGACAGGAGAATCCAATCTTCCCATAAGAAAAGCGACCAACACTTCATCATTTACTTCGGGAATAAACAATGTACCTCTGGAGCCCCCGCCCATTAATGTTGCAATTCTAATCCAATCGGTCTGAAGATCTCCTTCCCGGAGAGGGAATTTCACCTTTACTCTCCCGAGTTTTTTCGGATCATTGTTAGCTGTAACAATGGCATTCCATACACCAGACAGTTGATCCGGAACCATTGAACGCGCCTGCTGGTCGAAAAACCCAGGAAACATCATATTCATATCGCATTCCCCTCCGTTTCGAATTGCGTCGTATACCCGCTTTCAGCATCGAGCCGATGTGTCGCTTTTGTAATGCGCAGTGTCTGATCCAGCTTGCCGTTATTGCCTAATCCTTCTATACTGATCATCGCCCCCGGCATAATCTCCGGCAGACCGATGCTAGAACCAAATCCATGTACAAGCTGCCTAGCTTGACGCTCCAGCATAGAGGTAGCCAGCACCTGTGCCTCTGCCTGTGATCCTACCTGTGTATAGACAACTTCGACCTTATTGACTGAGAACTTACTGGCAAGCTTCGGTCCAGTTGAAGATTTGCCGCCTATTGCCGTCACGCTTTTGGCAACTGCTTCAACATGCTTCTTCGTAGCCACGTCATAACCGCGAACCTTTACCTCTGCCATTTGGCTAGAAGCATCCACCTGCAGCGTAAAGCTCTTCAAGCTTTTCCCATACTTTAGAGTAACGACGGGCGATGCTGTTTTGGGCTTCGTAAAATACAGCTTGGATGCCGACACATAGAAGTGGCGATCATTATCAACAGCGAGTGAGCGAATAAAATGATAATCACTGACACCAATCTGTTCAATTCTTGTCTTCTTATTCGTTGTTGCATCAATCACGGCTGACAAGCTGTACTTTCCTGCAATTTGCTGAACAACATCACTATCTTTTACATCCATCCATACCTTAGAATGCGAGGACTTCATCAGCATGAACGACCGATCCATTGCCGTAACTACGATGTTCGGGCTTCCGTTCTCCGGGTATTCCAATGAATATCCTGTAATGAGACCATCGAAGACAAGTGTCTTTTTATCTGCGTAGCCCATCTTCACCTGCAGGGATTTGCCGACATCAATCGTTGACCCAATCCACTGAAAACGCGTTTCATTCAGAACAAATCCATTAGTAATTGCAAATTTTACAACGTCGGCTTGAGGCTCGATGGTTAGCTCAACTTCCACCCATCCTATTGCCATATCGGATAATCGGGCTAGCTTTCCCTCTATCACAATGTCCGTCTCTGGCGCAACGAAGTTATTATATTTAGTCTCCAATGCATCAAAGCTCGTACCCGGTGCCATACAGTTACTCCAATCTCGGTATCGTTAATTTGCTCCCTGGCGTCAGATGACGAGGATTATCGATGCCATTCGCCTTGGCAATATGGCGCCATGCACCAGGGTCCTCATATTCATCAGCTGCCAGCATCCATAATTGATCGCCCAGCTTCACCGTCTTTTCCTTTGTTCGGTCTGCGGATTGTCTAGGAATTTTCTGGTACTGCTCTTTCATGGATTGCATGCTTTTGAATGTCACGTTAAGTGTCGCGCGTACAGGTACACCCGATTCAAGAAACATCGTGTACCGCTGCGTTATTTTCTCAATGACCCCTTTGAAATCAAGAGAGCCCCAAACAAATCTACACATCGGAGGCGCATGCAGATCAGAATCTACATCAATGATATTAACGATCTTGGATGTGTACTCCCTAACATCTGTACCGCTCTCGTAGGTATCAAAAAACAAATCCATCGTCAACGTTGTCCCGTTGCCTCCTATAAATTGGGCAATCGGCGTCTGAAGTCCCGGAACCTCACCAAATGAAAATTGGTTGCCAGAATCCAATACATATTCTGTTGGATTGAACAGTACATCCACAGATTCCTTTGATTTGCTCTTTAGAATAATGATTTGAGCTTTACTTAATGCCATAGATAGCTTCCTCCACATTCAGGCTACTAATATCCGCGCCGCCGCTGTTCTAATGTCATCTTTCTCTCCAGTGCTTTGTATACCTGATCAGCGATCGCCTGAGGATTTAATTGCGGCATTTTCATAATCATCTTCTGCAATTTCTCTGGATCAAGCTCCTGTGGCGCTTCAACCGTCACAATGCGCTCCGGTTCCTGCGAAGCAGTAGCATTAGCCCGGTGGGACAATGTTGGCATAGGCGGTGCGAACGAATGGGTTTCCTTGGAAGCAGCATTCATTCCTCCTGCAGCAGTCGATTGTTTGGCATGACGCAGCTGAATTGTATTCATAGGCTGTTGACCAGGATCCCTTGTCGCAGTAGACTTGATCGGCTGCATTAGCGACACCGATGAAGAAGTAGGCGAATGTGGTGCAACAGATTGTTGCTTTGCTTTTTGCTCCGGGGTTAACCGTCCACGCTCTTGCTTCACCAAATTCAACGCCGCTAATTTTTTCGAAATAACAGTTTCATGGGAGCCTGTTGCTTTATTCACGGCAATTTGGCGAGCCATTCCCCTCTTGTATCGCGGTTCATCCACCAGCGGGGTTGCTCCTGCTAGCTGCTTCTCTATTAATCCAATAGAAGCTTCGTTATGTAATGAAGTTATTCGCGACTCTGCTGCCGCCTGTGATCGCAATTGCGAGCTTAAATGGAGCTTCTTGTGCCTGTCTTGCTCTACTTGATGAGTGCGCTGGACCTTTAATTTACGAACTTGCACAATTGGTAAAGCGTCTGCTATAGGCTTTAGCTTCGTCACGAGCGTTGGCTCTACTTTGGAATCGTTTTTGTAATTTTGCTTTATCTCTAAGCTTGTCTGAGCCTCCATATGGAGAGGCTGCTTCAATCGAGTCTCCTCTTTATACAACTGGAGCTGGTTCAAAGGTACGCTCGGTTTGTTTGCCGATTGAAGATTCATTGATGCTTTGGGCGTACCTACAGCAAATTTTTCATCTTCTTGCTTGAATCCTAATGGTCTGCTTACATAGCGTCCAACAAAATGCTTTGATCCCCTGTCATGGAATCGATGCAGGACGATTGGTCGAGAAAGCTTCTCTCGGTTGATCTCGTTTATTTGCCGTGCAGTTGATTGGGGTATTAAGCTTCCTGTCGTATGTTCCTTATTAGCCCCATAGTGGCCCCCTACTCCAAGCTTGTCGTCACCAACTTGCTGGCTTACGGACTTCGAATGAAATCGCAGCTTCACATGCTCTTGCTTCGACAATCGCTGGAGTACGCTTCGCTTCGCTACTTCGACTTGCTGCTCCGCTACCCCCGCCGGCTTGCCACGCAGCTTCACATGCTCCTGCTTCGACAAGCGCTGGAGTACGCTTCGCTTCGCTACCTCACCTTGCTGCTCCGCTACCCCCGGCTTGCCACGCAGCTTCACATACTCTTGCTTCGACAACCGCTGGAGTACGCTTGGCTTCACTTGTTCGCCTTGCTGCTCTGCTACCTCCAGATTACCACGCAGCTTAATATGCTCCTGCTTCGACAATCGCTGAAGCACGCTTCGCTTCGCTAATTCACCTTGCTGCTCTGCTTCCCCCGGCTTGCCACGCAGCTTCACATGCTCTTGCTTCGACAATCGCTGGAATACGTTCGGTTTCGCTAATTCGCCTTGCTGCTCCGCTACCCCTGGCTTGCCGCGCAGCTTCACATGCTCTTGCTTCAACAATCGCTGGAGTATGCTCGGTTTCGCTAATTCGCCTTGCTGCTCCGCTACCCCTGGCTTGCCGCGCAGCTTCATATGCTCCTGCTCCGACAATCGCTGAAGTACGCTTCGCTTCGCTACTTCGCTTTCCTGCTCTGCTACCTCCAGCTTGCCACGCAGCTTTACATGCTCCTGCTTAGCCAATCGCTGAAGCACGCTTCGCTTCGCTAATTCAACTTGCTGCTCTGCTACCCCCGGCTTGCCACGCAGTTTCACATGCTCTTGCTTCGACAGTCGCTGGAGTACGCTCGGTTTCGCTTTTTCGCCTTGCTGCTCCGCTACCCCCGGCTTGCCACGCAGCTTCTCATGCTCTTGCTTCGCCAGTCGCTGGAGTACGATTTGCTTCGCTTTTTCGTCTTGCTGCTCCGCTTTCCCCGGCTTGCCACGCAGCTTCTCATGCTGCTGTTTCGCCAGCCTCTGAAGTACGCTTCGCTTCGCTATCTCACTTTGCTGCTCCGCTGCCCTCGGCTTGCCACGCAACTTCACATGCTCCTGCTTCGCCAGCCTCTGAAGTACGCTTCGCTTCGCTACCTCACCTTGCTGCTCCGCTACCACCGAATTGCCACGCAGCTTCACATGCTCCTGCTTCGCCAGCCTCTGAAGTACGCTTCGCTTCGCTACTTCGCCTTGCTGCTCCACTAACCCCGGCTTGCCACGCAGCTTCACATGCTCCTGCTTCGCCAGCCTCTGAAGTACGCTTCGCTTCGCTACTTCGCCTTGCTGCTCCACTAACCCCGGCTTGCCACGCAAATTCACATGCTCCTGCTTCGCCAGCCGCTGGAGTACACTTCGCTTCGCTACTTCGCCTTCCTGCTCCGCTACTCCCGGCTTACCCCGCAGCTTCACATGCTCCTGTTTCACCAGCAGCTGAAGTACGCTTCGCTTCGCTACTTCACTTTGCTGCTCTGCTACCCCCGGCTTGCCACGCAGCTTCACATGCTCCTGCTCTACCAACCGCTGTAGTACGCTTCGCTTCGCTACCTCACCTTGCTGCTCCGCTACCCCCGGCTTGCCACGCAGCTTCACATGCTCCTGCTCTACCAATCGCTGAAGTACGCTTCGCTTCGCTACCTCGCCTTCCTGCTCCGCTAACCCTGGCTTGCCGCGCAGCCCCACATGCTCCTGCTCTACCAATCGCTGAAGTACGCTTCGCTTCGCTACTTCGCCTTGCTGCTCTGCTAACCCCGGCTTGCCGCGCAGCCTCACATGCTCCTGCTCTACCAATCGCTGAAGTACGCTTCGCTTCGCTACTTCGCTTTCCTGCTCCGCTAACCCCGGCTTGCCGCGCAGCCTCACATGCTCCTGCTCTACCAATCGCTGAAGTACGCTTCGCTTCGCTACTTCGCCTTGCTGCTCCGCTAACCCCGGCTTGCCGCGCAGCCTCACATGCTCCTGCTCTACCAAGCGCTGAAGTACGCTTCGCTTCGCTACTTCGCCTTGCTGCTCTGCTAACCCCGGCTTGCCGCGCAGCCTCACATGCTCCTGCTCTACCAAGCGCTGAAGTACGCTTCGCTTCACTACTTCACCTTGCTGCTCTGCTACCCCCGCCTTGCCACGCAGCTTCACATGCTCCTGCTCCGCTAGCCTCTGAAGTACGCTCGGTTTCGCTTTTTCGCCTTGCTGCTCTGCTACCCCCGCCTTACCCCGCAGCTTCACATGCTCTTGCTTCGCCAACCGCTGAAGTACGCTTCGCTTCACTCCAGCGCCTTGCTGCTCCGCCGCCTTACCCCGCAGTCTCACATGCTTTGGAGCAGCATTACTTAGATCTGCATTGCCCAATGACTCAATAAAAGCTTCTTTCTTCTGTACCTTTACGCCTCGTCCTGCTGCCTGAAGTGGATCTATTCTCCCCACTGGTTGATTGGCCACAGTCAGCTGCAGCTTCTCTGTTGTAGCTTCAGAGCGCTCACTTTTTCTATTCCCCTGACTAACTTCCATCGAGCGAGATTTCATCATGAATGATGTCTTGCTTACTTGTTGCTTAATTGCCAGCATTCCGCGCAACTCTCTATCAGCAAGCTCATTCATTTGTTCTATTAATTGTACAAGCTTTGCTTTACTGCTTTGTTGATTGACCAGCTTAAATCTCGATCCGCTGCTCTTGCGGCCTTCATGGTCAGGCAACCATCTATAAGAATCCCTGCTTTTCTCTAGTTGTGTAGAAAAACCACTGGTCTTAGATGCTGTTGGGTTAATAATCTTAGCTATATTACGATAAAGAATAACAGGGTCTATTCTCCCGCTCTTCTCTCTTCTGACCATCTGAATCATCATATTGTTAGCATCGTTGTCTTTATTAGCTCCATTAGCACGACTAGCTATTCGAGATTCCACGCTTGCACGCACCTTGGAATACTCGGGAGATCTATCATATCTTTCTAACACTTGTGTAACAGCAGTCTCTCGAATACTGCGAAGCTCTTTCATAATTTGCACAACATCACGAAGCACAATTTTTTCTCGTTCAATAATTATTTTCTCTGTCGGTCTCGTATTGGATTGACCTGCCTGCGCTGGAACCAGAGCCTTCTTGGCAGACTTCCTTTTCGTCTCTTTCAGAACAGGCGGAGCAATGACCTTCACATGTACTTTTTGCTCCATCAATTGGGCAGACGGCGGTTTCTTATGCAATAATGACAATCTTCTGAATGAATGGTTCAGCGAGCCAACATATTTGCTCATGATGCCGCCAGCAAACGTTTGTATAGACGTTGTCATACCAATTATTTTATTGCTTGATCGGTTAGTCCCCATCTTCCGTTTCACTTGGCGTCCCCCTTGCTATCAGCTTGCTCCATAGGCGATGCCCTATTACATAAACTTGCTTAACGAGCTTGCGAATTTCCCCTTTAATCCATTATGGGCGATTTCAATAGATTCAAATGCGACATCGCCTGAAGCGGCATTCAAATGCGGGCCCGACCATTTTACAGGATAAGCATCAGTGAAATTCCAGCGTCCGAATTCCTTTCCTTTATCCGACTGCAATACAATCGCGCCATTCTTACGCACAATCTTTCCATTTAATGTCCCTTCATACCAAGACCACAGCGTTGCTGCTTGCGTCATTCCCCGCTTTAGAATAAGGTTCGAATATTTGATACCTTTGGGCAGGCGATGGACGAATCCATTCATGCCGCCCTCTCTATATTCCTCAATCTCCGTTTCCACCTCTAAACCCGATACTTCGGTAAATCCGCCCACAAACACTCCATCAAGCTCTATCCAGAATTTATGGGCATTAGCCAACTTCACAGCTTGACCCAGCTCACGGGCTTTAAATAATGCCAATCCCGCTACCTCCTTTTACTAAATACATCAAATACGTTGGGCTTGTCCGGCGTCTCATCATTCAATGTACGATTTATGCGTGATATTTCATCGCACCATCTGCGTCTCTCCGCATGCTCCAAATTCATAATGTCATCATGCGGCCAATGAAAATAATAAGCGATAAAGCCGACCTCCTCGTAAATCCGATCAACCGAATATCCTAGGAGAACGCCTCGGTTAAGGACAAAAAATCGACAGCCACCTCATATTCATGCTCGCACTTCGGACACACGGTCAACACGCTTGGTGCCTCAATATCGTTAATTTGTCGATACAAATTTTGCAAATAAGCGAGATCAGCCGTGAACAGCTTCTCAATCAGCTTCGTATCCAGATGCTTCAAATCTCCTAGTCTTGTTACGACACGTGCCAATAATATAATAGTCAAATAACTAGGGTTGGATTGAACCCGCGGGTCCTTCATCGGCAGAATTTCGTCAGCCGCCGTTGCTAGGCGCATTACGCCTCGACGGTGCAAATTCCCATTATCATCAACATAACCACGTGGCAGCTCAAACTCATATTCCGTCAGGAAAGCCATATTTTATTTCCTCCATTCTATTATTTAAAAGCGGAAAACAAGCGAGGAGCGAACGTTCCAACGTTCGCAGCCATCCCTTGTTTTCCATAATGCTATGCCGTGCGCGTCATGCCCTCATGCGCGAATTCAATCAGTTCAAACGCTACCTCATTACCCGTTCCGTTAAAGTTCGGAGCAGTATATTTCACAGGCCAAGCTTCAATAACCTGCCATGTTGCAACGTCTTCCCCTTCTTCGTCAAGCGCAATGATCGTAATGGTCTTGCGCTCGATCGTGCCTTCAACACATTCTTGAATCCATTCATACAGCTCCATGGATTCAGTCGTTCCCCACTTCAATGAGATATTGCCGTATTTCGTTAAGCCTGGAAGCTTGCGCGGTGTTGTTACCTCATTGCCTTCCCGATATTCAATGACATCTAATGTTGCCTCGAATCCGGATACTTCACTAAAACCGGCTTGCTCAAGCCCTTCTAACTCAACGCGATATCTAAAATTGCGATATGGATCAATACGGTCCCCTGGCATAGAAATCCCCTTCCGTTATTCAATATGGAAGCTATTTAAGCTGAAGTGATTGCTTACTTGTTCAGCTTATTAAGTCAATAATAGCCGTAGATTAGGCTTATTCCGAACCTGTTTTTTGCGTAATGCGGAAGACAACGAACTCAGCCGGTTTCACTGGAGCTACACCGATAACCACGATTAAGCGGCCATTGTCGATATCATCCTGTGTCATCGTGGAACGGCCTATCTCAATATAGAAGGCTTCAGAAGTGCTAGTTCCTGCCAACGCGCCATCTCTCCATACACGAGTCAAGAAAGCGTCAAGCGTACGATGAACACGCGCCCATAGTTGTTCCGTATTCGGTTCAAAGACTACCCAGTTCGAACCATTCTTAATGGATTCCTCCAGGAAAATAAATAATCTGCGTACGTTGATATATTTCCACAGCGTATTGGACGAGCAAGTACGAGCTCCCCATACGCGAATGCCTTGTCCTGTAAAGGCTCTAATTAAATTCACGCCTGCCGGATTCAATATATCTTGCTCGCCGTTATTGTATTGAACATCCAAGCCAACTACACCGCGAAGCGTCTCGTTGGCTGGTGCCTTCTGAACGCCGCGAGTCGTATCTGAACGCGAGTAAATGCCGGCAATTGTTCCAGACGGAGGTATGAAAATATTGCGTTTATCCAATGGATCGAATACTTGGAGCCAAGGATTGTATAGCGCACAGTAGCTTGAATCGAACAAGTCACGATGAGCTAATACATCCTGCACCTTCGTCGCTTCACGCGGTAGGTCAAGTATGGCGAACCGGCTGCCCAAATTCTCGCAATGTGCAACGAGAGTCAATTGGACATTCGGGTCGGTTACACCCGGAATAGCCATAATGCTTACTACATCATTATCAATGAAGGACTGAATTCCCGTTCTTCTGCCAGGTCCTTTGTCTTCTCCGTTGAAATCAGCAGCAGACAACAACGAGGCCGAGCCATCACTTCCGCCAGACAGTACAATTTCATGCGTAGCTGCTTCAGGTCCAGCAATCAGTTCGAATGGTGTAACTACGTCCTCAGCAGACAATACCGCTGTTAAGCTAATAAGCGAGGAGCGTTCAACCAGCTTATCCACGTAATTGGGAGCTTCTGGGTTTAACGAAGCCTTCTCATACGTCTCTGCTTCACTTCCATAAATAACGGTAAGCGTGAATTCACTTGTGCTCAACCATTTCAGAGGAACTAAAGCCGTATCGACGACATCGCCTGACAAAGCGGATTCAAGCTCAATGATTTGGTCTTGTACGGTAACGACACGACTTACTTGCTTGCTATCCCCTTCAGTAAAGACAACAACATCGCCTGGATTGAAGCCTGCACTATTCTTGACACGGTAACGATTGCCATCCACCGCTTCTAGAATCGGAGTCTTCGCTTTGCTTGCTGGAGAAATAACGACACGGATCTGATTTCCCCATGCTCCAGGGTTTTTGGCTGTAATAGACAGCACTTCTGACTCCGAGCTCCCATTATTAGCTTCCTTCGCATCCGATGGAGCTACCCTCATGATGAAACAACGGGAACCACCGTTCATGAAAAATTGATTCACCGCATAAGCAAGATACCGATACGAGCCAAATGCATTCTCGGACAAGTAAGAACCGAAAACACGTTGAAAATCAGCCGGTCCCGTAATCAACTGCGGCAAGCCCTCAATTGGACCGCGCGAAGCTAGTCCGATAAAACCTGCTGTGCTCGTGCTAACCCCTTCCAACGGTTTAGAGCCGCTTTCGAACTCCTCCACGTAGACGCCAGGCGAAAAATACTCAGCCATTAGTGAGATCTCCTCTCTGAATCTATATATGTTTTAGGCGACTGAAGACTGGACTAGGTTTAACCAGATGCGATATTCCCTGTCCTTAGTCGGCCCCAAGACCAATAGTAATAGGCTATTGCTTCGCCGATAGATCCGGCAGCCGCAGCACCTCTCCTGCCCGTGCCATCCAATCGACCGATGTATCAAGTCCATTCAGACGACTGCAAGCGCTTACTGCAAATACGGAAGGCAGTACACCCCGAAAAGGCAGAATAACAGCTCCATCCTCCATGCTTCTCGTAATAACAGCAGGCAGTAGAACTGCTCCTCTCCGATAATTTCCCTGCAGCGGCTGCTCCAAGCTAAACATCCCATCAGGGGAAGTCGCCGTTATGCGGATCAGCTCCTGCTGATCCTTGTCCCGCAACAGGAACAATTCCCCCGGGAACAGGCTGCCCTGCAATAACCCAATCCTAATCGTTCGCTCTCCTGCTAGAGCCAGGTCATTAGCTATCCGTCCCCTGTATGCAGTATCTTCCGAAGCATAAGCCATAATCTCAGCTCCAGCTATGGGTCTTCCTAAAGAATCGCAGATGCGAGATAAAATCCCTGTAGAACCGATAGGATACGGATAGGCTGATGATGGCAGCAATGGAATAATTACGACTGGAGCCAGCGGATCAAGCTTGTTCAAGTCTATCTCAAGTCGAACAGGCAAATAGATAGACGATAGAACAGTTAGTGTAGAAGAACCCTGAGGCAAATCGAAAAACAGGTAGCTTCCATCCGCCTTGCGAAGCGGATTTCTTCCGTAGGACTCCATTACAACCCGGATCTGTGAGCCGCCCGGTTTTTTTCTCGTCCACACATCCACGAGGATAACGACAAGAGAGCACTTCGTGACCGAGGTCTGCTTAATACGGCTCAAGCTTATCCACCGCCCTTGTCTTCCAGAACGATGTGGCGTTCAACGACACGCGAAACTTCTTTTGTTCGATTGGAGTCCAGAAGGATTGGACCGACACGATATACGGTCGACAGCTTATATGGCAGATCACCGAACTGCCACAGCTTCAACAGTCCTTCGCCATCCATTCCAGCATGGGATATCCGAACAGTTTCGCCGCTTTCAGCAAGCGAGCCCTCCAAATAAGGAGACCTGATGACAGAGTTGTCATACAGCACTTGCATAGCCCTTCCAAGCACCCTTTGTTCATCCAAGGAACGAGTAAGCCGATCCGCATTCGAATGTGCCGTAATCAAGAAATACAAATCCAGCGCTAGAGGCGGATATTGCAGGACTCCCCCGCGATCTTGCATGCCTGTACGCCGTGATTCGCCATTCTCCTTCACATTGAATAGAAAAATCGACAATACTAGGTCTCCCGCATCACGTGGAGAGGCCATACCGATCAAGTCAGGACGCGACACCGGATCTGGCGTCATATTGTCTCTGAGCAAGCGCAATACGCTCGCGCCCAAGTCAGCAATCGCCGTATATCCAGCCACCTACACCCCTCCTCTTGCAAACTATACCCGTTCTCTACGAATCTATTATATCTTCTCTGTAAAAAAATGACTACGAAAAAATGCGCAAATTTTGTCAAAAATTCATCTTTTATTTAAAAACTTAATGAAGTAGTTCCAAAGACCTAAATATAAGGCTCGAATGTATCTTTCACAAGAAGTTTACCCATTTTCTGGAACTCTTGCTTCGTAGCCCTAATCATATGCGGCATACCGATAGACTCCCCTTGCGAGGCAGCAAGAAAAGCGGCAGCCAGCACAATATTTTTAATGTGGCCTCCGGTCGCATCAATGCGCTCCGCCAAAAAAGCCAGATCCAGCTGATCATCAAGCGGCGCCTCCTTCGGCAGGAGTGATCGCAATATTCGCTCGCGACCAACCGCATCAGGAAATGGAAATTGAACGATAACCTGCATCCTGCGAATGAATGCCTCATCCATGTTCTGCTGCAGGTTAGTCGCTAATATGGACACGCCATCGAAGGCTTCAATTCGTTGAAGTAAATAAGCCGCCTCCATATTGGCATAACGATCATGTGAGTCCTTTACCTCTGTCCTTTTGCCAAACAAGGAATCTCCTTCATCGAAAAAAAGAATCGCACCGCTGTTTTCTGCTTCTGCGAACAACTCGCGCAAATTTTTCTCAGTCTCGCCGATGTACTTGCTTACAATTCGCGACAGATCGATCCGATACAGCTCTAGGCCCAGCTCCTGCGCCATCACTTCTGCCGCCATCGTCTTCCCGGTGCCGGGAGGGCCCGCGAATAGCATGCTTAATCCCCGCCCATAGGGCAGCTTCCGGCCAAATCCCCATCGTCTATACACAGTCTCTGCGAACCGTTGCCTGCTGCAGGCCTCCCGAAGCTGGGAGAGCGGCTCCTCCGGCAAAATCAAATCTGACCAGCCCCTTGCCGGGGTCAGCTTATCGGCAAGCTCCTGCAGCCGATGCTGGACCTGTGACCGAGAGGCCTGTTCATATTCGTGCATTCCAGCCTGCTCAAGTCCCTTAATCGCTGCCAGCCTTAATGCTTCTTCACGCATACCTGCAATTTGGCCAGGAGTGAACCGATATTTATCCGCAAGCTCCTGAAGCAGCTCCGATTCCATTTCCGATTCGTAACCTTCCCGCTTACTCTCCCACAACTGGAGACGAATATCAGCATCCGGTGTTGTCAGTGTTCCATTCAAGAGAGCTATCGACGACGGAACGGGAAGCTGCTCCCGTTTGCATTCCATTACGTTCAACCATAGAACGAGCGGTTGAGTGAAGGCTTGCGCATATTCCTCTAATGCAAGAGATATATCATGCTGCCTGGCTGCTCGCAGTTCCTCCTCCATTCTCTCCGAAGAGGAGTCCCGAAAGGCGAGTACTGCGTCTGTAATAAAAGCTTCACGCACGAGCTGCCTCAGCCGTTCACGCAGTCCCTCTGCAGGAAGGGGCAGCCGATCCACCTGTACGAGGAGCAGAGGCTGGCCTAATGATCGGGCGATATGTCTGGCATGAAGCTGTTTCCCTGAACCACGCGCACCCGTTAACTGCACGAAAGACAGTCTAGGCTGAAGCGATTGTTTTGATCGGCTAATGGCATTTTCCCTTTTTATAGCAGTTAGCATCCTCTCTTGCAGCTCCACATCGAATAAAAGAGGTTCAAGCTCTTCCCCATCCTCATAGCGAGTAACGCAATCAGCCAGACGATAATCCAACTCCTCTGTCTGCAGCAGAAAGCTTATAATCCGCTGATCGAGCTTCACCGGAAGACGCAAGGAGCTGCGAGCACCAGCTGCAGCTTGATCCCTTGGCCTCAGCACATAACGCTGAAGCTTGGAGCCTTCCCCGACATACATTCTGGCTGGATGAAATTCGCCTGCATCATCACATAATAGCCTAAGAGCAAGCTCATGGGTCGGTGCTCGAAGCGTTATATCATCGTTCAAATAGCCAAACCAAGCCTCATAGCGAGTATCTATCTCGGCAGCCATGCCAAGTATCAAGCAACGTTTCTCCCATACCGTCAGCTTTAAACGCCACGACAACAAAGCGAGGGGGAGATAAATCCCGCCTCGCAAGCTTTCCATCATTCTATCCTCAATCAATTGCTCCGTCTGTATTCGTTCTTCTCGAAAAGCATATAACGGATCCTCGGCTCCATAATTCTCTTCGAGCGTGCGCTCGATATCCTCTGCCGTTAGAACCAGCCCTCGCAAAGCCATCGCGGAGCGCTCTCCTGTATCCGCACTTTCCATCTGCTGCAATAGACGCCTTATACCGTGCTCCAGCAGCAGCAATTCTGCCTGCAAATGCTCCAAACCATTCTCATATAAACGCATTTTCCCATTCACCCTTATCGTGGCATTTGCGCTTATCGGCGCGTAAGACAGAGCACTGCGATATCATCAGATTGCGGTGCCCCATCAGCGAACATGAATACATCCATTAATAACGCATCAATAATTTCAGCACTGGAATAGCCCTGCGTTAGTCCCAGAAACCGCTCAAGCCGAGCCATGGAATATTGCTCTTGTTGTTCGTTCTCCGCCTCTGTTATCCCATCCGTATAAAGCACAAGCTTGTCCCCGCGATCCAGTTGAAGGGATATATTCTTATATTGGAATTCAGGAAAGGAGCCAAGCGGAATTCCCTTGGTCAGCTTGATCGGCTGTACCTCTCCACTCGCCTTAACCACATATGGCGTACAATGCCCTCCGTCGCTCAATACCGCTTCACCAGTTGATATTTGCAGCACACCGCATACAATCGTCGCGAATAGCTGCGCGTTATCCGTGCATAGATCGTCATTAACCTTCTCCAGCAGCTCACCTGGAGTGAGATCCGGGTTCATCTTTCCCTTGAGCAACGAGAGCGTCATTGCCATGAACAACGCAGCAGGAATCCCTTTATCTGATACATCGCCGAGCGTGAAGAACAGATGGTCCTCATCTATTTTGAAAAAATTATAGAAGTCTCCGCCGATTTCCTTTGCCGATTTCAACAAAGCACATACGTCAAAAGGTTCATTCGTCGAAGGCATTGTCGTTGGCAAAAAGCTCAGTTGAATACTTCCTGCGATCTGAAGCTCACTCTCCAGCCGTTCTTTTAACGCTGTAGCCATTTGGAGCTCATTAACGGATTCAGCAGATACTTCATGCAGCAACACATTATCTAGCGCAAGAGCAAGCGGACCGGACAGCTTCGCAAGAGCCTCCTGATCATTGAAGGTGAATGGCTTGCCTCCTTGCTTGCCTGCTGCCTCCAGCTTGCCGATTACCCGTCCTCTTGCAATCAATGGAAGCGACAGCGTACCCGCATTTGCTATCCCTTCATGCTCATCCAGGAGAACTATGGAAGCACGCTCAGATTTAACAAGTCGTTTGATCCCCTCGGTTGCCTCATGAATCAGTTCTTGCTTCAGCTGTACTGTGAATAATTGTTCACTTACCGCAAGCAATGTTTCTGTCTGCTGTACTCTTGCTGCCAAATGCCTATTTCTGAGCCATAGCCATGCGATGGCCACCATACTAGCCGCACCAATCAACCCTTGCGCAATCGCCACAGCCTGCTCCCCCATTTCTTGTCTGTTAGAGAGACCACGTTAGACTACAGCTCCTAGCTTCACGAATGCCTCATCCCGAGTAGACGCCATTTCAATAATGTTAGTAAAACCAGACATTTCGAAAATATCGAGTACTTGCTCGCTCAAGCAAGCACAGATCATTCTTCCTTTCGTAGCCCGAAGTTTTTTGGCCGCAACCAAAACAACCCGCAGACCCGCGCTGCTAATATATTGTAGCTCGCTAAAATCAAATATGAATTGCTGCTTGCCTTGCTCAACCTGCTTCAAAAAAGCTTGCTCCACTACAGAAGCATTATTACCGTCCAGTCTTCCCTCTAGTGGAAGTATCGTTATGCCATTCACTTCCTGTGCCTCAATGTTCATTATCCAAGCCCTCCCGCTAAGCGTTTATTTATTCTGATCCTTCCGAGGTTCCTGAAGCGAGTCGCTTGCTCATGCTAATACGATTCGTATGATCCGTGCGTTCATAGTGAACATCATCCATTAATTTCTTCACGAAAAAAAGGCCGAGTCCGCCAATAGGACGATCCTCAAGCTCTAATAACGTATCGGGGCTTGCACGCTCGAATGGATCGAAAGCTATCCCCTTGTCCTCGATCCGAATCTCCACTGAATCTGGGGAAGCATTCACAGTAATCGCAATGTTGTGCTCCCCACCCATCGGAAATCCATAATGCATAATATTAATAACTAGCTCCTCACAGACTAATGACAAATCAAGCACCGTCCGATTCGACCAGCCCAACTCCATGCCTATCTCTTCTAGCTGCTCATTCAGCCGATAGAGCTCCTCCAGTCGGTTATGCAGCTTGATTTGCCGATTGATGGGATATTGCCAAGCCTTCGACATACGTGATCCTCCCGCCTTTGTTGGATCAGAATACGTGAAATCTTTCTCTCTAAATCAACTTTTAATGCCAGAGAATGATCTTTCTGGTAGTTATTCTACAACGGTAACGGTAATCCTGCCAAAAAAAGTCGAACATTGTTGAAAATGCTCATTTTTTGAACAAACCCTGCTCATAGGCGTAACGCGTCAACTGCACCCGATTGTCCAAGTGGAGCTTTTGCAATATATTTTTGAGATGATTCTTTACTGTATGCTCGGATAGACCGAAGCCGGATGCTATTTCCCGATTCGATTCCCCCGTCACAACTCTTTCCAATATTTCTTTTTCCCTCTCGGTTAATGGCGTCGTCATCGAGCCTTTTTCCTCTTCAGCTGCCCTAGATCCAGCATTCTGGTCATTAGAGCTAGCAGCCGCGAATTCCTGCAGAAGACGGAAGGCAATTTCCTTGGACATTGGCGCCTCATCTACGACGACAGCACGCAAATATTCCAGCCATGCGGATGGTGCCAAGTTTTTGAATAAATAGCCTTGTGCCCCTCTTTTGATTGCTTCGAACAAATGGGTAATATCATCCGACACCGTAACCATGACGATTATTAAAGCAGGATGCCTATATTTAAGCTGCTGAGTTGCCTCTAGCCCTCCCATTCCCGGCATATTAATATCCATAAGCACTACATTCGGAAGCAGATCATCAATTCTCGCTATAGCCTCTTCACCGCTGGCTGCCTCCCCCACAATCTCGAAATCCGGATCTGAGCCTATAATTTCTCTTATTCCCTCTCGTCCATGCGGATGGTCATCAACAATAAAAACCTTTATTGTTCCTGCCGTATTTTCTTTCATTATCATTTGCTCCTTCCACCAATAATTTCAATTTCGGTTCCAAGCTCAGTCCTGCTGATGATCGTTAGTTCCCAGTCCATCTGCTCAGCACGAGCGCGCATCATCTTAATGCCATATCTCCCCTTAGCCTCGAGTGTACCTTCTGCTGCGCCACTCCCGTTGTCTTTAATTAGACATCGGAACGTTTTCGTGCCTGCCACGACCGCTTCGGAACAAGAAATCGTTGCTGTTGTGGCATTGGCATGCTTCCTAATATTCATCAATGCTTCTCTAATAATAGCCAGCAGCTCCACCTGTTCTTTGTTCGTTAACAGATTTTCTGGAAGCGGCCAATTGATCGTAACTTGAATGCCGCTTGCATTCCTCATTTCTTCCGATAAAGCGAGCAGCGTATCCATCCATGCGGAATCCGTCGGTGCTGCTGCAGATTGCAGATTAGCGATAGATTGTCTTACATCCTCGTAAACATGCTTGAAGGTCTCTCTGATTTGCTCCGCTGTATGCCTGGCATCCTCAACTGATCCAGCTTGCTCCAATCGGTCCAGCTTAACCGACAATAGGAATAAGGATTGCGAGATCCCATCATGCAATTCACGTGCGAGCTGCTCTCGATGCTCGAAGGATGCCTTCATTACCCGCTCCCGTTGAAGTGCCTCCTGGGTATTCTCCAGCTTAGCGAATAGGCCTCGCAGCAAAGTCAGCGTAATAAGAAACACAAGAATAGGAGCTAGAACATTACCGAAATCCATGGAGACGTAAGACAGCAGAATCGTATGCCGAATATACTCCCATAATCCAATTGTAATCGTAGGAATCCACAATATAAAAAATTTTAGCCATTTGTAGGGCATCGACGAAACCTCCGTTTGCTCTAACCATTCTATTACCTCCCAGTGTACTCGACAAAATAGGAAAGAACAATTAGTTTAACCATCAAATGGAGCGATTCGAATAAGAACCTTGCTTTGCGCACATCATGGTAATAGAGAAGTTAGTTGAAAGGATGTGAACCTTAATGTTCAATAATAATTACAAGCTGGCGGAGCTAAGTGAACAATCCGATGCGCTTGAGGCCATCCGGCAATTAGAACAAAAGCTGAGCGAACAAATCGGATCTCCCATTTCATTAGTGGCTTTCGAAACCCAGGAAGACGATCTCTAAAAAGCAAAAAATGAACCGCTAATCCACTTCCATACCCAATGGAAATAGGAAAGACCCTTAAAATAGTCGCCTAACCCAGGCAACCTCTTAAGGGTCTTTCGTATTATTTCAGATGCTATGCTTTGACATAACGATTAATTATCTCAACGAGCAAATCATTCAGCAGCTTAACCTCATAAGCGCCAGCCGCAGGCTCCAAATGTTCACCGCCGATGCCGCTGTCATCGGTAAGGAATAAATAGGTGCCTCCGGTTGCTACAGACATGAACCGCATCAAATACTCTGTCGCTACATCAACGCCGCTGGAGGCTACCGGTATAATCCGAATGCCTTTAGCTGCCGCTTCTTCAATCAGCACATGAAGCTCATCCATAATCTGCGGATCATCATGAGGCGGCGCATCCAGCACTAAGAACAACAACCTTGCTCGCGCCTCCTCGCTCCAATCATGCTCCCGAATGGCGTCGCGCAGCGCTTGCTCTACCGCCTCCGGGTAATCACCGCCGCCTTGTGCTTCTTCCTTCGTAATCTGAGCTACAACCCTGTCGACATCTGTAGTGAACGGGTGCGGGTTGATCACATAACGATCATGCTTATCCTTATAAAAGTTCGCGCTTAGGCGAATCGCCAGCTGATTAGCGTGCTCATTGCCTACTCGTTTAATGACATCCTTCAGCTCAGCCCCTAGAAAATTAAGCTCATCTTCCATGGAGCCTGTCGTATCCACGACAAACATAACATCTACTTGATCAGATAATTTAATATCTCCACCGATATCAAGCTTCAAGGTGCCTTGCTTCGGAACCGAAATATTGTCGAACTGCTTCTGCTCCTGCTCGGTTTGCACCTCGATCGAATAGCTGCCTGCTGCGCCTGTATTTCCTTCATCGAATAATCCTGCGAACAAATAGGCTCTGCCTTCCGTATTCGTACGTGCCTCCCACACCTTCTCTTGCTGCTGTCCTTTTAATACGACTCGTGCGTCTGAAACGGCTCTTCCGTCTGACGTTACCCGAACCTCCAAACGATTGAACTGGGCAAACGACCAAAATTGCCTTTGATCATTGCCTTCTCTCCCATTCAGCAAATTCTCGAAGCTTTGCCAAGAGGCCAGATCATCCCATTCCCCCGCTGTTAATTGGCCTGCCTGCACAACAGCATTGTTTGGACTGTATCTTCTTTTTTCGCCGCCCTCTCGCTCAGGTCGTGGCTCAATTGTCTTTTCCTTGGCAGCACGATCCTCTGAAGCACTATTTTGAGTTGCTGATTCTGTAGCTTCCCCAGGCTTTGCTTTATCAGGCTGCGGTGCATAATTAATGGATCTGTCATTCGCACCAGAACAGCCGGCAACAAGCATTACTAACACCAGTACAACAAGAAATGTACATTGACTGCCCAGCCGTTTCGCAGATTTTATCATATACATTTATTCCAAGCCCCCTCTATCTTTTCCAATTCAGACGATTACGTCTTAACAATTGTTGCAATACTAGGGCATTCACCCTTACAATCAAATTCTAGTGGAGCAGGTATCGAACACTCGCTTCCTAAGCCTGGAGGGCAACGAATATGGAAATGATGAAATTAGCAACCATTACGATTCACTATCAACAGCACTCGCAGGAGTTGCTGTTCACTTCAGCAGAGCTGATTGTTATTACCGACTACGGCTCTCGATTATGGTATGTTGATGTAAACGGCGTAACCGATCTGGAGCTGCTGCGTTGGTTCGGTCAGAGTGAGGATATTCGAGTAGAGCTGTCCGTACAGACAGAAGAGGGACAAGGATTCACCGGAACCGCTTATCTTCATCCCAACGAGCCCCATCAGGCTGCGGCCCTTCGTGGTGAAGGCGAACTGCTTGCGCTATAGACAACTTAGAATTAACGGAAGGATGACCAATTAACATGATGATTGAAACAAGACAAGTGACGAATAAAGAGGATTTGGAGGCTGTATTCGCCATTCGGCGCAGTGTGTTCGTTGATGAGCAGGGTGTGCCTGCGGATCATGAATACGACGAATATGAGGATACAGCGAGTCATGTCCTTGTCCTCTATAATAATGAGGCAGTGGCTACGGGAAGAATGCGAACCGTTGAAGGGATCGCGAAGCTTGAACGAATTTGTGTACTCGCCTCTCACCGCGGCTATGGACTGGGCGTTGCCATTGTCGAGGGCCTTGAGCAAATAGCGAGAACCGAAGGCTTGGCAACCGCGAAGCTTAATGGTCAAACCCATGCGGAGCGGTTCTATCAGAAGCTCGGTTATCAAACCGTATCCGAGCCCTTCATGGAAGAGGGTATCCCACATGTAACGATGACCAAATCCATCCAGCCAAGCGCCAGCTAAAAACAAATGAGGCCAATCCCTATTGACAGGGATTGGCCTCTTCTACTTCCATCCTTATAAAAAAGCTGTACTTATTGATGCTGAAGACATCAATAAGTACAGCTGGGAATACAACCTCTTATTTGCTGTGAGCAATTTCCGGCGTAGTCAGACGGTCATAGAAATCTACAGCCTTATCTTTATCAGCGGAATCACGCAATGCCATTGCAGAACGAGGGTGCTCGTCCAAAATGCCTGTAATCATATAAGGAATAATGTAGCCCCATTCTTCCTTCTCGCGAAGAGGAATCATGTATTTCTCGATCATATCGAGAACAGGACGAACATTATATTTGGTATTCTTCAAATCAGCTACAAGAAGCTCCGTGTTGCAGTTACCCGCAGCGCGGCCCATACCGTATACAGAGGCATCTAGAAGCTCGACGCCTTTCTCGGCAGCGATAAGCGTATTCGCGAATGCAAGCTGCATGTTGTTATGAGTATGAACGCCAAGACGCTTGGTAGGCAGATACTTTTGGAATTTGTCCACCAAGAAGCTGAAATCATTCGGTTTCAGGCTTCCGTAGGAATCCACGATGTATACAACGTCAACAACGCTGTCATTAATCAGTTGGAAAGCTTCAATCAGTTGGTTCTCCATTACGTTCGAGAGAGCCATAATGTTCAGGGTTGTCTCATAACCGCGGTCATGGAACAGTTGAACAAGCTCAAGGGCCTTGTCCACATCTTGGATGTAGCAGGCAACACGAATCAGGTCTAACAGACTCTCGCTGCGCGGCAAAATATCATTAGCATCTACACGGCCGATATCAACGAGTGCAGACAGCTTGGTATTTCCTTTAACAGGAATAACTTCCTTCAGGAAATTGTCATCCAGAAATCTCCAAGGACCTGCGGATTCAGAGCCCTTCAATAATTTCGGAGAGTTTTTATAGCCAATTTCCATATAATCGACGCCTGCTTCATTCAGACTGTTGTATAAATGCTGAACAAATTCGACGCTGAAATCCCAGTTGTTAACTAGACCGCCATCACGGATCGTACAATCGACAATTTTACAATGACTAGTATTCGTATTCATGCGCTAAACTCCTTCTGTTACTGATTCTCAGTACTTTTTATCTCCCATCATACTTGAAATGATAGCATAAGGCAAAATAAATTTGTCGATTTCTGGGTAAAAATAAACTTTGATCTATATCGACAGCATCGTTTCTGCTTCAGAACGGAAGCTATCATGAAATTGTTTAACAGACGGAATCGCTTCCTGCTGCCCGTTTCTCCAATTAAATACACGCCCACCCGTATCCTCAAGCACATCCAAAAAACGTTTGACTGTTCCTGCTGTTACTGTGCCCGGATGCCGTTCCATGATCCGTTCATAACTAGTTCTAACCTCGTCAAGCAGCTTGAAGGTAGTTGGATTAAAAACAGGCGTGTTATTAAGTCCATAAATATACATCGTCAAATATTTGTCCAAATATAGACTCTTAACTTCTTCCCATTCTGGAGAATCCTTATAAGCGAACAAGAAGGATTCTGCCATCATCGTACGGTCAGATAATTCATCCCATGGAATAATTAATCCGCCGTCGCTTGCCGCTGGATTATTCGACTCCACCGCCCTAAGCGAGATATAGCTGTTCAATGGCTCAGACAAAAATCCCTTATACTGCTTCTGCATGCTGTAATCGACGACAGGATATATGCTGCCCTCTTCTTGCACAAGCTTATAGCCCCCAGATAGCTTGCTCACTACAAGCTGCATGACGTCCTTATCGTCAATAGATGCCGCATTAGCTGATGTAATGGGCCATTCTTGCTTAAGCAGAATCTCTTGTATACCTGGCTTAAAGAAGGCCTCCTGAGAACGGGCTTCATCTTCTGTATAATACTGATTAAGCTCACGAATCATCGTATCCGCAGCTGCCTGTCCTGCTTTATTCATATTCTCATTCAGAAAAGAGACGATCTCAGAAGCTTCCTTCGCTTTCTTCGTTACTTCATGAAATTGTTCCAATGAATGATCCATTTCCTCATCACTGGCAGATTTATTTTGCTGAACTGAGCTCTGAACGCGCCCTTGCTCATCTTTTTCCAGCTTCGTGCATGCCGTACATACGATTAAAAGCAATAAACCACATGCTATATTAAGAACCATTTGTCTTCTGGTCCTGTCCATCTTAAGACTCTTCATACACACCCAACCTTCCGTTTATCTAGTGTATGCCAGATTGAGCATATCCATTAGACGAATGAAAACGAATTTTGGTTTCGATTGGAACCAAAACAACTACAGCTGCTGCATCCTATTAGCTCAACAAATTGTCCAACTTATCTCAATAACCTATTCATCTCAATTTCAGTAGCCTGTCTAACTTCTCTTAACTACTTACCCATCTCAATTCAACAGCCTGTCCAACTTAGTCCAACAACCCATCCATCTCTAATCATCAGACCGTCCAACTCACCTTATCCGCCTGATCATCCCAGCTCGACAATCTATCCAACTTAGCTTATTTACCTATCCATCTCAACTCGGCTGCTATCGAACTTATTCAAACTACCTAAATATCTTCACCAACTCAAATTGCCTCAACACCTTAACGGAACACTATTCCGTTAAGTGACGCTTTCCTGCTCTATTATACAAAATAACGGAACGGTATTCCCCTATTTTAAAAATATATCAAGCAATCGAAGATATTCTGGATAATAACGGAATGTGAATCAGTTAAAACGTCTAAAAATTAGCAGCAATTCAAAATAACGGAACGTAGTTCCGCAAGCTTCATCTTAGACCTTTATCTGCATCCACCTTAGCTGGCATTCAATCTGAATCATAGCAAATCCCTCAGAATACCGCGACTGCAACTGTTCAACTTAAAAAGATCGCCAGCACCTCATGAAATGAGGATACGGGCGATCTTAAATTTCTTACTTTCTAGCTAATTATTATTATTGCTTTATTTTCACTCTATTATTGCTTCACTAATTCAGGTTCAAAATGCCCCGATCTTGCTACCTTGGTCGACAAATACTTTTCATTGTAAAAGGTAGCATCTCCCCATAGCGGCATCCGAGAATGAATATTCATGCCTGCATTGCGAAGCGCTTCTACTTTACGCGGGTTATTCGTAATAATAGATACAGGAGCTTTGCGAAGCAGCTTCAATACCGCTATGGCCTCACTGTAATCACGAGCATCTTCAGCAAAACCAAGCTCCAAATTGGCATCTACCGTATCAAGGCCTTCCTCTTGCAGCAAATAAGCCATCGCTTTGCTGAACAGGCCAATTCCTCTGCCTTCATGGTCAGCCAAATAGAACAAAGCGCCAGTTCCATGAGCGGTTATCATCTTCATGGACTGCTTCAGCTGATAGCCGCAATCGCAGCGCTGGCTGCCGAAAATATCTCCTGTATGGCAAATGCTGTGCATACGAATAAGTGCTTCTTCATTATGTTCGAAATCGCCATAGACAAGAACGCTTGATTGCTGCAGATCAGCATAGTGAAAAGCATTCACTTCCGAGAGCAGGTCCTGAACAGAAGAACCGGCATTCTTCTCTCTCTTCATCCAGCTATACCATTGGAATACGATCGTCTCGCCATCCAGATCAACAGGAAGCTGAATCGGCCCAACGACGCAGATTTGATGGTCTTCGCCTTCGATGGTTTTTATTTTTTGAGACAAGGTTGATAAAAGATGTTCTTTATTCATATTTATTGCTCCTTCGCAACCATATAGTAATCAGAATTGATAACAAAGATAACTTAAAGTTCCCATCGCATAGCTGCGATGAATGACCTGAGGCACCGAATCTGGCTTCTTGCTGCCGAGTGCAATATATAAAGGAACGAAGTGCTCAGCCGTCGGAACAGCCGCGCTTGCGTTCGGGGCTTGGCTAGTATAATCGAATAATGCAGGAAGATCGTTGGTGCCGATCTTATCAATAAGCCAATCATCGAACTGGGCGGCCCAAGGTTCCACCTCGCTTTGCCCCCACTTCAATGCCCTTAAGTTATGCACGCTCACACCGCTACCAATGATCAGAATATTATGGTCAGCCAGTCCCCTAAGCGCTTCTCCAATCCGATAATGGTCTTCAGCAGACCTGTAGGGATTGACGGACACTTGGATAACAGGTATATCGGCTTGCGGGAACATATGTGTTAGCATCGTCCAAGAGCCATGATCAAGACCGCGCTCTGTATCAAATTCTGAAGGAATGCCTGCATCTGCAAGAAGCTTTCCTACAAAGGAAGCAACGACAGAGGAGCCCTTGGCTGGATAAGTAACTTGATATAATTCATCAGGAAAACCATAAAAATCATATATCGTTTCATATATATCATCCCTTGAGCTAATGGTCGTTACCTCTGTTTCCCAATGGGCTGTAAAAATAACGATTGCATCCGGCTTTAATTTAGCGCCCGTAGCTGCAAGAAACCGCGTATAGTCATTCTGTTCAATCGCCAGCATCGGCGATCCGTGCGCCAAAAATAATGGGGTCATGATGTTGCCTCCTCGCATATTTCACTTACTAATAGTAACTAATTATATATTTATAAATAAGTTGCGTCAAGTTATTGACGTTCAAAAAGTTTGGTTGTATAAAATAAATATCAGGGCTATAATGGAGAGGAAATCAGATGAGGTGATGCAAATGGAACAGTCCGATCTATGTCCCCGCCTCCAAAAGGGAATGGACATTATTACCAAGCGATGGACCGGCTTGATTATCTATCAGCTGTTATCCGGCCCTCAGCGATTCTGCGCTGTTCAAGACGCTCTTCCGATTAGCGGAAGACTGCTGTCCGAGCGTTTCAAGGATTTGGAGAACGAGGGGATTATCACGAGAGCCGTATACCCCGATATCCCTGTCCGTATTGAATATTCATTAACGGAAAAGGGACGTGCCCTTGAACCCGTCGTCAGAGACATTCAAAAGTGGTCGCAGGACTGGATCGACTCCGCCTCTATCGCTGCTAAATAAGCTTGTTAACGACAGACAGCCCTACCGCTTTTGGTATGGGCTGTCTTTGTTCTGCTGCAATTCATAACAACAATATCAAAAAAGGGACATGAACCTCCTCATATAGGGGCAGCATGTCTCCAGTTTATCCGGTCAACTAAATTCATATGTGATTACTTGGTATTATAGTCTTTACAATGAGCTGCGTCAACCTATTTTTCAATTTAAGAGCCTCTCCTCAGCCCTCACCTTGACTTATTGTGGTCATAATTGGCTACGATCAGAATATCCAGCTCCCTGGCTGTTCGAACGATCGTCTTGACGATTGTCCCTCTTATGCGCTCTTCCCACCATGACTCCTCCGATTGACCAATGATCAGCTGCGTAGCCCGGCATTCTTCCGCTTTGAATAGTAATGCCTGCGAAGCTTCTTGTCGACCTCTGCTTAGCACCCTCTCGAAGGAGCCTCCCAGCCTGACAGTCAAGCTTTCAAGAACTGCCTTTCTCTTCTCTATGTCGACCGTAACCGATGCGGCTTGTTCGTCTTCTACAAACGCAACGATCCAAGATGCCTTCAATCGAAAAGCAATTCGGAAGCCTCTCCTAATAAGCCGTTCGGCCTGTGGGCCCTTATCGACACAGACGAAAATGACCTCCTCCTTGCGCCAAGGCCCTCGAAAGGGACTATGCCGTTCCCAAGCCTCCAGCCGCTCATCCACATCATCTGCTATTTCACGAAGCGCCAGTTCTCGTAGTGCAATAAGATTACTCGTTCGAAAAAAAGAGCCTAATGCTTGCTCGACCTTCTCCATCGCATAAACCTTGCCTTCCCTCAGGCGAGCTTGGAGCGCCTCAGGTGCAACATCGATCAGCTCTACTTCATCTGCCATCAGCACAATATAATCTGGAACCGTCTCTCTTACGCGTACTCCTGTAAGCTGCTCTACTGCATCATTCAAGCTTTCGACATGCTGGACATTAACAGTAGAAATAACGGATATGCCGGCATGAAGCAGTCGAAGCACGTCTTCATACCTCTTCTTGCATTTGCTTCCCGGCACATTCGTATGAGCCAGCTCATCTACCAGCACAACCTCCGGATTTCGCTTTATAATGGCTTCGACATCCATCTCATTCAGCACCGTGCCGTGGTAAACATGATTTTTCCGTTCGATCCGATGCAAATATCCGATCTGCTCTGCCGTATCCGCTCTCCCATGGGTTTCAAGCAGTCCGATTACAACATCAACACCCTTGCTGAGCAGATTATTGCCTTCACGAAGCATCGTGTACGTTTTGCCAACACCTGGGGCAGCTCCAATGAATACCTTTAGCCTGCCGCGCTTAATTCTGCCAATCTTCTCATCAACCTCTTGACGGCTCAACCTGCGATATAATTCATTATCAATACTCTCGTTGCTGTTTTTGGCTGGCAATATCCTTTCACCCGCATGCTGCGCACTGTCCGCCACAATGAAAATATCCATGCTCGTCGTGCGCCGCATGATATCGTCTATGATTGAACCCTGCCATAGCTGCTCCCACCTGGATTGCTTGGAATGGCCGAGCACAATTCGCGTCACATTATTGGTACGGGCATAATGGACCAGCTTATCTGCAACCTCACGCCTTGATACTCGGGGCAGCTCCTCGAACCTTCCGCCCACCTTCGCAACCAGCTTCTTAATGGATTGCTTGAAAGCTATCTCTTCTTTAGTCATGGTCTTCCGTGGATCTACGAAGGTCACAACGATGAGGTCACCATTCAGCCTCTTCGCTATTTGCTGGCCCCGGCGAACGTGAATCGACCCATTCCAATGATATTGCGCCGCAACCAATATTCGTTCTGCTGTGCCCGAAGGACCGATTAGCCCCATCTCTTGACGATGCTTAACCAGCGACTCATTGACACCGTCAGCAACCAGCCGCAGCGCAAGCTCACGAAGTACGCTAAGATTCCCTCTTCTAAAAATCGCTTCATTCGAGCTATTACGCAAATTCCCTTCGGATAAACGCTGAAGAATCGTCTCCGGGCTGACATCAATTAATCGAACCTCGTCCGCTCTCTCGAGTGTATCAGCGGGGACAGTAGCTTCCGCAGTAATCCCCGTATACTTATAAGCAAGCTCCGTAACGCCTTCCAGCTCATAGACATTCACTGTCGTCAGCACACTTATTCCATGGCTTAGCAAATAGCGGATATCTTCGAGCCTCGTCGGGAATCTAGCATCACTCCGATTATAATGAGCCAAGCCATCCACCAAGACAACCTCTGGATTCCGCGCTATAAGGGCATCCAGATTCAGGTCTTTTTTGGGCTTGCCGTTATTCGTCCAGTGAATGCTAGGAACACGCTCCAAACTGCCCACCTGTTCTATCGTCTCCGGCCTTTGCAGCGTCGACACCGCACAAATGACGACATCAATCCCTTGGCTTAGAAGCGTATGTCCTTCACGAAGCATGTGGTAGGTCTTGCCGGACCCGGACACTGCGCCAATAAAGATTTTGAGCTTGCCGAGATGCAGCTTAGAGATCGAATATAAAATTTCCTCGGGCGATTTGCGTTTGAAGCTGTCCATAGCTTTTCCTCCTGAAACGTTATTTCACTAGCTCTTGTAATTCCACGTTCAACAGCAGAACATTAACGCCCTGCTCACCAAAGACGCCCCATTCTCTATCTTTTGTATGTTTGTCAATTAAAGCCTCCAACTGATCAGCTGCGATACCCGTTCCTTTGCTGATCCGCGGGATCTGTACTCTCGCCGCTTCAGGGCTAATATGAGGATCAAGACCAGACCCTGAATTGGTTACAAGATCAATTGGCAATTCGGATACGGGTACATCGGGATTGTTCTGCTGCCATGCTTTTACAGCTTCTGTCGTACGGGCCAACAGATCAGGATTGGACGGTGCATAGTTGGGCGTTCCTGATGAAACGGCATTATAGTCGATGCTCGATACCCGCCCATGGAACAGATTCGGATCTGTGAAGGACTGACCGATCAGCTCCGAACCAATCAGCTCCTTATTGGCATTGTAGACCAAGCTGCCATCTGCTTTATTAGGCATCACAGCCTGAGCAATTCCCGTTACAACCAAGTGATAGACCACCCCGCATAGCAGGATAACTACGAGACTGGTTCGAATCGTTGTTGTAATCATTGCAGCAATCCCTTTTAACATAGCTCTTGCACTCCCTCTACACCCATATTTGAACGATCATATCAATCAGCTTAATTGCTGCGAATGGAGCAATTACACCACCCAAGCCATAAATCAATAAGTTGCGTTGAAGCAGCAGTGAGGAGCTCATTGGCTTGTAGGCAACCCCTTTCATTGCGAGAGGAATGAGCAGCGGGATAATAACCGCATTGAATATAAGGGCTGATAGAATAGCCGACATCGGTGAATTCAGCTTCATAATATTTAGGGCCTCCATCTCTGGAATAGCCAGCATGAACATTGCAGGGATAATAGCAAAATATTTGGCGATATCATTGGCAATACTGAAGGTAGTCAAGGCTCCTCGAGTCATCAATAGCTGCTTGCCGATCGCGACCACTTCGATAATCTTGGACGGATCAGAATCAAGATCAATCATGTTAGCCGCTTCCTTAGCTGCTACCGTGCCGCTGTTCATCGCTATGCCTACATCAGCTTGCGCAAGGGCTGGGGCGTCATTCGTCCCGTCGCCTGTCATCGCCACCAGCTTTCCTTCTGCTTGTTCACGCTTAATGACAGCGATCTTATCCTCTGGCTTGCTTTCGGCGATGAAATCATCGACGCCCGCTTCCCTTGCAATTGTAGCTGCCGTCAATGGGTTATCCCCAGTACACATAATCGTTTTAATGCCCATTTGCCTCATCTGCTCGAAGCGTTCCCTCATGCCCGGCTTGACGGTATCCTTCAAATAAATAAGTCCATAGATCACATTATCTACAGCAACCGCAAGGGGCGTTCCGCCCGCCGATGCAATCGCATCGCTGTTCGTATCCAGCTTGCTTGGGATGGTGCCGCCTTGTGCGATGACCCACTTTTTCACAGAATCTACAGCGCCTTTACGCACCTTGCGTCCATCCTTTAAGTCCATGCCGCTCATTCGCGTCTCTGCTTTGAACTCGATATATTCCGCACCATCCGCCAGACTTGTATCATAGGTGAAGCCCTGCTTCTTCATTAGCTCCAGAATGGACCTGCCTTCTGGCGTCTCATCCTGCATCGAGCTGATTGCCGCCCACGCGGCTACATCTGGAACGGTGTGCTCAGAGCTTACAGAAAAGAACTCACTAGCCATCCGATTCCCGTAGGTAATTGTTCCGGTCTTGTCGAGAATAATCGTATTAATATCTCCCGATGCTTCAACCGCTTTCCCCGACATCGCCAGCACATTGAATTGCGTGACTCTGTCCATCCCTGCAATGCCAATCGCCGACAATAATCCTCCGATTGTTGTTGGTATCAAGCAGACAAGCAAGGCGACAAGAACAGGGATTTCTAATTGGATATCCAAATAGCTCGCAAAAAAGGGCAGCGTTACGACAACAAGCAGGAAGATGATCGTAAGACTTGTCAGTACCGTATTCAATGCAATTTCATTAGGGGTTTTCTGCCGCTTGGCCCCCTCGACGAGCGAGATCATGCGATCGAGGAAGGACTCGCCCGGATCGCTCGTAATGCGTACTTTAATCTGATCGCTGACGACCATCGTCCCTCCTGTAACGGAGCTGAAATCCCCTCCTGCTTCCTTGATCACAGAGGCTGATTCACCCGTAATTGCAGATTCGTCAACAGATGCGAGACCTTCGATCACTTCGCCATCTCCGGGAATCATCTCCCCCGAAGCGACAACTACGATATCTCCCTTTCTCAGCTCCGAAGAAGAAACTTGCTTCACAGTAGAGCCAACGATTTTATTGGCCATAATATCTTTTTTCGTCTTTTTCAATGAATCCGCCTGTGCCTTGCCTCGTCCCTCCGCCAAAGCTTCAGCGAAGTTAGCGAATAGAATCGTTATGAGCAATATAAGGGCAACGGCAAGATTAAATCCTGTAGAGCTGGCATTCCCGAACGCATCCGGTATAAAGACTAGCAAGAGGGTTACGAAAAATCCCACTTCAACGACGAACATAATCGGATTGCGAATCATCTTTCTCGGATCTAATTTTATAAAGGCCTGCTTCAACGCCTGATTAAGGATTGAACGGTCGACTGCTGATTTTTTCTGGTTCATGCCTGATTCCTCCATTGTTATCCAGGTTCTATGGCTTTAAGGTAAGATGCTCTGCAATCGGTCCAAGCACAAGGGCAGGAAAGAACGTTAGCGCCCCGACGATCAGCACGGTTCCGAGGAAGACACATGCGAACAGTGCATTGTCTGTACGGAAGGTTCCTGTTGTCTCTGGTACCGTCTTCTTCGCAGCTAATGAACCTACTACCGCCAGCAGAAGAATGACAGAAGCATATCTGCCAAGGAACATGACAATCCCCGTTGATATATTCCAGAAAGGTGTGGCATCACCCAAGCCCTCGAATCCTGAGCCATTATTAGCTGCGGAAGAGGTGAATTCATATAATACCTGCGACAGCCCATGGAAACCAGGATTCGATATGGTCCCCGATTGTGTTGCTAGAGCAAGTGCCGTTGGTGCGAGAATAAGAAAAGGCTGAATGAGCAGCGCAACGGCAATGAGCTTCATTTCTCGGCCTTCGATTTTTTTGCCCAGAAACTCTGGTGTCCGCCCGACCATTAGACCCGATAAGAAAACAGCGATAATGGCATACAGCAGCACGTTCAGCAAGCCTACGCCTACGCCCCCGAATACGGTATTAAGCATCATATTGGCGAGCGTAACCATTCCTGCAATCGGGGTCAAGGTATCGTGCATCGTATTGACTGCCCCGGTCTCCGAAGCGGTCGTCACAACCGAATAGAGGGAGGATGCCGCCGTTCCCAGCCGTACCTCTTTTCCTTCCATGGATCCCTGATCCGCTTGAATGCCAAGTGCATTAAGGGCTGGATTCCCGGCAAATTCACTGGTTAGAGAAGTGCCTAGCATCACGATGAACAGCATCGCCATGGAGACGAAGAGAACGCGCCCCTGCTTCGCATTGCCGACCATTTTTCCATAAGTGAAGGGCAGTGCAGTCGTTAGCAGCAGCATAAGCAGCATTTGGAGCAAATTGCTTAAGCCGCCGGTATTCTCAAAAGGATGAGCCGAGTTGACGCCAAAAAATCCGCCGCCGTTATTGCCAAGCTCCTTGATTGCTAAGAAAGAAGCTACCGGTCCGCGAGCAATGTCCTGCGATGCCCCTTCCAGGGTAGTCGCTGTAACTGTAGGCTCCAGCGTCTGCGGCGTGCCAAGCGCGATGAACAGCAGGGCAGCAACAAATGCAATGGGAAGAAAGATCCGCGTAATCCCCCGCACCATGTCGACGAAGAAGTTGCCCAGCGGCTTTCCTGCAAGCCCTCTTATAAAAGCGATAACGATCGCAAGACCAGTCGCAGGAGAGGTAAACATCATGAACACGATTGCGATCATTTGAGATAGATATGATAACCCGCTCTCCCCGCTGTAATGCTGCAAGTTCGTATTAGCCATGAAACTGATTGCCGTATTGAAGGCAAGTGTTGGTTCCATATTGGCAATGCCGCTTGGATTCAAAGGCAGCCAGGCTTGCGTACGGAAGATCAAATACACGATACCAATCATAACCGCATTCGAAATCACAACAGCGGCTGCATATTGCTTCCAAGTCTGATTATCCCGGCGTATGCCTGAAGCAGAGAATATCAGCCTCTCAACAGGAGCAAATATGTTGTCCAATCTTGTCTTGTCATATTGAAATACCTTCGCTACGTACAAGCCTGTCGGCTTGGCTAGCAGCAGCGCCAGCATTAAAGTAAATGCGATGGATAAAAATGCGAACATCGTCAATGGAATTCCTCCTTAGGTATAAGCACTAGAACTTTTCTGGATGAATGAGCACATAAGTTAAGTAGACGAACAAAGCTGCTATTAGGATGACTAACGCCCATATCATTTGGATTCACTTCCCTCTTCTATCGTTGTGGATGCCCACCGGCCTAATCCAATCATGAGCAGAGTTAAAACGATAACGATTCCCGCCATATATATGTCCAGCATTTTTCATTCCTCCTAGGGATGGGTTGCAGGCTTCTTCCTGCTCTAATCACTCAGCCGAATGATGCTCCGGCTCCCGATCACGCAACAAAAATCCAACCTCCGACGCTCGTGTATAAATAATGTGGTTCGCACCCAGCCCTTTGTATATGGCTCGTGGGTTCCAATTTTGTGTAATGATATATAGCGGCTTGGAGGTCCATTGCCTGCAGCATTGAACGTATCTGCAACTTAACGCCAGGCTGCTCTCGAAAATGAATACCTCCGCTATCGCAGCTGATGGCAGCTCCCAACTGCTGCGATCATTCGTATTGAGCCGAATAACGCTCATAACGCCTGCTCGTTTGAAGCGTAGCTCCTCCTGCTTGTTATTCGTTAGCACGATAAAAGGCAGCTGCTTAAACATAAGCTGTCGGATAAAAGAAAGCGTAGCTTCGTTCATGCCAGCTACGAGAATATGCTCTTGTTCCATCTCATTTTCCTCCTGTAAACCCATATAGCAGGAGAAAAAGACAACAAAAAAGAAGCCTACGGGAGCAGAGGTGCTCTCCCGCGGCTTCTTCGGTCATGGAGAAAGAACATTCCATGAAGGGTCGGCTCGCGACGATTGTCGCCTCTCTCAAAATACGCTTACGAGGTTAGCTGTCGGATTCGGGCTTGAGAGTCGCCCTACGCTTGGCTGCAAAGCCTCGCGATTCACCCCATGAGCATTTGCGGCATTCTGATTGCCGTTATTGCTCGTTGGTTCCCCCGTTCCCGTCATGCGGGACTCAGCGTTTCAATTGTACTTGCTGTGCGGCAACAGCTGCATTTTCCATTTTGGGCCGCAAAAAACCACAGAGGCTTATGCCGCTGTGGTCGAATTAATCGATCACAAGCTTCATCATCCCTCTCTCGATCTACGCTTACGAGGTTAGCTGTCGGATTCGGGCGGTGAGAGTCGCCCTACTTTGTAACCGAATGCCTTCGGCCAAAGATTCACCCCTGCGTCATTGCGATCCGACTCTCACATCGAATAGCGCAATGACGCGAATGCACAGCGGGTCTCTTGTTGAAGAAGATCCCGCAATTGCTTGGTTCCCCCGTTTCCCGTCTTGTCAACGGAAACTCAGCGATACAGTTCTGGAAACTTTTTTATAACTCTGAATCGAATCATACTCCCTGCCTTCCTATTGTGTAAAGCGATGGCAGGAACCGAATAGACCGAAAAACAAGGATAAAGACTTAAGAATAGCGCTTTCAATCCACTCCATCTTCACCAATCAACGTATATCTCTCTATTTCTTCAGTTTACGAAATTTATACGAAGTGGCATCCGCTCTCGCCTGCATGAAATTCAGACCTATTATCGCTTGTATCTTAATAGCCGAGCATAAGAGAGTATTTTCGTGAAAAACCATGATTATATAGCCTAAATCAGTCTTGCTATTTACTTTTGACAGGAATAAGGCTTTAAACAGAAAAGCTTCGTTTTACAAAAAACGGTACCGAGTATAACATAGACGCCAAGCCGAAAAAGGCTAATCTGCAATCGCTGAATTCTTGCTAAGAAGCGGGGGAACCATCGCGTGTATTATGAACCTATTAACGGTTATTATGAACGCAAGGGGTGAATCGGGTCTGCATTATGCCTGTAGGGAGCTCTCTATCCCGAATCCGTCAGCTAACTCCGTAAGCGAATACGAGGAGAGATTAAGATGATTATTGTACAAGGTGCCGATCCATTACCTAATGCCGAGCTTCCCCCTGAACTAATCGTAAAAAGAATTGAGCTTTTTATTATCCCGGAACCAGCTATTACAGGAGACACAGGCTATAAAATTTGTATGCGTATAACGACAAATCAGGGCTTTGGACGAAGCGAACTATTCCTCCAAGTAACAGACCTGCCCGCCGATTGGAGCGCTTGGAGTGCTGCTTTATCCCACTATATCGGCAGCATCAGCACAATTCCATTCCTGTGGTCCACAACTCCTGACGATCCTAACCAGCTCCAACGTTTATTCGCGGATTCCGTTACTAACGTTACTGCTGATCTTTGCTGTACACAGCTATTATTGCGACATTCTACCTTCTACTTATCTTTGTTCTAGACACCAACCAGCTAACAGAAGAGAAACCCTGAAATGGACGAATACCGTCTTCAGGGTTTCTTTTTGCTCATTGATTCGTTATGTGGAAGCCTTAGGTCTTTAGTAAACCAGAGCCTATAGCTAAGCCAGCTTAGCAGCATCGCAGTTATTGCAGCTGATGAGGCCAATACGAACATAATAAGTATTTGGTATTTCACAGCCTCGATCGGTTCAGCGCCAGCTACGATCATTCCGGTCATCATCCCCGGGAGCTGGACAAGCCCAACCGTTTTCATGCCATCAATCGTTGGTATCATGCTGGAGCGGACTGAGCGCTTAATTGCGGCCTCAATTGCTTGCTTCGCCGTCGCACCGAGTGCCAGCAAGGTCTCAATTTCTCCTCTTGATGACTCTACCTCACGTTTCATCTGATTAAGATAAAGACCGCATACGACCATCGAGCTGCCAATGATGATCCCGCTGACCGGAATAATATATTGTGGAACAGCTTCAATGATACCAAGTCCGAGCAGCAACCCCATCGTCACAGCTTCAGTACAAGCAAGCGCAATAGCAATTCGAAGCCGAATGCCGGGAACGGACTTGGCCCGCGATCCTGCATTCCATGCGGCTACGCTAATCATAGATAAGAGAATAAGAATAATAAAGACAGGGTGATTGGTCTCAAAAATAAAATGCAGGACGTAACCAATAAATAAAAGCTGCAGGGCTGATCTTATCGTACCTATGACGATATCCTTCTCAAGCCCAAGCTTCTGCTTGATGGAGAGAAAAGCTGTAATCGCCACGAACACCAAGGTACAGACTAAGGCAAGTTCACTCATGCGCAGCCTCCTCTCTGGAGGACTGCTTCCTTAAATATTGACAAGCTTGCTCCGTCGAAGGGCTCTGGAAGAAGCTCTCCGTATCGGAGGCTTCAATCAGCTTGCCCTCTGCCATAAACCAGATTTGATCACTGATGCAGCGGGCCTGCTCCAAATCATGCGTAACCCAGACGAACGCCGTTCCATTCTTCTCCGTCCAAAGCTTCACATGCTGCTCTACCGCTTCCTTGCTGGCAGGATCAAGTGAAGAGGTCGTTTCATCGAGCAGCAGCATATCCGGCTGTAGCAGCATTGAACGGACTAGCGCGGTACGCTGCTTTTCTCCGCCTGAGAGCTCGGATGCGGGCTTACTCCAATCTATGTGGCCTAATCCGATTGCCTCCATAGAGCCTCTGGCTAGCGCTTCATCAAAGACAAGGCCATGCAGCTCACTTGCCGTCCTTAGGTTTTGCTCAATACTGCCTGGCAGCATAATCGGCGTTTGAGCGACATAACCTATCCTCTTGCGCCAAGCTTGTGGATTCAAGGACTCAACTGGCTTCCCCTCAAGCCGTAAGTCGCCTTGATCCATCGTTTCTAGTAAAGCAAGAATGCGCAGAAGGGTACTTTTCCCTTGACCCGATACACCAAGGAGCGCAATTCTCTCGCCGGCATTAACCTTGGCTGTTATTCCTTCGAATAGCCAGCCCTTTTCGCTGTCTCTTTTATATTTAGATATATTATTTATCTCAAGTAAAGAAGCCATATGATAATCGTTGCCTCCTAGCACTAAACGAACTGCCACAAGCATATTTGAGACAGCCTGTTTGTAATCGTACCATGCGTTCTTCGAAATTTCTCCCCTTAATCTACAAATAAAAAAACGGCATCGCCAAGGTATGGCAATACCGTTCCTGTTTTAGCTTATAAATTAGGCATTTTTAGCGTATTGCGCTCTGACTTGCTCTGTAGCCGCAAGCATATTGCGCAAGGATAGTACAGTCTCTTCCATCCCTCTTGTCTTGAGGCCGCAATCCGGGTTAATCCAGAAGAGCTCAGGGTCCAGCACGCTCAAAGCACGCTTAATCATAGACGTCATCTCTTCTACTGCTGGAACACGCGGGCTATGGATATCATATACTCCTAGTCCTATACCCAAATCATACGTATGCTCTTCAAAGCTATGAATCAGTTCGCCATGGCTGCGTGAAGTCTCAATGGAGATAACGTCAGCATCAAGCGCACGAATGGCATCAATAATGTCATGGAATTCACAGTAGCACATATGAGTATGAATTTGCGTTGTATCCTTGACTACAGAAGTTGACAGCTTAAAGGCTAGAACGGACCACTGCAAATAATGATCCCAGTCGCCGCGCTTGAGCGGCAGGCCTTCACGAAGGGCTGGCTCATCCACCTGAATCATTTCAACACCTGCATTCTCCAAAGCCTTCACTTCTTCTGCCAGTGCGAGCGCAATCTGGTAAGATACTTGCTCACGTGTGATGTCACTGCGAACAAATGACCAATTCAAGATCGTAATTGGACCCGTTAGCATTCCTTTTACAGGCTTCGTAGTGAGTGATTGTGCATAGACCGTCTCTTCGACCGTCATTGGCTTGCTGAAGGCAACATCGCCATAAATAACCGGCGGCTTCACGCAGCGAGAGCCATAGGATTGTACCCAGCCGTTGCGTGTGAAGGCAAAGCCCTCCAGCTTCTCACCGAAAAATTCAACCATATCTGTGCGTTCAAATTCACCGTGCACGAGCACGTCCAGTCCAATCTCCTCTTGCAGCTTAATCCATTTATCGATCTGTTCGCGGATAAAGGTGCGATAAGCCTCATCATTCAGCTGACCTTTTCTCCACTGCTGTCTTGCTTGACGCACCTCAACGGTCTGCGGGAAGCTTCCGATCGTTGTAGTCGGCAAGAACGGCAGATTCCAGCGTTCCTTTTGAGCGACTACACGCTGGGAGAAAGGATTTTTCCGTACAGCCGGCTGTTCCTTGATACGGGATACGGCTTCTTGTACTTCTTTCCGGTTTCTTGAAGGAGAGGCATTCAGATCGCGTAGTGCAGCTGCGTTCTTGCCGAACTGCTCTGCAACGGATGCTTCGCCATCCTTTATGGCTTTGGTGATCCAAACGATCTCATCCAGCTTCTCACTAGCGAATGCCAATGCGGCTTGGAGCTCCGGCGCGAGTTCAGTTTCACCTGCTGCGGTTACTGGAACATGCAGCAAGCTGCATGAAGGCTGAATGACTAAACGCTCATATGGCACAACCTTAGCAATTCGGGCGAGCAGAGCGGTTAGCTCATGGCAGTCCGAGCGCCAAATATTGCGGCCGTCCACAATGCCAGCGGCTAATACTTTATTGGACGGGAAGCCGACCGTTTCAAGCGATTTCAACGTAGCTTCCGCATTCACGGTGAAGTCGAAGCCGATCCCTTGTACTGGCAGTGCGGTCACTGCTTCATATTGATCAATGGATTCAAAATAGGTTTGAAGCAAGAGATTCAAGCCAGGAGCTGCATCATTCAGCTGAGTATATATCGAATGAATAAGCTGGAGGTCCTCTTGCGATACGCCTGTAACAAGTACGGGCTCGTCGATCTGTACCCATTGCACGCCTTCTTGCTCAAGCTCTTTCAAAACCTGCGCATATAGAGGGACGAAATGCCCAACCAGCTCAGCAAAGCGGCTTGCGTCATAGCCTTTGGACAGCTTCAAAAAGCTATACGGTCCAATAATGACCGGCTTGCCTTCAATGCCCAGCTCCTGCTTCGCTTCTTTGTACGCCGATAATGGACGGTTCTCAGCGAGCACCGGAGCAGCATCATTCAGCTCAGGAACAATATAGTGGTAGTTTGTATTGAACCATTTGGTCATTTCGGAGGCAGAAGCTTCTTTATTGCCCCTTGCAATCGCATAATAGGTAGCGACAGGAACTGGACCGCCCTTATAGTCAAAGCGCGCGGGCACGATGCCGAACATCGCTGCTGTATCAAGGACATGGTCATAAAAGGAGAAATCATTAACGGGAATAAGATCGATTCCTTTAGCTTGCTGGAGACGCAGATGATTAAGGCGGATTTCTTTTAGTTGCTCTAGCAGAGCCTTCTCCTCAAGCTTCCCGCTCCAGAAGGCTTCCAGGGCTTTCTTCCATTCTCTGTTCTCTCCGATTCTTGGGAAGCCTAAGTTACTGCTTTTTATTGTGGTCATTTTTTTGTTCCTCCTCAAAGTTTTGTGTGTAACAAAAAGGGTAAACCTTTGTTAAAGCAAAACTACTTCGTAAGCATGAGACTTAAGTTTTGTGTGTAACAAAAAGGGTAAACCTTTGTTAAAGCAAAACTACTTCGTAAGCATAAGACTTAAGTTTTGTGTGTAACAAAAAGGGTAAACCTTTGTTAAAGCAAAACTACTTCGTAAGCATGAGACTTAAGTTTTGTGTGTAACAAAAAGGGTAAACCTTTGTTAAAGCAAA
>NZ_JBXENX010000010.1:0-195576 GCF_059383895.1 Paenibacillus sp. J22P59
ACTCGATCATGCGACCAAGTTGTGTATCCGGTATTAGCATCCGTTTCCGAATGTTATCCCAGTCTTACGGGCAGGTTACCCACGTGTTACTCACCCGTCCGCCGCTAGATTGATTGAAAGCAAGCTTTCAATCAATCCCGCTCGACTTGCATGTATTAGGCACGCCGCCAGCGTTCGTCCTGAGCCAGGATCAAACTCTCCATTTAATCGAGTCTTCATTTATCAGCCAAAAGCTGATACGAAGATCTCGGAAGTGTTGATTGCTCATAACTTAACTAGCTATGTTAAAACTTTGTTTGGATTCGACGTGATCCATTTGTTCAGTTTTCAAAGAACTTGTTTGTCACATTTTGTCGGTGACAAGATGTTATACTATCAGGTTTCTAAGACGTTGTCAACAACTTATTTCACATTTGTTTGTGTGTTTGTTGTTAATTTGTTTGTCTCAGAAGCGACAAGAAATAATATACCATGCCTGTCCTTGAATTACAAATTGTAAAATTTGACAAACGATATCACGTATTTACTTGTAATAAAAAAAGCGCCTTATCTGCTCGAATAAGCAGACAAGACGCCCTTTCTATCATTACCCTTGATTTAATAATTGAAGCAGCTCTGCCTCATCCTCAATGATCGTAATACCAAGCTCACGTGCCTTAGTCAGCTTGCTTCCAGCACTTTCGCCCGCTATAACAAAGTCCGTCTTCTTGGATACACTGCCTGATACTTTTGCGCCACAGGCCTCTAGCTTCTTAGCTGCCTCGTCTCTCGACATTAAAGAAAGGGTTCCCGTCAATACAACTGTTTTCCCGCTAAATAGATGATCTTGTCGAATGACGGCTTGCTGCTCAGCCTCCGCCTTAACGCCATATTCAAGCATACGGGAAATGCTGTCTCGCATGATCGGATCGTTGAAATAAGTCACGATACTCTCTGCAACAATCCCTCCGATATCCGGCAACCCTACGAGTTCATCAACCGATGCCTCCATAATAGCGGTTAAATTGCCGTAGTGATCAGCCAGCATCTTTGTAGTTGCTTTTCCCGTGTTCGGAATACCTAGCGCGAACAAGAATGCGGCCAAATCCCGCTCCTTGGACTTCTCAAAGGCAACGATCAGCTTCTTCGCTTTCTTATCGCCGAATCGCTCCAGCTTAATAAGATCGTCATAATCCAATGCATATAAATCAGCTGGGTCTCTTACACCGCATTCCCCATACAGCTGCTCAGCTGTCATAATGCTAAAGGTCTCGATATCCATCGCATCACGCGAAGCAAAGTGCGTAATCCGGCCAATAATCTGCGGGCGGCAGCCTAGCTTATTATGGCAGAATAGATGAGCCCCACGCTGGACAAGCTCCGTTCCACAGGAAGGACAGATTACAGGAAACACGATTTCTTGTCCCGGCTCCTCATCTACTTTACCAAGAATCTCAGGTATAACATCATTCGATCTACGGATGGAGACGAGCGTTCCTAATGCAAATTTGAGATTCTTGCGCTCAATATCACCAATATTATTAAGTGTACAGTTTTGAACCGTAACCCCCGCCAGTTCGACAGCTTCAACTCGCGCGACTGGAGTTATTTTGCCCGTGCGCCCTACCTCCCATGAGACGGACTCCAGCACTGTAGCCGTTTCTTCCGCCTCGAACTTGAACGCAACTGCCCAGCGCGGGAATTTATCTGTATAGCCAAGCGCCTCTCTCGTACGCATATCTACGACCTTCACAACAGCACCATCTATTAAGTAATCAAGGCCTGAACGGCGCTCTGCTATCGTAACCAGCTCATTCTGAACCTCTTCTATCGTATCTGCGTAGACCGCATAGGGATTTACCTTAAATAAATTACGCTGCAGAAATTGATGCATCTCTTGATGGTCTGTGAACGAGATGCCGTCCGCATAACCAACGTTATAGAAGTAAGCATCAAGCTTCCGCTCAGCAGTAACTTTGGGATTGAGATTGCGAAGGGCGCCTGCTGCGGCATTGCGGGCATTCTTAAGCGGCTCCACAGCCGTCTGATTATAACGCTCCAGAACAGACAGATTCATAATGCCTTCACCCTGCACCTCAATAATGCCTTCTGTAAAAGGAATAGAGAGCGGCACCGAACGAATCGTACGCACCTGCGCTAGAATGCCTTCGCCTACTGTACCATTGCCGCGAGTGGACGCCTGAACAAGCTGACCATCCTCATAGGTCAGATTAAGCGTCAAGCCATCGAATTTCTGCTCAATAACATACTTTGGAGCTGGGAGAGGCTCCTCCTCAGGATGCTTGGCGTTATAATCTGCTATTCCTTTCAGTACACGCTGATTCCATACGAGCACATCTTCTACGCTCTGTGCCTTATCCAAACTCCACAAGCGCGCACGATGCTTATACGGCTCAAAGCCTTTCAGCAACTGATCGCCTACTCTTAGTGTAGGTGAGTCAGGCAGAACAACACCGCTGCTCTTCTCAATTGCGACCAGTTCATCATACAGCTTGTCATAATCTGCATCATTGATTGAAGGCTGATCAAGCGTGTAATATTTATAGTTATGTGCGGATATCTCCGCTGCAAGCTCTTTCATACGCGCTAGCTGCGCTGTTGTTGCCGTTCCTTCCAAATGAGCGTCCACGGAGGCTCCCCTTCCTATAATTAAACTTTCGTGATCGGCGCAAATCCGGCCAACAGCCTTTTAACTCCAACTGGAGCTGGAAAAGCAATCTGAAGCTCCATATCATTGCCTGAACCTTTTATTGATACAACTACGCCTTCGCCCCATTTGCCATGAGCCACTCTGTCACCAGCTGCGAACTGTCGATCACCTAAACCGCTGGCAGCACTGCCACCTTGCGCGGCTTTTGCTGCCGCATCAAGCGGAGTACTCACGCGAACACCTGCACCGGCAACTCCCGGTGCGCGTACTCCTGCTCCCGGAGAACCAAAGGATCGTCCTGATCCGAAGGAGCTGCCCGAGCTAGCTGCACTGCGGCTTCCGCCAAAGCTTGCACCCGAACGGCCAATCGTGCCAGCAGGAGATACGCCTGTTTTTACGCTATCAGGGATCTCTTGAAGGAATCGCGAAGGAAGGTTCGAGCTGGTACGGCCGAATAAAGTCCGCATTCTTGCGCATGTAAGAAACAGTTGCTTCTCAGCACGAGTAATACCTACATAAGCAAGACGGCGCTCTTCTTCAAGCTCTTCATTATCATTCAGTACGCGACTGTGCGGGAATACACTTTCCTCCATGCCAATAATAAAGACAACAGGGAATTCCAAGCCCTTGGCACTGTGCATCGTCATGAGTACGACGGAGTCCTTAGCAACGGCATTGCCTTCTTCGTCTGCTTTATCCATTGAATCAATATCAGCAATAAGCGCCAGATCCGTTAGGAAAGCGATTAACGTCTTATCCTCATTGCGCTTCTCGAATTCCAGCGTCACAGACAGGAACTCATCAATATTTTCTAATCTCGCTGTTGATTCCAACGTTTTCTCACGCTGAAGCTCCATTCGATATTGGGTCAATTCCAGCATTTTCTCAGTCAGCTCGGTTACAGACAAATAATCAACCATTTGTGTCAGGTTATCGATCGTATCCCGGAACTCGTGAAGAAGCCCTTCGGTTCTTGCATTAATGTCGATGCCCTGCATATTTCCTAGCACTGAATAAATAGAAGTTCCACGGCGGAAAGCCTCCTCTGCCAGCTTGCCGACAGTCGTATCGCCAATTCCACGCTTAGGAACATTGATAATACGCTGCAGGCTGATATCATCATCCGGATTGGAGATCAGCCGCAAGTAAGCAAGCAGATCCTTGATCTCTTTGCGATCATAGAACTTAATTCCTCCGACAATCTGGTAAGGGATATCCGACTTAATCAAAATTTCCTCTATAACCCGAGACTGGGCATTCGTACGGTACAAAATCGCATGATCCTCGAATTTGCTGCCGCCATTCACATTTTTACGAATCTCGCTGGTCACGAAATACCCTTCATCATGCTCAGAGTCCGCCATATATACATTGATCAGGTCGCCTGCACCTTGATCTGTCCACAGCTTCTTCGGCTTGCGGCCAGTATTCAGATTAATAACGGCATTCGCAGCATCCAGAATGTTGGAGGTCGAGCGATAGTTTTGCTCCAGCATAATCGTCCGGGCTTCCGGGTAGTCGCCTTCGAAGTTGAGAATATTCGTAATATCAGCACCGCGCCACCCGTAGATGGATTGATCGCTATCCCCTACTACACATATGTTATGATGCTTGTCAGCCAGCATGCGGCATAGCATGTATTGCGCTCTGTTCGTATCCTGATACTCATCTACATGAAGATAACGGAACTTGTTCTGATAGAACTCCAGCACTTCCGGCACTTCTTCGAATAGTTGAATTGTCAGCATAATCAGATCATCGAAATCGAGGGAATTGTTGCTCTTCAGCCGCTTCTGGTACATCTTATATACTTTGGTCACAATATCTGTAAAATAATCGCCAGCCTTCTGTTCATAGCGCTCTGGCGTTAATAATTCATTCTTCGCTCCGCTCATCGCAGCCTGTACCGCTTTGGGCTCGAATTTCTTCGTGTCGATATTCAGATCCTTCATGCAATTGCGAATGACAGATAATTGATCAGCCGAGTCCAATATAGAGAAGTTAGAGGTGAATCCGATACGATCAATATCTCGACGCAAAATACGGACGCACATCGAGTGAAAGGTCGATACCCAAATATCCTGTCCGCTTGGCCCGATCAAGGTTGCAACCCTGGCCTGCATTTCCCGTGCTGCCTTATTGGTAAAGGTAATCGCAAGTATACTCCAAGGAGCGACACGCTTCTTTTCAATTAAATAGGCTATACGATGAGTCAGCACGCGCGTCTTGCCGCTGCCCGCTCCCGCCATAATCAACAACGGCCCATCTGTTGCCTGAACCGCATCCCGCTGAGGGGGATTCAACTTCTGAACCGCCTGTTCGATACTAATTGGATTAAACATAATCGTACTCCTTTAAAGGTTTGTTCGCATTTGTTCGCCTACTTCCAGTGTAGACAACGGCCTGCCTAGTGTCAATTTGAGAAATGAAAAAAATAATGGCAGAGGGCACTCAAAAAAAAGCTGTACCAGCAAGCATCCGTTTATCTCTTGATGCCTGCCAGAACAGCTCTCCTTTCCCCTACTACTGAACTACACGCGCACCGCGGCAACTGTAGATAACGCCGCTTCCAGGTCGGTATAGATCACATTTCCAACCACAATCGTATGTGCCGCTTCTGCTGCTTCCTTTGCTTTTTCAGCGCTGTCGATACCTCCGCCATAGAACACTTTTGCTTGACGCACTGTGTTCCGAGCTTGCTGTACGAGCCGCAGATCTCCGAAGCAGCCACTATATTCAATATAGACGACGGGCAGCCTCATTAATCGATCCGCCATCTGGACATGAGCAATAAATGCGGGTTCATCCAGATTCGCTTGGGCACCCGTAATTCGTGCTGCAGTAGACTCGCTATTCAATATAATATATCCTTGTGCTGCCGTCTCTTCCCATGGAATAAAAGCACCGTACTCCTTTAGTCCATCCGTCTGACGGCCTGTAATCCATTCAGAGCGATCCGTGTTCAGCACGATAGGGACGAAATAACCATCAAAGCCTGGAACGGCCCCCTCCATAGTGGACACTTCAAGTGCACAATCAACCTCATATCTCCGAATACGGGACATAAGATCAACCGTGTTCTCAAATGTTACACCGCTGGAGCCCCCTACAATAATCGCATCTGTACCCGACATACATATAGCATCTAACGCTTCATCCGATATTTCCCGTTCCGGGTCCAGCTTAAACACATGTCTCCAACCTGCAAACCATGCTCCGTCCATCCGCTCTTGTACCTCACTTCATAGGTTCATGAATCAGCCATTTATTCGCGGCCGCCCGATTGTCTTACTTCTTCACCAGTTGTCCGCGCGTTACGCCTAGCTGGTTCGTTGCTTTCAACGTCTTCCATACCTTTGTTCCGCTAATGCGTCCATCAAGGGCATCCCGGTACAACTCAAGCACCTCGCGTACCTTTTCCGGCGTCTCCTCCAGGAATTCAACGCGGTAAGATGGCACTCCCAGCTCTAGGAAATTGCGAATATATTCAGCGCCCGATTGCTCGATCGCATTGTAAACCGTGTTACGGCAGCCTTCATCGACACGTACAGGATGAGCCATACCGATCCGATCCTGAAGGGATGCGTGATGGTCCTCACATGGACGGCCACAGTTCGTAAAGTCTGTGCCTTCGCTCATGAACGTACAATAGACGCAGTGCTCTGTATGGAACATCGGCAAATGCTGCTGAATAACAACCTCTAGCTGTGATGTATCCGAATGAGTAAGCAGGTCTACCATCTGTTGAATATTCAGGTCATAAGAAGGCGTGATCATATCTAAGCCCGCTTCTGCGAACAATTCGACTGCCTTATGATTCGCCACATTGAGCGAAAAATCACCAATCAAACGTGGGAACGGCTGATCCGGATTGGCAGTCCGCGCACGCAGGTAGTAGTATAAAGCACCTGTGTTACGAACAAGCACTGCGTCTGGCTGAAGCTTCAATATATTCGCATGGTAGCCATTCTCTCCGGGCATATGAATGCGCGGCGTTGCCAGAGCAATCGGCTTACCAGCAGCTCTTGCTACTTCAATAGCTGCCGGGAACTGCTTAATAAATTCAAAATCAGCATAAATCATCTCGACATCCGTCAGCACGGCTGCGCGAACCTGATCCACATTACGGCATAACGCCGTTAGCTTTGGAGCCGCAGCGGGTTCATTCTTAGGAGCATGACTCGCCAAATGGCTGTCATCCAATGGATCAATCAGATTCTTCACATAAATAGGAGGCTTCGGACGTTCTCCTGTCAGAAGCTCTACCGCTTCGCGGCGCATCCTGTTCAGCTCACGAATCGGGACGATCAGATCACCCTCAAGGGTAACCTCCATATGATCCAATTGATAGACCGTTCCACCCAATCTGCCGAGCTGATCCTCAAGCAGTGCCGCATCCATCGGACGCTTCGCCGCTTGCTCAAGCAATAGCTCAGAAGCTACTTCCACCGTCGTACCCTTTTGCACATCCGTCCACCAAGTACGAAGCGGCTCCCCTAACACGCCTTCTACTTTCAACTGCAGAGGGAATACACGGTATGGCTTCTCTGTCTCGAAGGAAGCCCGGAGCCGCTTATCGAGGGCAGGGTCATTGGTTTTCCACACACGGTCACCCACATGCACCTTGCGCAGATCAACGTCGTTGCGTCCGGGAACGAGCTCAAGCAGCGTGCCTTCCTGCGCTTCGCCTTCAATCTTGACGCCCTGTCTGCGGATATCATAGACACGTCCGCCTTCTTCCTTCTTCGTTGGATCGCCCGCATCGAACACAATGCCATCACCGCGTTTGAGCGGCGCATCCAGACGAACGGTTACTGCATCGCGCAAAATACGCTCTACTCGGCCGATATAGACGCCACGGCTTTTGGGGAATGTTCCCTCAACAAGCATCTTATTGTTCGTTCCATCCAAGAAGCCATGCGTGAAGCCGCGCGAGAAGCTCTGCTGCAATTCACGAACCTCTTCCTTCGAAGGGGCAGATAAATCGCCATCAAAATATTTATCAATCGCCTTGCGATATTTGCTTACAACGTTGGCTACGTATTCTGGGGTTTTGAGACGCCCCTCTATCTTGAAGGAGGTCACTCCCGCTTGTATGAGATCAGGTACAAGATCAATAGCGGCCAAATCTTTTGGCGACAGCAAGTACGCTACGTCACCCATTGGCTTAACCTCTCCATCAACCATCAGGTCATAAGGCAAACGGCAAGCCTGAGCACACTCGCCCCGGTTGGCAGAACGTCCTCCCCACATCTCAGAGGTTAGACATTGTCCCGAATAGGACACGCATAAAGCGCCATGTACAAACACTTCCATAGGAAGCTTCGCCTGCTCGCCAATCTTGCGGATCTGCTTCAAGTTGTTCTCACGCCCAAGCACAACACGCTCCAAACCAAAAGGCTTCGTGAATTCCACGGCCTCTGGCGACGTAATCGTCATCTGGGTAGAGCCATGAATCGGGAAGTCCGGCGACAGCTCACGAATAACTTTAACAAGACCCAGATCCTGCACAATAACAGCATCTACACCTGCATCTATGCACATCTGAATGAGCTGCTTCGCATCGCGAAGCTCGTCCTCAAATACAAGTATATTAAAAGTCAAAAAACCCTTCACACCATAGCTATGCAAAAAAGCCATAATCTCTGGCAGTTCCTCGCTGCGGAAGTTGTTCGCACGAGCGCGGGCATTAAACTTCTCTACGCCAAAAAAAATCGCATCCGCGCCATTAGCTACCGCCGCACGCATGCAATCCCAATCGCCGGCTGGTGCCAGCAGCTCAATATCTGCTCTCTTTATATCAATAGTCATTCTTTATTTCATCCTCCAATGTTACACCTGTTACTGCTAGTGTAACAAACCGAAGCGTCAGATGCCACCACACATTACTGGCAGATGCTCATACTTACTATGAAAATAAAGACAGCCAGCCCCTGTTATAGGGCCAGCTGTTTTTATTAGTAGAAGATAATAGACTTCAAAGCATTATTAAAAGAGACGAACTGATTTCAACGCATCATCAATACGCTGCAATGCGCTTGCTGTCGCATTGGAGTCATTCAGGATGAATCTGAACATCAATACATTTCCTTTATGCTCCACCATGTAAAGATATTCTGTCTGAGGAACGCCCGTAGGTTCTAACTGGGCAACGACCAGCTTGCTTGCTGTTACTCCGGCAACGCTCGCAATGCCATTCTCCTTAATCTGGTAGCCTTCCTTCGCCAGCTCTTTTGCATAGAATGCCGCTACACTAGCGCGATCTGCGTCCTCGAATACTTCAACGTTCAAATAACCAATATTGTAGGTATACCATACGCTTTCTAGTTCAAAGTTGTTCTCCACACCATACCAGTAAGCAGGAATTTCGATGGAGTAACCGTAGGTATTGCTTTTTTTCGTTACTTTTTTCGAACGGTCCACATTGTCATAATCATCTTCAACTAATCCAAAGTTATCTTCTACATACTTTGTATCAATATCAAGGGACGCCATAATTTGTTGGAAAATGGTATTTCCTTGCGTTCCCAGCTTACTAGGGTACAGATAGAATACAGAGTAACGGTATTCGCCAACAATTAGAAATACTTCATTAGTCGTGAACCAGTTCTTTTTGTCTGTTGTATACTCATAGCTCAATACCTGTGCTGTACCATCTTTTAAAGCAATGGTGGATTTATTAATGTTACGGATATAATCCGATTTGAAATCCTGCGTCACATTCGTCTCCCGACGAGCCGCCCATTTCTCCGAAGTATCATTATCAGTTAGCGAAGAAATATCAAAAGCTAAATACCCATTCGCACTAACAAACTGAGGATTAGTTTCATTTCTATTAACATACCAACCTGTAGGCAATTTAACCGTCAGACCATAATCCTTGTCATGAATAGTTAATTGTCCATCTACTACCTTCGTAATATCCTTCAATGTCTTGTCTGAGTTATCGAAGGAAGGAGTGAAGCTGTTCAGCAACGATTGATAAGAATCAAGCACGGATTTATTCGTTCCGCTTACGCCGCATATCACGATATAAAGCATGTCATCTTTTTGAATCCCACGGTACTCATACACGACTTCATCTTTTTTCACTCGTGTAACCAGCTTCTCAAAGCTGAGTCCGCCCACGTTAATGGTACGCTTATCAAGCGTAATCTCATCTTCATCTGTCCATGCGTACAGCTTCTCACGGATTTCCTCAGTCGTTAGTTCACCGCTAACCTGCTCGCTCGCTACAATAACGCTAGATGAACTTTTGGCATTCGACCATAGGACGAAGCTCCCATCATCCGCTTGATCCAGCAGGACCAAGCCCGGAGGGTAGTTCATAGACCAGCCTAGGTAGCTGTCGCCTACTTTTGTTTTACCGTAATCAGAATCAATTGTCGTTTCTCCTGATCCTGTTTTCTGTGAAGCCACGCCAGTAATAACGGTTTCTTTCGTCGCATTGTCCTTCGTGATAGTCGCACCGAATGCCTCTACAATGACCCTTACCGGAACCATTGTAGTCCCCTTCAAGATAACAGGAGCTACCGCTACCGTCTTCGCTGAACCATTTACTTTGACTGTCTTGCTGCCAATCGTTACGATAACTTTCTTATCGTTATAAGTTAAAGTAATCACTTTATTATTCTCAAGCTTCAAGCCTGCGCCAAATGCCTTTGTAATTACACTCAAAGGAACCATTGTTGTACCATTCTTCTCGAATGGAGCTTGTACCGTTATAGATTCACCGTTAATGGTTACAGAGGATCTTCCTGTTTTCAATCTGACTTCAACCGCCGTGCTCGATGAATCAGCCGCGAATGCTGCTGCTGGCAGCATCGTGGCAACCAGCATAACAACAAGCAGCAAAGCCAAAAGTGATTTCTTTTTAATCGTGTTCAATTAAAGCAACTCCCTTAGTTTGTATTAGATCAAATAGTGCAATTTTATCCAGCTGACAACGTCAGCTTGCGTGTTACGAGATCGCCATCAATCATCATCATGATGTCAATCTGCTGTCCAGGCAGGTAGCCCTTCAAAATCTCATTAAGCTCTACGATGGAGGAAATTTGCTTGCCCGCCACCGAATATAAGACATCGCCTACCTGAATGCCCAATTTCTTGGCCGATTCGGACTTCACTGCTTCAACCGTTAACGGATCAGAGGTAGGCAGCCCGACGATCGCCGACCAGCTCTCTTCCAGATCCATTCCGAGCGATGCCCGCTTAACCGTACCGTATTTGAAGAAGTGATCGGTTACATACTTGACAGTGTCCATGGGAATAGAGAAGCCCAAGTTATCAATGCTTGCATCGACAAATTTCATCGAATTAATTCCGATAACCTCACCTTTCATGTTCACTAGCGGTCCACCGCTGTTACCTGGATTAATAGCTGCATCGGTTTGAAGAAGCTTATAATAAGAAGATACCGACCGATTCATGCCGCTTAAAATTCCCGTCGTAGCAGTGTTGCGCAAGGTGAAGGATACTGGCGTACCGATCGCAATGACCGTTTCGCCCACTTCAGATTTCAATGGCGTAGATGCAAACTTAGCCACAGGCAGCTTCTTTGCATTAATTTTGACAAGCGCCAAATCACTGATTTCATCTATGTTCGATTTCTTACCGCTGTATTGCTTGCCATCCGCCATAACTACGGTAATGTTCGTCATATCCTTAACGACATGTGCATTGGTCAGAATCCAACCGTCCGCTTTCATTACAACGCCCGTGCCATGCGACAGAGCGTAACGGTCGTCACCTCCACCGCCTGATGACTTCCCAATAATCGCTACTACAGAAGGCGATACCTTCTTCACGACAGAGGGGACATCGTCCGGCTTGTACGTATAAGTTTTGCTAGAGGCATTGAACGTACCCGAGCCTCCCAAGGTGCTGGTCAAAGACGAGGCCTTTACATAAACCTCTCCATTAATTTTGACCGCCTTCATAGATACGGAGCCCGTGCTTGTCCCTCCAGCTGCCAATGCTGTTCCTGCTGCTAGTACTCCTCCAATAACAATAATGGCACAAGCGCGAAGCAAGCCTTTTCTCACTCTCTCACTCTCCTAAATTATTCTTTAATTTATCATGATTTAACATAAACTTTTGATAGTATATCATATATTTAACATGGATAATGATAGAATTTTTGGAATGTCGACATTATGTGAGTATTTTTCTGTCAGCACCCGCTTGAGCGCACCCCATATTCGCCTGCTTCCATTCATAACCTTTAGCGGCTACCGTGAGTATTATAGTTGTAGCTGCATTTTGATACAGAACGATTCGTCATTTAACTAACCTGCATAGCATTTGTCTAGTTTATATGTGATTTTGGCATTTCTTTCGTAATCATAAGGTAAGAAATAAGAGTGAATGATATAATAACGCCAGATTAACCATTTCGATTGATGCATATATAGGAGGATGAATAAATAATGAAATTAGGGGTATTCTCAGTTTTGTTCGCACAAAAACCATTCGAGGAAACACTGGATTATATTGCTGCCAAAGGACTTGATGCAATAGAGATTGGCACTGGGGGCTATCCAGGAAATGCACACTGTGATCCTGACACATTACTTGCTGATGAAGGCAAGCTGAAAGCGTTTAAACATGCTGTGGAATCCCGTGGTTTAATGATAAGTGCGCTGAGCTGCCATGCTAATCCACTCCACCCGCAAAAAGCACTAGCAGTTCCCGATGACGCTCTAATTCGTAAAACAATTGAGCTTGCTAATCGTCTGGAGGTGCCTGTAGTTAATACGTTCTCTGGATGTCCAGGTGATCATGAGGATGCGAAATATCCGAATTGGCCGGTTGCTCCTTGGCCTAATGATTTTCAAGAAGTGCTTAAATGGCAATGGGAGCAAAAAATTATACCATATTGGTCTGAGATCGGATCAATCGCTGAACAAAGTGGTGTGAAAATCGGCTTAGAGCTCCATGGCGGCTTTTCCGTTCACAGTCCGGCTACTATGCTTCGCCTTCGTGAAGCAACAGGCAAAGCGATCGGCGCCAACCTTGATCCTAGCCATATGTGGTGGCAAGGTATTGATCCGGTGCAAGCTATTCATATTCTCGGACGAGAAGGAGCGATTCATCACTTCCACGCGAAGGATACAACAATCGATCCGATCAATGTTAATCGTCACGGTGTGACTGATATGCAATCTTATTCCCTGATGCTTGATCGTGCTTGGCAGTTCCGTACAGTCGGTTATGGACATGATATGAAGGTGTGGGCTGACATTATTAGTGCACTTCGACTTGTGGGGTATGATTATGTGGTTAGCATCGAGCATGAAGATGGCTTAATGTCCGTAGATGAAGGCTTCACAAAAGCTGTCCAAAACTTGCAGCAGGTATTAATTAAAGATCCGATTGGTGAAATGTGGTGGGTTTAGTTCTGCGAACGGCTCTTATATAGTTACAACGAAAACCCTTCGAATTGAATTCGAAGGGTTTTCGTTATAGAGATGATTAATGAGTAGCTGATCGAATTGCTTTTTTAATATCTTTGTATAGTGTTCGCTATACAACAAAAAAAAGCCTATCGACTAAGCCGACGGGCCCTTCTTGTTCTTATGCCAACCAGAATTTGAAAATCATGATGTAATCAATGTAGAGGAACAATCCCAACGATACAACCGTAAAACCGATCGCAAAAATATTCTTCTTCGAACGATCGGACAAAAGCCGGAAAAGACCGATTGCAATAAGGATTGTAAACGCAAGCATAAACCAATCGAACGTATTGATATTGCTAGTCGACTGTGCCGCCGCCTCTTCTGCTGCCAAAAACATCGAGTGACCCCCTTTTATTCGCACGTAGCCTATATTACTTCTATGTTAGCTTCAACTTGCTTCCGATGCAAGTCCGATTCTGCTTTCGTAACAAGTTTGTCACGATTTGCTAATTTAACAATTCATTATGATGAACTGCCAAGCCTAAGGATCTTCTGAATAGCTGCTCTCCTGACCCCGATTAATCTGCCCTGCAAATATAAAATGTCCATCTCTTCCAACATTTATAACAGCATCCATACACAAATCAATGTTTGGTCATTTAGACGCGCTATTCCCATTTCAGTTACGCCAAAGAAGTTAATAGGGTTAGCACCAATAAACAACCAGGTTAACGTATAAAAAAACCTTGGTACTAGTGATTTAATACTAATACCAAGATAACTTTTTGTACATATTCAACTAATCTATTCTACTGCTCCAGCGCCTACGCCTATTTGCGACTTATGCTTGGCTACAGTTCGTTCGTAATCACGTGCCATAATGGGCTTCAAGTATTTGCCCGTGTAGGAGCCATCAACTTTGATTACTTCTTCTGGTGTTCCGGAAGCAACGATCATTCCTCCGCCATTGCCGCCTTCTGGACCAAGATCGATCAAATAATCAGCTGTCTTGATGACGTCTAGGTTATGCTCGATAACAAGTACAGATTCGCCTGATTCAACCAGTCGATGCAGAACAGTGAGCAGTCGATCTATATCATCCACATGCAAGCCTGTTGTAGGCTCATCAAGAATATACAGTGTCTTGCCTGTGCTGCGACGGTAAAGCTCTGAAGCCAGCTTAACGCGCTGCGCTTCCCCACCAGACAGCGTAGTAGCTGGCTGTCCAAGCTTCATATAGCCTAATCCAACATCCAGCAGCGTCTGAAGCTTACGATGAATGCGTGGAATATTCTCGAAGAACTTGCAGCCATCTTCGATGGTCATCTCTAGCACCTCGGCAATATTCTTGCCCTTGTACTTCACTTCAAGCGTCTCGCGATTATAGCGTTTGCCCTTGCAAATCTCACATGGCACATAAACATCAGGCAGGAAATGCATCTCGATCTTAATAATGCCATCTCCTCGACAGGCCTCACAGCGCCCGCCCTTCACATTAAAGCTGAAGCGTCCCTTCTTATAGCCACGCACCTTGGATTCATTCGTCGTCGCATACAAATCACGTACATCATCGAATACTCCCGTATACGTGGCAGGGTTCGACCTTGGAGTACGTCCAATTGGAGATTGGTCAATATCAATAACCTTCTCCAAATGCTCCAAGCCGCGAATTTCTTTGTATACGCCAGGGCGAGTCCTCGCTTTATTCAAGTCGCGCGCAAGCGTCTTATATAAAATTTCATTCACAAGAGTCGACTTGCCTGAGCCGGATACACCTGTCACCGCTGTAAATATTCCGAGTGGGATCTTTACATTGACTCCTCGCAGATTGTTCTCCTTCGCACCACGAATCTCCAGCCATCTATCGCTTGGCTTCCGGCGTTCAAGCGGTACTTCGATGAACTTTCGGCCGCTCAAGTATTGTCCCGTAAGGGAATTGTCATCCTTCATAATCTCGGCAGGGGTACCCTCAGCAATCACCATGCCGCCGTGAATACCGGCTCCGGGACCAATATCAATAATATAATCAGCAGCAAGCATCGTATCTTCGTCATGCTCGACGACGATCAGCGTATTGCCGAGATCCCGCATATGCTCCAGCGTCTCAATGAGACGGTCGTTATCCCGTTGATGCAGGCCGATGCTTGGCTCATCCAATATATACAAAACGCCCATTAAGCTCGAGCCTATCTGTGTTGCCAAGCGAATCCGCTGTGCCTCGCCGCCAGATAATGTACCAGCTGCACGACTCATGGACAAATACTCCAGCCCTACATTAACAAGGAATCCAAGGCGGCTGTTGATTTCCTTAAGGATTAGTTGACCGATTTGGCGTTCTCTCGCATCAAGTGACAAAGAGTCAAAGAAACGTTGTGCTTCACCGATCGAGAGCGACGTCACATAAGCAATATTCTGAGTATTGATTGTGACGGCGAGGCTCTCCTTCTTCAGCCGCTGGCCTTTGCAGCTGCCGCATGGCTTCGCACTCATATAGCCTTCAATATATTCACGCATCGAGTCAGAAGCCGTATCGCGATAGCGACGCTCCAAGTTGTGTACGATGCCTTCGAAGGGCACATAGGCTTCCTTCCGATGACCGAAATCATTCTCATAAAGAAAACGTACCCGTTCCCCGCCAGTACCATACATGAGCTTCTTCATTTGCTCTGCAGTAAGCTCTTCCACCGGCACATCCTTAGGAATGCCATAGTGCTCACAGACAGAGCTTAGAAATTGCGGATAATAATTGGATGTACTGCCTGCCCAAGCCGAAAAAGCCGCCTCATTAATTGATTTGGTGCCATCCGGGACGAGCAAATCTGGATCGACGACCATCTTGACCCCTAACCCATCGCATTCCGGACAAGCGCCATAAGGGCTATTAAAGGAGAACATTCTCGGCGCCAGCTCTTCTACGCTGAAGCCGCATTCCGGACAAGCAAGATTAGAGCTGAACAGCAGCTCCTCTTGATCCATGATATCAATAAGAACGCGGCCATCCGCCAGCTTAAGCGCTGTCTCTATCGAATCCGCCAAACGGACTTCTATATCTGATTTGACAACGATACGGTCAATAACCACTTCGATGCTGTGCTTTTTGTTTTTCTCCAGCTCAATCTTCTCACTGAGCTCTCGAATCTCACCGTTCACTCTTACGCGGACATAGCCCTGCTTCTGAATATCCGACAGCAGCTTCAGATGCTCGCCTTTACGCCCGGAAATAAGCGGCGCTAATATTTGGAGCTTCGTCCGCTCAGGGTATTCCATAATCCGGTCGACCATCTGCTCAACGGTCTGTGAGGTAATTTCTATTCCATGCTCAGGGCAATGGGGCTTGCCGATTCGAGCAAACAGCAGTCTTAGGTAATCATAAATCTCGGTTACAGTACCGACTGTAGACCGAGGATTACGGCTCGTCGTCTTCTGGTCAATAGATATAGCAGGGGATAAGCCCTCTATAGAATCGACATCCGGCTTCTCCATCTGTCCAAGAAACTGTCTGGCATACGCAGAGAGTGATTCTACATAACGGCGCTGCCCTTCTGCATAGATAGTATCAAACGCCAATGAGGATTTGCCAGAACCGCTAAGCCCTGTAAGCACAACAAATTTGTCGCGCGGTATGGTAACATCAATATTCTTCAAATTATGGGCGCGCGCACCCTTTACAACGATTTTGTCGCTAGCCAATCTAATGTCCTCCTCCTACTACCCTCGTCTAACCTTCAACACGCAGTTCAAGCAAAGCGTCACGCAGCTCGGCAGCCCGCTCGAATTGGAGATTCTTCGCGGCATCCTTCATCTCTGCTTCCAGCCTTTGGATCAAGGATTGGCGATCCTTCTTCGACATTTTGTCGGTGCCAACCCCGGTCAAATAATCCGCCTTCTTCTCCGCGACCTTCGTCGCCTCGATCACATCATTGACCTTCTTGCGAATCGTCTGCGGCGTTATGCCATACTTCTCATTATGGGCTAACTGGATCGTTCTCCGCCGCTCCGTCTCTTTGAGTGCTTTATCCATGGAATCCGTTATTTTATCGCCATACATGATTACGCGGCCTTCACTGTTACGTGCCGCCCGACCAATCGTCTGAATCAGGGATCGCTCCGAACGCAAGAAGCCTTCCTTATCCGCATCAAGAATAGCGACAAGAGATACCTCTGGCAAATCAAGCCCTTCCCGCAACAGATTAATACCGACCAGCACATGGAAGGTACCTAGCCTTAAATCACGTAGAATAGCGATCCGTTCCAGTGTCTTAATATCCGAATGCAAATAACGCACCTTGATGCCGATCTCTTTGAAATAGTCCGTTAAATCCTCCGCCATCTTCTTCGTAAGCGTCGTTACGAGTACACGCTCATCCTTCGCTATCCGATCCCGAATCTCTACAAGCAGATCATCGATCTGGCCTTTCGTAGGCCTCACTTCAATAATAGGGTCAATTAGACCAGTTGGCCTGATAATCTGTTCCACCATAGTTGGACAATGCTCCAGCTCATAAGGTCCTGGCGTAGCAGATACGTAGACAAGCTGTTTTACCTTTTTCTCGAATTCTTCAAACTTCAAAGGCCGATTATCCATCGCCGAAGGGAGACGGAAGCCATGATTGACCAGCATTTCCTTACGTGCTCGGTCACCATTGTACATCGCCCGAATTTGCGGCAGCGATACATGCGACTCATCAATAACGACCAGCATGTCATCCGGAAAATAATCCATCAGCGTGTAAGGCGTTGCCCCCCGCTCTCGGAAGGTCAATGGCCCTGAATAGTTCTCGATCCCGGAGCAAAAGCCCATTTCTGCCATCATCTCCAGGTCATAGCGCGTCCGTTGCTCCAGTCTTTGCGCTTCAAGCAGCTTGCCATCCTCTCTTAGCTCAGCCAGCCGTTCCTCTAATTCTCGCTCTATATTCACAAGAGCAACCTTCATCGTCTCTTCTTTGGTAACAAAGTGAGATGCCGGAAAAATAGCGACATGCTCGCGCTCGCCAACAATCTCGCCAGTTAATACATCGATCTCTGTAATCCGTTCAATCTCATCCCCGAACAATTCAATTCGCATCGCCCGCTCATTATTGGCAACAGGAAATATCTCAACAATATCACCGCGGACACGGAACGTTCCGCGAACAAAGTTAATATCATTGCGCTGGTATTGAATATCGACAAGCTTATGAAGAATCGCATCTCGAGACTTCTCCATCCCTACTCGCAGGGAAAGGACCAGGCTTCCGTACTCCTGCGGCGAACCGAGGCCATAAATACACGAGACGCTCGCTACAATAATAACGTCACGCCGATCGAATAATGCACTGGTCGCTGAGTGGCGAAGCTTATCAATTTCATCGTTAATGCTCGAATCCTTCTCAATATAAGTATCCGTCGATGGGATATAAGCCTCTGGCTGAAAATAATCATAATAACTGACGAAATATTCAACGGCATTATCCGGAAAAAACTGCTTGAACTCACTGCATAGCTGAGCAGCAAGCGTCTTATTATGTGCAATCACCAATGTAGGCCGATTCAATTCTGCGATCACGTTCGCGATGGTGTAGGTCTTGCCTGTACCTGTCGCACCGAGCAGCGTCTGATGTCTTTCGCCGCTTTGGACGCCTGCCAAAAGCTGGCGTATCGCTTCAGGCTGATCGCCTTGTGGTGTATATTCCGATTGCAAATCAAATTTCTTGGGTATTGGCTCCACCATTATTTCCATCCTCCGTCCCCATATTTCTCTATCCATCATTATAGTCAAAATTCCGCAAAACAAGCAGAAAAAGTTATTTAAAGCAGTTCGAAGCGAATGTTTGTTCCCACCAATATTATAGTCTCATAAGAGTGCGATTGCAATTCTTAGTTATAAGACCACACTTACTAGGTTTGGATGGGCTAAACATAGTTCATAAAAGGGAAAAGGCTCGTTCCTAAGCGCTTGCACTTAGAACAAAGCCTTTCCTATCATCTATTTAGTGTGGTTTGGAAGCTCCATTGTTATCTCCAAAAGGGGATGCTGCTCCTCGACGATTCGCAGTCCTTCTTGTGCGAAGCAGATCAAATAATGAAGAAGGCTCAGCCGAAGCGTAATAGTTCGCTTGCTCATCCGGTACCAAGATTACGCCAAGCTGATGATGCTCTCCCGCATAACGTGCCCGCTGAACAAACTTCACTTCGCCTGCAAGATTGAGCACCTCCAGCTTGCAAAGCGCAGAATTGCTTTGCAAAGCTTCATGCAGGTCTTCCTTTGTAAAGACACGATTGCCGTTGACCTTGGCAATAATTTCACCAGCAGCCAGGCCTAATGCCTCTGCAGGCGTTCCCGGAACAATACCCAGAATGCGCAGGCCGCGCTGATCATTCACGAACAACGGACTTTGCCGCGCTTCGAATGAACGGCTTCTCCATATAATGACTTCATGAAGCAATAGCGAGCAGAGTGCCGTGAGCGGCAGAAGTACCGGCAGCCACCATGCCAACAATGCAGCGCCTGTAAGCAACAAGCTGAACAATAGCAGCCCTTTGGCTGCATGGCGTGCTTTCTCACGCGGCAGCATAGAACGGGTCAGTTCGCTAAAGCCTATAATCATTGGCAGGGCAATCACCGCCCAGCCTTGTGATCCATTCATTCCAAGGAGAGTATCCCACGGCAATCCGCTAGCTTCACCGCTTGCAGAAGGAACTAGCAGCAGTAGCGGTACCGGCCAGAATCCTTGCAGCATATAACCGCCGACCAACTTGCCTCTTTTGCCTTCCAGAAATAACGGAGTTGCGAGCTTATCCCCTTGCTGTTTAACCAGAAGCGCTTCAGCAAGGTGGAGCAGAGCAACCAACAGAAAGAGGCCGACCATGTCAATCTGCTCTAACGACCTTGCCATCGCACCTAACCAGTTGCTTTGATCAGCTAGAGCCGTCCAGCCCACTATCCATTGCAGCAGACCAAGAACACCAGCGCCATAGGCAAAACACAGATAGCGGATGCGGAACAGCATGAGTATGAAAGCCGTGCACCAGAGCCAAATTACGGCTTCTGAAGTTAAGCTTATGCCAATAAATACACTAATAATAGATGCGCCTATCCCTACTCCCAGTCCAGCGAGCAGAGCACGGCCTAATAGTCTAGGCCATTGATGGAGCTTGACGGCAAATAGCTGCCTCTCAAGGCGAATCTGCCGGGTATATTGCAAAAGAATAAATAAAACTGAAATATAGTAGAACGGCTGCGCCAGCATTTGTATGGCCGCCCATTCAAACTGTCTCAGTAACGCCATTGCTGTATCCACCACTTACACTCCCATCCCTTGCAAAAATAAAAGGCTGACTCCGAAGACAGAGTCAACCTTCTATTCATTCGACATGAGCACTCTATTTCCTGCCAACCGCCTTGAACGCTTCATGCAGCTGCTTGTCGTTCTTCTCATCCTTCAGCCACTTGATAACCGCTTGCTCCAGCGCCTCTGCCGTCTTCACATCAATAGCTCCTGTTGCCGGCAAGCCAGCATCGCCTTGGAACCGTTGAAGCGCAAGCTCCGTCTCCAAACTGAAATAACCGTCCTTGCGCTTAGGCTCATAACCCAATCCTTCAAGCATAACCTGTGCGCTCCGGACCTGATCGCCCAGCATATCTTTATGAAGCGTATTTGCAATTGAGATTCGAGCTGCCGTATATAACTCTGACGGAAGCACCTCTATCGTTGGTTTGATGCCTTTCTTATGAATCCAATTCCCATTCGGCGTTAACCATTTGGCAATTGTCATCTTCACTAGGCTTCCGTCTCCAAGCGTCTTGTTATAGCTAACCTGAACGGTTCCCTTGCCAAAAGTCGTCTCGCCGATCAGAACGGCATTGGCTTTCTCCTGCAGGGCCCCTGCTAATATTTCTGACGCGCTGGCACTGCCCTTATTAATTAAGACAGCAAGCGGATAAGGCTTCTTCTGTCCTTGGGAAAGGGTGCGTTCACGTTCTCCATCCCGATTCTCAACCTGCACGACCGGCTCTCCGTTTGGCAAGAATGTTTCAGCGATCTCCACAACGACCGGTAAAACACCCCCAGGATTATTGCGCACATCAATAACGAGACCCTTGAGCCCCTTATTTTCTAGCTGTGCCAGCTCCTCCTTGAAACGTTCTGCGGTATTCAAAGAAAACTGCCTTATTTCAATAAGGCCTATTCCATCATTGCCAATACGGGCATATACCGTCTCAACGTCAATATCATCTCGAACTAGAATAAGCTCGATTGCCTCTGCGAAGCCCTCTCTCTGAATTTGCAGCTTGGCTTTCGTGCCTTTCGGGCCGCGAATTTTCCCCACTGCATCATTCAAGGTTAGTCCATCGAGCTTATCTCCGTTCACCGACAAAACAACATCCTTGGCGCGAAGTCCCGCCCGTTCTGCAGGAGATCCTTTAATAGGAGCAACGATAACGACCTTCCCTGTCTCCAGAGTTACCTCAGCTCCAATGCCTGTGAAGGAGCCTTCAATAGATTCAGAGAAATGCTGCGCGGTGTCCTTTTCCATATATACGGAATACGGATCCTGAAGCGAGGTCATCATTCCTCTTACCGCACCGTCAACCAACTCGCCCCGATCTATTTCTTGAAAATATTTCGTTTCAATTAAATTCAGAACCGCGTTAATTTTGGATAGCTCACCTTTATTTAATCCCGTCCGCTCGCTTGTAGCCGCGGTTGCAGTTAACCGATGGGCTTCCCCGCTTTTCAGGATCGGTTGGTCGGTCACGACCAACGTGACTAACACAGCAGCAATCATTCCCATTAGAACGAAAGCGATAACTGTACGTCCTCTAAACTGCATGCTCGATACCACCTTCTTATTTGACCTGCTTTTTCGTGAACCATCCTAGTATATGACAAGCCCTCCATTTTTATTTGCTGTATGCGGCAAATAAGGCAGCCAAAATGGCTGCCTCTAGTTTGTGAAATCGCTAATTTATTTCAAATATGAGCTTGGATTAGTCGGAACTTGATTCTTACGAACTTCAAAGTGAAGATGAGGACCTGTTGAGTTGCCGGTGCTGCCTACTTCTGCAATCTTCTGGCCTTTCTTAACTGTTTCACCTTTTTCCACTTTAATACCGCCATTGCGAATGTGCCCATACAACGTCCACAAGCCATTGCCATGATCGATAATGACACAGTTGCCATAACCGCTCCAAGTCTGTGCTACGATCACAACGCCTGCCTCAGCGGCGTAAATATCCGTACCCTGCGGTGCTGCAAAATCCATGCCTGCATGAAGCTTTTTACCGCCGGATATTGGGTGAATCCGATAGCCGAAGCCTGAGCTGACCCGATAATTATCCCGAATCGGCATGCCCAGCTTGCCGCCTGTATATGGATTTTTAATTTTATTCTTTTCCTTTTGAAGCTGGGATACTTTGGCCGCCAGTTCAAGCAGCAGTTTTTCCTGCTCTTCACTGATGTCCTCTAGATCCTCTAGTTCCTTGTTGTAGCTTGCGATCATAACTTCTTTTTCTTTTTCTTTATTTACAAGCTGTGCTTTGTATTTCTCCAGCTTCGTATACATCGTCTTCACTTCACCCAGAGCTACCTCAACCTGCGCCTTCTTCTCTACGACCAGCTCTTTGTCTTTCTTATGCTGCTCAAGAATATTGCGGTCCTGACTCAGGATAGACTGCAGCGCATCGAAGCGATCAATGAAATCCGTAAAGCTTGTGGAGCTAAGAAGCACGTCCAAATAGGAGACGAATCCATTCTCATACATCAGTCTTAGCCGCTGCTGAAGCAGTTGGTCACGATCTTCAACACGCTGTTCAGCCTCGACGAGATCTGTACCTGCCTGCTGGAGCTCAACTTCTTTATCCTCTACTTGGCCTTCGACACGTGTCAGATTAATAACAACGTCATCCAATTCCTTCAATAGCTTCTTGATGGCTTGCTCGGCATTTTCTTTTTGAACAACAATTCTTTCTTTTTGGTTCTCGGCATTTGCTGCCTCTTGCTGCGCTTGCTTAATTTGTTTTTTGGCGGACGCCAGATCCTTATTGATCTGATCCATCGATGAAGCGGCATGACTGCCTACAGGCTGCAACATAAATACGGTCAACATCGTTATGACAATAAATAGTTTCTTCACTCTCACCTAGCCGCCACCTACACTTTCAAATATTTTCTTACGGATAAGGTACTGCCCCATACACCGATCACTGTACCAAGGGCGATCAATAATGCACCGACCTGGAAACCGTACTGTTCAACGGTAACCAGCTTCATCATCATTAGCCCCAGCTCCACCTGAGTTAGGCGAACCAGTTCTCCATACGATACCAGGAGAGCTGCCGCAGTCAGTACCGATGCAAATATGCCTATTAATGCACCTTCTATAAAGAACGGCCAGCGTATGAACGAATTTGTCGCTCCAACCAGCTTCATAATTCCGATTTCTCTACGTCTAGCGATAATTGTCATCTTAATCGTATTGGATATAAGGAACATCGCGGTCACTCCAAGCCCAATCACAACGACCAGACCGATATTACGAACGGCATTCGTTATTTTGAACAGCGTCTCAACCGTGCCTTGGCCATACTTCACACTTGTTATAGGCAGCATATCGTCAGCCTTGTTAATTTCGTTGATTCTCGTAGCTGCTTCATCAATCGTCTGAGGGTCGAACACTTCTACCGTGAAGGAATCCGGCAAAGGATTACTTTCCTTATCATAGCCGTCAAGCAAATCATCGCCATCGGCTCCTAGATTGTCACGCAGCAGCTCTAATCCTTCTGCCTTCGAGACATAGATTACTTTGCTTACCTCAGCCAGATTGCCGATCTTGTTCTTGAGCTCACTTACCTTCTGTTGATCTACACTAGTCTGCAAATACACCCGTATTTGCACCTGACTTTCAATATCTGAAGCCAAGCTGTTGACATTGAGTGCCAGCAGCATGAACACGCCTAGTAAAAAAAGTGAAATAAAGATGGAACTAATTGAGGCAAATGACATCCATCCATTGCGAATGACATTCTGAACCCCTACTCGAAAGTGACGAAGTAAGGTTCTAAATTTCATAACCATACTCCCCTCTTGCTTCATCGCGGACAATATCGCCATTCTCGATAGCAATAACTCGCTTGCGCATCGTGTTCACTATTTCCTTGTTGTGCGTTGCCATCACAATCGTAGATCCTCGGAAGTTAATCTCCTCAAGCAGGTTCATAATTCCCCAAGATGTCTCTGGATCCAGATTCCCGGTAGGCTCGTCCGCTACAATAACCGAAGGATTATTGACGATCGCCCTTGCAATTGCTACCCGCTGCTGCTCACCGCCAGATAACTGCGCAGGCAAGCTGGCATGCTTATGCTTCAAGCCAACAAGCTCCAGTACTTCCATCGTTCTTTTCTTAATAATGCGCCGAGGCGCCTCGATAACTTCCATTGCGAACGCAACATTCTCATAAACGCTGAGCTTAGGCAATAGCCTGAAATCCTGAAAAATAACGCCGATATTACGGCGAACATATGGGATTTTGCGAGGCTTCAGCTTGCCTATATTGAATCCATTTACGGATATTTGACCTTTCGTTGGAACCTCTTCGCGATAAATCAGCTTCATGAATGTAGATTTGCCGGCGCCGGATGGACCAACCAGATAAACAAACTCATTGCGATCTATGCGAACGGATACTCCCCGCAGGGCGTGTGTGCCGTCGGTGTACGTTTTCCAAATGTCTTGCATCTCTATCACATTATCACATCCTGTTTTTTGTCAGTCTTACTAATTCGACAGGAATGTATCAAATCCTTCACAATGGGGTTTATTTCCTCGTTTTTCACAATTCTCATAAACAAATATTCTCAGTTAATTGGAATTATCGAACAGGAATTTCGACAAACACATGCTGTAATTCAACGGATTGAACTCTTAAAAAGAGAAGGGGAAATTTGGACCAGCCAGCTGCATATAGATGAAACATTGTCTAATTTATGGTGGAAGAAGGGTGGTCCTCTTTTGAAAAAGTTGCACATTGGATTCATTGTCCTCACAGCATTGCTGCTTGCAGCCACCGTCGGTTGGGGAATGCTCTGGTATTATTCCGAGCAGGAGACCGTTCCAAAGGGAGTAGCCGCAGGCAGCTTGTCCATCGAGGGCAAAAGCATTGATGAAGCTCTTCAGCTTCTGGAGGAATATGAGAGCCTGCTGAATAATCGTAGTCTGACGGTCGAAGCGAATACCGTTGCAGAAGGCAGCAAGCAATGGACAGCCGCGGAGATTGGGTATCATGCCGAATTCTTAGAAGCGAGAGCAAGCTTATTAAAGCTTCGCGAAGGCCATGTGTGGGAAAAGGCGAGGTACCGCTACCGTTTGCAGAGAAACTATAAGCTGCAGCAGAGCTTCAGCCCCTCTGTATTCGAAGCGCTTATCCGCAAGCAATGGGGCTGGATCGATAGTAATGAACCGAGGGATGCGGTACGCCGAATTACAGCGCAAGATCAAATCGAATACGAAGCTCATGTAGATGCCTATCGAATCGAATATGCCAAGCTAACGGAACGGGTTAAATCATGGGTTATAGTTGAGCCTGCTGCGCTCCCGAATCCACCTGATTCATCTCAGGTCATTCCGCTCCCTATTCAGATCAAGCAACCGACAATTACGCTGGAGAAGCTAAAAGAAGAAGGAATCGACCGCAAGATCATTCAGTTCTCCACAAGCTTTGCCTCAAGCGCCGAGGGGCGTGCCCACAATGTATCCTCTGCTGCCAAAGCATTGAATGATTGGCATCTGGCTCCCGGAGAAGTATTCGCTTATAGCGATCTCATCGCCTTAGCTGAGAAAGAATATGGCTTCAAGGAGGCCCCCGTTATTCTGAACGGCAAGCTGGTTCCCGGAATCGGCGGGGGCATTTGTCAAGTATCGAGCACCCTGTACAATGCCGTTCTTCGCAGCGGTCTGGAGATTGTAGAAAGGCGCAATCACTCGCTTCCCGTTGCCTATCTCCCAATTGGTCAGGACGCAACCTTTGCTGATGGCTATATTGATTTTCGATTCCGCAATTCAACGGGCAAGCATTTGATCATTCGTACGGAGACAGACAATCGGCAATTGACGATCAAGCTGTTCGGCACACTGCCGGAGGATATTCGGTATGAGATCGAATCTGTTACCGTCAAGACGATAGAGCCCACTCTCCAGAAGGTAACGAATTCATCGCTGGCAGATGGAAAACAAAGGATTATTCAGCAAGGAAAACGGGGATATGTGGTAGAGACCTACCAGATTCTTTTGAAAAATGGGGAAGTTGTCTCACGCGAACGAATCTCGCGCGATACCTACAAAGCCCAACCGACGATCATTCACGTCGGTCCAGGAACGAATGCACCCGCTGCTACGCCAGCCCCAGCCAAGGAACTATTGGAGGATGGGGTGAACAGCGGCGGCTAGGTGATATGCTCTACAGCTCAGAGATGACATATTACGCACAAATAAGGCCTCAGAAGGAAGAGTTGCTCTTCCCTCTGAGGCCTTTGCTCTTATTAACGACTACGCTCAGCGTATTCGATTACCCATTCGGCTGTCTTCGCTATTTCCAGCTCTGCACGGCCGATAGCGCTCTCCACCTGCGACTTCGCAGTGCCGCCGTATACGTTGCGAGCATTAACAACCTGCTCCGGCTGCAATACAGCATAGATGCGATCATCGAACAGCTGTGAGAACTGCTTGAATTCTTCCAGCGTAAGATCGAGCAAATATTTATTCTGCTCGATGCAATAGAGTACCGTTTTGCCGATAACTTCATGCGCTTGACGGAATGGCAGCCCTTTGCCAACGAGGAAGTCGGCAATGTCTGTTGCATTCGAGAAATCCTGATTCACTGCTTGGCGCATCTGGTCTTTATTCACCTTCATCGTCGCAATCATCGGAGCGAACAATTGCAGGGCGCCTTGCATCGTTTTCACAGTATCGAACATGCCTTCCTTGTCTTCCTGCATGTCCTTATTGTAAGCAAGCGGCAGCGATTTGAGAACGGTCAACAGGCCAACAAGGTTGCCGTATACACGTCCGGTCTTGCCGCGCACAAGCTCTGGCACATCCGGATTCTTCTTCTGCGGCATAATGCTGCTGCCCGTACAGAAAGCGTCATCCAGTTCAACGAACCGGAATTCCGTGCTTGACCATAGGATCAGCTCCTCGCTGAGCCTGGAGAGATGCATCATGATGATCGAAGCATGGGAAAGAAATTCAAGAATGAAGTCACGGTCACTAACCGCATCAAGACTGTTCTCATATACGCGATCGAACTTAAGCTGGCTCGCCACGAAATGACGATCAATTGGGAAGGTAGTCCCAGCAAGGGCACCAGCACCAAGCGGCAGTGTATTAATACGCTTGTAGCTATCCTGCAGACGCTCAAGATCACGCCCGAACATCGAGACATAAGCCATTAAGTGATGCGCGAACAAGATAGGCTGTGCCCGCTGCAAATGCGTATAGCCCGGTACAATCGTATCGATGTTTGCTTTTGCTTGCTCAATAAGCGAGGACTGCAGCTTCTGCAGCAGATCAACGAATTCAACGACTCTCTTACGCAAATAAAGATGCATATCAGTTGCCACTTGGTCGTTGCGGCTGCGTCCCGTATGCAGCTTGCCGCCAACTGGGCCAACGTCGTCAATCAGCGTCTTCTCGATATTCATATGAATATCCTCATCGGAGATCGAGAATTCGAGATCATTGCGCTTGATCCGTTGAAGGACGCGATGAAGCCCATCCTTAATAGCTTCTACATCGTCTGCTGGCAGAATGCCCTGCTTGCCGAGCATCGTTACATGCGCCAAGCTGCCTTGAATATCCTCTTCCGCAAGCTCTTTATCGAACATAATTGAAGCTGTATATTCTTCTACCAACTGGTCGGTCTTCTTCGTGAACCGGCCACCCCATAATTTACTCATTTGCTCGCCACGCTCCCTCCCGATTGCCGCACAGAGCCGCCGCACGAATGGATGGTCCTTCATTCATGCGACGGCTATTAACAGCGCTCGGATTATTATTTCTTGCTTTGTTCCACGCCGGAGGATACTTTCAGACGAAGTGCGTTCAAGCGGATGAAGCCTGTAGCATCGCCTTGGTCATAGGCTTGCGATGGATCTGCCTCCATCGTCGCGATATCCGGGTTATATAAGCTAACTGGGCTTTGTACACCTGCGCCAATTACATTGCCTTTATACAGCTTCAAGCGCACGACACCCGTTACATTCTTCTGGGATTCTGTAACAAGAGCTTGCAAAGCTAGACGTTCTGGTGCGAACCAGAAGCCATTATATACAAGCTGGCTATATTTCGCGATCAGAGAATCACGCAAGTTCATTACTTCACGATCCATCGTGAGCGATTCCATCTTGCGGTGAGCGGTGAACAGGATCGTACCGCCCGGAGTCTCGTACACGCCGCGGCTCTTCATGCCAACGAAACGATTCTCTACCATATCAACCCGGCCGATGCCATGCTTGCCGCCAAGCTCATTGAGCTTATCCATTACGCCAAGCGGGCTTAATTGCTCACCATTCACAGCAACGCAATCCCCAGCTTCGAACGTCAGTTCAATATATTCCGCTTGATCAGGCGCTCTCTCTGGCGAAACGCTAAGCACGTACATCTCTTCATTTTCTTCCGCGCTTGGATCGAACCAAGGATCCTCCAACATGCCGCTCTCAAAGCTAATATGAAGCAGGTTGCGGTCTGTCGAATAAGGCTTGGCTGCCGAAGCAGTAACCGGAATATCATGTTTTTCTGCATAAGCGATCATCTCTGCGCGGCCCGGGAACTCCTCACGGAATTTCTCTTCGCGCCATGGAGCAATAACAGCAATATCAGGTGCCAGAGCTGCAACAGCCAGCTCAAAACGCACTTGGTCATTGCCTTTGCCAGTTGCGCCATGCGCAATTGCTGTCGCGCCTTCTGCACGAGCGATATCTACCATGCGCTTCGCGATCAAAGGACGGGCAATTGACGTGCCGAGCAAGTACTGCCCTTCATACAAGGAGCCTGCTTGGAACATCGGATAGATAAAGTCTTTTGCAAACTCGTCACGAAGATCATCAATGTAGACCTTCGATGCACCTGTGGCAAGGGCTTTGGCTTCCAGACCGTCCAATTCATCCTTTTGCCCGATATCAGCCGTGAATGCAATAATTTCTGCATCATATGTTTCCTTCAACCATTTCAAGATGACGGATGTATCTAGTCCGCCAGAGTATGCCAGTACGATTTTTTCCTTCGCCATTCCTCTTGCACCCCTTCATTCTTATAAGTAAGTTTATCGTTATAACTACATGATTGCTGCCATGATTGCTTTTTGAGCATGCAAGCGATTCTCCGCCTGATCATAAATAATCGAATGCTTCCCGTCAATAACGCCTTCACTTACTTCCTCGCCGCGATGAGCAGGCAGGCAGTGCATGAACTGATAATCTTTTTTCGCATATTTAACGAGTTCTTCGTTTATTTGATAATTCGCGAACGCAAGCTCGCGTTCCTTCTGCTCTTCTTCCTGCCCCATGCTCGCCCATACGTCTGAATAGACGATATCCGCATCTGCGATAGCTTCCTTCGGATCATGAACAAGTTGAATCTGCGCTCCTGTCTCAGAGGCATGGTCCTTCGATTGCTGAATCATGTCGGCATCCGGCTCATAGCCCTCTGGCGTTGCAATCGAAATATTCACTCCAAGCTTAGCAGCACCCATCATCAGGGAGTGTACCACATTGTTGCCATCGCCGATATAAGCAACCTTCAGTCCTTCAAGCCGTCCCTTATGCTCCAGAATGGTCTGGTAATCCGCAAGCGCTTGGCAAGGATGCGAGAGATCAGTTAAACCATTAATAACCGGAATCGTAGCTCCACGAGCGAGTTCTACCACTTTACGGTGGGCAAATGTACGAATCATAATTCCATCGAGATAACGCGACAGCACCTGAGCTGTATCCCAGATTGGCTCGCCTCGTCCGATTTGCAGATCATTGCCGCTAAGGAATAGACCTTGTCCGCCAAGCTGATAGATCCCTACCTCGAAAGAAACACGGGTACGAGTAGACGACTTTTCAAAAATCATGCCGAGCGTCTTGCCTTTGAGCAAGTGATGGGTCTCGCCAGCCTTTTGCATCTTCTTCAATTCAATGGCCAGGTCGATCAAATACCGAATTTCCTCTGGCGTGTAATCAACCATCATTAGAAAATCGCGGCCTTTCAAGCTCGCGGCCAATTGTTCTTTTTGTGTATCCTGCATAGCTATGTTCCTCCTCCAAACCTAATCTAAACAGCCCTGTTACGCACCAGCTTCAGCTAACAGTTCGAACAATATAGCTACAGCCTGATCTATTTCTTCTTTCGTTACCAGCAAATTCGGCAGCAAACGGATCACATTAGGACCTGCAGAAATGACAAGCAGACCTTTGTGTTGGGCTGCGGTAAGAATAGCTCCAATCGGCTCCACGCATTCAATTCCTACAATCAAGCCTTTTCCTCGAACTTCCTTCACGAAGGGATTATCGCTAAGCTTGCTGCTGAGCTGCTCCATCAAGTAATTGCCCATCTCTGCTGCCCGCTCCGGCAGGCGTTCACCGACAATCGTTTCGACTGTTGCTTTGACAGCTGCAGTCGCAATCGGCGTACCGCCAAAGGTTGAACCGTGGCTTCCTGGACCGAATGCGTCACGAAGCTTCTCCTTCGCTACAGCTGCTCCGACAGGGAAGCCGCTTCCGAGGCCTTTTGCCAAGGTGAAAATATCCGGTTCAATGCCATAATGCTCATAGGCAAACAGCTTGCCTGTGCGTCCCATGCCTGTCTGAATCTCATCGACGATGAGCAGAATGCCATTCTTCTGGCATAGCTCTACGAGTGCCTCTATGAAAGCAGGATCAGCAGGATAAATCCCGCCCTCCGCCTGAATCATCTCCAGCATGATCGCTGCTGTGTGATCAGATATGGCTGCCTCTACTGCCGCAATATCGTTAATGGGAATATATTTGAAACCTTCAGGCAGCGGCGCAAAGCCTTCCTTGACCTTCTCCTGGCCAGTTGCCGTGAGTGTTGCCAAGGTTCTTCCGTGGAAGGAGTGCTCGAACGTTATAATTTCATAGCGGCCATTATTCAATACCTTTTGCTGATAACGGCGTGCCAGCTTAATTGCTGCTTCATTGGCCTCTGCTCCCGAGTTGCAGAAGAATACAGCATCGCCGCAGCTATTGGCTGTAATAAGCTGAGCCGCTTCTTCCTGATTAGGAATGCGGAATAGGTTGGAAACATGCCACAGTTCATCCAACTGCTTCACAAGCGCTTCCTTAATCTGACGCGGCGCATGGCCGAGATTCGTAACCGCAATACCGCTCATGAAATCGAGGTAACGGTTTCCTTGATCATCCCACAGCCAGCTTCCTTCACCCTTTACAAGAGCAATCGGATATCTTGCATATGTAGGCAACAGCGATTGGTCTGCTGCTGCGGCTAATTTCGAATCACTCATCATTTTCCCCGCCCTTCATTCAATTACTGCACAATCCTCGTACCAACGCCGCCTTCTCGAACGGCTTTGCTCAGAACACCTGACTCTTCACCGCTGACGATAACTACCTCGCGTACACGGCCCTGAATGCACTGCACAGCTGCACGAACCTTCGGAATCATGCCGCCGTATATTTCACCGCTTGCAATCATCGCTTCGATATCTGCGACCGTTGCGGTTGGCAGAACTTTTTTCACGCCATCAATCGTCCGCATAATACCCGGCACATCCGTTACAACGATCATCTGCTCTACGCCAAGGTGCGAAGCAACAGCGCCTGCCGCAGTATCTGCATTGATGTTGTAGCGTTGTCCTTCGGCGTCGATGCCGATCGGTGCGATAACAGGCATATAGCCCATGGCCATAATGCCCTCAATAATCTCGGCATTCACATCCGTCACATCGCCAACGAAGCCGATCTCTGCCGAATTCGCTACTGGCTGTGCCTGAATGAGCAGGCCGTCGACACCCGATAAGCCGAGCGCCTTCGCCCCATTGGATTGAATTTTGCGCACGATCTCTTTATTGATGCGACCAGCGAGCACCATCTCCACTACGTCTAGGACATCCTCATTTGTTTTGCGAAGGCCGTTCACGAATTCCGTCTCAATGCCAAGCTTCGTCAGTGTATCCGATATGGCAGGACCTCCACCATGGACGATAACGGGATGAATACCGGACTGCTGAAGCTCACGCAGCTCCTCGAAAAAGGATTCTGGAAGTGCGGCCAGCGTACTTCCTCCGCATTTCATTACAAAACGTTGTGCCATTATGAATGATTCTCCTTTATAAGAGCATTACGTGCGGTAAGCCGCATTAATACGAACATAGTCATAGGTCAAGTCACAGCCCCAGGCAGTGGCCTCGCCTTGTTCCATATGAAGATCAACCTGAATGACGACGGTGTCGCCCTTTAGATAAGCAAGCGCTGCTTCTTCATCAAATGCAACCGGCCGGGATTGCTGCAGCGTCACAATGTCGCCAAGCAGCACATCAACCGTTTCCGGATTAACAGGCTGCCCTGCACGGCCTACGGCTGCAATAATGCGTCCCCAGTTGGCATCAGCGCCGAATACAGCTGACTTCACCAGCGAGGAGCCAATAACCGTCTTAGCAATCGCTCGTGCCGATTCATCACTCACTGCTCCGCGCACTTGTACTTCTACAAGCTTCGTCGCACCTTCACCATCACGCGCAATCGCTTTCGCCAGCACCTCGCATACATAACGAAGCGCAGCAGCAAAAGCTGCCCAGCCCTCATGCTGCGGGTTCAGCTCACGATTGCCTGCTAGTCCGCTGGCCATTGCAACCAGCATATCATTCGTACTGGTATCTCCATCGACCGTTATCATATTGAACGTGTAGTCGGTCACTTCACGCAGCAACAGCTGCAGAGAATCACTGCTGATGGCCGCGTCTGTCGTAACGAAGCCCAGCATCGTTGCCATATTAGGATGAATCATGCCTGAGCCTTTGGATGCTCCCGCTACATGGACCAGCTTGCCGTCAATCTCAACAGATACGCATACCATTTTTTGCACGAGATCGGTCGTCAATATCGCTTGGCAAAAACCATCAGCCCCATTGCGGTCTGCCGCCAGCTCCGCAGGAAGCAAATCGATGCCAGAGCGAACCTTATCCATCTTCAAATTCTCACCAATGACACCTGTAGAAGCAACAGCTACATGCTGTGCCGGTACACCGATCGATTCAGCAAATCTCGAACGCATCTCATAAGCATCGTCTTCCCCTTGCTTGCCTGTCACCGCATTGGCATTGCCGCTATTAACAATTACAGCACGCAGTTTGCCTTCGGCACCGAGACTTTCGCGAGTCACCTTCAAAGGCGCTGCTTGAAAAGCATTGGTTGTATAAACGCCCGCTGACGCTGCCGGAACCTCACATACGATAGCACCCAGATCATGACGTGTAGATTTTTTTAGACCGCAGTGAAGTCCTCCGGCTTTGAATCCTTTAGGAGTCGTAATCGATCCTTCTGCGACAACCGAATACGGCGTTGATTGCACCTGTCCCATGATACATCCTATCTCCTTCGCTCTATTTACTTATGGATAAACCGGAACAAACTGCAAGCCCAGCGTCTCATCCCAGCCCATCATCATATTCAAGTTCTGAATGGCTTGACCTGCTGCACCCTTAACCAGGTTGTCGATAACCGATACGATGGTCACCCGACCCGTCCGGTCATCTACAGCAAATCCGATATCGCAATAGTTGGAGCCCCATACTTCCTTCGTCGCCGGCCATTGGCCTTCTGGACGAATTCGAACGAATGGACGACCTTCATAATAATTCTTATATAAATTTATAAAATCCGCTGTGTTGTGTTCCCCTTGCACAGTAGCGTATGTCGTTGCCATAATCCCGCGTGTCATTGGAACAAGATGTGTTGTGAATGTTGTTACAACCTGTTGTCCAGCCACGTCGGAGAGAACCATCTCGATCTCAGGAATATGCTGATGCTGATTCAGCTTGTAAGCTTTGAAGTTTTCGTTAAGCTCGGAATAGTGCGTGCCAAGACTGGCCCCGCGTCCCGCTCCAGACACGCCAGACTTCGCATCAATAATAATGGTTCCCGGATCAATCCAGCCCGCTTGAAGGGCAGGTACAAGTCCAAGTACAGAAGCTGTTACATAACAGCCTGGATTGGAGATAAAGGATGCACCCGGTACCTTGTCACCGTACACCTCAGCCATGCCATAAACGGCTTGCTTCAAATAGCTCTCGTCAGCAGCTTCTTTCTTGTACCATTTCTCGTAAAGGGCAGTATCTTGGAGGCGATAATCCCCAGATAAATCAATTACCTTGAGCCCAGCATCCAGAAGCTGAGGTGCAAGCTTGGTCGCTATGCCAGCAGGCGTAGCTGTGAAGACAACATCTGCCTTCTCCTTAATGGCCTGAGGATCAATATCATCAAGCAAAGCCGTATGAATATTCGTCAAATGCGGATAGCCTTCCGTAATTGGCGTTCCCGCGCTTGACGAGGAAATAACGGATGTTACCTCTACTTGTGGATGAGAGGCCAACAACCGAATAAGTTCAACGCCGCCATAGCCTGTTGAACCAATTATCGCAACCTTTACTTTCTCGCCCATATGCATCTTCTCTCCCTATGAGAATCATCTAATACTCTATTCTACATGATTCAACAGCTCATGAAAATATCGTTTATTTCGTATTATTATACATCGCAACTTATATTAATACAATGCAGAAAAAGCAGCTTTTTGCATCCATTTACTCCAGCTTGAAGCCTTGCCCTATCACTTCCGACGTACTGCTAATAATTACAAAAGCCGAGGAATCAACAGCCTTTACAAGCTGCTTGAGCTTCGCAACCTCTGTCTGTCCTATAACGACCATAAGAACGGTTCTGCCTTCTCCTGTATATCCCCCATGTCCATCCAGCTTGGTAAGACCTCGATCAAGATCATGCAGAATGACCTCAGTCAGCCTCTCTGCTTCTGCGCTAATAATAAAGGCTACTTTGGAGACAGGAAGGCCGCTCTGAATAATATCGATCGTCTTGCTCGTAACATAAAGCCCAATCAAGGCATAGAGAGCTATCTCTGGAGATATGATGAACCCGGCCGCAATAATGACACAGCCATCGAAGCATACGACAGCGAGTCCAAGCGGCAGCCCCGTATAACGATGCAGAATCTGTGCCGCCAGATCAAGGCCCCCGGTAGAGCCTCTCCCGCGGAATACTAAGCCCAGTCCAAGGCCTACACCTATACCGCCATAGATCGCCGCGAGCAAAGGGTTATCCGTCGGTGCGGGCCAGTTAGATGTAACCAGAACAAATAACGGCAGCAATATAGAGCCAATTGCCGTCTTCAATGCAAATCTTTTGCCCAGCAGCCATAGACCTGCTAGAAACAAAGGGATGTTGAGAGCCCATTGCGTCAGGGCTGGTGTAATGCCGCTTACTTTCTGGACGAGTATAGACAGGCCTGATACGCCTCCTGAGGCGATACCGTTCGGTACGAGAAAGAGATTGAAGCTGATTGCCACAACCATTGAACCAAGGACGACCTGAAGCCCTTCCCAGATTTTCTGCGCTCTTGCCCCCTTAGGACGTCCGTTCCACTTTCTTCTTGCTGCAGCGTTGTCGCTGGCGTTAGGCTTTGCCATCTTGCTATCTCCTCGCGAGTTCTTCTAGATGCTAACTATTCGAATTTTTTATTCAAAAAAGGAAGAGCTCTCCACCCTATCTGTGTGGGAGCTCTTCCTTTTACCTATTCAGCTCTTACTCCTGACGAATCTGGCTGCGCAGATAGCCGTCGATGAAGGCATCAATGTCGCCATCCATAACAGCACCAACATTGCCTGTCTCGACTTGCGTCCGATGATCCTTCACCATGCTGTAAGGATGGAATACATAAGAGCGTATCTGGCTGCCCCAGGCGATATCCGATTGCTCGCCCCGAATTTCAGCCAAATGCTTCCGCTGCTCTTCAATCTTGCGTTCATAGAGCTTCGAACGAAGCATATTCATCGCCCGTTCACGGTTCTGAATCTGCGAACGTTCCTGCTGGCAGGCAACTACAATTCCCGAAGGAATATGTGTAATCCGAATCGCAGATTCTGTCTTATTGACATGCTGACCGCCGGCGCCGCTTGCACGGTACGTATCGACCTTCAGATCCTCACTGCGAATTTCGATATCAATATCATCCGTAATCTCAGGAACTACATCACATGATGCGAATGAAGTATGCCGACGACCTGAAGCATCGAACGGAGATATTCGGACAAGCCGATGTACGCCTTTCTCAGCCTTCAAGTAGCCATAAGCATTATATCCCTTGACCGCAATAGTTACGCTCTTGATTCCGGCCTCATCACCATCCTGGTAATCCAATACCTCGACCTTGAATCCTCGCTTGTCAGCCCAACGGGTATACATACGATAGAGCATTTGACCCCAGTCCTGCGACTCTGTGCCGCCCGCACCAGGATGAAGCTCAAGAATGGCATTGAGCTTATCATAGGGCTGATTGAGCAGAAGCTGCAATTGAAAGCTATTCACCTTCTCAACAAGTGCTGCTATGCCAACCGTGAGATCCGCTGCCAGCGACTCATCACTCTCTTCCTCAGCCAGCTCAACCATCGTCTGCAAGTCTTCCTGCTCGCTGTTCAGCCGTTCGTATTGATCAACCACAGACTTCACGGCATTCATCTCAGCAATTAGGGCTTGAGCCGATATATTATCATCCCAGAAATCGGGATAAGTCATCTTCTCTTCAAAGTTCGCAATCAATTCGAGCTTAATATCTAAGTCAAAGAGACCCCCTGAGTTCTTGGAGTCGCTTCGCTACTTCGCGCAAATCTTGTTTTATCGAAATGTCTATCATAGTGCTGCTTCACCTCAATCTTAAGTATAATCATGCTAGGAAAGCATGATGGAGACTGCACGAAACGCGCCATGTCGGCGCGTTTCGTTGTTGTATTACGATATGCTTCTCCGAAGCTTCAAGTGACAGGTTTATTTATTGATACCATGGCACTGCTTATACTTCTTGCCGCTGCCGCAAGGGCAAGCATCATTGCGACCTACACGCTCTTCACGCTTCACAGGGCGCTTCTCTTGATCTTCCGGGCTGTTCGTTGTCGTCTGGCCTTGTGCTACCTCTTGACGCTCAAGGTTGCTCTCCACGCGAGCCTTCATAATATATCTTGCGACTTCTTCCTGAATGCTCGCGATCATTTCCTTGAACATCTCGAAGCCTTCGAATTGGTATTCGCGAAGCGGATCTGTACCGCCGTAAGCCCGCAAATGAATACCCTGACGCAATTGATCCATCGCATCGATATGATCCATCCATTTGCTGTCTACAGCACGCAGAACGACGACCTTCTCGAATTCACGCATCGTCTCAACGCCCATCTCTTCTTCGCGTTGATCATAATAAGCGACAACCTTATCATAGATAAGGTCGATGATCTCATCCTTCTCTTTGCCCCATAGCTGTTCCTTCGTGAACGTATCTTCTGGAAGCAGTGTTGCATGAATGAAATCAACGATGGCTTGCAGATCCCACTCTTCAGGAATATCCTCCGCTGTATGGGCTTCAACCGTATGATCAATAACCGGCTTGATCATCTCCATGACAACCTCGCGAATATTATCCGAGGCAAGAACATCACGGCGCTGCTTATAAATAACCTCACGCTGCTGGTTCATAACATCATCATATTGAAGGACGATTTTACGTGTATCGAAGTTATTACCCTCTACTCGTTTCTGAGCGGATTCAACAGCACGAGAAATCATGCGGCTCTCAATTGGCTGATCTTCATCCAAACCGAGGCGATCCATCATGCTCATGATATTCTCGGAACCGAAACGGCGCATTAATTCATCTTCGAGAGAGAGATAGAATTGCGACGAGCCTGGGTCACCTTGACGTCCCGCACGTCCACGAAGCTGATTGTCGATTCGACGGCTCTCATGGCGTTCTGTACCGATAATATGAAGACCGCCAAGCTCTGCCACACCGTCACCAAGCAGAATGTCAGTACCACGGCCCGCCATATTGGTAGCGATCGTTACGGAGCCCGCTTGTCCTGCACGAGATATAATCTCTGCTTCTTCCGCATGGAACTTGGCATTCAATACTTTATGCGCGACGCCGCGACGCTTGAGCATATCAGCCAGCTTCTCTGAGTTCTCGATCGAGATTGTACCAACAAGTACAGGCTGGTTCTTGCTATGGCGTTCAACGATTTCTTCCACAACCGCTTTGAACTTGCCGCCCTCGCTCTTATAGACTACATCCTGCAGATCCTTACGGATCATCGAGCGATTCGTTGGCACCTGAATAACATCAAGGCCATATATACGTTTGAATTCTTCTTCCTCTGTCTTCGCCGTACCGGTCATGCCGGAAAGCTTGCGATACATCCGGAAGTAGTTCTGGAATGTAATAGTTGCGAGCGTCATGCTCTCGTTCTGAACCTTAATCTGTTCCTTCGCTTCAATCGCTTGATGCAATCCATCGCTATAGCGACGTCCTGACATCAGACGGCCAGTGAACTCATCAACAATGATAACTTCTTCCTCTTGCACGACATAGTCTACATCACGCTTCATAATAACATGAGCTTTCAGCGCTTGTTGAATATGATGGTTAAGCGTAACGTTAGCATGATCGAATAAGTTCTCAATATGGAAGGCTTTCTCTGCTTTGTCGACACCGGCTTCTGTCAGCATAACTGTACGAAGCTTCACATCAACGGTGAAATCCTCCTCTGCCTTCAAACGGCCAACTAAACGGTCAGCGGCAAAATAAAGCTCTGTCGACTTGGCAGCTTGTCCAGAAATAATAAGCGGCGTACGCGCCTCATCGACGAGGATGGAATCCACTTCATCTATAATCGCATAATAGAGCGGGCGTTGAACCAATTGCTCATTGTAGAGCACCATATTGTCACGCAAGTAGTCAAACCCAAACTCATTATTCGTTCCGTACGTAATATCGCATGCATAGGCTTCCTGCTTCTCGTCATGAGACAATCCATTTCTGTTGCAGCCGACTGTCAAGCCAAGGAAGTTGTACAGCTGTGCCATCAGCTCGCTATCCCGCGATGCGAGATAATCATTGACCGTAATAACATGAACGCCCTTGCCAAGCAAAGCATTCAAGTAGACAGGAAGGGTCGCAACGAGCGTCTTACCTTCACCGGTTCTCATCTCGGCAATTTTACCTTCATGAAGAACCATGCCACCCATCAATTGGACGTCAAAGTGGCGCATTCCCAACGTACGCTTTGAAGCTTCACGAACGACAGCAAATGCTTCTGGCAAAATCTTCTCAATTGCCTCGCCCTTCTCCAGACGTGCTTTGAATTCTTCTGTCTTGTTTCTTAGCGCATCATCCGATAAAGCCGATACAGTGGACTCTAATCCGTTAATTTCTTCTACCGTGCGCGTGAGGCGCTTGACCTCGCGCTCGTTCGCATCACCGAATATTTTTTTCACTAGTCCGAGCATGGTCTTCCCCTTTCGTATAACGCCTGTTTGCCTTAAATTGTAACAGTTTGTAGAGCCCTCCGCAACGAGTCCTTCTCATTTCCAGCATTAAGCATTTGCCTCGCCTCGCTATTAACCGCGCTATAAGCAATAAAGAAAATAAAGAGCCCCTTCTCCGACTGGAGAAAAGGCCCGGTTGTTTGTATGGTAATATATATCATATGCCTTAATAAGTATCAAATTAGTCCTGCTCAATCAATCCGTATTTCCCGTCGCTCCGTTTATAGACCACGTTTACTTCCTTATTGTCCACGTTGGAGAATACGAAAAAGTTATGTCCAACCATGTTCATTTGCAGAATCGCTTCTTCAACATCCATTGGCTTGAGTGTGAAGCGCTTCGTACGAACAAGCTCCAAATCATCCTCTTCCTCCAGAAGTCGTACAGCAGAGGAACCCTCATCCTTAAACAGTGATTTCACACCGCCTGCATGACGAAACTTACGATTGATCTTCGTCTTATGCTTACGGATCTGACGCTCTAGTTTGTCCACTACAGTATCTATTGAAGCGTACATATCCTCACTTTTATCTTCCGCTCTCAATAGTACACCTACTAGCGGAATCGTAACCTCTACCGCATGCTGCCCTTTTGTTACCGATAATGTAACAGTAGTCTCGGAGACTGGATCCTCAAAGTATCTCTCCAAGCGGCTCAGCTTCTTCTCGGCGTAATCTCGTAATGCCTCTGTCACCTGAAATCGTTGACCTCTAATGATGTATTGCATGGGGCATTCCTCCTTTACATATTCTTATTATAGCATAGTCAAAAGCTGAATTCCAACTCGTTTTCAGTTTATTGTGAATTTTCTGAAAACATTTCTGTCGAACGCTGTAGATACTATACTTACCCTAATAATCCATTATGAAAACACAAAAAAGCTCCGGGTTACCCGGAGCTTATCGGCACTTGTCAATATGAAACCATATAATGTGGCTGTACCAGCCTGAATGATTACAGTTTGACTACGTTTGCAGCTTGTGGACCGCGAGCGCCTTCTACGATGTCGAATTCAACCGATTGGCCTTCTTCGAGTGTTTTGAAGCCTTCAGTCTGGATAGCGGAGAAATGAACAAATACGTCGCCGCCTTGCTCAGTCTCGATAAATCCATAACCCTTCTCTGCGTTAAACCATTTCACTTTACCCTGCATTCATAACAGTCCCTTCATCTTCAAATACTGTGAGGCGTCTTATAAGGTATGGCCCACAATTCGAATATATCACCTAGGACACAAGATTGTCAATATTTCCTTGTAAGCGAATTCATTTTGAATACAGAACTTATCTTAGTACTGATTTAAACAGGCAGAATAGTCCGCTTTTGTATCGATTTCCTGACAAAATCCATCAAAATAATGGGGCTTCAACTGTATCGTAGAACTCAATAGTTCGTTTAGAGCATTTTCCGCATATACGTTCATATCCCCACGTATAATGTAAGTTTCGATACGATCCATCCATTGTGTTATTGCAGTAAAATCCAGCTTATAAATGGGTAATAGAAACCTGCAGTTATCAAAGATATCAATAGAGATTTGTAGAACATATTCACTTACAATTCGAGCCTTGAAATCTTTATCAGGCAGTTCATCACCTGAATCAACCAATACCTCATTCTTATGAGGAGACGAAAGAAGCGCTCCTACAATCTCAGAGTCGTAAACTAAATCTCCATGAAGAAGTAAACAATCTGAATCTATGTACTCCTTGATCAAGTACATCGAGTAAATATAATTTGTCGTGCTGTACTTCTCATTACGAACAAATTGAAAATGACCGCGATCAGCATAATTACGCTGCACGTATAGCTCAATCTCTTGATGATACCGCCCGGTCGTTATAATAAAATCTCGTATATTATTATGAAGCAAAGAGTCAATTTGCCTGCTCAATACGGTATGTCCCTCACCCAGGGGAAGCATGCACTTTGGCTGATTTTCAGTTAATTCCTCCATTCGAGAGCCTGTACCGGAATTAAGAATAATGGCTTTCATTAAACACCTCTGTTAATTATGACTTGCAGCAGACGCAATAAATTTCATGAATTCTAGTTTGTTCTCTGCAGGGGTAGCTTCAGGTCTGCCCAGCTCTTTCCTAGATGCGGTATTTACTTTTATCTCTATTAAACAAGAGCCGATATGATCTCGTAATTGTTTAATTACTTTACCTAGCTGCTCTTCTCCTTCTACCGAAAAGACCCTCTCATAGCCACATGCTTTTGCTATTTCCTCTATCAGGATATTGCCCCCACTATTTGGTTGTCCACCTACCGATTCATGCACACCATTATTAATAACAATATGGGTATAAGCATTACCGGCAAATTGGCCGTTCACCGCTAATGCTCCCATATGCATTAGCATAGCTCCTTCGCCATCTATACAATAGACAGGGAGACTCGGCTTTGCAAGAGAGATGCCTAACGCAATCTGGGAGCTGTGACCCATTGATCCGACTGTAAGAAAATCGCGATTGCTTTCCATCCCCTTTTGCTTCCTTAACTCATACAGCTCTCTTGATGTTTTGCCCGTTGTAGATACAACCACAGCATCTTCTTCGATGGAATCTAAAATAACTTCAATAGCTCTTTCACGAGTCATTGACAAGTCATTTCCTGCACCCGCAGTTGCAACAGCCGTGGCAGTAAACGTGTTCTTCTTCACAACAAGCGCATACGGTTGCTGCTGCTCCGTCATATATTTCAGAGCCCCGTCAACTATTTCTTCAACTTCTTCCATTTCCATTTGAGAATCAATTACTGAATAATTAACACCAAGTAATTGAAGCATTTCTAGTGTGAGCAGTCCTTGCCGCTTATGCTGCGGCTCGTCCTTCATATTAGGCTCAGCTCTCCATCCGATTATCAGCAATGCGGGAATTTGATATACCATAGAATCAGTCAAAGAAACCAATGGATTAACAATATTGCCAAGTCCAGAATTCTGCATATATACAGCTGACACCTTCGATGTTGCTAAGTAATAACCAGCTGCCAATGCAAGCGCATTGCCTTCATTAGCAGCGATAACGTGTTTAGATGGAGCAGACCGCCTGCCTATAACCTCACATAAAGGCTGTAATAAAGAATCGGGTACTCCGCTAAAAAATTCAATCCCAGCGTCCTTCAACCGATTATAGAATTGCTCAGGACATAGCATCTAATTGCCTCCCGGAATCAACGTAAGTATCTTTTGAATAGGCATACACACCTCATCACATTCCAACGATCTCTCATGAGTGAGAATTTTGGTAGCAGCATCCATCATCGCGGGATATGCACTTCTAATCAAATGATTCGCATATATAACTACGTTAACACCAAGCTCTTTGAGTTCTTCCTCGTACATATGATTAAAGCTTGTCGGTACAACAACAAGAGGAACGCGATTAGCAAATTTGGCATACTCTCTACAAAACGCTTTAATTTCTTCGCCATCCTTCTCTTTGCTGTGAATCATAATTCCGTCAGTACCCGCTTCAATATAGGCCTGGGCTCTTGCGAGCGCGTCATCCATGCCCGCTCTAAGAATTAAGCTCTCAATGCGTGATATGATCATGAAATCGTCAGTTACTAAAGCTTTCTTACCTTCTCGTATTTTATGTGAGAAGTTTTCTATTGTATCTTGACTCTGTTCAACGTCTGTACCGAATAAGGAGTTTTTCTTCAAGCCGATCTTGTCTTCTATAATAATCGCCGAGACCCCGAGACGCTCCAGCGTCTTAACTGTATATACAAAATGCTCTACCAATCCGCCTGTATCCCCGTCCAGAATAATAGGCTTGGTTGTTACTTCTAATACATCATTAATCGTATTCAGCCTTGAAGTTAAATCGACTAATTCAATATCAGGCTTTCCTTTGGCCGTTGAATCACACAGGCTGCTTATCCAAATAGCATCAAAGCTCTTAGGGCGATTATCTTCCTTAATAACCTTACTATTCTCTACAATTAGTGCCGTAAGGCCATTATGAGCTTCCATTACCGTTACCAAAGGCTTGATCGCCATTAATTTTTTCAGTACGCCTCTTCTAAAATCTGGTGTCGAACCTGATTGCTGCATAAGCTCTTCCAGTCTCTTTATCGATTCTGCTTCTGTATATTCTACTTCAATTAGCTTACCATCCCACAATTGTAGAGTTTCGATAACTCTTGCACGTGTATTAGACTGTACACCTGTTTTCCAATCGTTTCCGTGAATCACATAATCGGGCTTGTATTTCATAAGATTCGGAACATAATCCAATGAGCTTTGTTCAACAACTTCGTTTACACCTTTAATATTTTCAATCATCGTTTTCCGCTCTTCGTAAGAGAGAACAGGCATTTTTTTATAGGATGATACGACTTCATCTGTTAGGACACCTACAATAACATTTCCGTATTTTTGAGCTTCTTTGATTACATTAATATGCCCGTAGTGAATAATGTCCGCACTCATAGCAAGGTAAACGGTCTTCATATTGATTGCCCCATTCTAATAGATGTAGTTTAAAATTTGAATGATCTCTTCTTGCGAAAGTGCATAGGGATTATTATCTATTCGCCCTTTGGTGAAGCATTCTGAAGATAGAGGATAAATATCTTCTTCTAGCAACCCATAATCCCTGAGTCGTATAGATATACCTGCCTGCTCTGTAATAGCTTTTATTTTTCCCTCTAGTTCCTGAGGGGATTGTATTTGAAGTGCAGCGTATAGTGCCTCCTGGTCGGCTAAATAAGGTAGGTTGTAACTAAGCAGAGCCGAAAGAGTCATTGTTGTCGCTATACCATGCTCGATTCCATATCCTAATGTCAACGGATAAGCTATCGCATGACAAGCTGTTGTTCGTGTATGAGAGAACGCGAAGCCAGCGTTGAGACTACCCAGCGATAATCCGATTCTAGCCTTCTCCCTACAATCTTCATTAAAAACATAGTCTATGTTAGCCATAATTAAAGTAATAGCCGTCAATGAGTACGCCTGGGAACAAGGGTTACTCCCTTTCGCCCAATAAGACTCTACAGCATGACACAACGCATCCAATGAACTAATTACGGACGACCGCAGTGATAAACTAGATGTTAGTAAAGGATCTACAATGGCATAATCCGGATAAAGCAACGGATATTCCACCGAATATTTTTTCTTGTTTTCCTTATCCCATACCGTTGCCCATTTAGTCATTTCGGAACCTGAACCGGATGTTGTTGGAATCGCAACAATGGGCACCTTATCCGGCTCATAGCCTCCAGTGGCAATTATATTCCTTAGATCTGCAACCGATTGAATATCCATCTTTGCTATAGCTTTCATAACCTTCGCCATATCTAATACGCTACCGCCGCCTACTGCAATAATGGTATCGTATTTGCAATCTTTCGTTATAGCGTAAATATTCATTACATCCTGCAGATCAGGATGACTGGGGATATGATCTATTATTCGATAATCATAAGCCTCTAATATAGGCAGCAGGATGTCCTTACAGCCAGACTCTTCAAAGCTCCGATTGCCGCAAAAAACCGCTATTCTTTTACTAGATAATCCTTTAATGATATCTTCTAGCTTTTCAATCGATCCTGGGCCCCATACTGCTCTCACCGGATTATAGTAAATATCCATTTGATTGTGTCCTTTCTAAAAAGGCTATTACGGCACTTACGGCTGTTCCATGTTCATATCGTTTTTGATATGCTCATAGACAATTTCTTCAAACCTCTTAACCTTTTCTCCATACATGCTCGTTTCATCTATATCGGTCTTTCTATTGATTAATTTAGAATGATAATTCAAAAGATTTACCGATCCATCCACATGTACATTTTCCTTCGTCTCGAATCTGTACTCATGCTGTTCATCCGTAATAACCGCTTTATAGGTCTGATTGGGATGCAGTGATTCACTAAAGACATATTTTCGTTCCTGATGGCCTCCAAATACTATCGGTAATCGTCCATCTATACCGTTGATCTGACGATCCGTTATCCCACTAAGCTTCAATAGGGAAGGTAGAATATCTACCGTCTCCATAAACTCATTAGAATTCCCTTTTTGGATCCCTCTGCCTGTGATCATAAGCGGGACTCTTCTTCTACTTACGTGAAGGGTATAATCTTCTTCTTCCAGGAAGGACTGACCATGATCTGAATACAACATAACAAGAATTTCATCCTGGCTGTATTTTTTATTTATATAATCAAATAACATGCCTAAGTAGCTGTCTATTCTCTTAATTTCCAAACCGTACTTTACAATTTTACTAGGATCGTACTCCGTTAAAACTGTAGTTGGACCTTTTTTATTATTGTTCATACGCAAGGCGATATCCGTTTTCGTCTCTGTAGATAGATTAACTTCTATTTGATCAGGCACATGGTGAAGGTCTTCTAGGCAGATCCATAGAAAATTATTTTTGTCAGGGAAGGTTTCTAAATGCTCTACGGCGTCCATAATAACCTCTCGACAGTCCATTCCACCCAAAAAATTCTTGTATAGCATTCGATCAAAGCCTTTAGAATAGCCATATGTCGGGGTTACCCGCCAATTATTACAAATCTGGGCTGTGAAATATCCATTTTCTTTGAAATACTCTTGCATCAATTTCGTATCATTATCGAAGCTGCAGTTATAATACGGATGGAACAATCCATGATTCATCGTATATTGACCAGTCGTGATGCTTGCAACGCTTGGCAGAGTCCACTCGCTATTCGCATAACAATTAGCAGAACTAAATCCATTCTCAAAAAATGAAGCTACATTGGGCATTGCTTCTTGCATACCTTGTTTCTCTAAAAAGTCATACGCCAAACCATCTATAAAAATATTTAATACCAATGTGGGCTTCTTAACATTGTCTTTCATCGGGATTGGCTTTCCGATAAATATATCTTTATCAGATCGGACTTTCAAAGTCCCCTTTTCATTAAATCGCAAATAATGGTATTTGTTCAATGCGAGCTCATTTGTTTTAAAAGTAAACGTACGGCTATTCCATTCAAAATGAGCATTAGTTCCTTCAGTTATTAAAGATACAGGAACAATAGAAGAAGCCTCAAGCTTCAGTTCAAGGTCTGACTGGCATTCTAATTGCTCGCCTTTGAATATTTCGGTTTTGAATAAGTATCGGGTACCCTGATCTATATTAGTAGCAAACAGAGTGCCATTCATATTAACAAGCGCCTCTTCATTGGTACCTTTATTCATTGTTTTGCGAATAAGGCTTTCATTATTTTTATCGAGAGGGAATACTCTAGCATCACCCTCCTCTAGTATTCTAGTGATTTGCTTGATTCTACTCTGTACGGTATTGAATTCATCGCCTGCCATACTAAGCAAGCTCAAACTATTCTGGTCGAAGACTTCTTTTGCAGACTCTTTTTGCTCGACATGACTCGCGTATTTGATAGCAAGAGCACAATACTTTAAACTATTCCATTGGTCCCCCATCATCGAGTACACAATACCGCAGTTGAGATTCAATTCGCAGTTAAAGGGGAATCTGTCCAATCCCAATAACAGCTGCTCTACAGCTTCCTCGTATTGATTGCTCAATACCAAAGAATTAGCTTTCAAGGAGTATAGCGATGCGTCTTGTATGTAACTAGAATATTCCTCGATCTTTTTATTTGCGCGATCGAGTTCATTTTGATTCAGGTCCTGCTGTATGGATTGATTCAACTGTAGCAGCCTTTTAATCGTTTCCTCAATTATGCGTTGTTGCATCCTATAGCTCCTTTCTTGTAAGTAAAAGACTCTTACTAATATGTTATTTTTTTTGCCAGTAATGTACTTCTATCAGGAAGTGATTCTAATATCTCAAGTGTTTTCTCTACGGTATAACCGTCCCCATAGACATATCTGTCCTTTTCTATAGTCTTTCTATATTCTTGGTCATATAATGCTTTTGTAAGTGCATTTTGAACATCCTCTTCTATCGCAGGTACAAATTGAACATTTCCTCCTGAAAGTCTTCCTCTTTGTCTTTCCCCAACATTAATTGCAGGTAAGCTAAGATAGGGAGCCTCATGCAAGGCCAACGAGGAATTCCCAACTAAACATTTGGCATTTCTAAGCATATTTACAAAAGAACGGCGTCCCAGATTCTGATACATATGAACATTGGGATGGTTAGAATATTGCTGTAATATCTGTATAAGATCCTGAGATCCCGGGTCGCTATTAGGTGCCCCAACAAATAACTCCATTCCGGTCTGCATACATTGTTTTAAACAGATCTCCAATTCTTTTGCAGCATTCTCTATATTAGAACTCAGAGGATGATAGATCAGAACGATATAATCTTTCGCAGCCCCATCCCCCAACTCCACTACTAACTCCTCAATTGCCATATGGGGTTCCATCCGTAATCTGTCAATACCAGCACTGCCTACCGTATGTATTCGCCAAGGTTCCTCGCCAAGCTTGGTTATTCTATCTGAATGCTCTTCTTTCATGGTCAAATGAATATGACTTAACTTCGTTGTTGCATGTCTTACTTGTTCATCTACATTGCCGCCCTCAGGGTAGGTATTATCGCCACCCGCAAGATGGATGACAGGAATATTCATATAAGATGCAGTTAATGAACCAATAATAGATTCTTCTCTATCACCAAGAATCAACAAATAGTCAGGAGCTTCCCTCATTAAAGCCTGCGAAAGGGCATCCATAAGGATGGCTGAAGACTTTGCTTTTCCAAGCAATGAGTTAGAATATAACAGATTTTCAATACGTTCAACGATATGAAATCCATCCTTCTCAATTTGTTGAACAGAATAATTATGAAGAGGTGTTAAATGAGCACCCGAAACAATAATGCCCAAATTAAAATCAGGATGCCGATTTATTCCATCGAGTAAAGGATATAACAGATCATATTCTGAACGAATTCCTGTAAGTGCGATAATTTTTTTGCGTTTGTTAGTCATTATTGCTCCCCGCCCTTTACATAACTAACAACCCAGTGTTTTCCGTGAAACTCACCAAAGCTATAACCGAATTGCCCTAATTTTAGCTTCTCATTTGGGAAGCATTTTGTTAATTCCTCTTCTTCTAATATCATTACAATAGCACCCTCTTGCCCGGGAACAGTAGATTCAAACAGGCTATTGCCGAGTGCTTTACTATGAGTATGCGAGTAATCCCCTATAGCGCCCATCGTTCCGAGAAAAATACCACCTGGTTTTAATACACGATTAATTTCTTTCATAGCTGCATTGAAACCAGCCCAATCATTATAATAAAGTACCTGCCATGCAACTACAGCGTCAAAATGTCCATCTGGAAAAGGAATACTTCCATCTGATATTAATTTTAGATCTGCGGACATATCTAATGTTTCTAACACATTTTCCAAATTAGTAATTGCGCTTTGACTAATCTCGACACCAGAAACAGTGAAGCCTTTTCTACAGAAATGTAGAAGATCTGCTCCTCCACCAAATCCATATTCTAATAGTTCATTGTGCGTTGTACTACTAAATAAGCGATGAGAAATTCTTACAAGCACATCATTGGGATAAGTCATGCCAGCGGATGAACGATTATAAATATTATCCCATACATTGATATTTCGTTGTCTTGTATTCATAAGTCCCCCTAAAGTTGTTACAAAATAGTCAGCTTTCAAATAAATACGCGCTTATTTTAGACTCCTCCGTGTTCAATAGCATATCCAGCATGGACAATCCGCCAATAAACTCTCCATGAACTTGTTGATAAGCAGGAGGGGTTGATTCTAAATAGTCAATTTTAATATGGATATCTTCAAATGAGCTTTCATCTAAATATCCCTTCGAGCCGAATCCACTTATATAAATATTCGCATCTAATGTGCGGCAGATATCTAACACTAGATTTGATTTTGTTCCTGTGACTTGAAGATCTGATAAATTAACAATTTGAGTCGCAATATTTAACTGCTTCAGAAAAAATAACAAAAAGGCTTCATTGACTTCATGTAAAGTTTTATATTCTCGTTTATATAATGATTCTAGTTCCGCCTCATAGATTCCCCAGTTTGGAGAAGAGCTATAAGAACTACATATCGATTTCCAATGTTTATTTCTCCATTTGTCTGATGTTAATTTCTTATCTGCTATTGTATCTGTAAGCTGTCCTGAGACCGGGATGGTTAACCAAAATTCATTTGCTTTATTCCTAATTTGATTTCGGTTTTGAACACCATTTTTTTGAAATTGCACAGTATCCATAATCACAAAAACATCGGACATAGCTATTTTTCTAAAATAAGGCGGCCAAGGTAAATACTGACTTTGATGAATCGAAATCTTCCTCATATATACCTCCGTACCCTTTCACTTATTGCAGCAATATCGTCAACTGTTAATTGTTCATGTAATGGTAGTGATAATACCCGTTCGTTCCACCATTCCGCATGATCAAAGCTTCCTTCAAGGTGAAACACTTTATGCAATAATTGTGAACCAAGTGCCCATGCTCCAATTCCCTGTTCTCGCAAATGCTGAGCAATATCTGGTGCAGACCCTTGATTAAGAATTAGCTGATAACGAAAAGGAACCTCTGGCATAAGACGGGCTGGATAACCCAAGTGTAGATCATATTGTTCTACAAGTTGATCACGATAATTAATGATTTGCTTATAACGCTCTAACTGTACAATCAGCATAGCGCATTGAAAATCGGATATTGGGGCATGTATACGAAAAGGTATTTCCTGATTATGAGCAAATTCAGCATAGTCGGGATCAAAAAAGGTAGCAATTTTTCTATTAAAATGTTCATGATCAGTAACAACAGCACCACCATAACCAATCGTGAACAATTTAGTCGGAGAGAAGGACATGACTGCCAAATCGGTTCTGGGGTTTTTGGCTGGAAGAAACCTTTGGGCCATATCCTCAATCACGAAGAAGCCATGATTATGAAATAAGTCAACATCTTGTGACAAACCAAACATATGAGGAATGATAACAATTGACTTAGATTTCTTTGCTAATCGTTTTTGCAAAGCTGATTGAAGGCTGATCAATGGAAGGCTATCCTCCACATCAACAACGATTGGTTCTGCTCCTAGTGAACAAATAGCCTGATAAACAGAGGGACAAGTTATTGTCGGAATGATTACTTGCTTGCCTCTCCCTACTCCAGCAGCAATGAGAGCCGATTGAAGTGCAGCAAAACCAGAATTAGTAATTTTCCCAAATTTACTCCCCATAAACCTAGCCAAGGAGATTTCAGCGTCCACTTTTTTTTGGCGGCCGGAAAAATCACCTGCTTTTAATGACTCGATTGCCGCTTCCACACTTCTATCATCAAAACCAGGGAAACTATGACTAATTATTTTATTCATGTTAGCCACCAACTTCATTTGTATAATATTCTATTCACTATGGGGAATAACATCGTTCCTCAACTACGATTAGATGACATTAACCATTCACACAGTTGAAAATCAGCTAACGTATCAATATCTATTGATCTTTCTCTAGGCATGATATGTCCAATAGTAGCTGATGTTAAAAATGACTCATCTCTTGTAAATTGCTCAGTTGCAGCAACATAGACAGCCCCATTCAACGAATAGGCAGCAGGGAGATCCTGTCTAAGTATCCCCCCGATACTGCCCATTATTGGCTGCAGCTTATTTTCTTCACCAAGCTGAAACATCCAATAGGGGCTCTTATCAGGTTCCGTTACCGTAACAACTGCTCCAGATTGAGAAGCTTCACATAATTCAATGCATCTATCGATATCCTCAACTATTCTAAGAGGCGTCGTAGGCTGGAGAACAACAACATAATCATATCCTGGCACTTGTTCAATTGCGTGCAAAATAGGTGCCGTACCTGGTGTGTCATCTTGTGCCAGAGCTGCAGGACGTCTGAACGGTATGTCGCATCCACTTTCTAATGCTGTATTCATTATCATTTCGTCGTCTGAGGTTAAAATCAATCGGTCTAAATATTTGGACTTTTTAGCTTCCTCTATCGTCCATGCAATGAGCGGTTTTCCAGCTAGAATACGAAGGTTTTTTCCAGGTACCCCTTTTGATCCTCCTCTAGCCGGAATGATTGCCAATACCTTCTTACTATTTATCATTGTTATATCATTCCTTCTACATATTCCATATTGGCACGCTCAAAGTCATCCGTTCTCCCAATATCCATCCAATATTCCCGAATCGGGAAGGCTGCCGTAGGCTTATTTAATTCGAGAAGTTTCTCAAATAAGGAAGGCATATCGAAAAAGGTGCTTTCAGGAATATGCTGCAGTACTTCTGGCGCAATTACATAAATCCCACCGCTTATAAAAAACCGCTGAAGAGGCTTTTCCTCAATACTTTGAAGACGGTGATCCTCCACTGTTACGACGCCATAAGGCACTTGAAACTCATATTCTCTAACACACATCGTCGCTAGTGCTCTTGTTTCTATATGAAAATCAAGCAATTGCTGAAAGTTTACTTTTGTAAGTAAATCTCCATTCATAACTAAAATCGGTTTATTCGGCATAAAAGGAAGTAAGCTTAGTGCACCCGCAGTGCCTAATCTTTTCGTTTCCTGAATATAAAGAATTTCCACTCCCCACGTAGATCCGTCCCCAAAATACTCCATAATCATTTCTGCTTTGTAATTGACCGAAATTATAAAACGATAAAATCCATTGGTAATAAAGTTCTCTAAAATAACTTGAAGAATCGGCTTACTTCCCACTTTCAATAATGGCTTGGGACAGTCTCTTGTTAATTCGCCTAATCGAGTCCCTAAGCCGCCTGCCATCAGTACAACCCAATTATCGCTGCGATCATGTTTAATAATCTCATCAAGTAAATCCAGTCTTATAATAATGCCATCTAGATCCACTACAGGAATTTGTTTGAGGCCTAAATTTTTCATTTTAGAAAATATAATTTCGTTACTTTCTTCCACGTTTGAAGTAATTGGATTCGTATTCATAATCCGTCTAACTGCATCATTCAGGTCTATTCCCTGCAAAATCCCTCTACGGATATCTCCATCCGTTACTGTACCAATCAGTCGTTTATTCTGGTCAATAACGAGTGCAATTTGAACAGTACCTTTATCAATAATCTCCAAGACATCCATTATAGAAGAGTATTCCGAAACTAACAGCTGTTCAATATGCTTCATTGCGTGGCCTCCTCTGCAGGTACTCCATACACGATTGACTGATTGGCAACTGGTCTGCGAACCAACGCACCGGCTCCAACAATTACTGAATTCCCGATTGCTATATTTTGAATAACAGTAGCACCAGCTCCTACATGTGTCTGTGTTCCGACAACAACTTGACCGCAAAGAACAACTCCCGGGGAAATATGCGTGTGATTGCCAATGATACATTCATGCTCGATAATCGCTCTTGTATTAATAATCGTATTTTCCCCTATGACACTTCCTGTTTGGATGATGGCGCCAGCCATAACTTGACTTCCCTGCTCTATTACAGCTAAATTTGATACCACAGCAGAATCATGAATGAGCGTTTCAAAAATATATTGATCAGATCTGAATTTTTCATAGATGTGCTGTCTTAGTCGGTTATTGCCGATCATTCCTATTCCGTTCACTAAAGCTATCTCATCGGACATGTATTTATACACAATAGAATCATCACCCAAATAAGGAATTCCACCTGGTAAAGTACCGTAAGAGGTAAGCTCTGTATAACCAATAATGTGATAGTTCTGACGGAGCAATAAGTCCATACAAACCTTGGCATGCCCACCTCCGCCAATAATAATGACTCGCTTATTCATCATTCTATTAAATCGTCTATTTCATAAGCTTTCGAAGCCTCTTTGCCGATAAAATCCCAATAGCTTGAAGGTGGTGCACCATTGCCCGGTCTCTTCAAAGTGATATGAGCATCCGTGATGACTTCTCCCTTTGCTATTGCCTTAGCAGCTACTACACTTTTGCGAGCCGGATTAGCATTAACAAGCTCAGATGCGGTAGGGATTTTGCTTGCTATGCCAAGTGCTTGTTCCACATGGCGAATTTGACTGACCAAAGCTTTTAATTCATCCGGTTCCATAGAAGCTTTATGATCGGGTCCTTCCATTAGCTTATCTATCGTAAAGTGCTTCTCAATGACTTGCGCTCCAAGCGCTACAGCTGCGACAGAAATTTCGGTTCCAGGCGTATGATCCGAATAGCCAGTCTCCAGTCCAAAAGCTTGACGCAATGTAATCATCTTGTTCAGATGTACATCTTGGAACTCAGCAGGATAATTCGTTGTACAGTGGAGGATCTTTACTTTCTCACGCAGCACTGCCTGTCCTTCAGCTGAGAAATAAGCCATTCTAAAAGACTGAATCGTTGGCTGCTCATCCGGTGCTATATAGGCACATGCTAGCGCACCAAGTGCCTCTTCGATTTCTCCGAGTGTCGTTATTCCTGTCGATATAATAACATTGGCGCCACTTCTGCCTGCACGATATAGTAAAGGCAAGTTAGTGATATCGCCAGAAGATATTTTAAGAGTGGTAAGACCGAATTGCTTTGTTAAAAGCTCCAGACTTGGCATATCAAACGGGGTAGATAAAAATGTAATGCCAGCTCGTTCGCACTCCCGCAACAACTCGACATGATCCTCTACGGATAACTCCAGCTTGCGAATCATGTCCAATTGGGATTCTGCCGCATCCGTTGTTTCCTTCTGGTAGGCAGCTTTGCTTGCATGCTTGCTAACAAGCTCTGTAGCTTGAAAAGTCTGAAATTTAACAGCATCAGCCCCTGCTTCTGCCGCTATATGAACGAGCTGCTTCGCCAGCTCTAACGAACCATTATGATTAACACCTGCTTCGGCAATGATATATACACTCACTCTATGACCTCCTTTAACAGCACAAACGCTTCCGCAGCCCTATACCCAGCAGCAGACCCTCTATATCTATAGAGTGCTTCTATGCTTTCTCTGCTTCTAGGAAACGGGAATTCGCCGATTTCAGATTCAAATATTTGCATGATTGTCCATTTCTCTTCTACATATGGCTCAATATTTATAAATACAGTTGGTCTGAATCCCCCAACCATTGGATTAATTCCAAATTCCGTTTCGGATACAGTCTCGTAAGCAAGCACTCGTTTGACTGACGGATATCTAAATGACTTGGTGCATGCAGCAGCTGCATCAAATACGTATTTATGATCAGAATGAATGTCATCTCTAAATGGTAGATAGACCACTTCAGGTCTTACTTCCTGAAATACATTCGAGAAGCTTTGTACTAAATGATTCATAGGAATAATATCCAATTCCATTGTCGGCCAGTTCAACTGATAGGTTTTATTGAAGCCGTAAAGAATAGCTACTTGATCGATCTCTGCCTGTCTAGATGCAACTCTCTCTGCTGAAAAGCCCTGCTTCTCACTAATTCCCGTAACAATTAACCAATAGATCTCATCACCATTGGCTCTATGCTTCAATAAAGCTCCGCCGCATCCTAGAGTCTCGTCATCTGGATGGGGAGCAATCACTAATACTTTCTTCATAGGTATATCCCCTCTCCTACTTGGTCGTCTTGTCTAATGCGTACTAGCTAATAAGTGTAGATCCACTTGGAATATTAATAACACGGAACTCTAGTTCCTCTGTAACACTCAGATCCATGCGAGGGCAATCGCTATACATATCCATCCGATGCATCGGGGTCCATATAGGCCGAGTCATAAAAGCTTTGTCATTCGTTAAATCAAGAATACGATCTCTTAACTGCTCATCAGGTTGATCAAGCAATATGGCATTCAGCCAATAGTTGCTTGAGCTATGTTTTTTTTCTTTAAAGCAATTCACGCCTGCTACTTCTGCGAAAACTTGATTATAACGTTCAGCAAGCCTTCTCTTTTTATTCAAAATATCAGGCAACTGCTCAAGCTGGGCACAACCTAGAGCTGCATTCAAGTTGGGCATTCGATAGTTATAGCCAATCTCATCATGATGGAATGACCAGCGATGAGGCTTCTTAGCAGTCGTCGTTATATGCTTGGCCCTTTTTGCAATACGCTCATCAGCGGTTAATATAGCCCCGCCTCCGCCAGTCGTAATTATTTTATTGCCGTTAAAGCTCACAGCAGATAATTTCCCGTATGTTCCAGTATGTCTTCCTTTATAGGAGGAGCCTAGCGATTCTGCTGCGTCCTCCACTAAGACAAGACCATGCCGTTCACAAACCTCTATAAGATAATCCAACTCAACCGGATGTCCAAATGTATGCATGGGAACCACAGCGGCTATTCGTCGACCCGTTATGCGGTTATAGGCATTTCCATCCGATTTTATTTGTACGATATCATTCAGGTAATCTCCCAGCTTAAGAGGATCCATTCCCAGCGTATCATTCGCTACATCTGCAAAATGAGGTACTGCTCCGATATAGGAAACGGCGTTAGCCGTTGCTATGAAGGTAAGTGAGGGGATCATTACCTCATCACCTGCTTGTACACCAGCAATCAGCAGACTAACATGCAGCGCCGCCGTTCCATTCACCACAGCTATTGCATATGGTGAACCCGTATACTCCGCGAGATCACGTTCAAAGCGATCCACATACTGGCCTACGGAAGACACCCATCCTGTATCTAGACATTCTTTTACATATGCCCACTCCTGTCCCCGAAAGACAGGCTCATGCAACGGGGTGAAAGCTGTCTGATCCGGCAGCACCCGCTTAAGAGCATCCACGATTTGGTAAGGTAGTTGCTTGTTATTCATCTTAATACCTCCATCGGGACTCTTATAAATTATATTGATCCGCTTTGTATTTACTCAAATTCTCCGGATTGGTAAACCATTGAACTGTTTCTTCTATACCTTGTCGGAAACCATCGAGCCCACCGTATTCTGGCGACCAATTCAACAAGCGTCTTGCTTTGGAATTATCTGCCCATAAGCGCTCAACTTCACTATTCTCTGGACGAAGACGAACCTCATCACTCACAATTTCAATCGGTTGATTCATCACATCACTAATAAGCGAAGCAGTATCTCCAATCGAAATCTCATAATTGCTACCGATGTTGATTTCTTCACCGATACTATTAGGAGATTCCAGCATGCTTATAAAGCCTGAAACCGTATCTCTCACATAATTAAAATCTCTAGTCGGGAGAATAGCACCCAGTTTAATCTGCTTCTGTCCTGCTGCAATTTGGGTGATAATCGTTGGTATAACCGCCCTTGCAGACTGACGTGGACCATAGGTGTTGAACGGTCGAATAATACCCACTGGAGTCTGGAAGGAACGATAGAATGACATCGCTAATTGGTCAGCTCCGATTTTTGTTGCCGAGTAAGGAGACTGTCCTTGCAAAGGATGCTCCTCTGTTATCGGGACAAAACGTGCCGTCCCATATACCTCGCTAGTAGATGTATGAATGACTTTGGAAATATTCAATTCCCGAGCTGCCTGCAATACATTCAGTGTTCCCTTAATATTGGTATCCACATAGGTATCTGGCGAATGATAGGAATACGGTATGGCAATTAGAGCCGCCAAATGAAGAACAGCATCGCAGCCCTTCATAGCTTCTTTCACACCATGAGCATCCCGAATATCCCCAGCAAACACCTCGAACTCCCCTCGTACTTCATCTGCACATTGATCCAGCCAGCCCCATGTGTTAAAGGAGTTATATAAAGTAAAGGCACGTACATCATAGCCACGGCGTACTAATTCCTCTGTTAGATGGGAGCCGATGAAACCGTCTGCCCCGGTGACGAGTACTTTGCGCTTATTGTTCATAATCTTTCCTCATTCCATTATGTCTTTTACGTTTATCTCAACTCTTCGATTTGTCTCGTTGACAATCTCCATTAATTCGGGTGTAACTTCGATCATTTTTCGAATAAGCGGCTGCATAGATTCCCGAATTAATTGCGCCTTCTGGCTGCTATTTAATTCATTGGTAACTGCTGAGACTGCGCTACTGAAACTACTCCATTCATTTCTGCACACTCTTAAGTAAAGACCCTTGAATGCACTGCTATTCACAATAGATTTCCACAATATATCTATTTCTTGGATAGAAGCAGCATATTGAACCAACTCTTTTTTAGTGAATTTCTTAAACCATCCTATATGATGGATAATCTCTCTTAAGCTTGCTTCGATCCGTTGCATTTGCTCAGGTAAAGCGGCCAGATGTGTACGTACACTCTTAATTCGCAATTGGTCCGTTGCAGCGGCCTGAGCAATCTCGCTAACTAAGAAATTACTCTCTATGCTAATCTCCTGCATCCTTAAAAGTACATCTTCCATCGACTGCCACTTTGTATGCTTGATAACGGCTCCCCTCTGTGTCGAATTAATAAATTCGACATCAGGATAACCTTTTATGATATCCTCCAAATCGGATAACGTTAATTTCATCGCTACATCAGTTCGATTCGTACTGCCTTGCACATTCTCCACTCTTAATGAAGCAGCCTCAATAATAGAATCGTTGTCCAATTTGGATAGATGCTGTGCTCCCGCTGCATATATATGTTCACTTGGGAAGGACAAATCTTGGCCAGTGAACACAATCTGTCTACAACCCATAAATATGGCAGCTTGTATAGCAGTCCCTGTAACAGACAAGCTTGATTGAAATTGAACATCTTCCTCTGTTAGTTCCATAAAGTACTTCATAATGGCATCATTACTCAAATGTACATGAACGGAATGCCGAGGCCTATTCTCTATAATACGATAATGAAGCATTGGAGCGAATAATAGCGGAATAGTGGAAATCTTTATCTTATCAAAAGCCCTAAAGTTAGCTTCTGACCCATCAATTGAAACAATCAGATGAGGCTCTACACCATAATGGAGCAGGGACTGAATCGTTGAACCTGCCGCAATAATAAAAGCATGGTCTTTAAGCTTACGAAGATAACCGATATCCGCTTCTAACGAAGGACCTGCTCCGACAATAATGGCGGTTAACCCTTTCGCCTTATCCTTCAGCCCTTTTATCGACGGGGTCGCTAAAGTTTTACCCATGTTATACATGCTGTTTCTCATCCATTCCATAGCGAACCGATTATAATTATCAACCGAATTGTGATAATTCATAATCGCCATTTCAGCATGATTGAAAAAATCCTGTACTTCCAAAGCCCTCGTTCTCATATAGGTCGGAACTACAAGAATTTCTGAATGTTCCCTTTTATTTTTCATGAATTTGTATATCAGTCTATCTCGTTCGTCTTTATCTGGTCCGACAACAAGGTTCCTAATCTTCATTCGAGTCAATAAATCCGCTATATTCAATTCATTCATTGCTGCAAAAAATATTTGTTCGTCCGGCTCATAGATATGTATACAATGGTCTGGATAAAGTTCCGCATAGCACTGAGCATGATAGCCAAAGCCTAGCCCATACAATAATACATCAGCCTCTTTTGGTTGCTCGCTAGTTAACTTCCCAAGCCAATGCTTCGCTTCATCCATAGGGTCGTACTGACTATACAAATAAACAGGTTTGCTGTCTTCCTTCACCATGCATAGATTAGGCAATCCTATTCTGGAATTTATAACTTGATAACGTTCATGGTCTCCAGCAACAGAGCTCATCTGTTCATATAGTTTCGGATAATGAAGCTGGAGAAAAATCATATTGCTATAAAACCGCTGTTTTTGCGTATCGCTAGTCTCGCCCAATACAATAGCTACTCTCTCAAATAACGGGATATGCTTATACTTAATATAATCACTTGCGCTTATATAATCTTCCTCATCCATATAAGCATTCATTTTTTGAAAATAGTCACTTAGCCCGGTAAGCACTTCTATAATAAAAGAATGTAGTACGTTGAATCGAGACGTACTTTCCATCTCAACGAGAATACCATTCAAGGTTATGTATAAATCATTCATGCCTTCTACCACATCGCCAAATTGCTCCCAAGCTTGCTCTGTCATCGGCTGATGAAGCATTTCACTGACCTGCGTACAGGCTAATATTAAATTCGGCATAAAAATCTTTATTTGATCCATGAGTTGATTATTTTCATATTCCTGCTGTTCCATTCTCATGCCCCCTAGCCTAATACTCTATATATCGGATAATTGCCCCTAATAAATAAGAAATACCGCCAGAAACTAAGCGGTATCACTCGGTATATTATTCCATATTGTGTCGAAGGCCTATTTCACCCTACAATTCTTTACTCTTTGTTCCGTTTCATGAACAAGTTCCATTAAGCTTGGAAAATGTCGCTTCATATTGTTAATAAGCGGCTTCATGCTATTGTGATAAAATTCTGTTTGCTTAATGACATTCGGCTCTTTCAGAAACTCCGGCAAATCACGTTCAAATATACTGATGTCATGACCGCATACTTTCCAATATAGCCCCTTAAATGGACTGCTATTAATGACCTGCTCCCACTTCGAGTCAATGTCCCTCATCATCTTTAGGCACTTGTCTGGCTTTATGCGGCTTAACTCAGAGAGCTTGCCTATGCTGCGTTCAATCCAATTTATTCTTTCTTCTAATAAAAGCATGTCTTGGGGTAATTGTTCGATACTCTCATAAACCTTTTTAGTACGTTGATCACTATACCTCTCCAGTTCAGACACTAATTTTATCAATAACTGATCCTCTATATATTTTTGTGGCTGCAAACGCTCCACAACCTTTTTCATCGATTCCTCTGTCGTATGTTTTATTTTCGCCCCCATCTGCGTTGTATTAACAATTTTCACGTTTGGATACTTACTGATTAACTCTTCAATATCAGCCAACGTTATTTTCATCGCGTATGAGGTTCTATTCGTACCGCCTAGAACATTATCTACGGTTAATATTGCGCTTTTAATAATAGAATCTATTAATTCAGATGAGAAATGAACAGCCCCCGGGGCATATAAATTTTCATTTGGATAAGATAAATCTTGACCTGTAAATACGATCTCTTCACACCCCATATAGATCGCCGCCTGAATGGCTGTACCGGTTACAGAATGAGTAGCTTGAAAGACCGGATCATCCTTCATATGCCCCATAAAGTGATCTGTCGTGGAGTCTACATTCGTAAAAACATGAAACAAATTTTCTTTTTTGTTTTCAATAATCTGATACTTAATCATAGGTGAATATAGGAAGGGGATATGATCCGTCTGAATATCCTTGAATACCTTATAGTTCGCTTCTGATCCATCCATGGACACAATTAGATCGGGTTCAATTCCATAATGTAGTAACGATTGAATCGTCGACCCTGCTGCAATAATAACAGCATGGTTCTTGAGCTGCCGCAAGTATTCTATATCTGCCGCTAAGGAAGGACCTGCACCAACAATGACTGCCGTCATTCCTTGCAATTTATTCCGCAAGCCTGCAATAGAAGGCGTCGTTATATTTTTAATCAGGTTGAACATGCTATTTTCTACCCATTCCATCCCATATATTTCATGCATATTGATGTAGTTGGCATAGTTAATAATAGATACTTGAGCTTCTTGGCAAAATTGTTCTTTTTCTTCTCGCTTCATTTTATCATAGACAGGTAATGCAATAATCTCAGGATCACCTTTCATATGCCTAATAAAGTAATGCAATACTCGATCAACATGCTCTTTTCTGGTCCCCACCACAAAGTTCACGATGTGCAATCGCTCAAACATTTCTTTTAAGTAAAATACTTGCATAGCTGCTAATAATATTTGCACATCCGGTTCATAGAGATGCACATTGTGATCCGAATATTTTTGCATATAACTATGTACATGATAGCCAAATCCAAACCCGTACATCATAATACTGGATTTATTCTCAACCTTATTAGCTATTTGTTCCGTCCAACGCTCCGCTTCATAGCTTGGATCAAACCGACTGTACATATAGACAGGTTTCTCCCCATTAACTATGCAAAGATTAGGAAGTCCCTTTCTTGTATACACAATCTGATAGTTATCGTATTCTCTCTTCAACGAACTGATTTGGGAATATACATGAGGAAAAGCTTTATTTAGATACTCCATATTAGCGATATAGCGTTGTTCCATAACCTCATGCTCTTCGCCTATTTCAACAGCTAGCTGTTGAAATAATGGAATTAACTCGTATTTCATATAATCACTTGCACCGATGTAGTCTTCTTCATCCACGCTTGCATTCATCGCTTGGAATTTCTGGCTCAAGCCGCTAACCGCTTCAGCAATACAAGGTTGCAAGGCATAAAAACCTTCCCCTTGTTCCATCTCCGTGTTAATTGTATATAAAGACTTATATAAGTCATCCATACCTTCAACCACTTCACCAAACTGCTGCCAATCTTCTTCACTCATAGGCTCATATAGCAGCTCTGAGACATGCTCAGAGGCCGCAATAAGCTTAGGTAAGAAAACAATTATATCTTGGACCCAATCGTCAATATGAGATCTCTTTTGGTTCATCATCAAGCCTCCTCATGCTTCTACTATATATATCGAAAATAACCTTCCACAAAATAAGAAAGACCGCCATCGAATTTATGGCGGTCAGCAACCTATAAAAGCTGCTTTATTTACTCCTAGTGTCGATAAAATAACTTTCACCCGCATAGGTATTTTCGTAGCGTTGTTTTTGCATACGCTGGCTGTTTATTTTACCAAGCCCTTGAGCTGCCTCTTCTTTCAGATCATTCATACGAGCTATGATAATATCATCGAATTCCATCAACTGCCGAATTATTTGCTTATCCTCACTCGCTATAGCAGTCTGAGACTCTAATTCATGAATAGCCTGATCCCTTAAATCGGTTAGTTCGGTCAACTCATCACTATCCGTCTCATGTATTCGCTCAACAAGCTCAACAGTTCTCTCAAACACTTCTCTAAGTATCTCTGTCATTTCGCTTCCATTGTAACAGGAGAAACCGGACTCTTCATGGCCTGCTTCCAAGTATCCCGAAGCTCCGACAGATGAGTTAATACTTCATTTGCGTTCGTGATATCTTTCTTAAGGTTAGCTTCAATTAGCAGTCTCAACAAATATTCATAAATGCGGACTAGATCTTTTGAAATAGCATAGCTGTGGTCAAGTGAAGCTATTAGTTCATTGATAACCGCTTGCGCTTTTTTGAAGCTATTATTTGCTAATTCGTGATTTCTTTGCTGTATACCTTCTATAGCCGCTTTAGTAAAGCGAATGGCACCTTCGTACAACATAATGATTAGCTGGCCTGGCGTAGCCGTTTGGACAGAGGAACGTTGATAAATTTGATATGGTGAATTAAGCAAGCTCTTTCACTCCTTTTAACTACCCGATAGATTAGCCAGTGCTGATGATTGCGAGTTGAATTTATTGATTGCTGCTTCCATCGCAGAAAATTGCTTATAATATTGTTTTTCAATTTTGTTAAGACGATCTAGAGTAAGGGATTCCATTGTTTTCATATCTCTTATTTTCTTGCTTAATACGGAATTCTCCAGGAAGCTTCCTGTCGTTTCCATGCTGCTTGTTGAAGTACCTGCCTTCTTAGAAAGACTCGTCAAGGCCGTCATTGACGAACTAATCATTTTACCAAAAACACCATTCGTGGGTTCTGTGAATAATCTAGTGACTTCTTCGGGATTAGAGTCTAATGCACTGCGAAGCTTCTTTTCATCAAGAATTAGCTTGCCCTTCTCTGTATAACCTGCAGTAGTTATTCCTATAGAAATGCTATTGCCATTCGAATCCTTAATCCCAGCCACAAGATCAGTAGTTGCTGTGCGCAGTTCTGATAATAATTGGCTTAGTGTGCTGTCGTTGCGAAGAGATCCGCTTCTAGCTTTCTTCTCCCACAGCTCAACCTCACTGTCCGACATCTCGGCCTTTTCTTCAGATAGCAGCGGCTTGAAATCCCGATTCTTCGCTTCGCCAAGCTTGGAATTGATTGAACTGATCAAGCTGTTATATTCCGTAACGAAGGATTGAATTGTTTTTACAATGGCTTCTGTATCTTGTACAGCAGTTACTGTCGTGATACCACCCGTGGCTGTCTTTGCCTTAACTGTGAAATCAAAACCATTTACTTCAAATCGATTGCTCGATTGCTCATAATTGATCCCATTCACTATTACTGTAGCATTACTCCCTTTATTACTATCGTTCACAGTAATCGTGTTACCAGCTTGGTCAGCCGCAGGAATATTGCTAATCGTTAATCCATTGCCATTGCCATCTGTAAGTCCTGTCTTAGTAGCGGTAATCGAGAACTTACCTGTATTGAAATCATACAGTGCCGTTGCTTTAGCAGCACTACTCTTAGCATTAATGGCTGATGCCAAGCCGTTTAATGTTTCATTCTTGGAAACTGTGATATCGACATCATTTATTCGAACAACAACATTACCTGTCGTTCCGACCTCAGTGAATCCGAGTTCACTTAATGTCTTCTCTCCTCCACCCGCCGCTTTATTGCTGAATTGGTAGATACTATTTGCTGCTGTTGCAACTTTAGTAACCTCCACATTTAATGTTCCCACTGCTGTTGGATTCGTTGCATTCATTGTCAATGCATTGGTATCTCCGCTAATCTGAGAAGATTTAGCTCCCATAACCTTTGACATATTGAAAGATTGAAGCTTATTATTCCGAAAATCAACGATCTTAGAGCTCATAGAACGGTAGTCTTCTTGCTGCCATTCTGACTTGGTCCGATTCTTAATCATATTATTATACGTTGTCTTTCGGGCCTTCATCAATTCCTTAACCATGCTATCCACATCTAAGCCGGATGCTAGTCCCGTCATTCTCATCTTCTGGATCCTCCTTTAAATTTTCTCGTCAATCATCAAACCATTCAGTTCCATAAACTTTGCTGCCATGTCAAGCAGCTTCTCCTCGGGAATCTCTCGCAGCACTTCCCCTGTCACTTTATCCTTTACTTTATAAACAATGTGATTGGTCGCTTCATGCACGGAACGTTCAATCATTATATTGGAATTCGGCTTCGAGGGAGTAGCACGCTCGGCTGTTTTCATAGACTGCCTTGACTCATCCGAAGCTGCTGCTACCCCTCTCTGATCTGGTAGAATAATAGTGCTAGCTATTTCTTTAACGGGTCCGCTGCTGAAGCTCTCTGATGTTTTACTCACCGTGGTGTTAATTGATGAAATATTCATCATTAGTTTATCCACCTCGTTCAAAGTTTCTTATATCTATTAATATCGGACTAAACCCTTACCTTTGTTAGTTCAAATTACTGCATATATCATATTTATATAAAATGAATTTCTCAAAAACAGAAAAAAGTGGCCTTAGAAAATCTAAGGCCACTTTTTTGTTGCAAGAAATTATTGAAGCAGGGACAATACGCCTTGTGGCTGCGAATTCGCTTGTGCAAGCATCGATTGGGAAGCTTGAAGAAGAATGTTGTTCTTCGTAAGGTTAACCATTTCCTTCGCCATATCAGTATCACGGATACGCGATTCGGAAGCAGTCAAGTTCTCAACTGTAGTTCCCAAGTTGTTGGAAGTGTACTCCAGACGGTTTTGTTTAGCACCAAGTGTTGCGCGCTCAGTCGAAACACGTTGGATTGCACTTTCAACAGTTGCCAGAGCAGATGTAGTCGTTGCAGTCGATGTAACTAGTGATTTAAGACCAGTAATACCTGAAGTTTTTACACCATCGATGCTAATGCTTTGCGTGCTATCATCCGTTTGGATTTTAACAGCAGCAGTTGTGCTGATGTTGATACCATTGAACGTAGTATCAGCCAAGATGCTGTCGATTTGGGAAGTCAATTCGCCCAATTCCAGATCAATGTTGCCTTTGTCAGAGCTTGTGTAAGTACCGTTCGATTTTTGAACAAGAAGCTCTTTCATACGAGTAAGCATGGAGCTAACTTCGTTCATAGCACCCTCAGCTGTTTGTACGAAGGATACTCCGTCTTGAACGTTCTTTTGAGCTTGCTCTAGACCACGGATTTGGCCACGCATTTTTTCGGATACAGCAAGACCTGCAGCATCGTCAGCAGCACGGTTAATACGAAGACCTGAAGAAAGTTTCTCCATACTTTTACCAGCAGCAGCGTTGTTAAGGCCCATGTTACGGTGAGTGTTCAAAGCAGTAATGTTGTGATTAATACGCATTGTTATTTCCTCCCTGAAATGGTTATTTAGTCCCACATCCATGTGGTAAAGCAAAATCCGGTTTCCCTTGATCAGCTCTAATTATATTATCGGTATCTCCCGCCAATTGTTTATAGCAAATTTATTTTTTTTTGATTTGTTTAAATTGATTGATTAATTCCTTCGCCGATATAATCGACTTCTCTGCATGTACATTCGTATCTTCTACTGAGACATAAAGCTCCTTACGCAATATACCTACTTCAGAAGGTGCTTTAACGCCAATTTTCACACTATCTCCCACTACTTCTAATATACTGATCTCAATATCTTCTCCAATAAGAATAGACTCGCCTTTTTTTCTCGTGAGCACTAGCATTATTATTCGCCTCCTGTCGATGAGCCTTCCGCAAATAACGGCTGATGTATGGGATAGCCTCCATCCGACAATATCAACTGTGTACCAACGCCCTTACTTCTATTAATGATAATAGGAGCTGCTAAATTAATAGTCGCTGAAGTGAGTTCTCCTGATATGCTCACGATATTATAAACGAGCAAGTCACCCTCGCTCTGAATGCTGAGCTCCATCTTTATCTGGGCAGGAAGCTCAAATTCGTATTCTGAGAAAAACTCAAATGGAGATACCAGAATAAAAGCTAATGAGCCTTCCTCCAAGGATTGAAGGTATAAAAAGGGGCTATCCTCTACAGTTACGAGCATATAGCTATGATATTGCTTAAATCCAGGAATCCCCGATGGGAATGTGATCTTTTGCTCCTCTTGACATTCTAACGCCCCAAATCTACTTGTATGTATTAGCATCATGCTCACGCTCCAATTGTTGTTATGATGAAAAAAGCTACGGTATCGTTGTCGATTCCATAGCTTTTTTTGCCTACTTGCTATTATTCCATTATCTAGTTCAAGAAATCAACTAAAGATCTGCTAATCACCTTCGCACCAACAGAGAGCGAAGCCTCGTATATCGTCTGAGCTGTCGTCGAATCAATTAGCACTTGCTCCAGATCTGCATCCTCTACCTTAGACTGCATGTCGGTAAGGCTTAATTTGAAGTCAGCCAAGCGGCTCTGCATCAGCTCCACACGATTCACCTTGGCACCAACCTCGGCACGCGAGTTCAACATACGATCGAAGCTGCTTTCTAAATTTGGAATTTCATTTGCCACGGCATTATTATTTCCTGGGTTGGTTAAAGCGGCATTCAGCCGGTCAAATACAGCAAAAACATTATCTGCTGCTCCCGCATTGCCGAACACTTCATTACCTGTAAGGCTAATACCCACCGTCACATTCGCACCAAGGGCATATTTCACAGTACCATTATCCGTTGTAACCTGCTTCGCATCGAAACCAGCTGCAGTTATATCATAAGGAACTTGATCGAATTTTTCCCCGTTAAAAATGTACTTGCCGTTCATTTTGCTATTCGCAATATCGACAAGCTGTGTCTTTAACTGATCCATCTCACTCTTAATCGCATCAAGTGCCTCTTGCGGGTTCGTACCGTTGGAAGCAAGCGTAGCTAGCTCCTTCGCCCTCTGCATAATTTCACCAGCTTGACCAATTACGGTATCTGTAAAATCAAGCCAAGAAAGACCTTGATCCGCATTTTTCTCATATTGCTCAGTGGAAGCCAATTCAGACCGATAGCGAAGCGAGTAGGTAATACCCACCGGATCATCTGACGCCTTGTTCAGCTTGCGGCCCGAAGAGGCCTGGGTCTGAATATCCGCCATCGATTTGAGATTGTTGTTAATATTCCTAGTTAGCTGCGAATGCATCATGCCCTGAGTAATTCGAAGTGCCATGGCTGTTAACCTCCTCTAGATCCATTATCTAATCCTTAACGCCCTACAGTACCCGTACCATTAATCAGCTTGTCCAGCATCTCATCAAACGTCGTCATGAACCGGGCAGCTGCCGTATAGGCATATTGATATTTGATCATATCGGACATTTCCTCATCCAACGAAACACCGCTTACCGACATTCTGCTGCCATCAACTTGAGCCAATTGCGCTTCTGCGTTTCCATTTTCCCGTGCTGCCGATTGCGTCTTCACACCCAAAGCCCCTACTACAGCACTGTAGAAATCACCCACGGTAGCCGTCTTAATACTGCCGCCATTTGCTGTTTCATCGAATGTGAATTTGGCATCTGATAACTGTGACATTAGCAATGCCAATCCATTGTTACCTTTAATAACCGTAGTAGCACCGCCTGCATCCGTTGAAGTTCTCAGTGAGGTGGCCAACTGATTCGAGTCATTGGCGATTACGGTATTCAATTGAATACTTCCAGCGGTAATTTTTCCAGAAGGGTCGTTTGAGGTGAACATAGCCACACCAGCAGTTGCTGGATTGCCGAGTGTGTAACCGAGCTGATGCAATCCATTAATACCTTTCACGATCATTTTCTGATCAGCTGCTAGAGGAACAGTCGTTCCTGGCAAGACAGATCCTGCTGGGACGGTGATTTCGATATCTCCATTAGCAATCGTATTCGCAAGTGTGTCTAATTGGCCTACGAATTCCTTCACATTGTCTAAGGAAACGAACATGCCATGAACTTTCCCGCCTGTCAGGCCGCCTGTTGCATATGCTGCTTCCAGAGCCGCAGAGTTCAAAGGTGTCGTTCCGCCACCCTCAACCAGATTCGTTCCATTCATCGTGATCGTATAGCCATCATTGGAATCGGTGACTGACACATTAACGAGTCTGGACAGCTTGTCGGTTAGTAAATCCCGCTGATCTCGCAAATCATTAGCATTGTCCCCAAGCGATTCGATCTTCTTAATCTGGTCATTCAAGGCCGCAATTGAACTCATATAAGAGTTCGCTTCTTCTGCCGTAGTCACAATGGTTGAGTTAATATCTGCATCCAGATCAGACAACTGCTTGTTCAATCCGTTGAATGTATCCGTCAGAGCTTGTGTTCTTTCTACCAGAATTTCACGCGCCGTTACGTTCTCTGGGTCCTTACTCAGATCTGACCAAGCATTCCAGAAGCCCTCCAGTACCGTTCTTATCCCCGTATTGGAAGGTTCATTCACGAACGACTCCAGCTTGCTTAAGGTGTCAGCCTGAATCTCTGTACTGCCGGCAATCTTGGATTGATCCCGATATTGCGAATCAAGGAACGCATCACGTATACGAGTGATTGATGTATATTCCACACCAGTACCAATCTGTCCGGGAGCCGTTGATTTCTGCATGCCATACGCTTCCATCGGTCTTGTAGCCGTCATCGTTACTTTCTGTCTGGTGTATCCCGGCGTATTAGCATTGGCAATGTTGTGGCCAAGCGTGGCTATAGCAACCTGCTGTGTGATTAGGCTCCGCTTCGATGTCTCTAAGGAATGAAAGGTTGATCTCATGAACTAGCCTCCTGATTACGCTCTATTATCGAATAATCCATTCCGTCTATTGCCTTGCATCCTCATAGGATGCTGATAAGTGACATCCTCATTCGGATCATCCTCCACCATTAAGCTGATAGAAAAGTCCAGATAAGACAGCGATTGATTCGTTAATTGCTGATTTAATGCATTGACCTGTTTTAACTCCGTGAGAAGGCTCGTTAACTGCTGATGAAGCCGCAGAAGCTGTTCCTTCTCCTCATGATTGCTGATCGAACGAATCATCTCGGACAATAAGCTCGTTCTAATCCTGAAGCCCATATCTCTAAAATAGCGGGAGGTAAGCTGCTGCCTAACATGCTCGAGCTCTTCCAGCTTGGCGACGAACAGCTTCTCCTTCTGCGTCAACACGTTCAATTGCAAAATATCATTTTTTATAATTAAGTTTTTTTTATTCTTCTCCATCTCCAGCAGTACCTCATAGATCTTTAACTGATGCTGGAGCGTCTCTGTAATTTGTGCAATGGACATCCGATTTCACCTGACCTTATTCTGGCTTCTTGTTGCTCAGATACGGCAATAGCTTCTCGGCGATCTTGCCTGCTTCCACATGATAAGAGCCCGTTGCAACAGATTGCTTCAACTGCTCAATCTGCTGAGCACGCTCTGCGCTGGTTGTCTTGCTGGATGACAGCATTTCCTTCGCTGCCGCGGAAATTTGCACATCGTCCTTTTGTTGTTTTTTTACAGTACCGGTTGCACGGGCTTCGTTCTGCCTCTGATAATGATTCAATGCTCCAATACGTCCAGGTTCGTTTATTTTCAATGGATTCACCTCATCTTCTTAACTACATAAAAACAAGCCGATTACTCGTTAAAAGTATTATCGGCTTTTGTGTGTCCATATTTTATAGGGTTATGATGACTATACTAGAATTCATTGCCTATTACCGATCTTTTATACGATAGGCATTATGCGCAGAGTTAGATTGAGATCCCTCATTCGGCTTGCTGGCAAAGGTCGACTTCAGCTTATTCGCCTCATTCACAAAACGTTGCCGGCAGCTTTCACATATATTGCTTTCTCGAATCAGCGTGCCGCATACCTCACAAGGATAAGACATATTCGGAGCATTAATTAGCGAAATCCGCCCCTCGCGAATAAACTTTGTAATCTGTCTGACGGTTACGCCTGTCGCCTCAGACAGCTCAGTGATGATCGCGCCTTTATTCTCGCGCAAGTATGTGGAGCAGGTCTCATATTCTTTATCAATTTCCCTAATACACGCAGGGCAGACTTCACGGAAGTTCTTGGCAAACAGCTTGCCGCAACGAGGACAATTATCCAGGTTCATTATTTCATCCCCCATTCATCTTATAAGTAGTTGACTCTATTTTAACGGATAACTATCTATTTGACACTATCAATCTTATACTCACTTTGCCGATTACGAGCGAGCCCATGTCAAAGAATAAATATCCAGAGGAATAACGGATGCAAAGTGAAGCACCTTTGCGCATGCTTGTACCGTACTGCCTGTCGTATAAATATCATCAACAAGAAGCACTTGTAGAGGGCGATTCGGTTGCTTATTGCTCCCAATAAGCTTAGAGAGTTTCCCTTGCATTCCTACGGCAGCTTGAAAAAGATTGACCGTATTCTGCATCCTCTGTGAACGCGTTTGAAAGCTTTGCTTCTCGGAGTGACGCTCGCGAGTGAGGAGATCAGCCAAAGGAATTCCAAATTGCTGTGATAGTATTCGTGCCAATCGCTCTGCCTGATTAAACCCCCGCTCCTCCGCTCGCTCATAACTAATGGGCACATAAGTAATCGCGTCCCATTGGAAAGGCAGTGCCGTGGAGGAAGACAGCCTGAACGGCTGCTCTTGAAAGGAAGCGCCCGTTAGAATAAAGGCTCTTTGCGACAAAGCATATAATGCAGGAACCAGCATCTGCGCGAAGAGCGGCTCAAGCTGCTCATTCCCGCGATATTTATATTGCGCCAGTAACTCTCTCATTCTGCTGCTGTACCGAACCGCACTGCGATTCGCGACTAGACAGGAATTGCTTCGGCGCACGCAGTCACCGCATAGCTCCCCCCTCCCGCACATTTGGCATAGAATAGAGGATAACCACGGTATTTGATTATAACAGGTGGTGCACAGAGATCTCTTGAGAGAATCAGGAGTCACCCTGTGAAAAACTGAAGAGAGTCGACGTGAATTTGATTGATCATTCCTATAGCTGCTCCCACACATCGGGCAAGCATTATTGACAGGGGAAAGCAACTGCAAGGCGCGCCCTACCTCACCGGATGAACGTTTAAGCAGCTTGGCTAGAAAGGCTGGGAACAAAGAAACACCTCCTTAGCGATTTTTTTAAAAATATCCTTGTTTGCGAGCAATTCTATTCATGGTTCGAATATGGCGAACAGCAGCCATTTGTCCTTGCGTGCGCTCCCTGCCACAGAAATAGACAAAACCATGAGGATCATCCCCTAAGCGCCCAGCCCGGCCTGCCATCTGCACCAGTGATGCCTCGTCGAATAAACGTCCATCAGCATCCAGAATATAAACATCACTTCGGGGGATAGTCACACCACGCTCTAAAATGGTTGTCGTCACGAGTACTCTTATCTCGGTTTTTCTAAATCTCGCCACCTTATCGGTTCTCTGCAAATCTTGAGAGGATGTGCCTTCCACTTTCTCAAGCTGTAATATTCTGCGTAATAAGAGTGCCATAGGCTCTACTTGTGCTATTCGCTGCACAAAAACAAATAATTGCGCTCCGCGTCCGAGGGAATGCTTCATTGCCTTCAACATAGGCGCCGGCAGCTTTCTGGCAGCCAGCATTTGCTTCACAGTTGGCGTGTGGAGCAGTCCAGGTACTGGCAAGGGCTGGCGATGATACCTTACTGGCACACGGGCATGAGGTAATGCTCCACGCTTGGCCAGCTTTTGAAGCTCAAGCGGTGGTGTGGCCGAGAGAAGCAGCCTAACCGCATCAGGTGCCGCACATTGCTCTGCTGCATAATGCAGCATGGGATCATTCACATAAGGGAAGGCGTCAAGCTCATCGATAATAACGAGCTCGAACATCTGCTGAAAGCGCATTAGCTGGTGGGTTGTGGCTATGGTAATATCACCCGCTTCCCAGCGATGCTCGCTCCCTCCATATAGAGTGACAACTGTCGCCAAAGGAAAGGCCTTTCGTATCCGAGGATCAAGCTCAATGACCACATCCCTGCGCGGCGTAGCGATGAGTGCCCTGCCGCCTCGGCGCAGTATAGATTCAACGAGCGGGAAGATCATCTCAGTCTTGCCCGCTCCGGTGACTGCCCATAATAAGAAGTTTCGCAGAGCCCCAGCAGGAGGAGGCGAAGCCTCCATGAAGCGGAGCGCCGCTTCAGTGGCTGCAGCCTGAGCGGGACTAAGCCCCCAGCGACCGAGGCTTGCTGGGGGCAGCGGTGCTAGGCTGCTCCTGCTCTGGGCAGGCCGGCCCAATACAAGCAGCTCGCATTCGCGGCTGCGCCCCATAGCGAGGCAAGCCGAGCAATACGCGCACATGCGCCCGCAAGCCGAGCATAGCGTGCGGTGCATGTGCGCTTCGCTGCTGCCGCAGCGCAAGCAGCGGCACTGGCGCTTGCCGCGCCGCCCAGCTGTGGCGGCGACAGCGCCCTGCCAGCGCAGCCAGCCTAGCAGCTGCGCCAACTGCAGTACGCTGCCCGTATCGGCGGCGGCGCAGCCCAGCAGGGCATGCGCTTCGCTGCGAAGCAGCGCACGCCCCTGCAAAGCGCCTGCGGCCTGCTTCGCAGCGGCCGCAAGCGCCTCAGCCTCCGCGCGGCTCCTCGCGCGCTCCAGCCCGCTGCGCTCGCCTCCCTCCTCGCTGTCGGCTCGCGACCAGCGCTCCACCCTCGCGCGCAGGCTATCGCCTGTCTGCGCTCCCGGGCGAACGCGCCCTCCAAGCACGCCGCTTGCCGCCTCGCGGCACGCTTGCTCTATGCAAGCCGCCAGCAGGCCCAGCGGCTCCATCTCTTCTATACAGCGCAGCTCAATGTCCTTCATACGCTGCTGCTCCTTCTCCTCTATATGGCTCTGCACCATCTCCTCATCCCTCACAAACTCCTCACCGCTATTCTCCAGCCGCAGAATAAGCATAGACAGCCTCAAAAGCAGTCTGCTCCCTAAACTTGTCTTATTTTTCTCATTCGGTTTACTCCCTCTTTTTATCTTAATTTGTTCATCCCATCCACACTCTCTCATTGTCTTACTTTCTTCATCTGATTCACTCTCTCTCCTTATTTTATTTTGTTCATTCGACCTGTTTGCTCTCCTTTCCTTATTTTGTTCATTCGACCTAATCTCTCTCCCTGCCTTATTTTGTTCATCCCGTTCACACTCTCTCCTTGCCTTATTTTGTTCATCCGATCCGCTTTCTCTCTTATTTCTTTCATTCACCCAGCTTCCTATCCCACTCTTCTTTCTATCATTCGAAATACAAGCTTGCTCCCACAGCTCCTTAACCCGGCATGCATCGCCTAAAGGAAGGGCTTCTCTCCACAGCAGCAATATTTGCGCTAATTGCCCATGCGTATACTCCTCCAGTTCTTCCGCGGTTCCGTTCTTCCCAGCAATACCCTTCCTTCTGTCATGCAATTCCCTAATAACAGCCTGCCACTCCCTTCCCAACCAGAAGCATCGATCTATGGTCGGCATAATAGTGACATTTACATGCCATTGATGGGACAGCCGTACCAGATAAACATAAGCCTTCATCCAGTTCCCTCCTTTTCATCTCACAACATCAGTGGAAACGACAAAAAAGCACACCCAGACGCAAATTGCGTCATACGGGTGTGCCTCACTCCGAAACAATTAATCTTTCATCATTCATTACTCATTACTCATAGTATAGTCTAAAATGGTACCTTCGACAAATCCGCCGGATTCTGCAAATCAATCAGAACCGCCTTATCCGCTGATGCTACAATCCCTTCCGATTGAAGCAACCACAGTAAGTGAAGCGATTTGTCCCCGTTAGTCTGATCTGGCTTTCTCCCGCATCTATTTTCTTCATCCCTCGCAGACTCGCCTGCGTGTACAGAGATTAGGCTTCCGTCCCGACCAAGCCGCTCCACGATCGCTGTTGTCTGATCCATCGAGCCTTCATCTACTACGGTCAGCTTCACTTCTGCTCCCATACGGCGGGAAAATGTAAAAAACGAACGAACAAACCATTCTAAGCGCATATGCTGATCATGAGCAACAAGCACATAATGCTTGCTTGCCTTCACTTTATTGCGTTTCAACCAGTAGACCAAATGGACCGATGCCGCAGCTAAAGCATAGCAGCCAACAACAACTAGCATTACTCCAATCATAGCGGCCACCTCCTCTTTGCTACAATATATGCCGCTAGAAGCCCAGTGGTTCCGGGCAAATGGGACGAGGCTTATAAATGTGTAAAGAGGAGGTCTATAAAATAGAGACTGATATGCGAGCTCTCGTTACTCAGAGATGCCTTACCTAATAAAATCCCGTATCACCGACACGGGATCTATCTTTATGTATAAGAACAATCACTGAACGCTGCTATAAAGCAACATCAAAGGCAAGCTATAGCGTTACCCAACCGAACTTAATGGATTGAATAACCGCTTGCGTCCGATCGTCAACCTCCATCTTTTGCAAAATGCTGCTGACATGGTTTTTGACGGTCTTCTCGCTAATAAAGAGAAATTCTCCTATCAACTTATTGCTCTTGCCTTCGGCCATTAATCGAAGTACTTCTGCTTCACGACGTGTCAGCGGATTGTCTTCTCCAGCGATAAACTTCACGCCTGGCTCCTGCGCAGCTGCCGCTCCAGAAATAACCCCCATCTCGTCCAAATAAGTCATTCTGCGAAGCTGATTAATAAGCTTGCCCGTTACTTTCGGATGTATGTAGGCATGGCCATTTACAACCGAACGGATTGCATTAATAAGCGCCTCCGCTTCCATATCCTTGAGCAGGTAGCCTGTCGCTCCTTTGCGAAGCGTCTCGAACACGTAGCTCTCATCATCATGAATAGACAGTATAATGACTTTCACATCGGGAAAAATCGTCTTTAACCGCTCAGTCGTCACGACACCGTTCTCAATCGGCATATTGATATCCATGAGTACAATCTCCGGTACAGTATGATTGCAAAATTCCAGTACCTGAATACCATCTCCACATTCACCAATCACTTCAAGATCTTCTTCCATATTCAATATTCGCTTTAATCCTTCACGGAACAGCTGGTGGTCGTCTGCTAGCAACACTCTAATTTTGTGTTTAGCGGTTGGTGTATTTGAATTCATTCGTCATCTTACTCCTTTCTATTCTCTGCTGAAATAGGGATATGAAATATAACTTTCGTCCCTTGTCCGATTTTTGAGTCGATTTCCATCCTCCCTTCGAGAAGATCCACCCGCTCTCGCATGCCGATTAGACCAAAATGGGAGTTACTGCTTGCTTGATGCTCAACAAGTTCACTTTGAAAACCTACCCCGTTGTCCGTAACGACAATCGTAACTCTCTCCTGCGAGAAAGCTACCTCCAATGTAACAAATGAAGCGCCTGCGTGCTTGTGGGCATTCGTATAAGCCTCTTGCACCAGACGGTAAATAGCTGCTTCTATTGGAGACGGCATCCGAACTTCTTTCCCTGTCAGCTCAAATATAGTACGTATCTTGGTTCTTTCTTCAAAGTCATGCACGAACTTCCGAATCGCAGGAACTAGACCCAAATCATCCAATGCCATCGGCCGCAAGTTAAATATAATTTTGCGGATTTCCTCCAGGCCTGAACGTACTTGGCCTTTCAAATCTATTAATTCGTCCTGCACTAGTTGAAATTCCTTCTTAATCAACATTCTTTCTGCAATTTCAGTCCGCAACACGATATTGGCCAGCGATTGAGCAGGTCCATCATGAATTTCTCGCGAAATTCGTTTCCGCTCCTCTTCCTGAGCTACTATAATTTTGAGACCAATCATTTGTCTAGTTTTGGCTGATTCCAGAATTCGCGACACTTGGTTCAGGTCGCCGGATAAATACTCCAGCACCACATTAATTTGCGAGGCTATCGTCTCTGCACGTGCTATAGACAGCTCCACATTGCGCACTCGCTTCTGCAGATCGTCTCGGCGTGTTTTCAGATAAGCTTCCTTCTCGCGGTATACCATAAGATCAAGCTGGATTTGCGTTGCTTTCTCATAGGCTGTCTTAATATCTTCTTCCTTATATCGGACAAAATCCCGGCTGACCTCCGTCAGCCGGATTCTCGCATTTCTATACTCCTTCTCAAGCTGATCCACTTTTTCAATCGTCTTAATCGTTTCTTGGAGCACGATCTCAAGCTCTTGTCCAAGTGCTTCCATCTCGGCCCGAGCTGTTTCACAGATTTCGAAAATTTGAATTTTACTGTCCTCCATAACGGAGACCGCATTGGAAATAACACGGTTGATATCGATTATATGTTGGTCCACGACGGATCGGCAACCTTTCTCATAGCAGGTTATACCATTCTATCATACCACACTTTGGAGGCTTGACGTCCACACTTAATCAATGGTAATCTTTTTCGTTTTATTCTCATAACCCACCTTTAGACCTAGTTTTTCAGAGAATAAACGAATAGGAATGAGCGTCCTTCCATTCCTTATAATTGGTGCAACCTCAGTGTCAGATAGCGCGCCATTTACAACAACTTCCTTTTTCCCTATGAACATTTCTACCATTTGAGAGCCATTCAGAACGGTCACCCGATTGAGCTTATTGTCCCATTTCAATGTAGCGCCCATGGCATCCGACACGAAGCGAATTGGTACATAAGTGGTACCTTTAAGCTCAAGAGGAGCAACATCAAGCGTCATCGCTTTACCAGCGACAGAAGCGTTTTTCTTGCCTATCGTCATCTCAATTTTCTTGTTTTCCTTGGCTACAGTTGATCCCGGATATTGCAGCTTCAGGTTATCAATTCCGATAGTCCCTGTTGCTGACCTCTCATCCTGACCATCAGCTATCGTGACGACATACACACGCTTCAGCTTCACTGGATACTGCATCCCATAAGAAGAAAGGTCCGCTTTTACCGATTTCCAGCCCTTCCAATCTACCTGCTTAGCCAGATCGACCAAGTGGACTTTTCCAGCCGCATCAGTAAATTCCGCTCGTAGCCAATTCAAGCTCGCATCTCCATGAACATCAAGAGTCAGGCTAGTAGGAGAACCCTCGACCGTCTTGCCACTTGTTCCGTTAAACACGGCATACACAGCTTTGGTCCCAGTTCCTGAGCTAAAGTCATAGGTAATTTGAAGTGCTTTTCCTGAGCTTTGTCCCGGGAAATCCGAGACAAGCTTTACGCTTCCGGTAGTCGTAGCGGCAGGGGTCACCTGGGATGTGATTGCATAACCGACATTCTCGAATGTTTCCAGTGTCTTCTCCGTGCTTCCTTGCGTGAAAGGCAGCATCGTCGGATAACCATCATAGCGTCCAATTGCATAGCCGTTCTTTGCTCCAGACTCTACGGATTGGACAGTCATCGTATTATCCTTCTGCGTTGCGCTGAAGCCTGTATATTCCCATTTCAAAGAGTTTCCTGATAATTTATATGCTTTACCGTTTTTGAGTGTCACCGTTACGGGTATAGATACAGTAGCACCCTTCGCAAGCACGCCGGCTGCCGTATCAATCTTGAGGCTCGCTATTTGCTCAGCCCCGATTACTTCAATCTCTTGCTTCGCTGTGACCGATCCTGACTTAACGGTGATCGTCGTTTTACCGGCCTTAGTAGCTGTGAACGTATTGCCGCTAATGGTACCAACGGCTTTTGAACTGCTCCATTGTCCATTCGAGGCATCAACCGTGTACGGGTTGTAATAAGTATCGTAACCTTTTACCGAATAGGAAGCTTTCTGACCAATAAACAGTACGCTTGAGCCGCTGATCGTAATGCCCTTCAGCTCACCTTTAGGGGCTGTCGTAAATACACCTATAGCATTGGAAATACTGCGCTGAGTCGTATTATATTGGGTGGAATGGGATAGCTGAACGGCTGTTTCTCCGAGTGGGCGATCGATCATTGTCGTAGAACCGCCGCCATCGAGATTAATTCCTTTATAGACACCAAGCTGCACCATGATTTGCTGCAGCTCCTTGAGGTTAATACCTGAGCTGTCGCCGAACTTTTCACTTGTTATGAGGTATACCTTTTTGCCATCTTTAGAATAGCCTACAGCAGAACGAGAGACATAAGAGGAGCCGCTGACACCCGTAATATCACGTGAGAAAGCTGCTGCTGCTCCGTTGTTCACTAAGATAGTATGGCCTCCTACCATCATCTCGAATGAAGAAGGATCTACCTTCTGGCCTGTTGTCTGAGAGGTTAGCGAATAATCGGATTGCACGGATTGCCCTACCTGCAGATTCGCTGTAATAAATTTAGCTGCATCTCCATGCCCTCTTAAAATATAGCCATCCTTAGGGATGCTGCCGCTCAAAGGAGCCTTCTCCGAAATCTGCTCCACGACGCCATTGCGTACAAGCACCTCTGTTGGCGTTGCACCCGAGTTTTTAGGGCGCTCTGCGCCGCCCCAGGCACTGGTATACATATATAGCGTGTTCACATGGCTATACTTCGCACCACCGACCTCTGGAAAGTTGGCGGACTGATTCATACCGGCCAGCTTGAAGGATACTCCGGTTCCAGACGTCACCGTTCCATTGAACGTATAGCTGTCAATGATCGGCTTGCGGTTCTTATCGACTGCAAAAGCATACATTCCCTTTAGCTGCATAGGGCTGGCAATTAAACTGCCACTCGTAACCTGTGCGCCCATAGGCGAGCCTTCTGTGTTCATAATGAACACATCTGCATTAATGCCTGCTACCGCACCGTTCTCCTTAGTCATGTTCAGAACTGTATTAAGCTTACCTACATTATTGTTACGACCGCTCATCGTGTTTAACTGCACATGAGGATTCGAAAGATCAATCTCAATAACATGAACGTTTGCCTTCGCTGACTTCCCGTTTCTCGTAGTCGTCCATAGGTAATCGATTTTTTGTGCTCCTGCTGTTATGTAGGACTGCTGTAACAGACTTAGCTTCGGACTCGTTGCTGCCGCGGCAACCGTTCCCGCTTTAATCGGATTAAAGCTAAGTGGAATAGCGGAAGCAAGCGGTTGGATGAGTAAAGTTCCTCCTAGCATGACGATCACTAATTTCTTGCCTAATTTATTCTTATTCTTATGTCGGCCATAGTTGTTCTCTATCTTGCGCATGGTTTTTACAACTCTCCCATCTATCAGTCTATTTATTATAGACTACTGGATTGGAAGAAAAGTTCCGTCTGAGAAAAATTAATAATTATTAATGCTGCGCGACAGTAGCATATAACAAAGAGGCAGCCCCCGATCATCCATGATCGAGGGCTGCCTGTCCTTCTTATCTATTACATATCAAGAAAATTAACTGATTCCAACAAACGCTTGATCATAACAACGGCTTCAGCACGAGTAGCATTGGTCGTCGGGCTAAAGGTGGTCGTTGTTTTTCCAGTAATAACCCCAGTGTACACCGCTTTAGCTACATCATTCTTCGCCCAGCTGCTGATTTTGCTGCGGTCATTGAATTTCTGCAAATAAGATGAAGCGGATGAAGGCAGTGTTACTGTTACTCCTGCTGTAGCTGCCGCACGAGTCATCATGACCGCCATCTCTTGACGCGTAATCGGACTATTAGGCTTAAAGGTTCCGTCCGTGTTCCCCATTACAATGCCTGCTTCTGATGCAGCACCAATATAGGCTGCCATTGCAGTACCTGTATTAACGTCTTTAAATTTGGAAGCAGCAGACTTATTGCCAGAGAGACCGAGACCTTTGGCAATATACGTCGCGAACTCGCCGCGTGTAATTGATTTCTCAGGCTCAAACTTGGTCGTCGTACGACCTTCTACAATATATTTGCGAGCCAAGGCCTGGATAGTCGTTCCCGCCCAGTGCTTACCAATATCCGAGTAATTTGCAGAGCCTTTCACTAAGGCATAGGCACCATTGCTATTGCTTTTAAAGGTGGCTACCGTCTTGCCGCCCGTAGTCGTGAATAGCGTAGGCACATATGACAATGCACCAGCTTCAGGATCGTACCGTACAACCGCTGAGGACTTTGCGTCTACCGACATTCCTGTCTTCATAGAACGGGTTATATAGCCGCTGAAGCTTGTTACTTTCTTTTCCGTCGTTCCATACGCTGCTGCAACCTCAAAGTGGGCAGGGCCTACTAGAATGGATGCATTCAAACGATTAATTGCAGACGTTAGTGAACTCGTGAGACTCGATCCCCCTTGATCGATCTTAATTAGAAGGTCACCTACCACTCCGCTTGAGCCTAGCATTCTGGCTATTTCCGAATAATTCAAAGAATTGATCGGAATTTCATACGTAATATCATTATGCTGAACCGCAAAGCTTGCTCCTTTGCCATAGTAGGTAGCGTTCTGCAACGCACTAAGAGGCACAGCTACGATTGCTGCCCGCTCGGTATCCGGAACCTTAAATACAACGCGCAGCTTACTTAGACCCGCACTTCTGGCCGCTTCATAAGCATTAATGATTTGTTGTGTCGAAATCGAATATTTATTCGTATACGTTCCTGCTGGAGATACAGCTGAAGTCGTCGTAGCCGCGGAAGTTTTTAGTCCGATGCCACCTCCATCAGCTTCTGTGTAATCCCCATTCAAGGAGTCGATTAATGTTGTCTGGTTAGCAACTGATGTGGATGTGAAGCCTTCAATCGTCTTTCCGCTTGTCGTGCGAATGCCACTGGAGCTTGTGTAATAGGTAATATACACAGCTTCACCGATTTTTGGCGAGGCACTCAGTGTTAATGTAACTACAGAACCGCTTATCGCGACTTTTTCAACGGACAGCATGACATTCTGACTCATGACTACGAAATAATTAATAGAAGGAACATAGCTCGTATTCAACGTCTCATTGAACGTAAGGGTTAATGTCTTGCCTTTTACAATTGCGCCGTTCAAGGAGCCTGTTCCAGTGCCGACTGGCGCATATAACGAGCTGAACGACGAGGCCGCATTGCCGGCCAAATCCATTATTCTAGGCGAACTCGACGTATAGGTAACATAGATCGTATCACGGGCTGCTACTGATGAGCTGAGTGTTAGTATTACACGATCACCGGATACGGCCACCTGAGTCACTGCACGCAATGTATTATTTACAAGCACGCTGTAAGAGCCTGTATATGGCACTGAGGTTGTACTCAAGCTTTCACTATAATTCAACGTAATCGTAGAGCCGCTGCTATATGCACTTAGTACTGTTGGTGCAACAGCATCTACGTTGTTCGTCAAGCTATAGCTGCTGAATGCTGCGACTTTAACACCAGCAGTATCAGTGATAGGATAAATACTCGGCGAATAAGTAAGGTATGCGGTTTGCCTGTCCGTTATGGTCCCATTAAAAGTTAACGTCAGATTTCTGCCGCTTGTATAAAGCGAGTTCGCACTATAATAATTGCCGCCTACATAAATACTGAACTGTTGATAGGCATAGCTGCTTGCAGTAGCCAGCTCTTTATTGAACGTCAAGGTAACCGTACTTCCGGAAACCGAACCGCTAACTAATGCAGGAGCTGTGGCATCCACTAATGGCGTTACATCTCGATTAGAGATGTCCAAGGCCTGATTCTGCAATAGATCCTGAATTCCGCCACTCGCCGGCTTGGAATAAGACAATTTGACGATTTGTCCATTAATAATGGCACTAGACAACGTTAGCTTGACTGTTGCTCCTGCGACTGATACAGCTGTTACGGGACGAGATACGCCATTTACCGTAATATAGAAGTTGCCTACCACCGGAATAGAGGAAGCATTTAGGTCTTCATTAAATGTCATAGTAATTGTGCTTCCGCTGTATTCCAGCTTTGTTACAGCTGGCGGCACAGTATCATTGCCGATCGTTTTAAAAGCCCATTGGTATTGATTCTGAATCCCACTAAACGTATTACCGGCTAAATCTATAATAGCATTTGATGAAATCTCCATATAATAGTTAGTGTTGCCTTCCAACGTTACTCCGTCGGGCAGGGTAATATAAACTAATTTTGTATTCGTACCATCCACATGGAAATTTGTTTTTACATCTTGTGCAGTCTTACTGCCAATAGGTTTTATCCAGATAGAGCCTGCGCCTTTCACTACTGTTTCACTAAACTCCACAGCAAAATAACTATTAGTCAGTACGTTTGAAGTATTGTTAACAGGATACGTCGATACTATAGTTGGTTTAATCGCATCCTGCGTCACACGAAAGTTCCATCCCTGAGCAGGTACCCCTGCAAAGAAATTACCTGCAGCATCCCGGAATGCACGATTCCCTATAACGATATAATATTGCGAGTTGTTAACAAATGGTTTGGCAATATCTCCATAATATAATGCTTTATTTGGATCAATAGTTATTTTAGTCGTACCGCCACCAGTAACATTGTCTGAAGTTACTGGAATTGATCGAAATAATACATTATTAACAACATTACGTATTTCAATATTCCCGGCATTCGGATAAACAGGCTCATTAAAAGTAATTTCAAGCTTTGAATTAAGCGTATTTATTATGCCATTATGTGCCGGAGCAAATCCAGTCACAAGAGGAGGTATCGTTTCATCTCCCGGATCTGTTTTAAAATTCCAGGTGGAGGCATTAGAGATGCCATGGAACCATTCACCCGTCCATTTATTTTTGAAGGCACCTGCATCAATAAGGATATAATATTCAGTATTAGCTCGCATCTTCTGCGGTGTAATGGTCACAGTCGATCCATTTATAGATACTCTGGTTGTATCAGCAGGGTTTATTTTCTCATCATAGTTATCATCTACACGTACTAAATGAATATATCTTCCAACTCCGTCCACATTCGCCGCTATTTCCTTGTCGAAATTAATCTGAAAGGATTGGGCTACAGGAACCGAAGTTGCATTATCGACCGGATATAGTTGAACCGCATTCAAAGGAGCTGCAGCAGTCTTGAAACTCCAGCTATAACCCGGATATTTATTTCCTGCACTATCTTGAATAACTCCATTTGGTATAGAAAGTGTGTATGTCGTATTTGGATATAATGCTACTGATGGTGTAATCGTAATGGTATTGGAGCCGCTACCTGTCACCTGATTAGATGTAACTGGTATTTGTCTATCATCATAGGTAGTAGGGGTTACATCTGATACCAAACGAAAATCTCCACTAGCTACATATATGCCTTCATCAAAAGTCATTGAGAACGATGTCGTAATAGGTATATCCAATGCCCCTGGGGCTGGAGAATGAGCTTGAAGCACAGGTGGAATGGTATCTACTTGAACGACCGTCTTAAAGTTCCACTCATAAGTCGTAGCAATTCCATTGAAATTTGCGCCGTTAGAAACGTTAGCGAATGCGCCTGGCTCAATAATGACATAATACTCCGTATTCACTTGAAAGGGTCTGCTTGGTTGTATCGTTACATTTCTTCCTGACCAATCGATCGTAACTGCTCCACTAGAGGCAACTACGAAGCTTTCGAACACCTTATTCGTTTGGTATTCATAAATAATTATGGACGCCGAGCCATTTACTTTTGTAATGCTTTCATCAACTGTAAAGGAAAGTTGAGCGCTTGGCGCTACGCTTTGAAAGTCATCGGCCGGACTTTTGCTTACAATAACAGGACCCAGGGCTGCCGCTTTAATAGGCTGCGACATTGTTAGCCACTCTGGCAATGAAATTTGAAGTAATAGTACAACAACTAAAACAAGGCTTATCTTTTTAAAATATCGGCTCATTCCATTCACTCCCTAAAAATTTACACTCGTACTATATTTGTCGGCTTCAAGGCCTCAATAATTAAGGGTAAATAAAAAAACAAGCTCTGAATCTTAAAGATTCAGAGCTTGCCTTCTGTAGTTATATTTAAGCCAAAGCTTCTGCTTTAAGCTTGTCCGCTTTATCAACGCGTTCCCAAGGAAGGTCGATATCCGTACGGCCGAAATGGCCATAGGCTGCTGTTTGTCCATAAATAGGACGGCGAAGATCGAGCATTTTGATAATGCCAGCAGGGCGAAGATCGAAGTTGCTGCTGATAACCTCAACAAGCTTCTCTTCGGATACTTTTCCCGTACCATAAGTATCCACGCTAATGGATACAGGCTGTGCAACACCGATTGCATACGCTAACTGAATTTCGCATTTGTCAGCTAGACCAGCTGCTACGATATTCTTAGCCACGTAGCGGGCCGCGTAAGCTGCCGAACGGTCAACTTTAGTCGGATCCTTACCGGAGAAAGCGCCGCCGCCATGACGAGCGTAGCCGCCGTAAGTATCAACGATAATTTTACGACCTGTTAGGCCTGCATCACCTTGTGGTCCGCCGATAACGAAGCGGCCAGTAGGATTAATGAAATATTTAGTATTCTCATCAAGCCATTCAACTGGAACAACTGGCTTAATAACATGCTCAAGGATATCAGCTTGGATTTGCTCCAATGTGATTGCTTCTGCGTGCTGGGTGGATACAACAATTGTATCTACACGAACAGGCTTGCCATCCAGATATTCAATCGTTACTTGCGTTTTTCCATCTGGTCTTAAGTATTCTAAAGTGCCGTTCTTACGAACTTCAGCCAAACGACGAGCGATGCGATGCGACAATGCGATTGGCAAAGGCATAAGCTCAGGTGTCTCATTCGTCGCGAAGCCGAACATTAGACCTTGGTCGCCTGCACCGATATCTTCATTTTCTTGCTGAACATCTTTACCGTCACGGCTTTCTAGAGCAGCGTTTACACCCTGCGCTATATCAGCGGACTGTTCGTTCAAAGAAGTTAGTACTGCACAAGTACTGGAATCGAAACCGTATTTCGCGCGCGTATAGCCAATTTCTTTGATCGTACGACGTGCAATTGCGGAAATATCAACATAATCTGCGCGGCTGCTTATTTCTCCAATTACAAGAACAAGCCCTGTTGCAACCGATACCTCACACGCTACACGTGCATAAGGATCAGCCTCCAAGAATGCGTCAAGGACAGCATCCGAGATTTGATCACAAATTTTATCCGGGTGGCCTTCTGTAACCGACTCTGATGTAAATAAATGACGACCTTTTAATGACATCCGTATCTACCTCCTACAGCCTTAGTATTTAATAAGTGCAAAGGTTCTACACAAAAAATGAACCTTTCCCGTGTGGGAAAGGTTGTTAGACAACTCTCTAGTTCAGTATAATACCGAAAATGTCTCTTTGTGTCAATGGATTAACTCGCTAATCTAATGCTTAATTATATCCGCGCAGCACTTGCTCAGCTTGTGCTATTAATCGTTTCGTAATCTCGCCGCCGACTGATCCTGCTTGGCGAGTTGACAGCTCCGACCAATGTACGCTAGGATTTGAACCCGCATAAGAAGCACCAAGCTCATTCGCAAATTCCGTATCTTCACCTTCACTTACTGCATAAGAGGAGCTTAAGCCAAATTCTGCAGCAATTTCATACTTCATCTGATGTAAGGCGGCACGACTTCCTGGTACAACTACTTTATTGGATCGACTCATAATAAGGACACCTCCAAGGAATATAGGAACATGCCTTATTGTGTGTTCGCACACCATTTCTGAAGCGTATAATCTTTTGTCATATAGAGAAAAATATAGCACATACAGCAGAGTTTACTGAATCTTATAGCTTCCTCTAACAAGAACCGTCAATGATTTCGTGTACGCCGGATCTGTTGTGATGCCTCGACCACCTCGAGGAAATATAATCAAATGATTGGCAGGAACAGTAGTTCCTTTACTAAGATCTTTCCCTGCTGTCACATCAGCAATTCCATTCGTATCGGTACTATAGGCAACAGCCTTGCCGCCCCTTACAATGATTTCAGCGCCATCTGCTGCGATTAATATCTTACCGTTCGGAACAGTGACAACCTCCAGTGTTGAGGAACCCCCTGTACCAGCCTCAGGCTTCCCTCCACCCGATGCTTTTGCCACTTGCTCATCAACATAGCTCTTCGTTACAACGGGATCATCAATGGACCCAGGCACGCTAGACACGCTATCAGCATCTATCGCATTAGGGTTCAAATAAGCAATTCCGAATCCTCCTGTGACAAGCAAGGCTCCTACAGCAATTCTAGTAATCCATTTTTTCATTCTTATTGCTCCTTCCTGCAAAAAAAATCAGGTATCTTAAACTAAGATACCTGATTGCGTTGCATTGGTCTACCCTTTTAGTGGAAATCTCTTAATTAGTTATAGCTGGATCTGCCCAGTTCAGGTAAGGCGACCAAGTAATGTTTTTTGAAGCAATTTTCTTCTTGTAGCCATTGAGCTCTTCATAGATATTGAAAGAAAAGGTCTTGGACACTAATTTTTTCGACACATTTTCATTAACTACGGTATAGTTACTTCCTGTTTTCCAAAGATAGGTGCCTGTTGCTGCATCTATTTCAAATCCTACTTCCACCATCTTATTATTAGTTGACTCATCTTCAAGTACAATCGTAAATTTCTTATTGCTGTATCCGTCATAGCCTTCATCCTTTGTAACATTTCCTTTAAGATTCATAGTAACATTTTCGTTAAATTCGCCATGTAAATGAGCAATGATCGACGTATAGCTAACTTTATACGGACCGAATTGAAGATTCGTCAAGTCAGACGTGCCTTTCTTATCTTCAGGCAGGTTGAATTTTGCTGCATCCATAAAGCCTACAACTTCACCTTCATCAGTGTGGACCAGGCCTTTATCATTAAAAGCTAGCCCTAAGAGGAGCTTGGCTCCAGTCATATCCACATTTTTAGGAATTTCGGCTGTAAATATGACTTGTTCTTTTTTAGATGGATTAATAACATTCGTTGTTTTGATAAGCTTTGCTTGATAAATATTGCCGTTCGCTGTCTCCAAATAACCAACAAGCTTAGTTGTAGCTTTAGGGCGGTTTTGCTTGTTCGTTACATCCATATATACTGCGTATAAGTTTTTAGTTTGTCCATCATATAGACGTACATCTGTCACTTGCGCGGCAAATTTCTCGCCTTTTGCTGCTACACTATGATTATTACCCAAAGTAATAATCTTTGGAAGCAAAGGAGTAGTGGTTCTTAAATCCGCAAGCTCTGTCTTCTTCTCTCCATCAATCTCAAATAGTTTAACCTTCAGATTGTTAATGCTGTAGTTGTTTGGAACCGTACTATAATAATACACCTCTGCAGAGGATTTAGATGCAATTGAAATTTCTTCTCCTAGTGGCAGCAGCTTAGTTTCAATCTGAGCACTATCATTCACGTAGAATGCTCCTGTGATTTTAGGAAGTGGTGCAGGCTTCGTACCTTTATTCGTTATTAATAATTTACCTATAACAACATCGTTATCCTGCCATGGATATTTCTGAATAGAAGCTACCGAAATATCGTACTTATAGTCCCCATTAGTATATTCATACTTATTAGCCGTTCCTGTTACTGTAGGGGCCTTCATACTAACGAGAAATCTCGCTACAGGTACATTAATCGCTTCTTTGCCTTCCGTAGCAGAAGAGGACTGAACGGCCAGCAACTTCATACCGGATGTCTTAATCGTTGTAGGAAGCTCTAGACTTAATTTAACCGTTTCTAATATTTGTGGACGTAAAGTAATTCCCTGTGTAGCATCTGTACTGTTAATCTTTGCTTCATATAAGGAACCAGAAGCAGACTGTAAGAAGAATTTGAAGTTCGTTAATGTAACATCGAATAGTCCGGTATTACGCATAGCTACTTCTATGTTGATCTTATTCTCCTTAGTTGAAGGTGTTATTGTCGACTTATTAATTCTCATATTTACACTTGAGTTATTGATCTTAACCGATTTGTAACCATATAGTTTCACGTCATTATTATAAGTGCTAGGGAACATAAATTTCCCTATAGTGCGTTCGTAACCAGAAACACTAAAATCGAATTTAATAATCTTGAGAACTAGATTAGATAGTTTCACATTACTCGATAATTCACTATAAAAAGTTAATGTTGTACTGGATTTTGGGGCAATGCTTTTTTTGGATTTATCAGTATCTAATAATTGCAAAGTATATTTATTGCCGCTTACGGAAGTCAATCTAGCCCAATAATCTTGTAAGTTCATCGAACTAGATCCGCCATTATAAAAAGTAACAGTAAAGCTCGCTGTGCTTCCTTTGCTGCTTGGAATAATATCAGCGCTTTCAAGCTTAACGTAAGAATTTCCACTTATGTATACTGGCTTTATTGCTGTAGAGCTTGCAGCATGAATTACATTGTTCAACATAGGGGCCAATAACGATAGAACTAATGCCACTACGAGTGTAAACATACCGCATAATCTTACAAATCGTTTTGACTGTAGTACCTGCACTCTGATCAACTCCGCATCTTTTTTTATTTAGACGTAAACAAGCAGGAAAAAGTTTCGTTTGACTTACATAAAAATGTAAATCTTCTCTATTTATTTTAGCAGAGTACTATGAACGATATATGAATAGAAGCGTATTTCCTCAATGCTGCATGTTATATAGCAAATAAAACAAAAAAAGAGCTCGATGAGTTTCCTCATCAAGCTCTCTTTCTTTGAAATTAGTTGAATTTTTTGATTGTTACTGCTTTAGCCACTGGTTTGCCAGCGATAGTATTAAGACTATCAGCACCTACGAATACATCGTAATCAGCAGCAGCGCTGTAAGCAGCGGAAGTCAGATCATAAAGACCGCCAATTGTAACATTGTTGTCTTTATCAACTACATAAACAACTGTATCAGAGTTGATTACATACTCTTGATCAACAACCAATTTGTTAGCTGCAACATCAATAGCAACGATGAAGTCACGAGCAGTTACTGGGTTGATATCATCATGTGTACCGAACTCTGGACCATTATCAGTAAGAGCTACGAATGTTTTGTTAGCAGCTTTGTAAGTTGTATCTTTACCAGCAATAGCTTTTTGGTAAACATTCTCAGTTACTGTAATAGTTTCTTTAGCACCATTAACGTTAATTACTGCTTTGTAAACAGTGCTTGAAGATACTTCAGCATATGCACTTTCGAAGATACCGTATTTAGTAGCCAATTGGTCGCTAGTCGCTTTCTTAACGATAAAGATATACTTAGCGAAAGTACCGTCAGTTACTACCACTACTTCGGCATTCTTGGCAACTGCAGCATAATCAACTTTCTTAACAGCGCGATCTTCAGGTTTGATGTCATTAGACACTTTCACATTAGAAGCATCAAATACAATCGTGTTAGCATTTACATTGTAAGTAGTAGTACCAGTGGTACCATTTACAACATAATCTGTTTTCAAAGAAGTATCGGATTTCTCTTTAACTGCTACTTTAGCGCCAGCAAGACCTACGCTGGATATAATGCCTTCGATTTCACCGTTAGTTTTGAATTTCCACTCTACGAAAGTACCTACACCAGTAACTTCATCAGCAAACGTTGTAGCTGGAAGGTTAATAGTCAGAACTTTATCTTCTTTGATCGAGTAGTATTTAACTTGATCTTTAATACCACCTACGAGACCATTTTCAACTACTTGAACATCGTTTTTGATAGACAAGATTACAGCGTTTTTGTTGTCAGCTGCGCCTGGAACAAGCAGTTCAGCTTTAACGATTTTGTCGCCTTTGTTAAGAACCAGTTTGTACTCAGCATCTTGTGTAAGAGCCAATGTGTTGCTAAGTGCTACATAGTTAGTTCCAGCAACTTTGTAAACTACAGAACCATCAGATTGTGGCAATTTAGCTTCAACTTTACCAGTAACAACTTTACGAGTTGCTTCGATTTTCGAAGTCAATTTCGAAGAGTTGTGAACGATGTTCAGAACATCATCTTTAGCAAGGTCAGCGATAGCTTTAACTTCATCGTTGATTGTTACAACAGTAGAAGCGTCAACATCAACAGCACCTTGGTTAGTGATAACGCGAGCTTTTGCAGTTGCGTTAGCATCTACATAAGTTTGGTAAAGAGCATCTTTAATATCGTATTTAGTAGCTACGATAGCACGAGCGTTACCAGCTTTGTTCAAGAACACAGTTACTTCTGTATCAGCAGCAATTGTGTAAGTAGCAGTGTTAACTACGTCACCGTTAACTGCGATGAAAGCAGTTGGCTCGATGTATACACTGTCAAGAACTGTAGTACCTTGTTTAACAACTACGCCAGTAGTAGCTTGAGTTACTGCATTTTTCAGAACGCCTTCGATAGTGCTGTCAGCGCTTTGAGCATCAGTAATAGCCAATACTTTCTTAGGATCTTCGTTGTTATACAATACGTTTACAGAATGACCTTGAAGTTCGCTAAGTTTCTTACCACCAGTGATGATGTAGTTAGAAGCAAGCGTTTTTTGGCCAGTAGTAAAAGTTACTTTGTTGTTAGCAACAGTGCTGTTTTTAACAACTTCAGTAGTGGAAGTACCCAATTTGGAAATCAGAAGAACTGGGTTACTTTGTTTGTCATAAACGCCTACGAAGCGCTCAGAGTCAGCATCCCACTCAACCAATTGCTCGTTCAAGCCATTGTTAGTGATTTGTGCAACGATACCACGAGTTGCAAGCGTACCTGGTTTGATGTCAACTTTGTTGAACAAGCCAATGTCTTCAGCTTTAACCAGTACGTTGTAAGGCCAAGCGCCCAACAGGTTTTTATCGTTGAAACCAACTGCACGGATGATGATTGCTACTACTTCTTCAAACTTGATGTTGTCGTTAGGACGGAACTTGTTAGTTCCTTTGTCACCAAGGATGAAACCTTTTGTTGCAGCAACGTTGATGTAACCAGTGTACCATTGGTTAGTTTTAACGTCTTTAAATTGTGGCTTAACGGAGTTCATAAGCTCTGCAGCTTTAGCACCGCCAGTTGCCGATACTACGATTTTCGCGAGCTCAGCACGCGTAATTTTGTTTTCTGGTTTGAAAGAACCATCTGCATAACCATTAATAATTTCGAGAGCCATAAGCTCCTCAATTGCGCTTTGTTCTTTCTTGCCTACCACGTCAGCTGGCGTTGCAGCAAATGCTGGAACCGCTACGGAAAGGACCAATGAGAAAGCAAGCACGAATGCTAATAAACTTTTCTTCATAACCTTTTTTTCTCCTCCTCTAAATTGCTTCGGTTGTTGAGAGTTTTGTTTGACTAATGAATTGCTCGTTTCCCTCATAGCCGTTTCACCCCCTTCCCAGAGTTGAGCAGTATTTAGTATAGAAAATGTCTGCTGCCATGTTTAACCCTATGTAATAACATGTCGCAGAAACTTGTAAACGAATCTAGGTAAATATAGTAGAGAAGCCATACCACTTTAACATTATACAATGGGCTACCCTCACCGTAAAGAGAAAGTTGAGAATTCATTCCAACTTACCCGAAAAAGAAGTAGGTCCTTTGTATGATGCCGTGGCGATTATTGTAATGACATGTAATTAAACGCATAGCTGAGCAAAAAGTTGCGATATGATCCAAAAAACTTTAAAAGTTTTTTTCGGGCTTCCATCGCGCTACACAAATAACCAAATTATGTATATTACCTCTTCCCACTTTGACTACATTATGGTTCTTTTACACATAAACTAGTATAGCCTGTACGAGACTTTACGTCGATGCTAAAGTTTTTCCATGGATAATGTTGCAGTTCTCTATCTATATTGAAGGGAGCCAGCTCTTAGCCAGCCCCCTTCATCATGCATTAATTAGCGTAAATCTTAGGAAGCTTCTTCTGATCTGCCATTACTTTCGCAATAATGATAGCTGCATCAGACCGCAATAGATTAGCTTTTGGATTGAAGAGATAGCCCTTCTTCGGATCGGCAGGATCAATTATAGATCCTTGTATGAAGCCCTTCTTCTGAATGGCAAGCACTGAAGGCATTGCATAATAATCGAATAGCCCTGAATCCTTAAATGCTTTATCCAATCCCGCCTTAACTTTTGTCGGACTTGTGTCCAATTTCATATTTAAAGCCTTAGCCATCATTACCGCCGCATCCTGACGCGTTATAGTATTGCCGGCATCGAAGAAGTTCGGCCTCGTTCCTTTAATGAAGCCTGCACGAGCTGCCGTCTCAATATAACGATAATCATACAATGCATCACGGCTTATATTGGTAACCGGCGGTACATCGAGGAAATGTGTCTCTCCCGTGTAGTTTAATGGAAGCTCCAAAGCTCTTACAAGCATACGAGCGAATTCACCGCGTGTAATACGACGATCTGCCCCGAATAGACCGCTCGGGTCAACTGCGTTCATTACACCTTTGGCATAGATCGCTTCCATAGCCTCGCGTGCATAAGGATGGTCAATAATATCGTTGAAGCTGGTCGATAGCTTTACAACAACATAATAACCGAAGTCTCTAAATGGAACTTCAATCGTATTTTTTTTGGCATCTACTACACCACCGATATTCTCCCACACTTTATCGTAGATATCGTAGCGCAGCACTGCAATCGTCGTACCAGCAGCCTGTGTAACACTCTTATCATAAGAAAGCGTCAGTGAGCCCTCTTTGGAAGGCATCAGCTCTTGGCTTGGGTTACGCAAGAAGTAAGGCTGCAAGTCTTTGCCCTTCTCATAGGACATCGGATATGGATCGAAACCAGTAGTGATTGGATCATAGATATCTTCTGTGATCATATCATCCGCTAATCCTCCGTCAATCCAGAAGACGCTGCTCACTTTATTGAATCTGCTTGGGAATTGGGCAAAATAGTTTTTTCCCATCAGCATACTCAATCCATATTCCGCACGTGTCGTTTCAAACTCATGATAGTCGATGACACCGTCGAACGGATTGGCAATTGCGAATAATAGATCATTGCCGTTATAAACTTGGTTCTTGAATTTCTGTGGAACATTAAAATCTGTTCTGATCAAGTTCGCACCTTTCGGGAAGGTCAATACCAGTTTATTATCAAATAGCTTATGGGAGCTTTTCATCGTATCCATAATTTGCGCACCCGGGATGTTCTCCGGTACGTATTTGACTTTAAAGGAATCCTTCACCTGATTCTCGCCATTCGTAATCAGAAGATCGATCTTTGTCTCTTTATTCGCTTTCAGCTTTTTAATCGTTACCGTATAGGCGACTTTTTCTGTCGGCTGCCCATTGACTAGGGACGCATAGTCCAAATAAGTCATCTTCCTTGCTTTTTCCTTATTAATTGTAACTTGTTCCGCTCCCGGAGAAGTTAGAATAACTTGAACATAATCCTGATTCATAGTGCGCTTCTCGATGATTGGCGCCAAGATCGTGTATGGAATAGAAGTAGGATTCACTTCCAAACGATAGGTTGCTCTTGGACCCGATTCCCCGCTATTAAATACTGTAATGTTGTAGACGCTGGAGCTCCCGTCAGCTGACAGCTCTTGTTTGGTTAATATGAAATAAAAATACTGTCCGATCGGGTTGTAGACGACATTAATTCGGTTATCTCCAGCCCCTTGATTAATAGTAATGCTAGTCCCCTGAACTGAGAATTGATTAGATAAATTCCATTCAATATCACGTTCGCCTGAGGTAGATGCAATGCGGATCTTATATCCGCTTTTATCATTACCTAGCCCCGCAAGCTTATTTTCAATTATGCTCCTAAATGTAGCGTCATCTTGACCCTCTGTTTTTTCTCCCAAATCAATAAAATCGAAAGTACCATATACAAACATCTCTGCTTCGCTTGTTACAAAAATGCTGCCATCCTGCTTGAATGCAGGATCATTAGGCATTGGCTTATCACGGTTAGTACTGTACGGATACACACCGTCAGTTCCCGGAGCTGGAATGACCGGTAGGTTCGTTGGAATTATCGTTACTTTAATCGTGTTCTCATAGCTATTAGTTGCAGATTTAAATGAAAACGTAATTTTGTTATCACCTGTAAGATTCAGCGATCCATACATTAACTCAGAATAACTAATTTCAGTATCGGTACTGCCATTCGTATTCAGATGTTCATTAGATGCATTTTTATCCGCCCACTTTATATCATTAATAATGAATTTTGATTTGCTTGACGGGTCTGCCTTAAGCGGAATCTCTACATTATTAACAAATAGAAAGGCATTTTTAATTTTAGTGCCAGTTGAATTACTTGTTGTTTCATAGATAATGTCATCGACATTAGGAATGTTAATGAGTTCACCAGCCAGATTACCGAACTTAGTCAGGAACCATGCGGCTCGATCGCCCTGCATCGTTGTATCAAATGGAATCTGCATGCCATCAAACATAGAATTATACTTGACATATGGCCCATATAACAAAGTGATCGTTGCCTTTTTGGTTGCAGCCTGGCCCTCTATTTGAAATACTATTGTCTGTGTACCTGCTGCAGGTAACTTGTTTACCTCAAGTATTACTCTAAGAAAACGAGTGGGTATTCCATTAACAGTCCTCGTTACTTCCGATGAATTAACAAATTTAGAGTCAGCCTTAAAAGAAACATTAGCTGAATTCAAAATTTCTTTAATTTTAACAAATTTATCATTACCCACATCACCTGCAGAATAATTCGCTACCAGAACTTCAACGCCTAACGGCAACTGAAGAATTGTCGCATTCTCAATATCTGAGCTTGTCAGACCCGCTAATTGGCTAGGTGTTGTTGATGCCGTATATCCGGGCAAATAGTTGATATCATGAATGTAAGGCAATCCACTGTTAAGTAGCTTGATCGTGTAAATCGGAGATAAATCGGTTGTTGGTGTCGGTTTAACATGATTTTGTCCCTGCAGTCCAAAATTGTGAACCGTATCATAAACAATATCAGTTCCTACTTGCCCTAGATTTGCTTCAAAATTAATCATAACGAATTTTTCGTCTTCCACTACAATGTCACCTGGTGCTGTTGGCTGTGTAATAGAAGTCGAAAGGGAATTCAGCGTATACTTCAATCCGACGTTATTCCAATCTATTGTATTAGAAGGATCTCGCAAATCGGGCGTGAACGTTCCATTACCATTGTTTTTGCGAGGAACGATAGCTTTACCTTTCACTTTCAACGACTTACCATTACCGGCTGAGAACTCTCTTGTGGATTCAATAGATCCCAACAACGTTGAATCTTCATAAAGATTCAAATCATAAAACGTAACGCCTCCGTTATAGAAAGCAATTTCTCTAGTTGTCTCAATAGCCTGATTGTTATTATAGATCTTCAATGTCAGTGTATTCTTGCCTTGCTTAACCCGAAGTGGAGCTGCAATGAACTTCCATTCCACGTTATCGGATATTGTATACGTATACGTCTGGCCATTCATGACAACATCAATCTTGTCTGCATTTGGAGCTATACCTGTAATACTAATATCTTCAGCATTCTTGCCATTAGAAGCATCTGAATAGAGAACCGTAGTACCTGTGTCTTTAATATCAAAGACAGCACCTCGAATATTAGCCTGCAAGTTGGATAGCATTGGACTGTTGCGGTATTCAATATAAATTGAGCTGCTAACCGCACTGTTCCCTTGAATGCCTTTGAACGTAATCTTGTTCAAGCCCGGGAACAAAAGAATACCTTGGACGGAGATCGATCTGCCATCGTCAATAATAATATTGCCCGTTTGGTTATTGTTCGCGTTCAGTTCATCCTCGCGCCCTGTTGCTGCATCATATGTAATCTGAGCAACATCATAGCTGATCGAAAGACCGTTAACACCATTGACGGTACCAACTAGGTCTACCCTCTGCGTGGTTACAATCTTAGGCGTGGCTGGGTTGTATTGCTGATTATCAAAAGCAAACGGTGCCGTAGCTGCAGTTACGGGTCCTCCAAAATTAGGCACAAGTGTAACCAGCAGCGCTAATGATAAAAGTAAAGATAATAGCTTTTTCAAAATGTTTTCCTCCTTTATATAGGTGTAGCATAAATATCAGATCGAATGGATGAGAGCGATTGGACAATTGCCGTTCAATGCTTGTATAGCTTTCCTCCCTTGTCTTCGCTGTCGGTACTAGAAACGTATCGCTTGGATGGACCAACTGCAAAATAGTTCTGTATTGTAGTTATCGGTTATTATGATGCGGATATTTAGGGTAGATAGGGAAATTGAAGCAAAAAAAGGGTTGCTGCTCTGTCATATTACTGACAAAACAACAACCCTTCCTTATATTCAACGATTGATTTACGATTTGGAACGATCCGTATCTACCTTCAAGCGAAGGCGCATCCGGTTCAAAAAGTTAATTAGTGGTCGACGCGTCTTATCAACAATCCCGATAAGCTCAGCCCCAATCTGAAGCCCAAACATTAAGAAGCAAATAACGATGAAGGTAATCCAGTTAGCCGCATTTGATTGTACGACCGTGGATTGAATAATCGCAAAACCTCCGAATATCGCAGCTACACTCCAGATGATGAGTACCGTGCGGCGATGGCTGAAGCCAAGCTCCTGCAAGCAATGATGCAAATGTCCTTTATCTGGAGCAAAGATCGGACGCTTATTAACCAAACGGCGAATAATTGCAAAAAAAGTATCAGACAACGGTACACCGATAATTAGAAGCGGTGTGACAAACGACACGATCGTAATCTGCTTGAAGCTGATCATCGACAACGTTGCTAGACAGAATCCTAGGAATAGTGACCCGGAATCTCCCATGAAAATTTTGGCGGGATGAAAGTTGAAGAACAGAAACCCTACAATACCGCCTAGGAGCAATGTACTCATCAATATGATAGGTACATTCCCCATAATAATCGCCATTACAAGGATAGTTCCTATCGCGATGCCAGATACACCTGCTGCTAATCCGTCCAAGCCGTCAATCAGGTTGATGGCGTTGGTTACTCCAACAATCCAGAAGATCGTGAGCGGAATAGCAAGCCATGCTGCGATCGGCTGCATCGTCTCACCGAAAGGCATCGTGAGAAGGTCAATCTTGATCCCGAAGCCGAATACAACCACACATGCCGCTGCTATCTGGCCAAGAAGCTTAACTTTGGCAGACAACTCGAAACGATCATCGAAGGCTCCTAATATAATGATAATCGTTCCGCCGACAAGCAGCGCACGAATCATATTCATATTAGCCGCACTAAGCAGCCCATCCGGAATAAAAGGCGACAGCAGCAGGAATGACCCTACAAATGCCATATAAATACCGAGACCCCCCATACGAGGCATTATCCGCGTATGTACTTTACGATGGTTCGGTTTATCAATTGCTCCAACCTTAAAAGCGAACTTCTTCACAAGCGGTGTCAAAACTAAAGCTAACAATAATGATAGGATAAAACCAATTGTATACAATAAGCCTGCTGGCATAGTGTGCAGCTCCCCTTTTTCTTCTACCGAAGTGAATTATACTCCGATCGAAAAAGAAACTCCAACCCCGTTTTCACTCAATTTCAACGGTTTTGGGAGGTTTTTATGATATTGGCCTAGGTTTTGTGACGTTTTCCTTGTCGCGAATCACTCTCACGACGAATTTCGGCAACACAAGCATTCTAGGAAGCCTTTTCGGCTCCTGCAATAGACGATAAAACCACTCCAGCTTCAGTCTCTGAAACAAAACAGGAGCTCTCTTCAGCTTGCCGGCAATAATATCGAAGCTGCCTCCAATTCCCATGATAAGGGGTACTCCGAGCTGTTGCTTATGTTTAGCAATCCACGGTTCTTGCGTTTTGGAATCCCTTGCAACAAACAATAAATCTGGCGCAGCTTGACGTATCTCTTCCACGATCTCTTGATCCTGATCAGGTCCAAAAAATCCATTGTGATAACCGACAATTCGCACCTGCGGATATTGCAATTGCAGCTTCTCCGCAGCTGATTCAATAATTTCCTGCGAGGTACCAAGCAAATAGGCTGTCCACTTACGCTTCTCGCCCTCTTGCATCAGACGTTGAATAAGATCAAAGCCTGCCACTCGTTCAGCAACCGGTGTTCCAACATAATTCGCTGCCCACACAACGCCCGCGCCATCAGGCACAATAAGCTCAGCCTTGCGCATCATCGCATAATACTCATTGCTCTCTACTGCTGACATAACCATAATCGGATTAGCTGTAATAACATGGGTCTGTCTGCGTTGTTCAATAGATTCCGTTAAGTAACTGACCGTTTCGTCCATACTCATCTTCGAAAAGGGTATCCCATAAATCGGTACGGTTGGCACATGTTTCGACAAGCGAAAATCACCTCAATAAGTTTTGACGCAATAATTGCGTAATTTGTTGCGCAGGCTGCTGCGATTGTTGCCTCAGTTTTTCTATTGCATCATGATGTGATCTTCTCCAGCCCTCTAGATCATCAAGCAGTTCTTCAAAAGCATTGGCGAAGGCTGCGGCATCCAACATGTCCGCTGTTCCGACTGCACGAAGATCCAGCCGTTGAAGAAACTGATCAATCTTCGGATCGTACGATAAGCCGAGCATGGGAATACGCTGGTTCGCTGCATAGATAAGTGCATGGAGCCGCATGCCGAACATAGCATCGCACCGGCTTACTTCAAGAAGCATTCGCTGAGGATCATCCCCGATTGCTGCAAGCTCCATTACACTTCCATCGCCCATCCTTCCTTCGAGCCGTTCCATAACGAACTTGGATGCTTCAACATCATCCGGTGTATGGAAGGGCAGAAACCGCAACCGAACAGGACGACGGCTGGTCAATAATGCAAGCGCATCAGCAGCCCGAACCATATCGGCTCTATCCGAGCGCCAGAAGCGCAAAGATACGCCAATTGTCGGTATAGCACTCTCTGATGTAGACGCTGCTGTCGGCGATATCGCATCCCCCGGCAGCGGCAATCCCATAACCGGATCAGGCACAACCTGAATCCGGCTCTGCGGAACACCAATTCGAACAAGAAGCTCAGATGATTCTTGATCCCGTACAGACACATAAGCACTACGCTTCATGACATTGCGTATTAACGGGTCCATCCAGCGGCGGTTAACGGGTCCAATTCCTTGCGAATAAATAAAAGTGGGCTTGCCAAGCAATTGCGCCAGCTTTATAACGCCCGTATAGTATGGAATCGTCTTAGTGCCTGTAGCATCCTGCAATAGGCTGCCACCTCCGCTAATCAAGCCATCGCTGCTGCGAATGGCCTTCCAGACATCCCCTGGATGCATACGGCGAACGGCCTCTACTTTGTACAAGCTGCTTGTCCATGCAGGATCAGCAGACAACACAATGGGTACTATTCGAATGCCCGCTGCGGCCCCTTGTTCTTCTAGCGCAAGCAGAATGGAGCGAAGCACAGCTTCGTCGCCGCTATTGCGGAAGCCATAATAGCCTGAAATAACTATTCGGCGAGTTTGCGCTTCAGTGCTGGTGACCATTTACGCCATACCCCTTCCGCAAGCTGCCATACCCCAATAAGAATAATTCCAATAATCGCTCCCAAGCCGAGGCCAAGGAATACACGTATAGCGGAAATGTGAATCGGTGTGTGAATATGAGCAAACGTATCTACCATGGATAACTGGCCAATCGAGCCCACAATAACGAGCAGCCATGCTGCACGATAGCGCAGCGCCAAGAATAGGCCTGCTATAAACAATGGATGCGATAATAGGAATTCCTTGTTTCTTGGACGTACGCCAAATGTCCCCTCCAACCACTCTCGGAATGGCTTTTCAAAAGGAAGCGTCTGACCGGCATTGCCGGTTCTTGATAAATAGTACATACCCGCTGCAACGACGATCAAACCAACGACTACCATAACGACCGTAATCGGCTGTGACAACAGCGTACGTACGCGTTTGAATGGAGCATGTCCTGTGTAGAGCAATACATAAATCGCCGTTAATCCAATTGGAACGAGATGCAGCGCGCTAACGCCACGGAACTGCTCGATCACAAGACTGTACGTAACGTTGTTCAGCAAGCCCACGATATAAGGAACAGCCATTAAAGATATCAATGCCGTTACAATAAACCAATTAATAGCAAGACCGAAACGACGCCCCGTAGAGATGCCTTCGAATACCCATTTCGTTTTGCCATGGCTGTCCGCTTCTCCATCTGGCGATCCCGCTCGAAGCGACCATTCGGCACCCCCGACGAATCGTTGGTTGCCTTCGGTTCTTGAATAAATACGATTCATCACCCAAATAAGTGCAAGTGTAGGGGCACTAATAGCAGCGCCTAGAGCGACAGCTTGCTCCATAAGCGAGCTGTTAAGCACATACAATCCCGCACTTCCTAACAAGCCCAGAAGATATACCGGAATAATGGTTCCTGGCAGGAATGCACTTACCAGCAGAGCGATTAGTGCAATCGCACCCGCTGCCACGATTGCTTTCATTGGCTTCGCATAGGTAGGATGCTCTACTTCGAAAGGTTGGGCAAGATTCGATGGGAAGCCTGCATTAGCCAGTGTAGCAACTATGCCCTCTTCACCCTTCATTGACATATACATATTATCCAGGCCGTTTACAACGGCTGATTTCTCAAGACTGGATTGAACGCCTGCATTCAGGAAGAACATCCGGATATTCCGATCCTTTGCAGCAAGCAAGAAACGATCTGCGATCGCCTCCGGAGTCATGCCAATCGTATCATCCGGTGACAATGAATATAGCCTTACCACATTATAATCTGTAAGATATGCTAATTTATTTATGCCAGCTTGATTTTTTCTTAAATTTTCAATTGTAGCAATGCCCATGCCATATTTATTCAGCAAGCCCGCGAAGGAAACCAAGCTTTTGTCTTCTGCATGGTTGGTGTAGCCCTTTACTTTATCGCCATCAAACAGAATGCGAGTAACCCCATATTCTTTGAGCATAGCCAGTTGTGCATCAACTGCTCCCTCTTCATAAGGAAGCACACGATCACTGAATCGAGCTAAAATATGAAAGCCTGCATCAGACAGTGTCTGAAGCGTAATCGGATCAAAGGAGAGCGGCTTCAACATCACTTCCTGAAGCGGCAATTCAATAACGAGCCCGTCTCGTCCATCAAAAGACCAATCACGGTATACGGCATCCACTCGATCAAGGGCAGCGCGCAGAATTGGACCAATCTCTTCCTTCTCACGCTCGCCTGTGAATAGCACATACGTGAAATTCTGGCCTTTGGGCTCAAGCTTGCCTTGGAGCAGCGCAACATCCTTAGAATTATAATAAGTCAGACGTCCCGCCTGTGACAGCTCTCTAAGCGAACTCTCATACAGAGACATCGTCTTAATGCCAACATACTTCATATTTTCTAACTGCTCCGCAATGAATTGGTGCGGCTTCGCTTGGTATTCTGAAATATCTACTAGATCCCGATAATCGAATACATATTCCACTTGCTTGGATGCTGATTCCATCTCCATGCGATTAAGTCCAAGCGGCACAGCAGCGATTACCCCTACAAGCGTAATAATCCACAGCCATACTTTCGCCTTGCGATTCCATTGCTGCCAACGTTGAAGCACAACCATCCTCCGTTCTTATTGCCTATCAAATTGTGTGAAGAAAGCAACCTCTGAATAATTGAAATCCAATTAAGCCTGTCGATCTACCCGTTCCATTACAGCCTCACGGAGCTGAGTGAGTGACTGGCCTGCCTGTGTGGTCGAATCGCCACGCACCGCCAAATATACTTTGATCTTAGGCTCTGTACCAGAAGGACGCAAGCAGAACCATGAGCCGTCAGCCAGTCGATACTTCAATACATTCTCTGGACGGAGGCCATCCAGTCCTTTAAGATAATCAAGCACTTCTACAACCTTCACCCCGTTAATGTCAACAGGAGGCTGATTCCGCCAATCATTCATAATGCCTGCAATTTTTTGAACCCCATCCAAGCCTTTAAGTGTACGGGACTCCAATCCTTCCAGGTATACACCATGCTGCGCATACAGCTCCAATAATACATCATACAAGGTTTTTCCTTGACTGCTATAGTATGCCGCTGCTTCGCAAATCAATAACGAAGCGACGATCGCATCTTTATCACGTGCATAAGTTCCTGTCAAATAACCGTAGCTCTCTTCATATCCGAATAAGAATGAATAATCTCCTGATTTCTCGTAAGAGGTCATTTTTTCCCCGATATATTTGAAGCCCGTTAACGTATTGGCAACAGCGGCACCATATGACAGGGCAATATCTGCTCCCATCTCACTAGTAACAATTGTCTTCACAACGATTCCGTTAGCTGGCAGCTCACCGCGTTCCTTCAATTGGCTAAGCACATAATTAACCATTAGCGCTCCCGACTGATTACCAGTTAATACGACATACTCACCTTCGTTGTTCTTGACGACTGCACCCATGCGGTCGGCATCCGGATCAGTTCCAATAATAATATCGGCATCAATCTTCTGTGCCAATTGAATAGCAAGCGTAAAGGCTTCGCGTTCCTCTGGATTAGGAGACTTTACCGTACTGAAATAACCATCCGGCTTCTCTTGCTCAGACACAACATGCACATTGCTGAAGCCTGCTTTTCGCAATACTTCACGAACTGGCATCTCTCCTGATCCATGCAGCGGCGTGAAAACAATCTTAAACTGATCGCCAACACCGCTTTTAAGCAGCTCTGCATTCAGGCTCTGTGCAACCACGATATCCGTATATTGCTCATCAGCTTCAGCGCCCAGCCACACTAATAGCCCTTGTGCCTCCGCATCTTCACGGCTCATACGCTTTACCTGATCAAAGCCGCTGACCTGTTGAATGGATGCGATAACCTCTTGGGCGTCCTCCGGTATAAGCTGGCAGCCATCAGCGCCATAAGCCTTGTACCCATTATATTCTGGCGGATTATGGCTGGCGGTAATAACAATTCCTGTAGAAGCGCCGAGAGCGCGTACAGCATAAGAGAGCTGGGGAGTTGCCCGTAATGATGGGAACAAAAAGGTTTTTACTCCATTAGCAGCAAGCACCAATGCGGAATCGAGCGCAAATTCAGGCGATAAGTTTCGTGAATCATGCGCGATAACTGCCGACGGAGCATCCTTATGAGGTCCTGACAGCAACCAGTTAGCTAGCCCTTGTGTCGCTTTACCGACTGTATAGGCATTCAGACGATTTGTTCCTGCACCCATAACACCACGCAAGCCGCCCGTACCAAATTCTAGGTCGCGATAAAAGCGATCTGCGATCTCCTTCTCCTGACCCGCAATACTGCGCAGCTCTTCCTTCGTTGCAGCATCAATTACTGGATCATTCAACCAAGCTTGGTAACGAGCTGCGGCTGTTTCATTGTGACTCATTTGGTTCTCTCCTCTTCATTCCGTAGATCATCGTCTGATCTCGAATTTTTATCTATTACGTTTGTTTAGTATTACTCTATGCTCAACTACGATGGATTCGACAAAGCAAACATAAGCTCGCCTTCCGCTACTACCTTATCTCCAACCTTGGCAGTCCCAAGTCCTTTACCGATGCTGCCTTTCATGCGCGTAATTTGCACCTCTAGCGTCAGTGTATCTCCAGGCTTTACTTGGTCCCTGAAGCGGAAGCCGTCAATACCTGCAAAAAAGCCCAGCTTGCCTCGGTTCGCTTCCACTGTCAGCATAGCAACAGTACCTACCTGCGCCAAAGCCTCTACAATTAGCACACCAGGCATAACCGGATACCCTGGAAAATGCCCTACGAAGTAAGGTTCATTCATCGTCACATTTTTAATACCCACTGCGCGAACGCCTGACTCTACCTCCAGAATACGGTCAATAAGTAAAAACGGCGGGCGGTGAGGAATGATTTCCATAATTTGATTAATATCGAGCATGTAAAAAAAACCCCTTTCTTGAAATAGGATGTATAAAATGATTAGTTTTGACTGAAACTATTGTTATCCTTCATGAAACTGCAGTTCAAGAAGGTTGAGATAAGGGGCCTGGCTATCGGACCTAAAGCGTCCGATGTCAGGTCTCTTTGTGCATGTCATGTAGGTTATTGTCCCGGTCCAGTCAGATAGATTTATTGCAAGTCAGACTTATTAAGCGCTCGGAACAGCTCCACCTCAATACGTGGTTTACAACAATCGTTCCCAACTATTATACAACTACCATTATAAAATGAAAACAGCGCTCCAATATGCCGCGTTTTACCCGAGCAATCTCCCTCTTTTACAAACGTTGATTTAATAAAATCCGTGAAAATCTTTCATTTTCCTTCATTTTTTTCACTTTGCTACCGTTAATAATAGAAGAACAATAATTTTCTAGCAGAAAGGACAGGGATGTAGTGAAATTGAGTTTACGTTGGAATATGTCGTTGCACAATACTAGAAGATACTTCGCAGCTGTGCTTGCATTTGTGCTGATTATGACATCGGTGACGGGAATCGCCCACGCGGCGGAGGATACGGTAACAGGAATTGAGTTCATATATGATTCCGATGACTACGTTAGTTCCGGTGATTATCTTAAAGCACTAGTCGAAGGTGACAAAGTGGATTTATCCGTATTTGCATCCATATCCGGGTCCTCGTCAACAAAGAATGTTACGTCCGAGGCCGTCTGGAAATCATCTAATACTTCTTACGTTAAAGTCGATAAGGGCGTACTTACAGGGGTAGGCAAAGGGACTGCAACTATAAGCGCAACCTATAAAGGCCATACGATAAAAATGGATGCCAAATCGGATTATTTATATGATGAGGTTACGTTGCTAGAAGGCTCTAGCAGCAATAACGCCAAAGACAGCTATGACGTTCAGTTAGGCGAAACTCCCAAGTATACACTCAATGGAACAAAGGACGGCAATACAAAAGACATTACATCGGAAGCAGTATGGACGACATCCAGCTCTACAATAGCAACAGTTGATAAGGGAACCATCACGCTTATCGGTACAGGTACAGTAACCATCACCGCTAAGATGAAGGGCAAATCAGATTCCGTCAAGCTGGATGTGAGCTCTCCTTACAAATCTATCACGATTACACCTAATGAGTTATTAGAAATGGAAGTCGACGGAGCAGATCGCAAGCTGACCGCTGCAGTCGTACCGAAGATTGGTCCCGCCACCCCACTTGATGTAACAGCCAAATGGACAAGCGGCAACTCCAAAATTGCCACTGTAGAGAACGGGGTTGTAACTGCCGTAGGCGCTGGCCAAACAACAATCACAGCAGGCTATATGGGTGTAACTACTTCTATTACCGTTGTCGTGCGCACTCCATATCAATCTATGAAACTATCCATTGAGAAAGAAGCACATCTGCAGCTGCATAATAAGCCGCTCGTCGTTGAAGCTCACGTTCTTGAAAATGACAATAGCACTCCTAAGCGAATAACTGATGAAGCAGAATGGACTTCTTCCAATGTAATTGTAGCTACTGTGGATCATGGTGTCATTGTACCTAAAGCAATCGGTACAACAAGAATTACGGCCACACACAAAGGTGTCAACCGCAGTATTGACGTCACCGTATATCCTAGCATTCAATCGCTCAGTCTCGAAATCAACAAAATCGACGGCTTTGTTGATGGCTCGGAGGCTGTTCCTAAAGTAATGGCTACTACATTCGATGGCGAGAAGATCGACGTTACGAAGCTGGTGAAGTGGTCTTCTGAGAATGAAGATATCGCCGTAGTCAGCAATGGCAAATGGACAGCCAAAAAAATTGGGCAGACTGTGCTTAAAGCACAAATCGAGGATTACTCTGTTCAAACAACACTGACTGTTCATATTAAGCCACTTAAGCTGATTGCAGATACAAGTACGATAAGTTTGATCCTTATGAAAGAAACAAACTTACCTTTTGTCACTGTTATTAATGAAGATGGCGAGGAAGAGGATGTTACAGAGCTAGTGAAATGGAAAGCGTCCTCTGACAACATCGTGTTGAAAGAAACCTCTATGAAAGGACTTGAGGTCTCCAACATAACTCTTACCGCCTCTTATTTGAACAAAACAACGACGGTTAGAGTCAAAATAGAAGAGGAAATCGTTAAGCTTGAAGTAGAGCCAGCCAAGCTGGAGCTCTATCCGGGCAAGACAAAGTCCGTAAAAGTAACTGGACATTATAAGAGCGGTAAAACCGTCTCTCTTGGTTCCAGCATGAACTGGAAGGTATCCTCTGACAAGCTAGCTTCCGTTCGAGGAAGCTCCGTCAAGGCGCTTGATATCGGCACTGGCAAGCTTATCGGCTCCTATCAAGGAAAGACTGTAGAATTGCCGATTGTCGTGACACCAAGATTGAAGACACTCTCCTTGTCTGAGAAATCAGCCAAGCTTGCTCCTGGAGCTTCGATCACTATCCAGCTGCAGGCGAATTATTACACTGGCAGCCCTCTTAATGTAACGTCAGATGCGATTTGGACAACCTCCAAATCAAGCGTTGCAACCGTCAAGAACGGTAAGATCACTGCAGTTGCCAAAGGCTCAGCATCTATTAAAGCCACCTATTCAGGCAAAACGGTAACCTTTAGAGTAACCGTAAAATAAAACAAATAAGCCTCTCATTCCTTAAGGAATGAGAGGCTTATTTGTTTATTAGCATGAAGACGTAAAGAAGGAGACAGTAAGTCCCCTTCCTGAAGGGAACCCTGTCTCCTTGTGTCTGCCTATGAATCGGAATAGACCAGATCATAAAGGTGCTGCCAGGTTGACCATTTGAATACGTCACCGCCAGGCTGCTTGCCCAAGACCGTATAGCCGACATATAACCCTGCCAAGAGCATAATTAACATAATGAAAGGTACAATGCTCTTACGCAGCAGCCAGAGAGTAAGATGAACGCCCTTAGGGCGCTGCTTCTTGCCAGCCGCCGCTGATTTCCTTCTATCCGAAGGCTTCTCACCAGTTGCAGGCTTTTCTCTCTCTTGAATCCCGGATGATCTGCGCGATAATCTCGGCTTGTCGCCCCGTTCATCAGTCATACTCATAACCATCATCCTATCTATCTGCGCAGACTATTAGCCAAGCTCATCATTGTATCGCTTGATGATAAGGCTCTGGCCGCCAGCTGATAAGCACGCTGCACATTTATCATCTCCGTCATCTCATCCGTCAGATTAACGTTAGATTGCTCAAGAGCATTTTGACGAAGTGCAATACCATTCTCACCATTCGGAACTACGCGTTGAAGAACTTCATCCACATTAATTCCATCAGCAATTGTAAATAAATTATCGGCAACCTGAGTCAACGCGGACGGGCGGGAAGCCTGTACCAGCTTAATTGAGCCTAACTCAATCATTGACCCATCTGTTCTTACCCCTTGCACAGAACCATCAGCATTCACACGCAGCTTCGTACCCTCTGGCACAACAATGGGACGTTCCTCCCCAGCTACATTTGCTACAACGGGATAGCCTTCTGCCGTTGCGAGAATCGTATCACCGTTTGCTGCTACCGTCAACTGAAAGGCACCGCTCCTCGTATAGGCACGAGTTCCTGCGCCATCAACCATAACCTCGAATAGCGCATTTCCTTCGATAGCTAGATCCGTTTCCTTCTCAGTAGTCTTAATCGTCCCCTGCTCCAAATTAGGCTGGATCATGGACAGCCTTGCGCCCCAGCCCTGATTGAAGCCGAGCGTCGACAAGCGTCCAGATTGATTGAAAGACTCCGGCTGCTGCCTTGTCGTGTTCAGCAGGTCCTCGAACGTCGCTTCCTTACGCTTATAGCCTACTGTATTTACATTCGCAATGTTATCCGCCAGCACATCCAGCTTCTGCTGGAAGGAATTCATAGATACCATTGCATTAATCATTGAGCTATTCATCGCATGTCTCCTCCATTCCTAGCACCTGTTGTCTAAACACGACCAACCTGATTCACTGCTTTATCCAAGCTCTCGTCATAGAATTGGATGACCTTTTGGTTCGCCTCATAAGCCCGCAAAGCAGACATCAAGTCGATTGAAGCTTGTGCAGCATCTACATTAGAACGCTCAACATAGCCTTGTCGAACCTCTATCCGTTCATTCTCTTCAATCGGCCGTGCCGTTCTGGCATCACCCATAAGCGTGAACTGGCCGTCGCCTCCCCGAGCAAGCTGATTCGGATTGTCCACACGTGTGATTAGAAGCTGCTGGCCGGTATCTTCGCCCGTACTGGAATTAATGAAACGACGGTCCGCTGTGAGGGTCAGCCCTTCCAGACTAATTCCACGTGCGAATCGAATAGGTTGTCCATTCACGCCAAGCACACTCGATCCGTCACTCGTCACCAAAGAGCCATCCTCCGTAAGGGAGAAAGATCCACCGCGTGTATAGCCGGTTTCTCCATCAGGTTTCTGTACAGTGAAAAAAGCCTGAGGCTGGAAAGTCACTTCCCCATCCTCAGAAACGTTCTTGCCAGATGAATCGAAGGAAATGCCCGGTACATCAATATTTGACAGAAGAGCAAAGTCTGAGAATTTATTCGTCTGCATCAAGTCGCCTTGAAGATGAATCGATAAGCTCTCCTCAGCGAATACGCCCATGCCAAGCTTCCCAATTGAACGGGCCTCTTCGTTATTCACTCCTGTCATCGTGAGAAGCAAATCCGGAAAAGAGCGGGCAACTGAATTTGTCTGCTTGTAGCCCGGTGTCTGGAGATTGGATATATTATTGGTAATCGTATCATGTCTGCGTTGCTGCGTGGTCATGCCTGCCGCAGCTGTATAAAGTCCTCTTAGCATATGCGCCTCCTGGTAGCTCCTATTAAGGATATAGCCGTCATCAAACTTCTATTGTCTATATTATCGGCTTGACAGGCAACCGCCATTATAGCAGGCATCTGCGACCTTTGACCTAATTTATGTTTCGGCGCGCTCCCCTAAAGCGCCCTATCTGCATAAATTATGCTCTAGCTTTCTTGCCAAGCTTGTCCAAATGATCAAGAAGTATGCCTGTCCCCTTCACGACACAGTGCATCGGATCTTCCGCAATCAGGACAGGCACCTTAAGCTCTTCGGCAAGCAAAGTATCCAATCCGTCCAATAGGGCTCCTCCGCCCGTCAATATAACGCCGCGATCAATAATATCCGCAGATAGCTCTGGCGGAGTTCGTTCAAGTACAGTCTTGGCAGCAGCTACAATGGACATAATCGGATCCCATAGCGCCTCGCGAATCTCTTCGGAATGAACCGTAATGGTAATCGGCAGGCCAGTTACCATATCACGCCCGCGAATATCCATCTCCGACCGGCGTCCATCTTCATATACTGTACCGATCTTGATCTTAATATCTTCGCTTGTCCGCTCTCCGATAAGGAGACGATACTTATCTTTAATATATTTCATAATAGCGGCATCAAACTTATTACCAGCAATCTTAATGGAAGATGCAGTAACAACATCGCCCATCGACAATACGGCCACGTCCGTCGTTCCGCCGCCAATGTCTACAACCATGTTGCCGCTAGGCTGGAAAATATCCATTCCAGCCCCTATAGCGGCAGCCTTCGGCTCCTCTTCAAGATAAACTTCCTTGGCGCCGCTGCGCTCTGCAGCTTCGCGAATCGCCTTTTGTTCAACAGAGGTAATGTTAGCCGGCGCACAGATCAAGATGCGCGGACGGCTGAAAAACTTCCGGCCTTCAACACGGTCAATAAACGCCTTAAGCATAATTTCTGTTATCTCAAAATCCGCAATAACGCCATCTCGCAAGGGACGGATCGCAATAATGTTGCCCGGCGTCCTGCCTACCATACGATGTGCTTCATCGCCTACCGCCAGTACTTTTTTTGTATCAATCTCAATAGCAACTACTGAAGGCTCGTCAAGTACGACGCCTCTTCCTTTTACATGAATGGATACATTCGCAGTACCCAGATCAATCCCAATATCCTTGCTCAACATAAGGCTTTAGTCCTCCAACGGATAATGTATACGTTACATTCAAAATAGTTCCCATGACATAGAAACCGCTAACGTACATTATTCGCCAAAAGTCACTAAAATCCTCTATTACTTTGTTGAAAAATAATGAATAATATCATGTTTTTCCGGCAGTAATGACTTCACGTTTTTTTGTACTCGTTTTTTTATATTTAATCTTTGTTGCTTCTCCCCCTCTCAGGTGCCGAATGGATTTGTGGTATTCGAGAATGTGCTTAACTTGATCAGCCAGATCGGGGTTAATCTCTGGCAATCGCTCGGTCAAATCCTTATGGACCGTGCTCTTGGAAACACCGAATTCTTTGGCGATGGTTCGCACCGTATGCTTCGTTTCAACGATGCAACGGCCTATTTTAATGGTTCGCTCTTTGATGTAATCGTGCACGTTCCCGCCTCCCTACTCGAGATAGTTTGGTACATTATATGAGGGGAGGAGGTATATATTCTTTGTGGTCAAGCATGACAAGCCTGTTTGGCCAAATATTTTCACCAAAACATGAAACAAGCAGGGGAATATCCCCTGCTCGCACTACTTTAGACCTATTTATTGCTCGCCAATTGCTGTAATGGGATTAATCGCTTTTCCGTCTTTGTGAACAGCGAAGTGAAGGTGGATGCCAAGGTCGCGTTCAATATCATTGCGACCTGCTTTTGCAAGGATAGTTCCCTGCTTCACTTCATCACCTTCAGCGACCAATACATCACTTAGGCTTTGGTATACAGTGACCAGCCCGTCACCGTGATCAATTTCAACCGTATTCCCGTTAGTCGGGTGCTTATCCACGAGTGCTACTTTACCCGAGAGGGCCGCCACCACATCGAAAGGCTGATCATTCGGATGTGTGAAGTCAACGGAGAGATGCGGCGAGAACGTATTGCCTGTTTGAACCAATGCCGCCTGACGCTGCTCCTGGCTTGCATTCGCATCATAGAAAGAAAGCGCTTCTTGCAGCTCATCCTTATTCAATAGCGGCCACGCAAGCTTTTCTCCATTGCTAGTCACTTCTGTTACTGTTTCTTCTGGTTGAGTTGCAGAATCTTCACCTTTAGTGACACCTTCAGTGATTCCGGACTCCTCTGTTGCTGTGGTTGGCTTGGTGTTGTCCGATCCCTGATAGATCCACATTAAGGTTACGATAATTGCTGCCGCGGCCATAAATACTGCTGGCGAAACCCATTTTCGCGATAGCAGTCTCTTCACCCCGTTGCTAGAATTGGCGGCAGATGTTTCTCCCAGTACGTTTTTGGGAGTTTCTTCTGTTTTTTGCTTTGGTTTGTTCTGATTATTGTCATTCATTTCTATCACCTCACTAGCCATTGTTACCAGAACAACTAGCTTTATACGTGAGGTTTTGCTATTTTATAAGTTTTGTTGGAAGTCTCGATGCTTGCTCAATTCTCGTACCCGAATAATAGTGAAGCAGAATGTCATCTGACTGTTTGCCAGCCTTCGCCATCCCATTCGCTCCCCATTGGCTCATGCCTACTCCGTGACCATAACCATAGGTCGTGATTCTGATAGAATCGCCTGCGAAGCTCCAACTAAATTGAGAAGAAGCAAGCCCCAGCCTCTCTCTCACTTCTCTTCCTGTAAAGGTTAGGTCTCCGATTGTAATTTTTCCTATTCGATTGCCCGCCGTCTTCTCTATAATGCGTACACCAGGCCTATCCTCGCTTTTTCTCTTCACTCCTAATTTCGCATAGAACGTCTCTAGACTCAATGCTATGGTCTCTTTATAACGAGGTGAGATCTCTTTGTCCCAAGGGCTTTCTACACTGCGCAAATACGGAATTTTGGACTCCCAATAATCCTCCGAATTCTCTGTGAAGCCATTGCTTGTTGAGAAAAAAGTTGCTTGTATGGGTTCATCGTTAAACGTAATAATTTGCCCCTTTGTTGCTTTTACAGCTTCTCCTAGCTTACTAGTAAACAATTTTCTTTTGTTTTTAGGCCACTTTTGAGCAAGCTCCTTCAATGGAATATAAACTTGATGCTCAATCGTATCCGTTACATCTGCCTGTGCTGCAATTTCCGAAGAGGATAATCCGCTTTTATCATGCAACGATAAACGCCTTATAATATAGGTCCTGGCTGCAATCGCCTGCGCCTTTAAAGCTTCCAGTTCAAACTCAACAGGCATTTCTCCTGCTAGAACCCCTCTTACATAAATCTCTAGCGGCACCTTCTCCACCTTACGCTCTTTTGTTAAATAGACTCGAACAACAGGCTGCTCCTGTCCATTCTCCGCTTCATATAATGGACGATCAGCATCTGGCTTGTCCTCAACTAACATCGGCTTATCTGAATCTGCAACTATTGGCTGCTTTAGATCGGGTACGGGAAGCTGTCTATCTTGCAGCTCAGACAACGATAGCTGCAGCATCACAATCGCAGCGCCTAGCAAAGCGCCAATGCAGAACAGAGTCAGCCATGCCGCCATTCTCGGGCTTAACTGCCTGCCTGCTATCATTCGCCTCATGAATACCTTCCCTCCTCTACGGAATAAGAGGGCCCTCTCTTAATCCAGTTGATGGTTTATTCTATGAGGTCAAATGATAGGATAGAACTGAGGCTGATCAGTCATGTCGCAGAGCGTCGACTGGTCTTAGCCCTGCAGCTTTATTAGCAGGAAATAGTCCGAATATGACACCTACAGCAGCTGAGAACGCGAAGGCTGTAAGAACCGTGTTCAAAGGAACCTCCGTGGCTGTCCCCATTACCTTGCCAATAATAATAGAGGCTGTATAACCAAAGCCTATGCCCAGCAGACCTCCTAATCCGCTAATCGTCACGGCTTCGACTAGAAATTGAAACAAAATGTCGCGACGTTTCGCTCCTAGTGATTTTCGTATACCAATTTCCCGGGTACGCTCTGTTACCGACACTAGCATAATATTCATAATTCCTATTCCGCCTACCACTAGTGAAATAGCGGCAACGTAGAGCAGCATCGTATTCATTGTTTTATTGACCGAATTGAGAGTTTCCATCGCATCTTGCTGATTGAAGATTCGATAGCTGCTCGTATCGCCGCGGAACTTCTCTGATAACTGAATTTCAAGCAGCGCTACGACCGCATCCATCCGATCAAGATTCGTAACCTTCATATATACCGAACGGACACCCGTGCTTTTGAATAAACGTTGTGCAGTGGATAATGGTATAAGAATTTTCTCGTCATTAGAGCCCGTTAATGAGCTGCCTTTAGGCTCCAATAGCCCTACAATTGTAAAACGATAGCCATTCAGAAGAATGATTTGTCCTACTGGATCATTCTGGCCGAACAGCTCCTCTGCAGTAGCCGTCCCAATCAATGCAACCCTTTGAGCATGATTCTCGTCGACTGGAACAATGTACCGCCCAGCTTGCACGCTGAAATCATTAACCAGCTCATACTCTGGCGTAATTCCTTCCACGGTTACATTTACGCTTGTTGTTTTATATTTAACCGTTGAGCTGCTGCTCACCACCGGCGAGACCCCTTCAACGTTAGGAAGCTCGGCGAACGCCATCGCTTCTTCCTTGGACAGCGTCGTACTTGTACCTCTCCCTGTTATCGTAATGGATAGCATATTTGTCCCCAAGCTGGATACCTGCTCCTCCACCTGATTGCTGGAGCCTTTGCCCATCGCTACAAGAGCAATAACCGTAGCTACACCTATCAGTATGCCGAGCATGGATAGGGTTGTTCTAAGCTTGTTCGACCATACGCTTTTGAACGCCATGCTGAAGCCCTGCGTAAGCTTCATGCTCCCCACCCCTTTCTTCACTCAGCACCCCATCTTTAATGACGACCGTTCTTCCCGCTCGCTTGGCTACCTCCATATCATGTGTGATCAGAATAATCGTATGGCCCTCTCGATTCAGTTGCTCCATCATAGCTAGAACCTCTTGCCCAGTCTTAGAGTCCAAGGCACCGGTAGGCTCATCTGCCAATAAAATCGGAGGATGAGCGGCCAGAGCCCGTGCGATAGCAACTCTCTGCTGTTGTCCCCCGGACAACTCGCTTGGACGATGATTCATTCTCTCCGCAAGTCCTACTTGCTCAAGAGCATGTATGGCTCTTGAACGTCTCTCGCGTGCAGGCAGTCCGCGATAAATAAGCGGCAGCTCGCAATTTTCGAGTGCAGTCAGCTTGGGCAGCAGATGAAAGCCTTGAAAAATGAATCCGATTTTGTTATTGCGTATTTCCGCCAGCTTGTTATCACTCTGTCCCTTGACCTCAATGCCATCCAGCTTGTAGCTGCCCTCAGTAGGCGTATCCAAGCACCCGATTACATTCATTAATGTGGACTTTCCGGAGCCGGATGGGCCGACGATTGCTACAAATTCGCCCCTGTTCACTTGAAGAGATACCTTGTCTAGAACCGTTACTAGCTCTCTGCCCATCTTATAAATTTTTGACACTTCATGTATATTGATCAGCCTGTCCATGTCCCTGCTCATCATCGGCTCATACCGCCCCCGCTGCCGCCCGTACGAGTCATCCCGCCAGTTGACCCGCCGCCCGAGAATCCACCGCCGCCATTACCTCCGAATCCGCTGCCACCGGGCAGCATCATCCCCCCTTGCATCTGCTGCTGCCTATTATCGCTTGATGTCCCAGAGATGCCCTGCGTACCTTGCGGCAGCATCACCAATACAGCATCCCCCTCTACTAAACCAGAGACAATCTCTACATTTGACTCGTCGCTGATTCCAACGACAACTTCCTTCATTTGACCACCCATTCCAGATCCGGGCTCACGACTCCCTCCTGTTGTCTTCCCCACTCGACCCTGCCCCTGTTGTCCCTGTTGTCCTTGTTGTCCTTGTGCCTGACCTTGTCCTCCTTGACCTAGTGCTTGTCCTTGTCCTTGCTGTCCTTGACCCTCTGCCTCGCTGCCACTCCTCTGGCTACCTTCTCCTGTTGCCGGGATGCGAACATAGGATTTCCCTCTCATCTCCAGTACAGCAGCCACTGGAACCACCACTATATCTTTTTGGGATGCGATTACGATATCCGCTTGGCCAGACATCCCAGCGATTACGCCCTCCATATCCCCCAAAGCAATCGTTACATCATATGCGGCAACGCCATTAGACGCTGTCCCTTCCTTTGCTAACAATTCGATCTGGCCTTCAATTGTCCGGTCCTCCAACGCATTCAGATGAATCAATGCCGTTTGTCCGACTTTCAGCTGCGGCATATCCAGTTCATCCACCTGGATCTTGAACTTCAAAGAAGAGTAATTAACGATCGAGGCAATCGTCGCATTGCTCTGCAATTCATCGCCCACTGCAATGTCGCTGGCCGTTATCTCTCCATCAAGAGGTGCGACGACCTGCTTGCGCTGCAATTGACGCTCCTCAAGATCTTGCAGGTCTGCCCTATTCTGCTCCATTTCCAGCTTCAGCACATCCATATTCATCTTCACAGATTCCTTCTGCGACGAATTCTCGTCTGCCTGAACAGCCGCTTCTTTATACTGGAGCTCATATTGCTCCATTTGCATGCTTTGTTTCTTTAGCGTCAGCGCAAGCTTGCTGATTTGAGCCTGCACATCCTCCGATTCAAATGTGACTAGCACCTGCCCCTTCTTCACGATTTCACCCACCTTGAAGCCAAGCTGAGCTACCGTTCCTGATACTCCCGCCGTTACCGTTGCCCGCTCGTCCGCTGTGACCGCTCCGGTTCCGCTTATCTTCACCTCAATATTTCCTTTCGCTGCCTTGACGGTCTGGGCGGTGGCTGCCATTGGTTCTACGGGCTTCTCACGCAATAAATAATTGTAAGCTCCTATTCCTACAGCAGTGATAACAATAATAATCCCTAATGACCATATCCATTTTTTCATCCCCTAATCCCGCCTCTTCCGATCTGGTTTCGAACGAATATAGCATGAAAAAATGAACATCGTATGAACAACCCCTCTAATAAACCTTTCATCCATAATAAAAAGACAACAAGAATGAATTTCTGTTCTTATTGTCTAACTGAATAGGATATGGATTTGGGTCTTGCCTCCATGCAAAAAGGGAGCTTCCAGCAGCAAGCCGATTAACGGCTTTCTCTTGGAAGCTCCCTGTTTCAATTGTAATAGCTTATGCCCAGGTAGGCTGCACCTTCATGACAGGCACTTCTTTCTCACGCTTATAGCTTACAGCAGGCTCCGCCTCGATAGCTGCGGCGATAGATGCAACTGCTGCCTCTGCCTCAACCCTATGGACGATGGCTCCTAGTCCTGCCAGCTTACCCGTAATATTCACATATCCGCGGTCAACGTGGTGAATGCCTGTAAGCTCTGTCTCTCCCTCAGCATGCAGGGCTGCACAAATAAGAGCTGCTCCTGCTCGCAAATCGGTTGCACATACCTTGGCACCTGTAAGCGGCACATTACCGCTAATAATTGCCGATCGGCCTTCAACTTTAATTTGCGCGTTCATTTTGTGAAATTCTTCAACATGCATGAAACGGTTCTCGAACACCGTCTCCGTAATGACCGAGGTGCCTTCAGAAACAAGCAACAGAGCCATCATTTGAGATTGCATATCGGTTGGGAACCCAGGGTGAGGCAATGTCTTCACATCAACAGACTTCAAAGCTCCAGTAGCCCGTACGCGAATGCCGTTATCTGATTCCATTACCTCTACACCCATCTCCTGCAACTTGGAGATAACCGGTGTAAGATGATCCGCGATTGCTCCTTCGACGAACACGTCGCCACCTGTGATAGCTGCTGCAATCATGAAGGTACCTGCTTCCACACGGTCAGGAATGACGTTGTGAACAGCGCCATGCATCTGCTCTACGCCTTCGATCCGAATAATACCTGTGCCTGCACCGCGCACTTTGGCACCCATTGCATTCAAATAATTTGCCAAATCAACAATTTCCGGCTCTTTTGCCGCGTTTTCAATCGTAGTTGTGCCTTCTGCCAGAGCAGCAGCCATCATAATGTTCTCAGTCGCCCCGACGCTAGCTACATCTAGATAAATCTTTGCACCTTTTAGCTTCGTCCTTGTGCTTGCTTCAATAAAGCCATGACCAAGAGTAATCTCGGCACCCATTGCCTCGAAGCCTTTCAAATGCTGATCAATCGGCCTTGTGCCAATGGCACATCCGCCTGGAAGTGAAATTCGCACCTTACCGATTCGAGCTAACAAAGGTCCCATAACTAGGAAGGAGGCACGCATTTTACGAACCAACTCATAGGGAGCTTCAAAAGACGTAATCGATTCTGCCGAAATACGCATCGTCTCATTATGATAATCAAGCTTGGCACCTACGGAAGCCAATACCTTCTGAATAGTCATCACATCGTCGAGGAGTGGAACGTCATAGATGACGCTGTCCCCTTTCGCTGCAAGTAGTGAGGCCGCCAAGATGGGAAGTACTGCATTTTTTGCGCCGCTGACACGGACAGTTCCCGACAAACGCTGGCCTCCGCGGATGATAATTTTGGTCATCTTATAGTTCCCTCCGCGAACTGAATTTCTTGTCGCTTATTTCAATTTATCTTATGAATATAATACCAAATACCCCTTTATCCAACCTTCATCTTATCACTCATCTACACGAATCGACAAGCGATAAATTTCTTCCATATTTTACTCGTCTTATCTTGCTTGCTTCCATGCCAATTCCATAAGAATAAAGTAAAAAAACGGTTAGGATAACGTTTCCAAGCAGGAGCATGGGGCATTCTATACAGCATTCGCAGCCTTGTCGCAAATTCAGTCCGTCCTGTATTACCCATTGTTAACTTCTTTCGCTATTGTTATTCGACAAAAGTCCTTAACAGCATTGACCAGTTCCAATAATCCAGCAGAAAGGAAGCAAAAGAATGGCCTAGAGCAACCGCCACAATAATCTGGAACAGGCGTGCTTTTGGGCTGCGTGGAAATTTGAAGAAGGTCTCCATCTTGACCTCTTGAAGCACGAACCAGACAAATACAATGCTGATAAGCGTTACAACAATGGAGAACAGCCCTGTCATTCCTGCAGTACTCTGTAAATCGCTCAATATTCTTTCACTTGAACTCATTGCCTAATGGACTCCTTTTTTCTACTTACCCGCTTATAGGTACTTCGACGCTCATTGACGTATCCGCTACAATACTGTCACAATTCTTTTCCATTCAGCAGGTCTTTGCCAGCCTTCGAAACGATTGTATTTTTATCCAAAAAACCCTCTATCCATGGATAGGCATCCATTTGGAACCGATACAGTTGATCATTGAAAGGCGCATTAGACGTAAGCTTAACATAATACACACCCTCCTGAAAAATTTTATCCGAAATATCAAGTCGTCCCGATGGTCCGCTTGACTGCTTAAATAGCAGCTTCTGCTTCTTATCGTATGCTTCTAACGTCATTACCTTTCCTGAAGGAATGTTAAACAATTTAAAATCAACAATACTTGGTTCGTTCAATCGCAGCTGGAACCAATCCTTATCCCCTTGCCTGTCCATTATTCCTACATACTCATTGCCTGAGGAAATACGAAGCGCCTCATAGGATTTGTCATTCGGCTCGTTCGGGTCCTCGAAACGAGGAGTGTAGTTCATCTTCAACGTATACGTGCCAATTGTCGGATTCGCTTCAGATGAGATGGCATTATGGACACGAATATAATATTTGCCAGGGGTAATCGTTAATTTTGGCGATTGCTCCGTCTGACCCTCACCTTCATTGTCATAGGCCATAAGAGCCTGCCCCGCACGCTGAATGGCAAGCCCAGGATCAATCCGCACCGTATTCGTACTTAGCCGCAGACTCAGTGTGCCTCCATATTTAAATGTAATAGCGAACCAATCTCGATCGGCCATTTTGTGAAAGCTCCCATAGATCGTCTGGCTGCGCGGCTGCAGCGTATAAGCCTCATACATCTTGTCATTGGTCTCATAAGCATCTGGAGCCATAGTGAAGGTTGTTGTAAGTGTATACGGCAGCCGGATTTTATTATCCTTATTCATTGCTTCGACAAGCAGGTACTGCCGCCCCTTCTTGACTTTGAAATCAATAGTGCGGGTCCCCAGCTTAGCCTCCCAGGTCTGCAGGCGCTTGCTATCGGTGTATTGCGATAAGCGAACAGGCGGGAAAGATTTGCCTGATGTGAGCAGCCCCTCGAACCGTAAGGTCACGCTGCCTTCATAAGGAGCATCAAACATGTACCAGTCTTTGTCACCGCCAGGCTGCAGTACCGCTGATATTTGCTTATCCATCGGGATAAAACCAGCTTGCGCACGACTGTTGCTTGGTTCGAACCGATCAGCCTTCAGGGCAGTAGCAACTGCCTTGTCCACTTGAAGAAGGCCATAGCCCGTATCAGGATCAAATCCAGCAGGAGCGATATCAGCTGCCGTCTGCCTGAGCAGCTCACGGACCTGATAAGGCTTGAGCTCTGGATAGCGAGCCCATACGAGGGCGGCAGCAGCGGCAACCTGAGGAGCTGCCATGGAAGTGCCCTCTTCTTTTTTATATCGGCCGCCCAACGCTGTCGTATATACATTCCACGGCGCAGAGATATCAAGCTCTGAGCCGGAATTGGATCGAGAATCTCTCTTATTATTAGTCCGCAGACCACCAACAGCCATTACTGTAGGATAAGCTGCCGGATATTTCACAGCTGCTTTGTCACCAAGCGTCACCCCGTCATTGCCTGCAGCAGCTACTAGCAGAACGCCTTTATTCTCAGCATACTGTACGATATCCGCCATATATGGAGATTGCCGATGAAGCCCCACGGACAAGACGATAATTCTGGCGCCGTTACGGACACCATATAATATCGCATCGCCCAGCTCCTGCTCGGTGCCGTCACCCTGATAGTCCAATGCTTTGATTGGCATAATCTTAGCACGCCACAGAATACCCGCTACCCCTACTTTATTATTGCCAGATGCCGCAATTACACCTGCTACGCTCGTACCATGCCCGTTGTCATCATCGGGAGGCAAATTAGGCTGTACGAGGTTAGTGCCAGATACGAGATTATTCTTCAAGTCGGGGTGATCCAAATCTATCCCTGTATCTACTATCGCAATGGTGAGATCCAATTGCTCACGTACCCGCTCCCATGCGCGCAGCGCACCAATTTGCTCGAGATACAACTGCCTGGAGAGTAACGGATCATTCGCCTCTGTCGTATTTATAACTGCCTTGCTTTTAGAAGCAATCTCTTGGTCTTCCGCATCAGGCTCCTTCAATATATGTACGCGATTATTCGGATGCACATACTCGATGCCTGGCATGCTTTGCAGTCGAGCTAACCATGCAGCAGTATCTTCATCCGGGTCAGCAGGGCAGACAAGCTCTACCGCTGTCTCAGGCTGTCGACGAAGTACTAATGTGTCATGAATGGCATGTGCCTGTGCAGGATTACGCCATTTGATAAGCCATCCTTTGGGTTCCTCGCCTATAAAAGAAGTGGATGAAGAGAAGCCTGCCGCCGGTGCTTGTACTACAGAACCCGCTAGGCTTGCAGGAACAACTGCTCCGCACACCATAGATGCCAGGATGAGCATGCCTCCTATTCGCTTGTATAAGTAAACCTTGGAACGTCTCATTGTCAAGTCTGCCTTTATCTTTGTATTTGGCCGTGATAGGTATCAATATTGGTAGATATAGGTTTACGATTCAAACCTATATCATTCTATGACCCTGTGATATTCTCCTCTCTACAAAGAGTAGATTTGCAAATAAAAGGACAATGGACCCATAAAAAAGAAAGCAGGAGGCCTTTTCGCCTGCTGCTTCCTGTAATCATTGCTCTTTGTTAAATGCCATGATCAGCGTGCCATAATGAGGTCAGTCTGAATGGTAAATACCGAATGAATAGCGTCCATCAGCACATGTGGCACTATACCCAGCGCAAACGTCGCTAAGGCACAAATCCAGATGACTAGTGCGGTTGGAATGGGTAGCTGTATCTCATTCTCTTCACTGCTATTGGAACGCATGAACATTTGACGAATAATTGCAAAATAAAAATAATACGATACTACGCTGCTTATGACCATAATCACAACAAGCCAATAGGCTTTGGCGTTAGCTGCTCCAATTAGTATGAACAGCTTACCGAAGAAACCTGCTGATATAGGAAGCCCCGCAAGCGAGAGAAGAAACAGGGTCATGGCTCCAGCCGTCCATGGAGCACGATAATAGAGGCCAGAGAACCCCTTAATCTCCTCATGTCCAGCCGCGCGGCTCACGATTGTCACAACTGCGAATGCTCCTATATTCATAAGCAGATAAGCTGCCAAATAAAAGATGAATTCCGAAAAGTTGTTACTGTGTGTCGTAGTGAATGACAAGCCGATAGGGACAAGCAGATAACCCGCATTAGCTGCTCCAGACAAAGCAAGCAGCCTTTTCACTTGCTTCTGCACAAGCGCTGCTGTCGTTCCGACAAGCATGGTCGTAGCTGCTAGAACTAATACTGCAAAAAAGACATCGTCCGCCACATCAAGAACGAACAGTCGACTGCCATATAGAATACGGAATACAGCAACCAATGCCGCGCCCTTTGCTATGACCGCCAGAAAGGCCGATATCGGCGTAGCTGCGCCTTGATATACGTCTGGCGCCCAGGCATGGAATGGCGCAGCTGCGATTTTGATACCGAAGCCCGCTATGAGAAAAAAGAAACCTACATAAACGAAGGCTGGATAAGCTGCTACCGCTTGCGCCAAGGAAAAATGACTCAGATCAACCGACCCTGTCACTCCATATAGATAGGACATCCCAAATAAAATAAGAGCCGAGGATATGCCGCCGATGACGACATATTTGAATGCCGCTTCTGCAGACAGAGAGGCACGCTTGCGTATTCCAACCAACACATAACTCGTAATGCTTAGCAGCTCCAGGCCAATATACAGCGTAATCAGATTGCCCGACGAGGCCATGATCATCGCCCCGATTACGGCCGGGAGCAGGAGGTAGAAAAACTCTCCTTTATCCGTAATCTCCTCCAGCTTATCCCGCTTTAACGAGCCCAATCCCATTAGAACGATTAACAAGGTGCCGAAGAGAAAGATGAGTTTGAGAAGACTGCCGAAATCATCGACTCTATAGCTAGAGCCGAGCAAGCTGATCGTTTCTCCTGATAGCGCTGAGGCTCCCGAAGGATTCATCTCCAGCAACTGTCCAATAACAATTCCAAGTGACAGCAGCAGTCCCCCTAGCGTCAGCCAACCGATTGAGAGACGGCTGAACGTCTTCGGAAGCAATAAATCTATAAGGACGAGCACAATAAATACTGCTGCAAGCGATAATTCCGGGGCAAGATAGCGCATCTCTGACCAAGCTAACGGGTTAAACGATGCTCCTTCATACATGGCTATCCCCCACCTCCAATCGTAACTGCCAAGCCAGCCAATTCCCTTATGCTATAGCTCACCATATCGGTAAGGACAGACGGGAAGCATCCGATAAGCAGAACGAAAGCGAGCAGTATGATCATCGGCAGCGCCTCAACCAGCCTTGCATCCTTGATAGCCTTATATTGCTCCTTCAGAGGTCCGAAGGTTACATTAAGCACAGCTCGGAGCATATAGACTGCCGTTAAAATAATACCCAATACCGCAATACCAGCTACCCATGGGTAACTCTCAAACAAGCCCAACAGCGATAATAGTTCCCCTACAAACCCCGACATACCGGGCAATCCAAGGGATGCCAAGCCAGCAGCAAGCAACACTCCGCTCATGAATGGCATTGAACGTGCTAGGCCGCCAAGCTCAGTCAGCTCCGTTGTCTTCGTCCGCTCATATAAGCTGCCTACTATGAGGAATAGCAACGCAGATATTAGTCCGTGCGAGATAAGCTGAACGATTGCGCCCTGCGTGCCAATTATATTGAATGCCGCTATACCCAGCAGGACGATCCCCATATGACTGATGGACGAGTAAGCGAATACCAGCTTCAGCTCGGTCTGACGGAAAGCGAGAAGAGCTCCATACAACAGGTTAGTGACCCCGAGCAAGGCCAGCAGCAGTGCTGAGGCTTTGGCCTGCTCCGGGAACAGACCAATCCCGAACCGCAGCAGCCCATAGGCACCCATTTTAAGCAAGATACCCGAGTGAATCATAACAACAGACGGAGGTGCCTCCGTGTGCACCTTAAGCATCCAAGTATGAAACGGAAAGGCTGGCAGCTTAATGCCGAACGCGATAAGCAGCAGGACGAACAGCGTCCATTGCATCGCATTTGATAAAAAGAAAGGATTGGCCGCACCGTTCGCGATCGCCTCTTGATTGACCCATGCCGCAGAGTCCGTCAGATTATAAGCGATATCGGCATAGCTGCCGCTGTATATGAAGGAAGAAGCGTCGATATGGAAGCCAGCAGTGTTGACCAGAATAACGAAAGCAATGAGCATGATAGCTGAGCCTATTCCGTTATACAGCAAAAATTGGTTCGCAGCCCGCTCCCGATTATAATAGCCCCATATGCCAATCAGAAAGAACATCGCCACTAAAGTAATTTCGAAAGAAATAAAAAATAAGAACAAGTCACGCGCTAAAAACACACCGAGAATACCCGCTTCAAGTAGAAGGAACCAGACATAATAGGCCTTCCATCGTTTCTTTATGTGTATGGAGGCCAAAGCCGCCATTGCCATAATGAGCGTCGTCAGGATAAGAAGCGGAAGCGACAAGCCGTCAATCCCAACTGCATATTGCAAAGAGAATGTAGCGGAAAGCACTTCATCGCCTGCCAGCACCTCAGCATTAAGTGGAATCTCCACCCAGGAGGCTTGCTCTTCATAGCTATCCGTCCCCATATGCTTATCAAAGTCAGCATAGAGCCATAGCGACAACATAAGCGGTATAAGAGTCGTGACAACGGCTGCTGCATGCAGCCAGCGACTGCGGTGCTTCGGCAGAAGAAGGATGACGAGCAGTCCTGCTATTGGTGACAAGAGAAGGAGCGATAAAATAGGAATATCGGTGAGGTTGATCATTTGTCTACCAGAGCCTCCTTAGGGCAATAGCCAGGACCAATATAACCAGTCCGATTATGGCCGTCACGCTATAGGTCTGTATTTGCCCGTTCTGAAGCTTTGTTCCAAGCTTACCTGCCGATAGAACAGCCAGACCTGTTAACTGCACGGCCCCACCTATTACATACTTATCAAAAAGAGACAGAGCAGAGCCTATCCCTCGAATAGGAGTGACAAGAAATGCATCATATACTTCATCTACATAATATTTGCGCTCCAGCAATTGGATGAGCCAAGAACCCCTAGCAGCAATTGCGCTGCGGCTGATTGTGCCTTTTACATAAATAAGCCAGCCTATACCAATGCCCACTATGCTCACGATAATAGAAATAATCATGGCTGCCCCTCCCCCATGAGCGCCTTGCCCTTCCTCTCCACTCAGCCAATGGCCAAGCCAACCATTCCAAGGCGTTTCTACGAAGCCAGTAACGATGACCAGAATGGCGAGAATAAGTAACGGTATGGTCATAACAGCAGGGGATTCCTTGGCGTTAAGATTCGTGCGAGGCTTGCCAGTAAAGACAAGGAAAAATAATCGCGACATGTACAAAGCCGTGCAGAACGCAGTCACGATACCAACGATGAACAAAGGCAGATTTTCTTGAAAGGCCGTTGCCAGAATAGCATCCTTGGACCAGAAACCGGAGAATGGAGGAATTCCCGTTAAAGCTAACGCTCCAATCCCAAAGGTCAGCGCTGTAATTCGCATTCTAGAGGCAATACCGCCCATCTCCTGAATATTTTGTGTATGTACCGCATGAATAACACTTCCTGCACCTAGGAACAGAAGCGCCTTGAAAAAAGCATGTGTGAACAAATGGAATAGGCCGCCAGTAACCGAGCCCAAGCCGATTGCCATGAACATATAGCCTAGCTGGCTAATTGTTGAATAGGCTAGTATTCGTTTCAGATCATTCTGTGCCATTGCGATGGTGGCGGCAAATAAAGCGGTAAAGCCGCCAATATAAGCGACAGACTGCATGGCGATCGCGGAGGATTCAAATATATCAAAGGTTTTCGCCAATAAGAACACGCCCGCCGCAACCATCGTTGCTGCATGAATCAATGCGCTGATAGGCGTTGGCCCCTCCATAGCATCAGGAAGCCAGACATGCAGTGGGAATTGCCCTGACTTGCCCATAGCGCCCAGCAAAATCAGCAGAGCAATAAACGTTGTGATGCCAGAGGACAGCGTGTTCGCCCCCCCATCCCCGAACATATTCTGAATCGAGTCGAAATCCAGCGCATGACCGGGCATATGCCAGTACAACAGCAGAATGGCTAGCAGCAGCGCCGCGTCGCCTATTCGAGTGACAATAAAAGCTTTCTTCGCAGCCGCTCTTGCTGCCGGTTTCGTGTACCAGAATCCAATCAGCAAGAATGAGCCTACACCGACCAACTCCCAGAAAATATATAGCGTGAGCAGATCACCCGCCAGTACCAGGCCTAGCATAGCGAAAGAAAACAATGCGATATAACCATAGAAGACGGTCACTCTCTCATCCTTCTTCATGTAGCCGGCAGAGTACACGTTGACGATGAAGCTGATAGCCGTAACCACGACCAACATAAGCGCAGTCATATTCGTGACCTCAAAGCTCATGTACAGCATATCCCCGTGCACATTATTACCTTCCAAAAAAATCCATGGCCATGAGGAGCCATAATCCATTGCGTCCGTGCCAAGATGCTCCACAAGTACAAGCAAGGCTAGAATAAGGGAGCCTAGTGAGCCAATTATGCCAATCAGCACACTCGTCGTACGGAAGCCACGGCCCAAAGCAATTAAAAGGAGGAACGCCGCCAGCGGAAAAGCCGGAATGAGCCATGCTGTCTCCGTATAAATGTCCATATAGCCGCTTTACCTCCTCATCTTGTCGTATTCATCAACCTGAACGGTGCCGCGGGCGCGATATAGCGCAATCAAGATCGCTATCCCAACTGCTGCTTCTGCCGCTGCTACCGTAATCGTGAATAATGCGAATATTTGGCCCGTTAACGATGGCATAACCCCATACTTAGAAAAGGCAATCAGATTCAGATTGACTGCAGCCAGCATAAGCTCTATTGATAACAAGACGACGACCGCATTACGCTTCACTAGCGCACCATATAATCCAATACAAAAAAGAATAGCTGCTGCAGTCAAATAAGAAGGAAGCATCGCCATTATTCCACCTCCTTGGCAGGGTCGGATGTACGTTTGGCAATCGCTATTGCTCCTATAAAAGCCACTGTCAACAACACCGATACAAGCTCGAACGGCACCACATACCCTGTGTACAGCAGTTTACCGATCTCCAGCGTATTATCCTGAACCTGCTGGATAGGCTCCGGCTTGGGGAAGGTGGTAACTCGTATCGCAAAAAACAAAATGCCGAACAAACACAGTGCTCCTATTGCAGCAAGTATCTCATGAAGCGGTCTAACCTGCTTTGATGCGGAGTCCTGATGATTCGTCATCATAATGCCGAATATCATGAGAATGGATACGGCTCCGACATAGATCATTACTTGGACAAAAGCAATAAACTCCGCCTCCAGCAATACGAACATGCCCGCCATACCGAGGAAGACACCAGCCATAGAGATCACCATATGCACAACCTTCTGCAGGCTCACCATCAGGACAGCCCCGCTTATCATAATGGCAGAGAGCAGGAAGAAGACGATGAATTCTGTATCAAACAACTGATTTGGAGCCTCCCTTCACAGGAGCACCGATATTATTATTATCCTGGCGCACCAAACTGTTGTTATCTGTGAGCCACTGCACGTCCTTGAACAGCTCATCCCGACTATAGGCGGACAGCTCGAATTCATTCGTCATGACAATCGCTTCCGTCGGGCATACCTCCGTGCATAGGTCGCATAATATACAAATTTCAAAATTAATATCAAACGTATCAATGACCTTAACTTTCTTGGTCGGGTCAGGGTTTGGCTTGCCAGTTAGCGTAATGCAATCCGTCGGGCATATTTTTGCACATTGATTGCACACAATGCATAAATCGGGAATGAAATGCTGAATTCCCCGAAAGCGATCCGGCATAACGAAAGGCTCATCCGGATAGGAAGTGGTCACTTTCTTGGTCGTCATTGCTTTGAGCGTAACACCAAGCCCTTGGAAAAGTCCATTCATTTCCATTTCCTCCTTATCAGCCCTTGATAAATATCTCCACATAAATTGCCGTTAAAAACACATTTGCAATAGATACAGGCAGCAGTACCTTCCACCCGAGCCCCATAAGCTGATCTACACGAATTCGCGGAAAGGTTGCCCTGATCCAGAACAGAAAGAAGACAATCAAAGAGAATTTGAGCAAAAACCAAATGATGCCCGGGACGAAATCAAGGAACGGCGCAGGGGCATACCAGCCTCCTAGAAACAATACGGTGATTAACGCAGCAATTGCATAGACATAGACGTATTCCGTCAGCATAAAGAAGGCAAACCGAAAGCCGCTGTACTCGACATGGTAGCCCGCTACCAGCTCGGACTCCGCCTCCGGCAGATCGAAGGGCGTACGGTTCAGTTCAGATACTGCTGCAATAACGAAGACGACAAAACCAATAATCTGAGGAAGGAAGTTCCAATCCCAGAACCACCCTCCGCCTTGGGCAGCTACAATATCACGCAGATTCAGGCTGCCGCTAAGCAGAATGACACCGACCACAGAGATGACGAGCGGCACCTCGTAGCTGATCATCTGCGCGGCAGAGCGCATGCCGCCGAGCAGAGCATATTTGTTATTGGAAGCCCAACCGCCCAGTATAATCGCCAGCGTCGAAATGCCAGATAAGGCTACATAATAGAGCAAGCCTACATTCAGATCGGCAAAATAAAGATTTTGCGTGTAAGGAATGACGGCCAATACCGTAAATGCAGGCACATAGGCAAGCACAGGAGCAAGCATGAACAAGGCCCGATCGGCTTTGCGGGGAATGGTGTCCTCCTTAATCAAGAGCTTGAATATATCAGCTACCGTCTGAAGCAGCCCGAACGGCCCTACTCGACTCGGACCAACCCGAAGCTGCATCCACCCAATCACTTTTCGTTCGAAATAGATGGCATAGGTGACGAAGCCAAGCACAATGGCAAGAAGCACCGCCCCCCATAGGAAAATAACGAATACATCTCCCCAAGTAAGCGGTCCGTTCAACCAAGCTCCCATCAGCAATCGACCTCCCCTACCACGATATCGATGCCGCCCAATATAGTAATTAAATTGGTCATCGTCTCCCCTACCAAAAGCTTGGGCAGAATTTGCAGGTTAACGAAAGAAGGCCTCCGGAATTTCAAGCGATAAGGCTCTGCTTTGCCTTTGGATACAATATGGCAGCCAATTTCTCCTCTAGGAGATTCAATGCGTACATATACCTCACCCGCAGGAGGCCTAATAGCCCGCGGCACCTTGCCCATCGTCTCCCCGCCAGCAGGGAATTGGGCTAGCGCCTGCTTGAGAATCCGCAAGCTCTGGCTAATCTCCGCAAGCCTGATCCGATAGCGATCATGGCAATCTCCGTTGTGTCCCAGCGGCACGTCGAATTCAAAGCGATCGTAGAGGCTGTAAGGCTCTGCCTTACGCAGATCCCAATCAACCCCGGTACAACGCAGATTCGCGCCAGACAAGCCATAATTAATTGCAGTAGCAGCATCATACTTACCTATCCCTCTGATTCGCGCCAAGAAAATTTCATTGCCGCTGACGAGCTTGTCATACTCCTTCAGCTTCTCTTCCATGTAGGGGATGAACTCTCTTATTTTATCCAGCCAGCCCGGAGGCGCATCCCACTTCACCCCTCCTACTCGCATATAGTTATAGGTCAATCGTGCTCCGCACAGTTCATTGAAGAGGTTAATAATAAGCTCCCGATCGCGAAAAGCATATAGAAATGGACTCATTGCGCCTATATCGAGCAAGTAAGTTCCCCACCAGACAAGATGGCTAGCTACCCGCTGAAGCTCCATCACGATTAGACGAAGAAACTCAGCACGCTCCGGCACCTCAAGCCCCATCATCGTCTCTACGCCGTGAACGAGCACATAATTATTCGTCATCGCCGAAACATAATCCATCCGATCGGTATAAGGAATAATCTGCGTATAATTCAATTGCTCTGCAAGCTTCTCCGTTCCCCTGTGCAAATAGCCCATTACCGGCGTAGCCTCTGTAATCACTTCACCATCAAGCTTCACTATAATGCGAAAGACGCCATGCGTGCTTGGATGCTGAGGACCGACGTTCAATAGCAATTCTTCGGTACGAATCACGTGCAGCCTACACCTCCGAGTCTAACGGTTCATAATCTTTGCGAAGCGGATGCCCTGCCCAATCATCTGGCATCATAATCCGGCGCAAATCAGGATGGCCTGAGAATACAATACCGAGCAGATCATAGATCTCACGTTCATTCCAATTCGCTGTCGCCCATAGCGGAGTAACAGAATCGACCTCAGGCTGATCACGATTAATCTTCACCTTAACAGCTACCTCCCTGCCGCTGTTCAAAGCAACAAGATGATAGACAGTCTCCAGATGCGTTTCATAATCGACGCCTGAGACGTTGCGAAGATAATTGAATTCTAGCGCTTCATGCGTCCTAAGCAGCGCCGCTGACTGAAACCAATGGATCGGACTTACAATAATGGTCGGCATATGTCTGTCCAGCTCATTGATATAAGCATCCTCAAGCGCATCCTCCGCCACTAATGTCCGAATATAGGCCATTAACTCATCAAGCTGAGGCTGCTTCGGCGAAGGAGCCGGCGGCTCTTCCACAGAGCTTACGCCCTCGGCTTGCCCAAGCTCCCTCTCCCCATAAGTATTCCTTTCATCGCCAATAGATGACAGCGCTTTCTCAAATCCCTTTTGTTCCTCGCTCATCGTCCGGTCACCCGCTTCCCGGTCTTCGCCTCATAGCGAATCTTCTCCTGAAGCTTGTTGATGCCATAGATCAGCGCCGCCGGATTTGGCGGACAGCCTGGAATATAGACATCGACGGGAACAATCTGGTCAACACCCTTAATGACAGCGTAGGATTTCACATAAGGCCCACCGGCTGTTGCACAGGAACCCATCGCAATGACCCATTTGGGCTCTGGCATTTGATCATACAGCCGGCGAAGCAGCGGACCCATCTTCTTGGTCACCGTACCTGCAACAATCATCACATCCGATTGGCGCGGCGATGTACGGAACATTACGCCGAATCGGTCAAGATCGTAATGCGAAGCCCCTGTCCCCATCATTTCAATCGCACAGCAGGCCAACCCGAACGTAAGCGGCCAGAGCGAATTGCTCCGCGCCCATGCCTTCAACTGCTCCAGCGTACCCATGAATACATTGCGCTCAAGCTCCTTGCGCTCTTCAAGCGTGATCGACTCTAAACTGAATTCCATTGCAGCACCTTCTTCTTCCAGGCATATAGAAGTCCGATAAGCAGCATTCCAGCGAATATGATCATTTCAATCAGCACAAAAAGGCCGAGCTTATTATATGCTACGGCCCACGGGTATAAGAACACGGTCTCCACATCAAATATGACGAACATTAACGCGAACAAATAGTACCGAATATGAAAGCGGACATGACCATCACCGACCGGCTCATTGCCGCTCTCGTACGTTGTTCGCTTGTGATCATTCGGTTTGTTCGGTCTCAGAAGCTTGCCGGCGGCAAGCGCCGCTACGGGCAGAAGGATGCCCAAAATGATGAAAATAGCCACGATGACATACTGGTTGACGTAGTTATCCACGCAATCGCCTCCGTCTATTTTTCCCTCACATTATAACAAATGCTTCCATATACGTCTATGATGGAGTTGCTTGCTCTGGAGAGGCTATAGAGGGCAGCATTTCCGCTTCTACTTGCGCTTCCGGCGGTTTGACAGCACCCGACTTGCCTGCCGTTTTTTCTCTTTTGCCCGTTAGTACAGCAATCATCAACAGCAGCAGTGGAATAACAAAACCCATCGTTACACTATAACTGGTCCATACATCATTCAGAAAAGCATGTGCATGAGCTACGCTCCGATAAATTAAAGCAGACAAGGGAACTACGATAAAAGCATATGGTAAAACGAGCGGGCGATAGCTTTTCATATTGAGAAGCTGTGCTGTTGAAAGCACTAGTGCATAGAAGCACATGATTAGCTTTATAAACACCGTGCAGACCCATATAATGGCGACGGTGATCTCCACTCTTACGACAATTTCTTCAATATTGATGCTTTTCGCCATATCATAGACTGCAAATGGGCTTCGGGCCGATTCGCTGACTCCTAATACCCCCAGCAATAGAATGACAAGCAATAAAAAAAAGCCGCCAATCATTAATGAAAAGGTCAATAGAGATTTCGTCAGCTTGCTTCGGTCTTCCTGACTGACGGACGGAAGAATCATCGTAATAAAGACCAGCTCAGCAATCGGAAACCCAATAAACGGGTACAAGCCTTTGATCGCTGGCAGGAAGCCCGTATATATTACAGGCTCAAAATTTTTCACCTGAAATTGTGTCAGCAGCGACAACGCAATCAGGCAGAATATCATAATAGCACCACCGAACAGAATCTCGCCTGATCTGGCGATCGTCTCAATCCCTAGATAGACACCATATACAATGACAATCATGAAGCTTAGGGCTACGAACCAGGAAGGAGTTTCAGGCAAAACCGATAAGCCCAAGAAGTCAGTCACATTGCGTAGGGTAAGCGCACAAAGAATCAAATAAAAAAAGATATAGGTAAGGTTTATCAGCTTCCCGATCCACGATCCCATAATTTTCTCCGCATATTGACTCATAGAAAGAGTAGGGAATCGCTTCGCTAAAGCTATATATACGAATAAAAATAGACAATAGAACGGCAAAGAAAGCAGCATCGTAATCCATGCATCCTGCCGAGCTATATTAATAACAGTGGCTGGTTGTATTAGCGCTGCCGTGCCAAGCCCGTACAAATAAAGCAGCTTGGCAGCCTGTGAAGAGGTTATTTGACCATTATTTATTTTATCTGCACTCAATGCTGCACATCCTTCATAACCCAGGATACGATCGGCTTCATAAGAGGGGCATACACCGCTTGAATCCAATCAGCAGGATTCGGTATAGGCAGCTTGATGCACATTCCTACACAGAAAATCGTTCCCGTTATTAGAATTACAGTGGCATATACTGCTTCCTTGATTTGATGCAGCTTCATTCTTGTACGCCAAATGCCAAACCCAGCTATGGAAGCAACGGCTACAACCAATATAGATGGCAGCATACTCTACCCCTCATTTCACGATGGATTCCATCCGAATACCGGAATCTTTAATTCTCGTCTTGCTTACAACCTCGTACGGGATGCTCGGGAACAGCTTATTCCAGTTGGGCGCTATTGTTTGCCATAGCTTCGGCTGCTGCCTATAAACAAATTGTGCCCAATCCATAGCGTCTACCTTTAATTGTTTTTGCAGCTTGTCTACGACACTACTTACTTCCTCAATAATAGTCTCGTCGACATGCTGTGCGATTTTTTTCATCTGATTCTCGTCCAATACATCAACATCGCGGCACATAATCTCATTTAGGCTGGCCACCGGGTTGATTACAACTTGAACGAAAGGAAGCTCATTATCTCCTTTGCTCACTTTGATCTCCGTCTGAGTCTTGTCGATTTCAACCGTCATGAACCCTTCCGAATTAGGACAAGTCAATTTAATGACCGTACTCTCCACTTTATTCTGAACAAAGGATAAGCCACGAGATTCTTTTGGCCGCAAGAACTGAACCAGCTTCCCTTGGTCAAACACAGCCATTGTGGTTAAATCAGGCAGCGCTTCGGAGCTGATTCGGCTAATATTCTCCAGGCTATTACCCGCTTGCTTGGAGCCTTCAATTTCTATTGCTGGAAGAACGACCTCTCCTTTTTTCATCGAAGCCCTTCTTGTAATTTCATAGACCGGAACCATATAGATCGTGCCATAAGAGGCTTGGTTTATCATCATGCTGTCATGCAGTTGGTAGACCGGAATCGATTCCATTTGTGTAGTCGTCTGCAGAACTTGCTCCGCTGTCACTCCGCGTGCAATGGCTACGGCAATATCCGTACGTATATCTGGATTTCTCTCAATCAGGTCCAACAGAGGATAAATGCCGCGGCGAGCCATCTCATCACCGATTAACATCAATTGGGTATGGGAAAAAAATAATCGTCTAGACGTTTTACTCGACATTTTTCGAATCGCTTCAAATAAGGTGTCTCCCGATTCCGTAATAGACATCACAGTAGGTCCTGAAGGTCCGGATTGTCCGCTGCCACCTGCGACATTTCGCGGAAGGACGACTTGCACGGTTAGCTTCAATCGCTGATTATTCGCAGGATCGACATCCACACCTATAGCAAGGACCACGCTCAGCCTGTCCAAATAACGCATATCCCAGCATCCGCTTGTCATTAGGCAAGCTATAATAAGCAAGACTGTACTGAATACTCGTGCTGCCCTTATCCAATCTTTCTTTCTTAGGCTCATTGGACAGGATCACGTCCTTCTAGCGCTGTGGAATCCAATTCCTCTCTCACTTGATTCGATTTGGCGAGCTTCTGCGGGCGCTCCTTCATCTTCCATAGAGGTGATCTCCAAAAAGTATCCTTCCAGTCCTTCCATATCGTCGGAGCAAATGGTGTCATATACGGAATACCGAAGGATCTCAAATTGCTCAGATGCAGAAGCATTAACAAGATAATCAGTGAAAGCCCATAAAAACCAAGCGTTGACGCTGCTGCCAGCAGGAAAAAACGCAGCAGGCGCGCAGCAATCCCTAAATTATAAGAAGGGGATACGAAGCTTGTAATCGCTGTAACCGATACGACAATAACAACGGCTGGAGACACGATACCTGCTTCAACCACCGATTGGCCAATAACAAGACCACCTACAATTGAGATCGTATTGCCTGCCGCACTCGGCATTCGAACGACAGCCTCCCTTAATATTTCGAATACAAATTCCATAACGAACGCTTCCAAATAAGCTGGAAAAGGAACCCCCTCACGCTGTGCCGCCAGCTTCAATAGCAGTGGAGTAGGGATCATCTCCTGATGATAGCTTACAATCGCTACATAAATGGAAGGCATCGTTAGCGACAAGAAAAAGGATACGAACCGGAGAATACGTAAAAAAGAGGAGACATCATACCGTTGGTAATAGTCCTCTGCTGCCTGAAAAAACATATTCATCGTTGCTGGCAATACCAGCACGAATGGTGTACCGTCAATCAGAATAGCAATCCTGCCCTCAAGTAGATTGGCCGCAATAACATCTGGACGTTCATTGTTATATATAGTTGGAAAAGGTGTCCATTTGTGATCTGCGATTAATTCCTCGATATAATTCGATTCCAGAATGCCATCAATTTTAATCTGGTCCAATTTGTCGCGCAATTGTTGGACTAGCTTGTCATCTGCCAATCCTTTTATGTACATAATGCCTACAGGTGTCTGAGTCAGTGTCCCAACGGTTCTCTGTTCCAGCCATAGCTTGGGGCTCCGTATTTTGCGTCTAATCAGCGCCGTATTTATCCGTATGGATTCTACAAACCCTTCCCTTGGACCCCTGATGACCATTTCCGTTTTCGGCTCTTCCACGGAACGTTTGGAGCCGCCAATACAATTGGTGGTCAGTGCCACATGGAGACCATCTAGAAGAACAATGGCCTGCCCTAAGAACAGAGCGTTATAGAAATCCTTCCAAGTAGATGCTACTTCTACATTGCCTGTGGAAAGCAGCTTATTTCTCATTTCTTCGATCGCAAGCTCCGGCTCCAATAGCGGATTACTCTTCATCTCCTGCATTTGCATCGTTTCTATTACAAATTCATTCAGCCGGAAATCATCTACCATCCCTTGGATAAAAACGATGGCGGACTGCACTGGTGTAGCCCCTGACAGCTCTAGCTGACGGATAATGACATCGCTGCTCTTCCCTAGCTCCTGCTCAATCCTTGTTATATTATCAGTAAGATCAACGAATAGAGGTTTATCTGCATAAGCCTCTAGCTCCTCCTGTGCGATCTCCTTTTCCTTCTGTGAGCTCTTCTTATCCTTCTTACGGCTACGGCTGCGCATGTAATCGCTGAACATCCCATCGTCCTCCTGCCGCTCTCATTTCATTCAACCCTTAGGATAACTCTTCCAAGCAGAGATTATGCACAAATAGAAAAAAGGCCAAAAACCGTTGTTCTAACGGTTTTTGGCCTTTTTTCACCATACGAAATCCTTATTTCTTAAATAACAAGCGAAGCTTATCCCAGCCTCTACTTCGTTCAGACAACCGATCAGGCATGAATGCCAGCTCTTGGCCTCCTATTACAGCTTGAGCATTATGCTTGTAATAGCTGACCCAAGCCGGACCAAGTGTCGTTTCTATCCTTGCGTAGGCCTCTCTCAGGCGAAAGCCTCGCCATCCGAGCTCATGAGCATCCGAGGCTACCAGATGGATGAGACCACGCCGACATAGTGTCCACGCCGCTCGTTCTATTCGCCGTCCGAAGCCCCCTAACAGTGAATGGCTCGTCACTTGTGCATAAGCCCCGAGCTTGATCAATTCAGCTAAACGGTCAGGCTCGCGTACTATCGCTGCATTCCTCTCGGGATGCGCGATAACTGCATGGATGCCTGCCTGAGCCAGCTCTTGCACCGTGGCGTTCATACTTGAAGGAATATAAGTGGAAGGCATTTCTAATAAAATAAAGGAAGGAGTGCCAAGCGGCAGCAGCTTCTGTAATTCCCAGTGAAGAATTAGATCAGCAAACAGCCGTATTTCTTGTGAAGGATGTACAAGGAGAGGGATCTCTTGTTCAAGCAGTTGCTTATTTAATTGAGCGGTCAATGTCCTGACTTGTGCCGCTTCGTTATAGTATTTGCCGTTGCAATGATGAGGCGTAGCTATAATCTCAGTAATCCCTTCCGCTACAGCAGCACGTGCCAGTGCATAGGATTGCTCCCAACTAGCAGGCCCGTCGTCCACGCCAGGAAGAATATGTGCGTGAATGTCGATCATTACAGCACCACCCCATCCAGCCTTCTTATCCTTATTATTATAGATAATCTCGGCCTCTGCAAGCAGCGAAGCTTAAGCCGTAACAAAAAAATACCGCCAAGATCTCATTAGAGTTCTTGACGGCATTTCGGTAAACCGAATTAATTTTGTTTAACGTTAATCCGATTCATTGCACGCTGCAGAGCAAGCTCTGCACGACGGTAGTCAATCTCATCGCGCTTCGCAGCGAGACGCTGTTGAGCGCGCTCTTTTGCCGCTTGTGCACGGTTAATATCAATATCAGTAGCCAGCTCTGCGCTCTCAGCAAGAATAACCACCTTGTCCTTACGGACTTCGATGAATCCTCCACCTGCAGCGATAACGTCTACTTTACCATCACGTTTGATTACAATTGGAGCAATCTTCAATGGGGTAACTAGTGGAATATGATTCGGCAAAATACCGAGCTCGCCTTCCACGCCAGTTACGCTAACCATATTAGCTGTCTCCGCATATACCTTGCGCTCCGGAGTTACTATTTCTACTAAAAACGTACTCATGTGGATTCCTCCCGCCTTTCGCTACTACAGCGTTTTGGCTTTCTCCACGGCTTCTTCAATCACACCTACATACCGGAAAGCTTCTTCCGGAAGGTCGTCATGTTTGCCCTCGAGAATTTCTTTGAAGCTGCGAACGGATTCTTTAACAGGTACATACTTACCTGCAAGACCTGTGAACGGTTCAGCAACGTGGAACGGTTGGGACAGGAAGAGTTGAATTCTCCGTGCGCGAGCAACGGTCAATTTGTCTTCTTCGCTGAGCTCATCCATACCCAAGATTGCGATAATATCTTGAAGCTCTTTGTAGCGCTGAAGAATTCTCTTAACGCCTTGAGCAACATTGTAATGCTCTTCGCCCAGAATTTCTGGGTTCAAGAGACGTGAAGACGATGCAAGTGGATCAACGGCTGGGAAGATACCCATCTCGGAAATTTTACGCTCCAAGTTAGTCGTTGCATCCAAGTGGGCAAACGTTGTAGCAGGAGCCGGGTCAGTGTAGTCATCGGCAGGTACGTAGATCGCTTGGATCGATGTAACCGAGCCTTTTTTCGTTGACGTGATACGCTCTTGCAGTTGACCCATTTCAGTTGCCAGCGTAGGCTGGTAACCTACTGCGGAAGGCATACGGCCAAGAAGTGCCGATACCTCGGAACCTGCTTGTGTGAAACGGAAGATGTTATCGACGAACAAGAGAACGTCTTTGCCTTCCACATCACGGAAATATTCAGCCATTGTCAAACCTGTCAGAGCAACACGTTGACGTGCGCCTGGAGGCTCGTTCATTTGTCCGAATACCATCGCAGTTTTGCTCAGTACGCCGGAATCTTTCATCTCGTGGTACAAGTCATTACCTTCACGAGTACGCTCACCAACACCAGCAAATACGGAGATACCGCCATGCTCTTGTGCGATGTTGTTGATCAGCTCTTGAATGGTAACGGTTTTACCAACACCCGCGCCGCCGAAAAGACCGATTTTGCCGCCTTTTGCATACGGTGCAAGCAAGTCGATAACTTTAATGCCTGTTTCGAGAATTTCCGATTGCGTGGACAATTCATCGAATGCAGGTGCCTGACGGTGAATCGGCAAGTTATCCTTTGAAGTTACATCGCCTGCTTGGTCAATTGGCTCACCAAGTACGTTAAATACGCGACCAAGCGTAGGTGCACCAACTGGGATCGTAATCGGTGCGCCAGTATCTACTACTGTCATACCGCGAACGAGACCGTCTGTTGTGCTCATAGCTACGCCACGGACCAAATTGTCACCGAGATGAACAGCTACTTCAAGCGTCAGATTAATATCAATTCCGCCTGCTTCGCCCTTCTGCTCGATCTTGACAGCGTTCAAAATTTCCGGCAGGTTGCCGCGTTCGAACTCGATGTCGACGACCGGACCCATGACGGATACAACGCGTCCTTTTTTCATGGTTTTCCCTCCTGGTTCCTTCTTGTTACCGCGGGCAAGGCCAGCTTGTACCAAGCGGCCCGCATCCTGCGGCATCATGCTTTATGATTGTGCGTTAGCCCCTGCAACGATCTCAGAAATTTCCTGGGTAATCGCCGCTTGACGTGCGCGGTTATAAGTCAGCGTAAGCTGATTGATCATCTTGTTCGCATTCTTCGTCGCGCTTCCCATGGCTGTCATACGAGCGCCGAATTCACTTGCTTTACCGTCCAGAACTGCACTATAGATAAGCGTCTCCGCATATTTAGGCAGCAATACTTCAAGAACGCCTTCTGGTGAAGGCTCATATTCATATGCTGATACGGATGCATTGCCCTCTACAGCTGCTAGAGGAAGCAAACGTACGTCTGTCGGAATTTGCGTAAGTGCATTCACGAATTCATTGTAATACAAGTACAACTCATCATAAGAGCCTTCAGCGAATTTCTTAACCGCTGTAGTAGCGACCGATTTGATATCGGCGAACGTTGGAGCATCCGGCAAGCCGGTTACCTCTTCAACGATCGGCATATTGCGTCTGGAGAAGTAGTCTCTGCCTTTACGTCCGATAACGAACAAGACATATTCATCCGTCGATTTATGCTTCTCACGAATCGTTTGCGTTACTTTACGGAGAATGTTGGAGTTATAACCACCTGCAAGACCACGGTCTGATGTAATGACGAGATAGCCCGTCTTCTTAATCGGACGTGTTTCCAGCATAGGGTGTTTAACATCCTTCGTACCCGCAGCGATGCTTGCTACAACTTCCTTCAGCTTGTCCGCGTACGGACGTGCTGCTTCAGCTGCTGCTTGCGCTCTTCTAAGATTAGAAGCCGCAACCATCTCCATCGCTTTTGTAATCTGCTTCGTGCTTTGTTTACTCTTGATTTCGCGTTTAATATCGCGCATGCCTTTTGCCATTTGATTTCACCCGCCTTTGTTGCTTCGCTGCGCCAAGACACAAGCCAAGCCTGGTGTTGGTAGGAGTAAAGGAGTCCACGCCCGTACATATCAGGACGGGCGTTGAACGATTATAAATTAAGCCGATACGGCAAAACTTTTCTTGAATTTATTGATTGCTTCTACAAGAGCTTTCTCGTTGTCGGCAACCATGTCCTTCGTCGTGCGAATCGATTCGCCGATTTCTGGATGGTTGGAGTCAAGGAACGACAAGAACTCTTTCTCGAAACGAAGAATATCAACAACTGGAATATCATCCAAATGGCCTTTAACCGCAGAGTAGATCGAGATAACTTGCTTCTCAACCGGCATCGGCTGGTTAACGCCTTGCTTCAGAATTTCCATCGTACGAGCACCGCGGTTAAGACGGGCTTGCGTTGATTTGTCAAGATCGGAACCGAACTGCGAGAACGCTTGAAGCTCACGGTATGCCGCAAGGTCCAGACGGAGTGTACCGGCTACCTTTTTCATTGCTTTAATCTGAGCCGCACCACCTACACGGGATACGGAGATACCAACGTTAACCGCTGGACGTTGTCCAGAGTAGAACAAGTCAGCTTCCAAGAAGATCTGACCGTCCGTAATCGAAATTACGTTCGTTGGAATGTATGCTGATACGTCAGATGCTTGTGTCTCAATGAATGGCAATGCAGTCAATGAACCGCCACCCAGTGCGTCACTCAGCTTAGCTGCGCGCTCAAGCAAACGGGAGTGAAGATAGAAAACGTCGCCCGGATAAGCTTCCCGGCCCGGCGGACGGCGAAGCAGCAAGGAAAGCTCACGGTATGCTGCCGCTTGTTTGGACAAGTCATCATAAATAACGAGAACGTGCTCGCCTTTATACATGAAGTACTCACCCATCGAGCAACCTGCATAAGGAGCCAAGAAGAGCAATGGAGCAGGCTCAGATGCACCAGCTGTTACGATAATTGTGTAATCAAGAGCGCCGTGACGACGAAGAGTTTCCACAACGCCTGCAACAGTCGATTGTTTTTGTCCAACAGCAACATAGATACATTTTACTCCAGTACCTTTTTGATTGATAATCGCATCAATCGCAATTGTTGTTTTACCTGTCTGACGGTCACCGATAACCAATTCACGTTGGCCACGGCCTACTGGTACCATCGCGTCAATCGCTTTGATACCTGTTTGCATTGGCTCATGAACGGATTTACGGTCGATAACGCCTGGAGCTGGGGACTCAATCGCACGGAATTGCGTTGTGTTGATTGGGCCTTTGCCATCAAGCGGTTGACCGAGCGGGTTAACTACGCGGCCAAGAAGCTCTTCGCCGACTGGGACTTCCATAATACGGCCAGTACGTTTCACTTGGTCGCCTTCACGAATATCTGTGTAAGGTCCTAGGATAACGACACCGACATTGCTTTCCTCAAGGTTCAATGCCATACCGACAACACCGTTGGCGAATTCGAGCAGTTCGCCCTGCATCGCGTTCTCCAAACCGTGTACGCGGGCGATACCGTCACCGACATTGATTACGGTGCCGACGTCTACGACTTGAATTTCGGATTTATATTGTTCGATCTGTTGTTTAATCAGCGTGCTGATTTCATCAGGTCTGATACTCAATTCGTTCACCCCTATCTACAGTGCTTTAGATTTTAAACGATTTTTGTAAACGATCCAGCTTGCCGGACAAGCTGCCGTCATAAAGACGGTCGCCGATGCGTACTTGTACGCCTCCGAGCAACGCAGGCTCTAAAATTTGCTGAGCTAAAATTTTCTTGCCCGTGATTTGGCCAAATTGAGCAGCCACATCTGCAAGCTCCGATTCGGATAGTTGAACAGCCGAATAGACAGTTGCATGAGCTTGTCCCAACGCTTCGCCAGCATATTTCAGGAAGGCTTCGTACACCTCTCCGATAATATCCTGACGGCCGCGTACGATAATCAATTCAAGGGTATTTAATACTAGAGCAGATACCCGATCACCGAATGCCGATTTCAGAACTTCGATTTTTTTGCTAGCTGCGATACTTGGATACGTCAGAAACTTGACGATCTCTTGATCCTGCTCCAAGGTCTGAACGATTTGCTTCAACTGTCCCTCAACCTCAGATACGAGGTTGTTCTGCTGAGCAAGCTCGAACAATGCCTTAGCGTAGCGCTTCGCTACTACTGTGTCCCGGCTCATTTACTGCCAACCTCTTTCAGGTATTGGCCAACCAACTGCTCCTGGGACTTTTCATCGATTTGTTTCTCAATAATTTTTGAAGCGATCTTAACAGAGATGCCGCCAACTTCATTACGAAGAGCTGCAATTGCTTTGTTTTTCTCGCTTTCGATATCTTTAACTGCATCATCTTTCAAACGGGTAGCTTCGTTTTTCGCAGACTGAACGATGTCATCCGCTTGCTTCGTGCTAGTCGTTCTCGCTTGCTCAATAATGTCGTAAGCTTCTTTACGCGCTTGCTCAAGCGCAGCTTTCTGCTCCGCCATTTGGGCCTCAGCTTGCTTGCGGCTGGATTCAGCCGTATTCATTTGCTCAAGCACCATTTGTCTGCGCTGTTCCATAATGCCGAACAACGGTCCGAACGCATATTTGCTCAATAGCCAGTACAAAATTCCGAATGCAACCATTGCGATTACCGTCGATTCCCACTGCCAATCCATTGAAGCCACTCCTTTCTTACCACAGAATTGTCTAAATCATAACGAAGGCGAAGAGGGCTAGGCCTTCCCCGCCAGTTGCGAATGTTCAATTAAGCGCTGAAGAACGCCAAGAAACCGATAACTACGCCGATGATAGGTACTACTTCGACGATACCAACACCGATAAACATTGTAGTTTGAAGCTTACCGGAAAGCTCAGGTTGACGAGCGATACCTTCAACTGTCTTACTTACGATCATACCGTTACCTACGCCTGCGCCAACTGCTGCCAAACCTACTGCCAATGCTGCTGCCAATACTTCCATTTTAAAAATCCTCCTCAAAAGTTATCTTTTTTGTTGTATAACCAACCCGAGCATGGAATCGCTTCGGGCGTAAAACGTGTAATTAATGAGCTTCTTCTTCGTCATGAATCGCTGCTTGCGAGATATACACCATCGTAAGCATCGTGAACAGGAACGCTTGAATAGCCCCGACAAAGATACTAAAGCCTTGCCAAGCGATCAGGAACGGAGTTCCGATCCAGCTAAGCATTAGTATGGTACTGATGAGCACTTCGCCCGCATAGATGTTCGCGAACAACCGAAGCGCAAGCGTTACCGGCTTAGAGATCGTCTCGATTATGTTAATCGGGAAGAAGATCGGGAACGGATGGAAATAATGCTTAATGTAATGCTTTTTGTTCAATTTCAGACCTAGGAAATGGACGATTACGAACACGATAAGCGCGAGACCCGCAGTTACAGAAAGGTCAGCAGTTGGCGACTTCCACCAAGCGAGTGCAACGTGGGCTCCACCTTCAAACATATCCTTCGTAATACCCAAACTCTCGATAGGGTGATGCGGTTCTGTCACGATACCAAACGGCAATCCGAGCAAGTTAGAAATCAAAATAAACATAAGAAGCGTTAATCCTAGCGATAGGAAAGGCTTAATACGGTTAACTGGCATCGCACTACCAATAAGATTGTGAACGAAATCAACAACCCATTCCATAAAGTTCTGAAGCTTGGACGGGTTGTCCACCGACAAATTCCGAACCGCCAATCTTGCAATTGTGAACGTAATAATACAGGATACTACGAGCGCAATGATCGTTGCCAAGTCGAGATCGAACGGTCCGAGTTGCAGTACCGGAAATTTATGCATGTAAAATTCTCACCCCTTTCCGCTATGATTGTCGTTTGTTGTGAAAAAAAGCTGCTGCCAATAGTATAAACGGTACTACCATACAACCGATTAACGCGGCCGGCATGTTGAACTTTTCCGGAAAACGATAGGCAAGCATTGCGACTAGCAGCACAGTCGCGATCCGGCTTCCAAGCCCTAAGCCCATCCTGCGAGCACCAATCCCTGCTGCTCCTTGAGCAACCATCTCCACTCGGCGCTTTAATAAAAACGCATTCATGGATCCTGCTGCCAATCCTAGCAAAAGACCTAGTGTTACAGTACGCCATTCCGGCATTACAGCCCAAACCGCCAGACAACCCGCAGTCATAAGAAGAACCGTCCGCACTGCTGTATTCATCATTCTATCCATCGGCGTCCTCCATAACCTTCTTAACGAGCAGAATGGCTGAGAGTAGACCGACAGCCAGACCGACCAGTATGCCTCCGATCGTCCATCCCCTTCCATCGCCTAAACGACCATCTAGGGTGGATCCGATCCAATAGCCTAAAAAGATACATACAGCGACTTGCACGCCGAGTGCGCCGACGAGACCGGCGGCCAACAGCGGATTGTCCCTTCTGTCCTTTTTGCTCATAGGTTCATACCCCTGTCAATCCTCATTTATTTTATCGAAGCGGCGCAAGGTTTGTCAATTGATATAACTGCAAACTTTTAGTGACAAAACGCCTAAAAGCCTTGATATATCAAGCCTTCGCTTCGATCAAAACCATACAGTACCACTGTATGCTGTACATTGACCCTTTTATGGCTCTATTCAGTGTAAACTATGAACGTTGTGTGAACGAATCTGGACGGTCTGATTTTTTCCCAAAATGATGTAATATGGCTTGTACAATCCGTACCGAAGCCTGTCCGTCTCCATAAGGATTCGCCGCTTGGCTCATTCGTTCATATAGGCTTGCATCCGTCAGAAGCGCCTTCGCACGGCTGTAGACAAGCTCTTCATCCGTTCCAACAAGTTCCAATGTGCCTGCTTCAATGCCTTCCGGGCGTTCTGTTGTATCACGAAGGACCAAAGTCGGCACGCCAAAGGACGGTGCTTCTTCTTGCAAGCCGCCGGAATCAGTCATAATCATATAGGCATGAGGGTAGAAATTATGGAACTCGAATACATCTAACGGATCTATAAGCTGAATACGAGGATGATTGCCTAGAATCTCATTCGCTGGTTCTCTAACTGCAGGATTCGGATGAACCGCATACACAATAGCTACATCTTCATGTTCGTCGGCAATCCGTTTCACCGCGCGGAAAATATTGCGATGGGGCTCACCAAGCGCTTCCCGTCTATGAGCGGTCATCAGAATCATCTTTTTACCTTTCGCCCACTCGATCACTGGATGGGAGAAAGATGGATCAACAGTATATTGGAATACGTCAGTTGCCGTATTGCCCGTTACATAGATCGTAGACTCTGATTTATTCTCTTTGCGAAGATTGCCTGCCGACCATTCCGTCGGAGCAAAATGCACATCAGAGAGCACACCTGCCAGCTGACGGTTCATTTCCTCCGGATATGGCGACAGCTTGTTCCACGTACGCAGGCCAGCTTCAACATGACCAACCTGAATCTGCTTCAAGAAGGACGCATAGCTTGCGAGAAAGGTTGTCTGAGTATCTCCATGCACGAGGACAATATCAGGCTTGGCCTCTGTTAGAATCGGATCAAGCCCTTCCAGTACACGCACTGTCGTTTCCGTCAATGTCTGACGGTCTTTCATCACATTCAAATCATAGTTCGGTTGAATCTCGAAAAATTCCAGCACTTGATCGAGCATTTGCCGATGTTGTGCGGTTACGCAAACGATTGATTCAATCTCATCGGCATGCTTATTCAGCTCTAGTACAAGCGGAGCCATCTTAACCGCCTCCGGCCGCGTGCCGAAGATGGTCATTACCTTCAGTTTAGACAAAACGCTTCACTCCTATTATCAGTTGTTTCCAAATGACTACTCGGTACCGAACATGCGGTCGCCAGCATCGCCGAGACCTGGAATAATGTAGCCCTTCTCATTCAAACGCTCGTCCATCGCCGCTAAGTAAATTTCAATATCAGGATGCGCTTCCTGCACAGCCCTCACGCCTTCCGGCGCCGCAATAAGACACATCAGCTTAATATGCTCGCAATCACGCTTCTTGAGTGCAGATATAGCTGCGATCGCAGAGCCTCCTGTAGCGAGCATCGGATCAAGGACAATAAGCAGACGCTTCTGAGCATCTGTCGGCAGATTAATATAATATTCCGTCGGTTGCAGTGTCTCGTGATCCCGGAACAAACCAATATGTCCAACCTTAGCAGAAGGGATGAGCTTCAATATGCCTTCGACCATGCCAAGCCCCGCGCGCAGAATAGGCACAAGCCCAAGCATGCGCCCAGACACAATCTTCGCTTCCGTCTCGGCAACAGGCGTTTGCACCGTTATCGTATCTAGCGGAATATCTCTCGTAATTTCATAAGCCATCAATGTGGCAACTTCATCAACCAATTCCCGAAAATCTTTTGTATTCGTGTCTTTGTTCCGAATAAAAGTCAGCTTATGCTGGATTAACGGATGGTCGCAGATGACCAGTTTGCTCATGGAGCTTGTTCCTCCCGTAAAACGTATTCTTTAGATTTTTGACACAATCCCGTTTATTATAGCATTGTAAACTAGACGTTGCATCTGATGTTTTCCCCTAATGCTATTCGCTTCATACATCACCATACGCAACAGTCTTAGCAAATCTTTATTGCCGCACATGAAAAAAAGCCTCGCGCACTTCCTTCAGCAGAAGTATGCGAGGCATTAGACTAACTACTACACATCGGCGTAATGACAAGAAGCGTAATGCCCCTTCCTCACTTCAAGAAGCGCCGGCTCGACTTCCTTGCATTTGCTTGTTGCTATTGGACAACGGGTATGGAACTGACATCCGCTAGGCGGATTAATCGGGCTTGGTAGATCACCCGCTAATACAATCCTCTCACGGCTTTCTTCAACCTCAGGATCAGGAATCGGAATAGCAGATAGAAGAGCTCGCGTATAAGGATGAGCAGGACGAGCATATAGCTCGCTGCTCTCTGCAAGCTCTACGATTTTGCCCAAATACATGACTGCCACTCGGTCACTGATATGCTTGACCATGGACAGATCATGCGCGATGAACAAATACGTCAAGCCCATCTTGCGCTGCAGCTCCTGCAACAGGTTCACGACCTGCGCTTGAATAGATACATCAAGTGCAGAAATCGGCTCATCGGCAATAATGAATTTGGGATCAACAGCAAGCGAGCGTGCAATCCCAATCCGTTGCCGCTGTCCGCCAGAGAACTCATGAGGATAGCGCGTTGCATGGTCAGGGTTAAGTCCAACCAGATCCAGCAGGCCTTCTACCTTATGCTTGCGTTCTTTACGACTGCCTGCCAGGTTATGAATATCGAGCGCTTCTCCAATGATGTCCGTTACCGTCATCCGTGGATTAAGCGATGCATAAGGATCTTGGAAAATCATCTGCATATCACGACGCAGAGACTTAAGCTTCGCACCCTTCATCGAATAAATGTCTTGGCCCTCAAAGGTCACGCCGCCGCTAGTCGGCTCGTATAGCCTTAGAATGGTACGCCCAGCTGTTGATTTGCCACAGCCAGATTCACCTACCACGCCAAGGGTCTCACCCTTTTGAATCGAGAAGTCGATATCGTTGACGGCTTTGAGGATATTGCCTCCGCCGAGATTGAAATACTTCTTGAGATTATTGACTCGTACTAATGGCTCACTCATACCGGCACCTCCCGTTTTGCATAAGGATGTGCCATCCAGCATGCCGCTGCATGAGATTCATTGCCATCTACTGCGAGCAACTCTGGATCGTTATCAATACACACCTTCATTGCTTCATCACAGCGGGCACAAAAGCTGCAGCCAACCGGTGGCTTGATCAGATCCGGCGGCATGCCATAGATCGGCACTAACGGCTCATCCTTCTTCTGATCGAGGCGAGGAACAGAGCGCAGAAGCCCTTTTGTATAAGGATGCTGCGGATTTTTGAATATTTCCCACTTCGTGCCTGTCTCGACGACTTTCCCTGCATACATAACCACTACGCGGTCGCATACATCTGCTACAACACCCAAATCATGGGTGATCAGAATAATCGAAGTGCCTAGACGGACTTGAAGATCCTTCATCACGCGCAAAATTTGTGCTTGTATCGTTACGTCAAGCGCCGTTGTCGGCTCATCAGCAATAAGCAAGGAAGGATTGCATGCAAGTGCGATCGCAATCATTGCACGCTGCCTCATACCGCCTGAGAACTCATGCGGGTATTGGTTAACCCGTGCTGGAGCGTTCGGTATGCCTACGAGATTAAGCATCTCAATAGCCCGGTTGCGAGCTTCAGTAGCATTCATTCCCTGATGCTTAACCAAGCCTTCGGTAATTTGGCGACCGATCGTCAGCGTTGGATTGAGCGAGGTCATCGGATCTTGGAAGATCATCCCCATCTCTTTGCCGCGGATATCTTCCATTTGCTTATTCGTTTTCTTTAGAATCTCTTCGCCTTTGAACATAATTGAACCGCTTGTGATTGCCGGTGGCGAAGGGATGAGGCGCATCAAAGACTGGGCGGTAACACTTTTGCCACAGCCGGACTCCCCAACGATACCAACAGCCTCGCCTTTGTTTATATGAAAGTTAACACCGCGAACCGCCTGAACGGTACCGCCGCGAACTTTGAAGTTAACACGAAGATCATTCACTTCAAGTAAACGTTCCATCTCTTGCACCTCCTACTTTTTCATCTTCGGATCAAGTGCGTCACGCAAGCCATCACCGAAAATATTAAAGCAAAGCATTGTTAAGCTGATCAAAATTGCCGGGAACAGCATGCGCCATGGATAGATCGTCATGGATTTCAATGCGTCATTGATAAGCGTACCTAAGGAAGCAGCTGGAGATTGTACCCCGAGACCCAAGAAGCTTAGGAAAGCCTCTGCAAAGATTGCGCTTGGTACAGTCATTGTAATCGTAACGATGATCGCACCCATTGCATTCGGAACCAAATGCTTGAACATGATGCGAGCAGGGTTTGCGCCAAGGGAACGTGCAGCAAGTACATATTCCTGATTCTTGAGCTGCATAATTTGTCCCCGAACGATCCAAGCCATGTTAATCCACCCTGTAATACTTAGAGCAAGAATTATCGTGAACATACTTGGCTCTAAGACTACAATCAATAGAATAACAATCAGCATGTTAGGAATCGAATATAAAATTTCGCAAAAGCGGTTAAGAACTTCATCTACTTTACCGCCGAAGTAGCCCATAATGCCGCCGATGATAACACCGATCACCAAATCGACAAGAGCTGCATAAATCCCTACTTGAAGCGATATACCCGCACCCATCCATGTTCTTGCGAACATGTCCCGGCCGAGAGAATCGGTACCGAACCAATGGTCGCCTGAAGGCTTCTGATTGGTGGCATCGAGATTATTCGTATCAAAGTCATGCGGGGAAATCCATTGACCAAAAATGGCCATCAATATAATCACAACAAGAATGGCAAGGCTGATCATGGACATTTTATTCGAACGCAGACGCAGCCAAGCATCTTTCCATGCCGATATGCTTTCGCGAACAACGGTTTCACTACGTTTCTCTTCTTTGCTGAGCTTCGCAAAATCGCTAGGCTGCAATGATTTGTCTTGCACGGTCAGCCCCCCTTCCTGTTGCTTAGCTTAATTCGTGGATCAACGAGCCCATAGGCTATATCCGTAAGGAAACGAGCAAGCATCAGTATGATCGCATAGAACAGCGTCAGCCCCATAATGAGCGTGTAGTCACGATTCGTAATACTGTTGACGAAAAACTTACCTAAACCGCCGATACCAAATATTTGTTCAATAATAACGGAGCCTGTAATAATGTTAGCCGTCATAGGACCTACATAAGTAACGACAGGAAGAATCGCATTACGCAGCGCATGCCGCACAATGATAACGCGACCCGACAATCCTTTTGCTCTAGCCGTCTTAATGAAATCGGCTGTCAGTACCTCCAGCATGCTGGAGCGCGTGAGCCTCGCAATAAATGCGGCAGGCAAGAAGGACAGCGCAAGAACTGGCAGGATGAAATCACTCGGATTATTCAGTCCAGCTACACTAAGCCAGCGCAGCTTAACCCCGAATACGTATTGCAAGCCTGAAGCAACTACGAAGTTCGGTATAGAAACCCCTAATACCGCGATAAGAATCGTAAAGCTATCCAAAAATTTACGATGGTTAAGCGCAGCTATAAGGCCTAACAAGAGCCCCGCTCCAATGGCGACAATAATCGCGAAGACACCCAGCTGCAACGAGTATGCAAAGCCATTCTGAATAATACTCGTTACTGTGACATACTTCTGTTTCATGGAAACGCCAAGATCGAATTGAGCCAGATTCTCCATGTACTGGAAGTATTGCTTCCATAATGGCTCATTCAGTCCGTATTGTTCATTCAGCTTTTCCTGAATGGCTGCAGGAATATTTTTCTCACTCTGGAATGGATTCCCCGGTATCGCTTTCATCAGAAAAAAAGTAGCCGAAGCCAGTACGATGATCGATATCAACATAAACAACAGCTTTTTTAGAACGTAACGAACCACTCGTTATGGCACCTCCTTTATGAAGTCAAGATTCTGATTTTGGAATAAAGAAAGGGGATATACGCAGTCAATGCCGCATATATCCCGCTAACCATGGAAGAGCTAATTATTTCGCTTCTTTGTAGCCGCGAGTATAATCAATGTCGCCTTTGTAATCAATAAAGATGCCTTGGTAGCCTGGCTTCAGCATGTTCACACTGCTGTAGTAGAACAGCGGCATAACTGCACGGGAATCAATAAGAATCTTCTCTGCATCAGCCATTGCTTTCATACGCTCTTTTTGATCAGCAGTAGCATATGCCTTTTTAACGAGAGCGTCATATTCAGGTGAATTAAAGCCTGTGTTGTTGTTACCGCTGTACGAAGTGTACAGATCAATGAATGTCATAGGGTCATTGTAATCGGCACCGTTACCGCCGCGTGCTGCTTCAAAGTTCAGACGGTTACGGTTATCGATGAATACGCCCCACTCTTGGTTCTCAATGCTTGTGTTCACGCCCAGATTAGCTTTCCACATTGCTGCAATTGCTTCAGCAATTTTTTGGTGCTTCTCATTCGTGTTGTATGCCAGCTTGATTGTTGGCATTTCGCTTAGTCCAAGCTCTTTCAAGCCTTCAGCAAGCAGTTTCTTCGCTGCTTCATAATCTTCTTTGAAGTAATCATCTTTAAATTCGCTGCGGAAGTCTTCTTTCTCACCTTTAATGCCCGGTGGTACTAGACCATATGCAGGTGTTTCGCCGCCCAGTGCGACTTTTTCTGTAATGTTCTTACGATCTACTGCCATCGAAAGGGCCTGACGAATTTTCTCGTTGTTGAAAGGCGCCTCTTTCGTATTGAACATGTAGTAGTAAATGCTCGCTGTACCTTTAACTTGGAATTCCTCCGGATTGCTTTCTTTCAATGTCGCGTATTGATCGATTGGGATCAAGCCTGTAGGCATACCTGCAAAGTCAAGTTGACCCGTTTGGTACATGTTAAGCTCTGTACCGGAATCATTAACCATAGTGAAGTGTACTTTCGTAAATTTCACTTCGTCTTTTGCACGGTAGTTTTCATTAGGCGTAAGCGTCATTGTGGAGTTTTGCTGCCACTCGCTCATTTTGAAAGGACCGTTAGTAATCATTGTCGATACATCTGTTGCCCAAGCTTCATTCTCTTTCACCGTTTGATGAACCGGGAAATAAGTTTGGAAAGACATCAGGCTAAGGAAATAAGGCGTTGGAGAATTCAGCTTCACTTCGAGCGTATGCTCATCCAATGCTTTAACTCCTACATCGTCAGCAGTAACGCCTGCTGCGCCTGTGTTGTATTGCTCTGCATTCTTAATGTAGTACAGCTGGTAAGCATACGCTGCTGCTTCCGGCTTCAGGTTCGGGTCAAGCACACGTTTCCAAGAGAATTCGAAATCGTTAGCTGTAACCGGATCGCCATTGCTCCACTTTGCATTTTCATCAAGTGTGAATGTATATGTCAAACCGTCATCAGAGATTTTCCATTCTTTCGCTGTAGCTGGAAGGTCATTACCCTTCTCATCTTTGCGCAGCAAGCCTTCATACAAGCCACTCAATACTGTAGCGGATACTTGGTCCTGTACTTGTGCAGGGTCCAAAGTCGGCGGCTGCTCAGCCAGGTTCATTCTAAATTCTTGCTTAGCTGATCCTGCTTCGCCTTCGCCTGTTTCATTCTTAGGCGTACAGCCGACTGCGAGAATCGCCAGCACCAGCAGTACAGAGATAAGCGTAAAGCTAGATTTCTTCAACATAAAAATCCTCCCCTAGTTGTTTTGCATAAATGTAATAATATACCTATACATAAATATACAATTCGAAATAAAAGCTTATATACTGATTGCGTATTCAATTTTCCACTTTTACCAAATTATTTACATATGCTTATAGATATAATTATCACTACTTTAATCATAATTTAATATATATTTAACGTCAATCAATATACAATGCGATTCGCTTCTTTGTCAATTGACCAGATAATTCAAACAACTCACTGCTTATAGCATGCTTCAACAATTAAGCTTTATTCCCCTGGTAATAATTAGTTGAAACACCAATACAATAAAAAAACCTCCAAGCCTCGTATAAACGAGAGATTGGAGGTTCTTCCAGAAATAAACTTAGTACTTCAATTCAGGGTAAAGCGGGTATTGCGCAGTCAGATCGCGCACTTTGCCGCGAGCTTCAGACAATACAGCCTCGTCTTTAGGGTTTTTGAGAACAAGAGCAATCACTTCACCGATAATCCGCATAGCATTCTCATCCATGCCGCGGGAAGTAGCTGCAGGCGTTCCGAGGCGAATACCGCTCGTAACGAATGGGCTGGTTGGGTCGAACGGAATCGCGTTCTTGTTAGCTGTAATGCCTACTTCGTCAAGAACATGCTCTGCTTCTTTACCTGTAATGTTCAAGCTGCGCGTATCAACCAGCATAAGGTGATTGTCCGTACCGCCAGAAACGATATTGATGCCTTCTGCAATAAGCGTATCTGCCAGAACCTTCGCGTTGTTCACAACATTTTGTGCATATTCTTTCCAAGAAGGCTGAAGAACTTCGCCGAAAGCGACTGCTTTCGCTGCGATAATATGCATCAAAGGACCGCCTTGCGAGCCCGGGAATACCGCTTTATCAATAGCCGCAGCCCATTCTTTGCGGCATAGAATCATACCGCCGCGTGGTCCACGAAGCGTTTTATGTGTCGTTGTTGTGACAAAATGAGCATGCGGTACTGGGTTCGGATGCAGACCAGCAGCAACCAGACCAGCAATGTGAGCCATGTCCACCATGAACAATGCGCCAACATCCTGAGCGATTTTGCCCAATTTCTCGAAATCAATTGTGCGCGGGTAAGCACTTGCACCTGCCACGATCAAGCGAGGACGGTGTTTGAAAGCCGCTTTGCGGACTTCTTCATAATCGATTGTGAACGTGTCTTCATTCACGCCGTAAGCAACGAAGTTATAAAGCAGGCCGGATGCGTTAACCGGGCTACCGTGCGTCAAATGTCCGCCATGTGCCAAGTTCATGCCAAGAACGGTGTCGCCAGGCTTGAGGACAGCCAAGTATACCGCCATGTTAGCTTGAGCGCCGGAGTGCGGCTGTACGTTTGCATGCTCGGAGCCAAAAATTTCTTTTGCACGATCGCGGGCAATATTCTCGACAATGTCAACATGCTCGCAGCCGCCGTAGAAACGCTTGCCTGGATAGCCTTCTGCATATTTATTCGTCAAAGCAGAGCCCATCGCTTCAAGAACCGCTTCACTTACAATATTCTCTGATGCAATCAGCTCGATATTATCGCGTTGGCGCTGTAGTTCCAGTCCCATTGCCTTTAATACTTCCGGGTCTTGCTTACGTAGATTTTCCATTATGAATAGCCTCCTCAAATAATAAATAATTAGATAATACTGTTAGGAATCGTTCAACCTATGAAATCTGATCATTCATTAATCGCAAGTTCCTGACGTCTGCTCTGACGCCAGGCCGCTTTCCACAAGCTCATAGACAGCTCTGGCACCGCCAATCAGCTTCGGTCTTGTGACAGCCATCGTTACATGAGCAGAGCCAATACTGCGGATAGAAGGACGGACAGGGACAGCTACGCGGCGAAGATGCATGCCAATGAAGGTATCCCCTATATCTATACCCGCATGTCCTTGTACCGCCTCTACTAGACAGGGACTGGAGAACTGGCGGTAAGCATAGGCAGCCATCGAGCCGCCAGCCTTAGGAACAGGCACGGCAGCTACTTCCTCCAGCCCATACCGCTCAGCAGCCTCTCGCGGCAGAACTAACGCTCTATTCAGATGCTCACAGCATTGATAGACAGGATAGAAACCAATGTCTTGCCGAACCGCCTCAACTCCAGCATAGATTTGAGAAGCAGCCTCAACCGTACCCGATGTGCCTATTCGTTGCCCAAGCACCTCACTCGTACTGGTTCCAATGACAACAAGCTGACCTGCGACAATTCCTCCAGCTGTGACCAATTCCCGAACAATTTGTTCCACGTCACTTGCAATATGCGGAATAGCCTCTAATTGACTCATGTCAGGCGATCTCCTTTACGATAGCTCTATGGATGTACAGTATATTGCTGTTCGATTTGAGTCACTTTTTTAATTCTTCCTGCATGGCGTTCACCGTTAGAGAAGGGCGTCTCCAGCCATATGCGGACAATCTCTTGAGCTACTCCAGGTCCGATTACTCGTTCCCCCATTGCCAAGACGTTCGAATCATTATGATCGCGAGTCGCTTGTGCCGAGAAAAGATCATGCACAAGAGCACAACGAATCCCTGGTACCTTATTAGCGGCAATCGACATGCCAATGCCTGTACCACAAATTAATATCCCGCGGTCTGCACGGCCACTCGCTACGCGATCCGCTACAGGGAGCGCATAATCCGGGTAGTCTACCGACTGCGAGCAATCACAGCCCAAATCCTCAATTTCGTGACCTAAAGACAAGATAAATGGAACAATTTCATCCTTCAAACGGTAACCGCCATGATCAGCACCAATTGCAATTTTCAATGGTGACCCTCCTTCAAGGAGTACGCAAGCGTACTTCGTAAGTTTGTAGTTATGACTGTTATTATACCTAATTCCGTCCTAAAAGACGAAAAAAGAGCAAGACATGCTAATTAGCATGCTGCTCTTTGCCCAGGCGACCGGCCGTATGTTCCGATGCTCCACCGTGGTTACCCACTTCCGTCGCCAGTCACATCGGAAACCGTCTTTGTTCCCTTATCATAGCCGATCCTTACAGGAAAATCAATCGTTATACGCTCGTTATTCCTAAGGAAATTATTTATTCTCCAGCTTAACTAGCAGCTTGCGCAAGCCCTCTTCAATCTCTTTGGCACAGCTCTCATACATTGCTGGCGTGCCGCCAAACGGATCAACGATATCAAAGCTTGGGATACGCCGTTCCAGATGCAGCAATTGTGTCCGTTCCTCTGTCGTAAGATGCTGGCCCAATGCCTGCTTCATATGCATTTCTGTATATAATCTTTCCAGCTCTTGAATATCTGATAATACCGCAGTATCTTGATTCACGTATTCCTTGAGCGTATGGGTTTTGTCCACCACTTCGGGGAACCATTGCAATAAACCCCGTTTATGGCCTGAGGTCATTGTCAGAATCAGATCTGCCCAATTCACTGCTTCTTCACTTAATGCTCGAGATGAACGGCCATCATGCGCTATAGAACGAACGCGCAGGGTTTCTGCCGCATGCTCAGAGATCGACAATCCATCAATCGTAGATACGCCAGCCGAGCGCACTTCAATGCGCAAACCTCTCTGCTGAGCCATCTCCCTTAGCAGCGCTTCTGCCATAGGTGAGCGGCATGTATTCCCGGTACATACGAACAAGATGCGTGTCATGCTGCAAGCTCCTCTCATCAAAAAATAAATAAAAGCCCAAAAACAAATAAAACCGCTCCGCCAAGCGCTTCACCGTATCCACCCAAATTACGGCTTACCCGGCGCCCTAGCAATAAACCCATTATAGATAATAGACCACCGAAAAAACCGAACAATAGTACCGTCAGCAGCAGGTCGGCAGCGAACATGCCAAGCGTCACCCCCACGGAGAAGGAATCGACACTTACACCTAATGCGAATAGCACCGCACCCCAGTTGCTTCGGGGGTTAAAGGACTGCACCCCTTCTCCCTTCAGGGAGCTGTAGATCATGTGCCCGCCCAGTAATACTAATAATATACCCGCAGCCGTCGTCGCCACATCACCGAGCAAGCCGCTGACGAACTGCCCCATGAACATGCCCCCTAGCGGCATGATAATATGAAATAAGGCAATAATTGTGCTTAGCCGTAAAATATCTCGAAGGCGTATCCCCTTCAGGCCAATTCCGATACCAAGTGAAAAAGCATCCATCCCAAGCGCAACGGCCATTATAAGCAGCGTCACAAACTGTCCGGTATGCAAAGTACTCTCCATCACAATCTACCGCCTCCATGTCCACATCCGTTCTTTAACCAAACATATGCGGACAAGGAGGCAAAGATACTACTGCTTGTTCAAACTATACGTAAAAAATGCGGTTGCCCGCAGCTTTGGTTAATCGGTTCATCAAAGCCTTTCCGATTCCCTCTTCCAGACAAGCTTCCGCCCAGATTCGATTCACGCCATCTGTATCGAACTGCCTGAGAGCAGCATACAGACGCTTGGCAGCTTCTTCAGGATGCTCTTCGCTGCCTAGTGATAATACCTTATCTGCATCGTAGGCTTGGACTCTCTCGTCAAAGGCAAGTACACCGGTCATCTCACCGCTTCGCTTTGCCTGTCCAATCTGCTCTTGAATATAGGCGATTACTGCAGCCCGTTCTCCACGAACAATCTGCATCTCGCCCTGAGGCGCATAATGCGTATACTTCATTCCCGGAGAACGAGGCGCCTCAACCATTGCTGTCTCTGCCTCTGGCGCATCAATATACGCAGCTGGCACAGCTTTGTTAAGCTGCTCTATGGTCACGCCGCCTGGCCGCAAGATTCGGATCGTATGCTCGCCTTGCAGCTCCACCACGGTAGATTCAAGCCCTACACCTGTTGGGCCGCCATCTACAATGCCGTCAATCTTGCCCGCCAGGTCTTCTAGAACATGCTCAGCCAACGTGGGGCTAGGCCTGCCTGACCGATTGGCGCTCGGAGCAGCGACTGGACAGCCTGCATGCCGAATCAGCTTAAGTGCTGCTTCATGATCAGGCATGCGAATGCCTACGGTTGTCAATCCCGCTGTAACCAGCGGTGATAAAATGCCACTCCTGATCGGCAGCACAATCGTAAGCGGACCTGGCCATAGCCTATCCATCAGTTGCTTCGCCAAATTCGAATAAGGCAGGACTAGTTCATCAAGCTGACGGATATCTGCAATATGTACAATAAGCGGATTATCCGACGGCCGTCCTTTTGCTAAGAAAATCCGTTCCACAGCAGCCGTATTCCTGGCATCTGCCCCCAGACCATACACCGTCTCGGTCGGAAATGCGACCAAGCCCCCTGAACGCAGCAGCTCTGCCGCTTCCTCCAGCCGACCTTCGACTTCTCCGTCGTCCTCGATGACGGGCCACACCTTCGTCGTTGTCATTTTCAATTATCCAATCCTTGCTATCATGAATTAATAGATGCCGCTATTATATCATATGCCGCTCCGCTTGCAGAGCAGATTAACCAATTGCAAGCCCTGATCTATGAGAATAGGCCCTTCAACCATTGGATAATAGTTTGAAGCAATTCCCACAGGAAAAACTTCGCCTCAGGAGCCTGCCCTTCTTCCGCTTTCGCTTGTGCAGCGCTATCGGAATCATTTGCTTGCTGCACTTTAGCATCCTTCGTACCAGCTTCCGTCTTAGCTTTGCCGCCTTCTGCAGCAGTCTCTTTCACTTCTAAGGAAGCTGTTTGTACTTTTGTCTCGGCAGACGCTGTCGCTTCTCCGGTAGCTGCATCAATGAAACAGAGCGGCGGGAACAAGACACACCACCAGTTTTGCCCGTTTCCTTCACCAAGCGTAACCAGCAACGCTTCATAATCGCCTGCGGGATATACTTCTTTGCCGTACATTTTTGTCGGGAAAGGAACCATGCCCAGCTCCGCTTTATACGCGTAGTCAAAGCCTCTATTTTTCAAGGTATCTCCTACGATTGTCTCAATCTCATCCATATGGTCAAGCAGCGTCTGCCGCGCTTCTTCGATTGTTTGAGGACCAGTCACCCAACTATTCATTGCTTCTACGATAGCATCACGAACGACGCGTTTCACCGCTTGATCAGCAGGCGCATCAGAATTCGCCAATATACGAAGACGGATAGATTCTGCGGGAATAGATCCACTTGCCACAGCAGCATCATTCTGCTGAAGCTCCCAGCTCATAACAAGAATAATAAGAGCACAAAATAGAAGACCATACGACCTGCGAATAGAAAAACGGGAATGATAGCGGGACATATTACACAAGCTCCTCTCGTTGCACCCGTCGGTGCTTCAGCTTGCGTTCCGGAACGTATCTATCCGTTAGTATGTCCGCCATTCCCATTCTATAAACCTATCAAATCAAATCTATTTCATTTCCAATTACAAGATTAGCCCATCTAGGAGATTAGCTCGCCGTCATTTTAAGATGCCGTTCCGCAGTTACTCTATCAACTAGACTTCAACTACAAGCGAGCAATACGCAAAAATAACCTTCAAAGCCACTGTGAAAGTGGCAGAAGGTTATTATTCACCCATTACTTCTTATGAATCAGAAGGGAACATCTCCAAATTAGCTTAGGGAACAGGATTATAAGGAATGGCTTATCGCTATGACATGGCGTTCAATGCCGCCATAGTCCGTAATAATCCGAATATCCTCCCATTCACCAAGAGAGCGCAGCAATTCCGCAATCTCTCTCGCCTGACCCATGCCTAGCTCGAAAGCGACAATACGAGGGATGTTCAGCAGCGCAGGAAGCTGCTGGACCATACGGCGATATGGGTCAAGCCCATCCACTCCGCCGTCCAGCGCGAGCCGCGGCTCATAATCGCGCACCTCGCGCTGCAAGCCCGCCAGATCATCCTCCGGTATATACGGAGGATTAGAGACGAGCACGTCGACGCGCTGCTGCGCAAACGGTGCCAGCAGGTCGCCCTGCACGAATGAGAGGCGGTTCTCCGCCTCATGTCGCTTCGCGTTCGTGCGGGCGACAGCCAGCGCGTCCGGCGATAGATCGGACGCGCTCACGCGCCACAGCGGACGCTGCGCAGCCAGCGTCACGCCGATGGCGCCGCTGCCAGTGCCGACATCCACCACCGTCGGCACCTCCGCTCCTGAAGGCGGCCATAGCTCATCGGCCGCCGCAAGCACTGCCTCGACAAGCAGCTCCGTCTCAGGCCGTGGAATCAACACCGCCGGCGTCACTGTGAATGGACGCCCATAGAACCATTGCTCGCCAATAATATATTGCACAGGCTCGCCCGCCGCTTTGCGGCGAATGACGCGCTCCCAGTCCTCATAGCGCTCAACTGGAAATGGCTCGCTCCAGTCCCGGAGCAAGGCAGCACGATCAACCTCCAGCACATGCATCAAAAGCAGCTCAGCATTGGAGCGAGCCTCATCGACTCCCTCTTCCGTCAAAAACGAAGAAGCCTGCACGCAGGCTTCTCTAATAGTGAATGGCAGCAAGAACAATTGCCGCCCGTCTGTATGTTCGCTCATCTTCCCAGCGTCCCTTCTCTCGTGCTTGCTTACAAGTTAGTTCAGCTCTTTATCAAGCAGATCCGCTTGTTCCGCAATCGTCAGTGAAGATACAATCTCCGACATATCACCGTTCATCACTTGATCCAGCTTATGCAGAGTCAAGCCGATACGGTGATCAGTTACACGGCTTTGAGGGAAGTTATACGTACGAATCCGCTCGCTTCGATCGCCAGTACCAACCTTGCTCTTCCGCTCGCCAGCATACTTCGCTTCCTCTTCTTGGCGGCGAATATCATAGATACGTGCCCGCAGAACCTGAAGTGCCTTCGCCTTATTGTCATTCTGTGATTTGCCATCTTGGCAAGTCGCCATAATGCCAGTAGGAACATGCAATACGCGTACAGCCGACTTGGTCGTATTAACGGACTGGCCGCCTGCGCCGCTTGAACAGAAAGTATCAACCCGGATGTCTTTGTCTAGAATCTCGATCTCGACCTCTTCAACCTCAGGCATAACCGATACGGTTGAAGTGGAAGTATGGATACGTCCTCCCGACTCAGTCACAGGTATACGCTGCACTCGGTGAGCACCGCTCTCGAACTTCAGCTTGCTGTATGCGCCTTTGCCAGTGATCATGAAGATGACCTCCTTGAAGCCGCCCAGATCATTCTCGCTAAGGTCCATAAGCTCTACACGCCAGCCTTGTGCATCAGCGAACTTCGTGTACATCCGATATAGATCCGATGCGAACAAAGCCGCCTCGTCACCGCCAGCAGCTCCACGAATCTCGACAATTACGTTCTTATCGTCATTCGGGTCTTTAGGCAGCAATACGATCTTAATGTGCTCTTCCAGCTCTTCCTTGCGTGAAGACAATTCATCAATCTCCATCTTCACCATCTCACGCATTTCCTCGTCGAGCTTCTCACCCTGCATAACCTTCGCGTCATCGAGCTGCTCTGACACTTGCTTATATTCCGTATAGGCTTCATAAGCCTCTTGTAAATCCGATTGCTCCTTGGAGTACTCCCGCAGGCGCTTCGGATCGCTTGCAATATCCGGATCGCACAACAGTTCGCTCAACTTGTCATAACGGTCGGCAAGTGCTTGTAAACGGTCTAACACAATTAGTCACCTCTGTTATTCCTCTTTAATATCAATCATTATAGCATATCGCTTGCTTTCTTTCGACTGGTGTATTTGCCTAACCTCAAATATAGAACGCCGCCATCTCCAGTCTGTCCTTATTATCCAGAAAGAAGCCCGCAAGCCTAAAGGCTTACGAGCTTCTATTTAATGCCTATTCAATTCTGGTTGCTTATGCTTAACCAGTATCTATCTCTTGCGTCTAACCGCAACCACCAATGCTGCGGCAGCGAGCACAACTGCTACAGCCGACAGGATAGTTGGCAGGATCGAGCCTGCTTCATCCTTCGTATCTGTTGTTGCTGCTCCATGACCATCGCCGCCAGCCGCTGCTGTTACTACTTGAACGGCTGCAGGCTTATCAGAGCCGGCTGCGCCAGTCCATTCCACGACAGAGCTGTCGCTGTATGTTTGATAAGCTTTCCACACGAGTTCTTTAGCGTCTTCGCTTACCTTGCCGCTCATCCGGAATTCCGTAAACTCTGTCTCACTAAGACCTGTACCTTCTGCTGTCCAAGTCACACCGATGATTGCTCCATCTGCATTCTTTTCCAGCTCATGAGCCCAACCTACCTTCGGCTCTACGCGACTCACCGCAGCACCTTCAGCTATCTTCACCTGTACCTTCGTTGTAGAGACACCCTTCGATTCACTTGGCACACGTACAGTAAATACTTGGTAAGAGTTAGCCGCTACATCTGGCGGCTGCACGGTAACGTGCGCACTCGCCATTCCTGCAAATAGGAATAATCCCATTAATACAGAAAATGTCATCATCCATCTTTGTTTGCCCTTCATTATTAACATCCTCTCTCCCCTGTAGTAAAAGCTAAAATGTCACTCGCTTCCAAGTATACGACTTAGCAGCATGCATGACATGACTCGATAGGGCTATGCAGACGTGAATATTTCAAGGCAAAAGCAGCTGATCAATAATTTTGGAAGCTTGTTTCTCGCAGCAGTTCCTCATCGTTTTGATTCATGATGCGAAGCTCAGCCTTCCACTTGCCCGCATAGGGGATGAATGGGCCTACTGCTTGATAAGATGTCCGAATGAAGCCAGGGAATGAACTATAAGAATCATCCTCGAACGGCTCCAGCGGTACATCTATAGGCGTATCCTCACGATCGCTGGAGCGCAAGCGCAAAATAACCGCTTTCGGCTCTCCAGTCTCCTCAGGCATCCATACTTGCAGCTTAAACGTGTTGTCACTTCCCGGCACATTAGGGGAAATGTTCAACGTGATATGCATGTCTTCGCCCATTTCATGAAAATTATAAGGGGCATTCGCCGGCAGAGGACTGATATAGGAGAAGACTGCCGCAATACCTACGATAGAGATCATCAGCGCTGCATCCACCTTGAGCAGCTTCCCATCTGGTATAGCGGATCGCTTCATCCGCATCCGCAGCCATGCTCCCGTAATGAGAACGAGTACAACCAGCGCAGTTTTTACGACCAGCAGCCCACCCCATGTCGTCAGCCACAAATAAGATAATTTCGGCAAGAAGAGCAGCGTCATTCCGATTCCGCTAAGGATCAAAGCCACCAGAGAAAGGAATGCCCCTTGCGAGAAGCTAGCAGCGAATTTCCCTGCCTCCTCCCGCTCTATATACCAGATGAACAGAAGAACAACCAAACCGCCCACCCATACAGCTGATCCAAGCAAATGAACAAAGTCTAGAGCAATCGTCAGCAGCTTCGGATTATTGGCAGCAGGATGCCCGATCAGACTTTCGATAGCAAGAATAACGACGACCCAAGCTGATCGGACAATCGCATTTCCTTTCTGTGCAAGGAAGCCAAGCAAAGTAACGATAACTAGTAAAGACCAAGCTCTTCCTGTAGCTGTATCAATGAATAGTGCAGGCCATTCACTGAATGCCTGCCCTTGCATCATTTCCTTGGCCTGGAAGAATACCAGCAAAAGAACCGCAAACAAAAGCACCCGCATTGACATAAGAGCCAACCGCTCGAACAAGCTCGTGACTGCAGCACTTGGACGGCGATACCAAGCAGACCATGCGATTACCCCTGTAGCCAGCAGCAGCGCAGCGAAATAAATAATTCGCAGTCCGTAAATCAGCCAGTTATTCTGATCTGTATTGGTACCTGCTTGAAAGGTATTGGAGAAGGTGTCGGCATCCTTCCATTCCGGCGGATTGCCAAGCACGAATACGTAAGAGCCGCTTACCGGATGGCCATCCTCTGACAAGATACGATAAACAACCGTGTACACACCCTCATCAAGCTCTGGAAGCGTAAGCTTCAAGACCGTACCATTCGAGCTTAGTTCAGGCTTAGCCGATGTAGCCTTTCGCGATTGTGAATCAAGCACCTCAATAGAACCTACGCCTGACTCAACAGGCTCATTGAACTTGAGCTCGATCACCGGCGGTGATTGCTTCAGCTTGGAATTAGCGGCGGGAGTAGATTCCTCCATTGTGGCATGAGCCATAGCTGATGGAGCGCCTATTGCCCATAGAACAGCCAAAAGTAAAAGAGACATTACCCAATGTTTATAATGTTTTGTATGATTATGCACCGTTCGCACTTCCTTTCTTGTAGGCTACCTCGTTTAAGTATACAGAACCGACCTTGAAGCGGGCATGACTCGAAAGGGCTATCCCCTGTGAAAATCTAATGACGCTCAATCAAAAAGACGACCTTCCATTCACTTTGAATGAAGAGTCGTCTTTGTTCACTAAGGAGATACCCAAAAAAGGGTACATAGCTCTTTTCTTATTAGACTATACGTTGAACCGGAAATGCATAACATCGCCGTCTTTAACTACATAGTCTTTGCCTTCCAGGCGAAGCTGGCCTTTTTCCTTAGCGCCATTCATCGAGCCGGCAGCCGACAAATCATCGAAGGATACTACCTCGGCACGAATGAATCCGCGTTCGAAGTCCGTGTGGATCACGCCGGCCGCTTGTGGAGCTTTCGTTCCTTTGCGGATTGTCCAAGCGCGAACCTCTTGTACGCCTGCCGTGAAGTATGTGTACAGCCCTAGAAGCTTGTAAGCCGCACTAATCAGTCGGTTAAGACCAGACTCTTGAAGGCCAAGCTCTTCCAGGAACATCGCCTTGTCATCACCCTCAAGCTCAGCGATCTCTTCTTCCACTCGCGCACTAATCGGAACAACCTCTGCGTTCTCTGCCGCTGCGAATTCACGAACCTGCTGCACGAACGGATTGTTATCCGTGTTCGCTACTTCGGCTTCACTTACATTCGCCGCATACAGAACCGGCTTCATGGTCAGCAAATGAAGATCACGAATAAGCAACAGCTCGTCCTCAGTCAGGTCAAGGCTGCGCGCTGGTTTATCGTTATACAGCGCTTCTTTTACACGCTCAAGCACTTCTACCTCTTGTGCAATCTTCTTGTCGCCGCCCTTAAGGTTTTTGCGGGAGCGGTCAATCTTCTTCTCAACGGAGTCGATATCAGCCAGGATCAGCTCCAGATTAATAGTCTGGATATCACTCAGCGGATCAGTCTTGCCGTTAACATGGGTAATATTCTCATCCTCGAAGCAGCGAACGACATGAACAATCGCATCCACTTCACGGATATGAGCCAGAAACTTATTGCCCAATCCTTCACCCTTGCTGGCACCTGCCACAAGTCCGGCAATATCAACAAATTCGAATGCAGTAGGTACGGTGCTTTTAGGCACAACAAGCTCAACCAGTCTTTGAAGCCGATGATCCGGCACCTCAACTACCCCAACGTTCGGGTCAATCGTACAGAAAGGATAGTTAGCAGACTCGGCGCCCGCTTGCGTAATAGCATTAAATAAAGTGGATTTGCCTACATTCGGCAATCCAACGATTCCACAGGAGAGTGGCATTTCAACAACCCCTTATCTCAAATAATTCTTACGCCATTATACCTGATGCGTATATACATTAAAAGCCCTGCCTATTGTTACCGCCGCTTTCCTCTGCCCTCGGAGGAGCTTTAACGTTCCCCAATCCACTTTTCCCCCAAGCAAAAAAAGGCTTGCCCGGCATACTTTCTGCCTTCAAGCCTCTCCCCTGCCCATCTAAGCATCCGCTGAAATTTTCTTGCGGCATACCGCCACAACATACATCGGCTCGCTGCTTTTGAACTTGCTCAGCGGGATTGGATGATGTCCCGTTATGTCCATAATGTTCTTCGCATCCCGTCCAGGAGCTAGCCCGCTTTTCTGCCTGAGCCAGTTCAGTGCCGTGAATCTGGAATCATCGACGGGATTCTGCCCGTACAGCGCTTCAATATTATAGTGCACCAGCAAATCGCCAAGCAGCTCTGCGGTACGGTATTCAAAGCGATGATAAGGGTTGAAGGGCTGCTCCTCGAAGTAAAGCGGCGGATTCGTCACTGTCCGATTCGGAGTGGAGACGATGAACAATCCCCCATCCTTCAATACCCTTGCAGATTCCGCAATCCAAGCCGAGCCATCATCCACATGCTCAATCGTCTCGAAAGAAATAACCGCATCGAAGCTCATCTTCGCGAAGGGAAGCTCCAGTACATTTCCGCTAAGGTAAGCGATGCCTTCTCCCCCGTAATCTCTGGAAGCCAGCTCAATAGAGGTCTCATCTACATCGATTCCAACGACCTCCGCCGCCCCAGCCCGCTTAAGCATCGCTGTCCCATAACCAGCCCCGCATGCGGCATCCAGCACACGCATACCCTTAACGTGACCGCAAGCAAGCTCATACCGGCTCAAATGTTCTTCATACACATCGCTATAATTTTCTTTTACTTCGCGATTAATGACGAGCCGTTCCCCATTGAAGGAGACGTCATTTTGCTCCAAGGCATCAACAGCAGGCTGTGAATCATGACTGACCTCAACCGGCTCCTCAACTACTTCGACAGTCTCCAGCAGCTTGAGAGAGTCTGCCCGATTGCTCCCCAGCAGGATTAAGGTCGTAGCCGTCAGCCTGCCGCTCCCTTCATTAGCGCTGCTTGCCAGCCGGGACAAACAATCAAAATCAGCGGCACTAATATCAGCGCCCGGCTGCCCGTTGTTGCCATCATCAACCAGCATAAGGGAAAACGGTCCAACCAAGCCCGCTTCCTCGTACAAGCCCTTAATTTGCTCAATCGAGTACATGTAAGCCGCTTGCTTTTGCGCTTGCCTATTATCCGGGTTCAAGTAATGAAGCATGAAGCGGTAATAGTGCCGATTAGCAAAAGAACCGATCAACCAGCCGCTCGGCTTCAACAGACTGCGCAATTGCTTCAGCGCCTCGACCGTCCCATAGCCATGAGCATCTCCGATCACAATGCCGTCCAGACTGCCGTGCGGAAGACCCCATTGCTCCGGCTGCTCCGAGCTAAGCACTTGTATGCCTGACACAGCCGCGACCTTAGCCGCACTGCTGTTCCTCTCAACCCCGTATAGCACTGCATTAGGGTAATTCCGCTTCAAACGGAGCAATGTAGCTCCACAGCCGCAGCCAATCTCCAGCAATTGCAGAGAAGTGCCTTGTTCCCTTGCTTCACTCTCAATCAGTGACAGCATATCGGTACGAATGAGAAGGCTCTCTGTCGCTGGAAAGCCCCACTTCTCCTCAAATAAACGATTATTCCGTTCATAAGCTTGCTGGTACAAGGGCAGCTCTGCCTTGAAGCTCACACTGCCATAATGATGTATAAACACATCCCTGCACAGCAGGAGCTTATAGCCTTGCAGACGAAGCCGAAGCGAATAATCATCATCCTCGAAATTCCCTATTCCGAACTGTTCATCGAGCTGACCTGCAGCTTCACAAGCCTCACGCCGCAGCAGCATGCAGAAGCCGACCAGCTTGAGCCGCTCCTCCCATAGGGCAGGAGCAGTTGAAGCACGTACAGATGCAGCGAAGCAATCAAGCTCCTCCAGTGTCGTATATTGGGCAGGAATCTCGCTCCAGTACGAAGCCGAATTCGTTACCGGACCTACCGCGCCAATCCTGCTGTCACTTAACAAGCAGCGCTTTAAGCCATCGAGCCAGCCAGCCGTGACAATCGTATCATTATTCAGCAGCATAATGTAGGCGCCGGCTGCTACAGCAATTCCTTGATTGCAGCCTTTGGGGAATCCCGCATTCTCTGCATTAGCGATCAGACGAATATCCGCCTGGGCCTCCGCCCAGCTTACCGTTTCATCATCCGATCCATTGTCTACAATAATCAGTTCATAACTGCCGCTATCGGTATTCCTTCTAATGCTGTCCACGCATTGCTGCGTACAATCAAGCTGATTGCGTGTCACGATTATAATGCTGGTCAGTGCCTCAGCCAATTCGCCTTCCCCCTCTGCCCCACAGCGTAGTTCTACCATCTTGCCATCAGCATATGTAGGGAAGGGCTGGCGCGTATAGACACCATCGCAGACGATTATTTTTTTATTGAAATACTATTTCTTATCCGTAAAGGACAAGCCGAACAAATAGCCTGCCACTATGTTGAATAGCACCTGATTCTTATCGTCTAGAATAATGCGCCCAAGCAGCTCCACCATTCCGTTGGCAAGCGTATAGATTTGCCCATAATAGATTGCAGCCACATAATTGGCAACAAGCAAGCAGATAGACAGAATAAGCGTAATCAGCGTGCCCCTGATATTAAAACGAAAGGAAGAGCGCGTCAGCAGATGCAGACTGGCCCCAACGGCAAACATCATGCCGAATTGGACGAACGTATACTTAATCGTCGGCCCAGGATCACCATTGCGAATCAATGCCTCATTACTTACATGAACGACTAAAAGACTAAATAACAAGAAAATAACAAATACCCCATATTTATACCCTGCTTTATTCACAATCTGCACCCCTCATTAGGTCTGTACCATGGAATGTCCTCGGCTGCTCTGGAAATACTACTCTCAAGCACCAAGGAGGTGACCGATGACATGGAAAACAAAAGCCACAAAGGCAATTATAAAGGTACAACAGCCATGAAGGCAAAAAATCAAGATATGGCCTTCGTGAATGACAATGTTGAAGATACCAAATCCGCAACCAATTTCACCTCTGAGAAAAAGAAAACCGATTAACAGCAATAACCGCCAACCCTTTTAGCTGCAGGGTTGGCGGTTATTATTCAAGCTATTTAGTTGCGCAAAGGCGCCTCTTGCAGATCGGCTCGCGTCTGCAAGAATCGGAAGAAGGCTGCTGAAGCATCAGCACGGGTCACTTCCTTATTAGGAAGAAACTTGCCATCAGACAATGACATAATGTTAAGGCCAACGACAATGGCAGCCTGCCCTTTTTTCTCGACTTGTGCAGCATCCTTGAATGAGGCATTGAACAGCTGGTCATAATTAGCCAGTGTGTTATAGCCAAGAGCCCTTACGATCAATTCAGCCATTTCTTCCCGGTCAACTTTCCCTTCCGGATTGAAGGTTCCGTCGCCGATATCAATCAATTTCTGCTCGAGTGCACTCTCTACATACATATAGTAACTCGAGGTGGACGCAACATCAGAGAAGGAACCCATTAATTTGGAGCTGCTTGTCGAAGCCAATTCATATCTTGGCGAATTGCCCCCGCTCATCGAAAGAACAAGCATCTTAATCAACTCTCCGCGAGTAACGATAGCATTCGGCCGTACCTTGCCATCCTTCACATCAAGGGCTTTGTAAGCCACCATCAGCTCCAACTGGCGTTGTGCCCAATGCCCATTAATATCCGTCGCCTTTGGCTTCTCAAGCTGGGCTGCCTCACCGGTCTCCCTGCTCCGCCAATTTCCCGTCTCTGCATCCAGGAATACAGCCTCATCGATTAGACGAGGCACTAGCCGATAGACAAGCTGCGCTTCTGTCTTATACTCCACGTCAGAAGCTTTCAGCTCTCCCGCAGCGAGCAGCACCTTATATTTCTCAATCGGCAATGGCTGTCCCTGATAAATAAATTGCTGCGCCAAATAATAAGTCTGCTCCGTGCGATAGAATGTCAGCCATTTCTCCACTGCTTGTGAAGGGGTAATAAGGCTTGGTGCCTCCTTCGGATATTCATAAGGCATATAGCCCCCTTCATAGCTTCTTACATCGCCTGTACTCGCATCTATGTTTACGCTATACCATTCGTAATCTCTGGTAGTTGCTCCATGAATTTTACGAGTAAAGCCAAAGTCATAATATTTAATTGGACGCTCCTGATTGCCAAGCTCTGCTCTCTCATACTCAATGAGATACTGCTCATCAGCTAACCATGGCAAATTTTTCTTAATTGTCTCGATGGCTTTAGTCTTTGCTTGCTCATAAGTAATCTTTGCCTTGACGTCATCATCGGCATCATAGTAATAATTAAAGCTTCTAACTACACCTGTCGCACTATCTACTGATGCATGTACCGAACCCTTTTGTTGATTTCCTTCTTTAATCGTCCAGTCGATGTTCCAATAGGCCGTCGTCAGGCCAAGCTGCTCTTCATTCTGCTCATTGTATCTGGCACTATTCATCTCTGCATTAGCAGGAATAGAGAATGCCGACTTGACAGCCTCTATCGCTTGTTTATCCGTTAAGCTTCCTGTACGCTCCGGTTCCTTCCCAAGCGGCTGCTCTGCAATCGGCTTATCGGATACTTTGCTTGTCGTGCCATAAGCAGGCTCCTGAACCAATTTGCCCGTACCCGCATCTATGGCAATAGGCGTCAATTCATAGCTTAACAGAGGCTTCACGATTCCGCCTGCACGATAAGGAATAATATATCTAAGCTCTGGCTTTGCCAGCTCCGACAGCTTGGCATTAGCTTGCGCAAGCGTGAGACTATTCTCCACCTTAGGGAAGGTAATGGTCTCATCCCAGACCAAGGTGAATCCAAGTATATAGCCTTCGCTATCCACATTGAGCTCGATAAAGTTATCCACATACGGAATATCGTTCACGATTCGCTCATATCGAAGCGTATGACGAACATCCCCCGTTAATGGCGGGAGCAGCTGAATGCCGTAATCAGGATTATATCTAATTTGATTCTTATATTCAGGAGCGATCTTCTCGATAAAGGAAATCGCAATCTTCTGAGCTTCCGTTCTTTCTACCTTCAATGGATAAGCGGGTTTCGCACTGGGATTATTCACATAGGAGTTAAATTCCAGCAGTTGGCCGCTGTCCGCGTTGATTCGCACGAAAATACTGCCTTTGTGCTTGCCATTCTCCTTCTTAGCGAAATCCAGTCCCCATACATTCCGTTTGCCGCCTGCCAGCACATCATTGTAAAGCGAGACGCCTTGCAGATTATATTCCTTCGGTATGCTTACAAGCTCCCGGGCTAACACTTCCGCCTTTTCCTTCGTGATCTTCAGCTGAACAGATGAATTTGCAGATATTTCTACCGCCCCCTCCCCTGCTTGCTCGACTTGAACTCTAGCCTCTGAGTAACTGCTTGCCTTATCAGCAAATGCAGCCGTCGGCAGACTGCTTGTTAATAGAACAGCCGATGCCAACGCCACTATCTTAGTCCTGCTTCCCATAATGCGCGATCACCCTCCAATACTTCCTTCAGAATGAACAATCACATTCTAGACGTTTGCTAAGTATTGGAAGTTGCGCAGAGGTTTTACAATTTCTCAACACGCTTTATCTACATGTACAAAAAAAACCGTGCTCATCGCAGTAACGATAAGCACGGCTTTTTTTACAAACCGATCTTATTATAGATGGTTTTGAATTTTCCCTTTAAGAGCATCTTTGCTTTGCAGGCCAACCATTTTGTCAACGGGCTGTCCGTCTTTGAACACAATAAGAGTTGGGATGCTCATTACGCCGAATTGGGAAGCCAGTTCAGGCTCTTCATCAACGTTAATTTTAGCAATTACAGCTTTGTCTCCAAGCTCAACAGCGAGCTCTTCTACGATAGGAAGCTGCATTTTGCAAGGTCCGCACCATGGTGCCCAGAAATCTACAAGAGAAATACCGCTTTGTATGCTAGTGGAGAAATTGTCTTTCGTCAATGCTACTGCCATGTCAATCATCCTCTCTACTTATAAGTTAATCATAAGGGAATTACCCGTCACATCACATCTGCGAAACATTCGCTACCCGCAGGCGTGAATCTGCTTCAGCACATCCTGTATTGTAATTCCACTAAAATGCGCCTCCAGCTGCTTCTCCGCCGTACAAAAGATGCCAAACATGACTTGATTCATATTCGAGCCAACGACACAATCCATGCCCGGATCTCCCGAGCACCAGCTCGGAATGAACGAGCCTTGCGCCATCACCCGATAAATATCACCAAGTGTAACAATATTCGGATCAATCGTAAGCTTATACCCGCCTCTCGCGCCTTCACGCGTATCGACGAATCCGCTGCGGCGCAATCCACTCATTACCTTACGGACACGTGCGGAGTGTGTGCCTACATTCTCGGCAATCATCTCACTGCTAGCCATCCGATCAGGCAAATAAGCCAAATAAACGAGACTGTGTACGGCAATCGTAAATTCGCTGTTCAATATGAACGGCCTCCCTACTTCGTACTGTAATAATATCAATTACAGTTAATGATGTCAATAGTCAGGCCGCCCGATTTCACTCTTATATTGTGGAGACACTATGGCAGTTATGCGCCACTTCAGCATTGTATCCCTTAGAAGTTGAAATTCAACGGGTCTGGACCAAAGCGCCGACCTTCGTTCAACTGATTAATCGATGAAATTTCTTCATTTGTGAGTTCAAAATCAAAAATGTCGGCATTCTCGATAATTCGATTCTGCTTGACCGACTTCGGAATGGTTACTACGCCATTCTGCAGGTCCCAACGAAGCACAACCTGTGCAGGCGTCTTCCCATGCCTCAGACCAATTTCACTGAGAAGCCCTATATTCAGATTTCCCTGCATAAGCGGACTCCATGCTTCCAACTGAATGCGATGTTCACGGCAATAGCTTTGCAGCTCTGGCTGCGTAAGGTAAGGCTGGAATTCCACTTGATTGACTGCAGGAGTCACTTCACAGGAAGACAGTAAATCCTCCAAATGCGGCACGAGAAAATTACTAACGCCGATGGCTCTAACATACCCATCCTTATATAGCTTCTCCAATGCACGATACGTCTCTTTGTATTTATCCTTCACAGGCCAATGAACAAGATAGAGGTCGATAACTTCAAGCTGCAGCTTGCGCCGGCTTGTCTCGAAGGCTTGAAGTGTGCTCTCGTAGCCTTGATCACTGTTCCATACCTTGGTTGTGACAAACAGCTCTTCACGCTTCACTCCACTGGCAGCAATAGCTCGTCCGACTCCTTCTTCATTGCCATACACGGCTGCCGTATCTATACTGCGATAGCCCGCTTCCAAAGCATAAGAAACCGCTTTTTCGACTTCCTCGCCTTCCTCTGACTTCCACACGCCCAGCCCCAGCCAAGGCATTTTAACGCCATTATTCAATTCGGTCGATTGTGTAATTGATGTGATGTGATTGCTCATTTCGCTCTCCTCCTCGATCTTTTTTCTGTCATTCGCCTTACTAATCCCATTTTACCACCCTTAATACCCAACTAACAAATAATGTCCAAGCAAGCTAATCATTTACGCAAGCTTTGATTAATTATTGTCATGATCGTCATAGCCCTGTGAATAAGTATGTACGGAATGTATTTTTCTACAAGTGGGAGGTGCGCGGGAATGGCATTTTGGAATCGATGGATCGCCATTAGAACCGAAGGCGGTTCTCGAGCTGATCTGATTGACAGATTGCAGGCTTATCTTAAGGCACATGGTGTGAAATCCAAAATCACCTTCGAGGACCATGCTTTGAAACGGCTCCATATTCTGAAGAAGGACCGTGAGCGAGTGCCGGCTCTTCTGGAGGCATTCGATGAGGAGCAGGAGCAATAATGCAAGCCTTATTCGCTCGCTTTCAGGAATGAATAAAGCCCTCAGGAGAGCCTGAAGGCTTTTACCGCAAATCCGTTATTGAGGCCGTGCGGCAACTCGTCAGACCTAATGACTGCCGCCGGTCATTTTCAAGCCAATGACACCTGTAATAATCATCAGCACGAATACAATCTTCTTCCAATTTCTCGAATCTCCGAAAAAGATCATCCCGAGCAGCACGCTGCCAACGGAGCCAATCCCGGTCCATATCCCATAACCGGTGCTCAGCGGAATTTCCTCCAGAGCCCTGGATAACAAATAGAAGCTGAAAAATCCGAATACAACTGCCCCTACTGTCCCCTTCCATTTGCGGAAGCCATCAGACAGCTTCATGAAGGTCACGCCGCCTACCTCAGCCAAACCGGATAATATCAAGAACATCCAACCCATGTTAAGTCCCCTCCTTCTCGGCAGCAGACTCATCTTTCTTATCCGAGGACACAAGCTTCAGTCCCACTATCCCCACTATAAGCAATACGATAAAGGACAACCTTGCCGGATCAGCCGACTCGCCCAGCACAAGAATACCGATTATAACTGTCCCTACCGTACCAATGCCTGTAAAAATCGCATACGCTGTCCCAATCTCAATATACCGCATAACACGTGCCAGCAGCATGAAGCTGATGATGATCAAAATAATCGTAATTACGCTCGGAACAAGAACGGTAAAGCTCTGCGAATACTTCAAGCCGAACGTCCAGCCTACCTCAAGCAAGCCAGCCAGAATCAAATATACCCATGCCATCATTAAACCCTTCCCTTCTTATGTCGTCCACATTTGAATGAGCGACTCCCCTATCATTTGCTTACGCCTCAAAAATAATGATTGCTCATACAACTGATATTCCACTAATAAGCCGTCAATGCAATTATAAAATACCGCTAGCATTCGTTCGGCATCCCCTGCTGCGAATACCTTCTCCAATTGGCCTTGCCGGAAAAGTTCACTCAAGTGCCCATCCAGCTCTCTCTCGTATTCAAGAAAACGCCCGCGAAGCTGATCGCGCAAATGTCTGGGCGGTACAAGCATCGTTCGCTTCAGGAACGATTGTCCTGCCGAGAACTGATCAAAGCTGGTAAAAAAATCAAACAGGAGATATAAACGCTCCTTAACAGGCTTCTCCTTGGAGGTCTCAATTAAGGCTAGAAACGCTTCCCTCTCCTCCGCAATGCCCTGTTCGCTCAGCGTAAGGAATAACTGCTCCTTGGATTTAAAATGCGCATAGATGGAAGGCGTCTTAATGCCAACCTCCTTCGCTATCTCAGACAGCGATGCACCCTCATAGCCCGACTCCGTGAACATACGAAGTGCTGCTTGCTGAATTCGTTCTGCCGTTGGCGGTCCACTCATCTGATCCATCCTTATCCCCTCCTGACGTTCCCTTGCCTAACGAACGTTAGTCTCATGCTATAATATAACCTCCCGCCTTAGAAGTCAATCGTATTTATACAGAAATAAACAAATAAATAAGCCTTGCTGGAATGAACGGTATTCTCCGTTGTATCCAACAAGGCTTATGTTTCATTTATATCGGCTCACTAAGCAAAGTGAAGTGGACTGGTTAGGTTGCCGATTATACTTCCATGATGATAGGAAGGATCATCGGCTTTCTTTTCGTTTGCTCATATAAGAATCGTCCGAGCGAGTCTTTCACATTTGATTTCAGCGTTGTCCATTGATTGACATTATCGCTGATTGATTTGGTAATCGTTCTGGATACAATTCTGCCTGCTTCTTCAAGCAGTCCTTCGGATTCACGAACATAGACAAATCCGCGGGAAATAATATCCGGTCCTGATTTGATTGTTTTGTCCTGTTTGCTGATCGTTACAACGACGACGAGAATACCGTCTTGGGACAAGTGCTTGCGATCACGCAATACGATGTTACCGACATCACCAATACCTAATCCATCGATATACGTATTACCGGCAGGAACTTTACCTGCTTTGCGAGCTTGACCCCCTACGATCTCCACTACTTCGCCATTATCCACAAGGAAAATATTGTTAGACTCGACACCTACTGCTACAGCAAGATTCTTATGGTGCAGCTGCATCCGGTATTCACCGTGAATCGGAATGAAATACTTCGGAGCCATTAACTGCAGCATGAGCTTCAGCTCTTCTTGGCTGGCATGGCCGGATACGTGCATACCTGTCGCTGCTCCTTGGCCATAAATAACATTGGCGCCAAGGCGGAACAGCTCGTCTACCGTACGTCCTATACTGCGCTCGTTACCTGGAATTGGCGTTGCCGAAATAATAACCGTATCGCCTTCCAGAATTTCGATTTGACGGTGGTTGGAGCGCGCCATCCGCGTTAATGCAGACATAGGCTCACCCTGACTACCTGTACACAGAATAACCACTTGGTTGTCCGCATAACGATTAACCTCATTCGTCTCAATCAACATGCCGTCTGGAATATCCAGATAGCCCAGTTCTGAAGCAATCGTAATCATATTGACCATACTCCGGCCAATGACCGCGAGTTTACGTCCTGTAGCTGCACCAGCGTCGATAACCTGCTGAAGTCTAAAAACGTTAGATGCGAAAGTAGATACAATGACGCGGCGCTCCGCTTTGCGGAATGCGTCAATAAAGTTCGCGCCTACAATACGTTCCGATGGCGTAAAGCCAGGACGTTCAGCATTTGTACTCTCCGATAGCAGAGCGAGCACGCCCTTGCGCCCAATCTCTGCCATACGATGAATATCCGCATGATAATCACCTACAGGCGTCTGATCAAATTTGAAGTCACCTGTATGAACAACGACGCCTTCCGGTGTATCGAGCACAACGCCCAATGAATCCGGAATACTATGATTCGTCTTGAAGAAAGAAGCAGTCATGGAGCCCAGCTTGAGCTCGGAGTCGGCATGGATCAAAGTTCTCTCCGTCGTGCCTAGCAAGCCCGCCTCCTTCAGCTTCCCTTCAATAAGACCCATCGTCAATCTGCTCGCATAAATCGGCAAATTCAATTGCTTCAGAATATAAGGAAGACCACCGATATGATCTTCATGTCCATGCGTAATGAGAATGCCTCTGACCCGGTCCTTATTCTCGATTAAGTAAGAGATATCTGGAACGATAATATCGATGCCGAGAAGCTCTTCATCGGGAAACTTGGAACCGCAATCAATAACAATAATATCATTCGCATATTGCACCGCATACATATTTTTACCAATTTCACCTACGCCGCCTAAGGCAAAAATGGATAGTTTGTTTTCTGTTCTGTTATTCAAAAATTAACCTCCTAATTTATAAGACTGACGACGATTGCTATACTTCAAACTAAAAATCCGAACCAGTCACTTGCCACCATTATAGCACGAAAAAATAACAAAAAGGAAATAGGCTATTCTGCCCTTTGTTCATTGCGGAATTTCTTCATTAGGACCACTGCTGCATTCACTGTCATTCCAAGCGCTACGCCCAGTACTACAGCGGCCAAATTCAAGCCATGAATAAAGATCAGCAGTATTCCCATACTGCCATCCACATCTTGAAGAGGGAATAATGCATTCATCAAGAAGCTTTCTACAACGAGCATCGGAACCCATAACACCGGGATAAACATCGGAAAGTACCAATATTTGCTTCGAAACCAAAGGACGACTGGAATGCCATACAACACTGTTGATCCTGCCACGATGTAATAAGCAAGATCAATAATGGCAGTAGAGCGATAAGCCAAGTGAAAGAAAGTATTCCCGATTAACGCATAAATAACGCTTAGAAGCACAATGAAAAGGATGGAACGGCGAAAACGGCTATTGCTGTTCTCCTTCATTTAGGATTCCACAATTTCCTGAATCGCTTGCACGAATGCCTTCATTTCATCATCAGTTCCAATGGAGACGCGCAAATAACGATCAATTCTCGGCTGCTTGAAGTAGCGTACAAGAATGCCCTTATCCCGAAGCTGTTGGAACAGCTCTTCAGCTGATTTCTCCCTATGGGAGATGAATACGAAGTTCGCCTTCGAATCCGTCACATGGAAGCCAAGCTGTGTCAATTGCTCCGTTACGCGCTCCCGCGTCTCGATGACCTGCTGCGTCATCGCCTGGAAATAAGTCTCATCCTCAAAAGCAGCGACAGCACCAGCGAGCGCAAGACGATCAAGTGTATAAGAGTTGAAGGAGTTCTTAACTCGGTTCAGTCCATCAATCAATTCTTCGCTCCCAAGAGCCCAGCCAACACGCAGGCCCGCTAGTGAACGGGATTTCGATAAAGTCTGGACAATAAGCGCGTTCGGGTAATCCTTAACCAGCTTGGCTGCAGACTCACCGCCGAAATCAATATAAGCTTCGTCGATAATAACGACTTGATCCCGATTATGCTCAAGAACAGTACGAAGCTCATCTAATGATAAAAGAATCGCAGTCGGCGCATTCGGATTGGGAATAACAATGCCTCCATTGTTGCGGTTGCAGAACTGCTCAAGCGGCATCTGAAACTGCTCGTTGAGTGGAATGAGATCCACCTGCAAGCCATAAAATTCGGCATACACTTTGTAGAAGCTGTACGTAATGTCTGCGAACAAAATTGGCTTTGCTGGATCGAAAAAAGCAGCAAAAGCGAATGCAAGCACCTCATCCGAGCCATTGCCTACGAATACTTGGTTAGGGGACAACTGAAAATAATCAGCGATCTTCTTGACCAAAGCATCGCAAGTCGGATCGGGGTAAAGACGCAAATCCTCGTTCGTCACTGCCTGAATAGCTTCCAGCACCTTCGGTGATGGGGGATAAGGATTTTCATTGGTGTTTAATTTAATATATTTTTTGTCCTTGGGCTGCTCTCCAGGAACGTAAGGCACGAGAGAAGCAGTTAGGGGACTCCAAAATCTACTCAATGGTCATTCTCCTTTCTAGGGCAAGCACACAATTTGAAACAAGCTATATATTCCAGAATAATTCATTTTCATTCATAACACCATCTCTAATTATAAGACGGGTCATTCTCCTCTGATGTTCCGGGCTTTCCATAAAAAAGAGTGTTCCCTAGTCGTTTTTTATGATTAATTGGGACAGCCCTGCAAGAAGGCTAGTATTAATAAACAGAAAAAAACCTCCGAAACCACTGTAAAAGTGGAAACGAAGGTTCATACCTCACTATGCTAAGAATACAGCAGGCTTAAACGTAATGACTTGGGGGATCTTTTCAACTTATGTCCCCCTCCTTACTGCCCCTACAGGAAAGGAGCAATCAGCAGTGAACCAAACAATAGAAAGAATAAACCAAATACGATCATCGCCATTATCAGTGCGATTAGTATTGTGCCAAGAGCCTTCCAAGCAGAGAAACTATGAGCTTCACCAATAGCCATTAAGGAAATAACAAATATCCATACGCTCAAAACAACTTCTATAAAAGCAAAAAAACAGCAACAGCATAGTAAGCAGCACGCTGTTCTCAATCCGAGGAGTTTGCTCCGTGAACATGTCCATCCCGAATAATAGCAGCTGCGGCACCCAGATCATACCGAGAATAATGCTGGGAATATTAACCCCTCTCGTAAGGGCAACTCTTAATTCCTCATGATCCCCATCTCCTCCTAGCCAGCCTCCTACCCATGTAAGAAGAGCACTGCCCAAATACAAGGTAACTATTCCTCCCAGACTGCCCAGAACAAGAGTAAGCAAAAAAATAAGATAGAGCGGCATCTGGTCGCCAACTGATCGGCTCGATGCCTGATCCTATGACGTTATTGCAACTGCTAACATGCTAATCACAATCATATTTTTGGTAGGATTGCTGGAGTCCAGAAACTGACGGACTACTGTCCTAGGCTTTATCCATACTGTGAACCATGAGGAGATTCCATTCATCTAGCGCCACCCCGTTTTTCCGCCAAATAAATATCAAGCGCCATAATCCCTCTTCTAGCCAGCTTGATAAATAGCACCGACATATAAATAAACAACGCTAACAAGGGAACCCAAACGAATAAAAGCAGTAAGATTGGAAACATAGTCAATAAAACATCCATACTAAAACCCTCCCTTTAATATTGTAAAAAGCCTTCTATTTCCTCGTACATGGCGATCTTCTCCGTATTTCGAATATCATGGGCCGATTGACCAAAAGCACGAATCCGTACATCTTCACTCAATGCCATATATCGTTGTACATCGTCATCGGTAATAAGAGTCCCTTCGAGAGTTCCTCTTAGCACCAACAAAGGACATCTGAGTTGTGAGGAGTAATTAACAGCTGTCGATTCTCGATGTATGCCTATTACCGTATCTCGGCGTATATGCCTCCCCAAACGGCGTTGCGGCACCAGATATCCAGTGATATAAGCAGCGGCCCACTCTCTGGACATTTCTTTATGCTCGGGTGGATAGTCCATAACGATCATTGAATGCACTTGCGAGCTTCCTCTTGCTATACTCGTGTATCCTAAGGCATACGAAACACCTCGTGAGTAGCTAAACAAGTGAAAGTCCGATAATCCCGCCTCCATAACAACCGCTTCAATATCAGAAGCATGTTCCTTCCAATCATATCCAGTGGCAGGCGTATCACTCTGTCCTCTGCCGCGGAAGGATAAGACAACACATCTTCTTGGCGTATAGTAGTCCAGCATATCCATATAATCCTCTGCCGTCTCCGACAATCCCGGGCAAATAAGCATTGGAGTAAGTGATGGATCAGCAGATAGATTAGAATCCAGGTAGTGAATACTTATGCCCTTATTGTCTGCATAACAGGATTGATGGCTCAAGGCGACTGCCTCCCCTCATCCATTAATTAGGTCTATATTCCTACTCCATAAGAATACAACAAGGAAAATATTATCATTAATCCCTAGACGTGTCTCTATAAAAAAGAGCCGAATGTGCAATTAATACACATTCAGCCCTTACAATTCTTTAAATTCTACGTCCCATAATAACCAAATCCCGCTCAATGCCATCCAGTTCTGCTACATTCGGGAGCAATGCCCATTGCTCAAAGCCGAATTTGCGCAAGAGCACTAGGCTTGGCTCATTATGGCCGAATACGAAGCCTAGCAGCGTACGAATATGTAAGCTTGGACTCGCTTCAATTGCTTTGCTAATCAAGAAGGAGCCTAAGCCGCGTGAACGATGCTCTAGCGCAATATAAATGCTGATCTCTGCTGTCGCTTTATAAGCCGGCCTGCCATAAAAGGATTGGAAGCTTAGCCATGCAATAATCTCCCCCTGCTCCTCCAACACCCACAACGGACGATGATCTGAAGAGTGCTCCTCGAACCATTGCCGCCTACTCTCCACCGATACAGGCTCCAGATCCGCTGTCACTTGGCGGGAAGCGATGGTGGTGTTGTAAATCTCTACGATCCGCAGCCTATCTTTCGGCTCGGCATTCCTGATGTCATACATGTGGTCCATCTTCTCCAACTCCTCTGGCTGCGTGGCTTTCTTCATTTCCTGTGTCCTAAGTTTATCATAAGATTCCATTAGAGCAGAACCTGATCTATTCCCGCGTGGTAAATTACGGAACGATATGGGGATACTATAATTAGCGAGCTATAAATGGTAATCATTGCGGAAATTGGGAGGTAATCTGTCCATCTATATGACATATGTCATGTCTGCTTCTTGACACTTATGACTACAAGGATGACGCAGCTTTTTTTACAATAGAAGTATAAACAAAACAACGCTCGAACTTAGTCTGTTCACCATGCATCATCCTTAGGAGGAAACAAGCGATGTCCCAAGAAAAAACGAAACAGTTAAAGAAAAATGTCGCGCCTTACGAAAAAACAGATATGAAATCGAGCATTAGACAGCTCACTAATACGATATTGCCTCTACTATTATTATGGTATGGAGCTTACTTAAGCCTATCCGTATCCTACTGGCTTACTTTAGCTGTTGGGATCCTTGCATCTGGCTTTGTTATTCGAACGTTTATTATTTTTCATGACTGCTGTCATGGCTCCTTCTTCAAGAGCAAGCGCGCGAATGCAATCGTGGGTACCATCACTGGCATTCTGACGCATGTGCCTTATTCCCAATGGAAGCACAGCCACTCGATTCATCATGCGACAAGCAGCAATCTCGACAAACGCGGTGTAGGTGACATTTGGATTCTAACCGTTGAAGAATATGCGGCTGCTTCTTTTTGGACCAAAGTCGCTTATCGTTTCTATCGCAACCCGCTTGTAATGTTCGGACTTGGACCTATTGGCGTGTTTCTCGTTCAATATCGCTTCAACCGCAAGGGTGCTAGACGCAAAGAAAGAATCAACACCTATGTGACGAACATATCCATGGTTACGATCTATGCCTTGTTGTGCTGGGCAATTGGCTGGCAAGCCTTCCTGCTTGTACATGGACCAATCTTCTTCATTTCTGGATTATTGGGAATCTGGCTGTTCTATGTGCAGCATCAGTTCGAGGATTCATACTTCGAGAATGAAGATGAATGGAGCTATGTAAAAGCAGCTGTGGATGGCAGCTCATACTATAAGCTTCCGAAGCCGCTGCAATGGATTACAGGAAACATCGGCTTCCACCATGTGCATCATTTGAGCCCTAAGGTGCCTAACTATTACCTGGAGCAAGCTCATAATGCTACTCCGCCTCTTCATCAGGCGACTACTATTACGCTTCGCACCAGCTTGCAATCCCTTCGGTTCCGCCTGTGGGACGAAGCTGGAAAAACATTCGTAAGCTTCAAAGACATTAAGAATCGGCTGCAGCAGCAATCCGACAGCGCTCCACAATCCGAGCCCGTAGATGCACGCCGCAAAAAAATAACAAACAAACCAAAGCATGTTCGGCGCCCTGTCTAGTACAGGCGTCGATATGCTACAATACAGACAGCATTTCATACTTGAAGAAGCGGTAGCAAAGGATGGGCGACCATGAACAAATGGCATCAAATTTTTCATAAAAACACTGGTCTCAGTCCTTATGTGTGGGTCGTTTTCTGCATCCTGCCGTTTTATTTCATCTTCCGCTCTTCCTCTACTTTTGAAGTGGCGTATGGTATTGCTTTAGTTATTCTGTTCTTCGTCTTTTACGTGCTGTCCTTTATGTCTAAAGGATGGCCCGTTTATGTATGGACGAGCATGCAAATTATTATCTCGATTGTAATGACGTTGATGTTCGGTTATGTTTATTTCTCTATTTTTTTAGCCTTCTTCATCGGCAATATACAGAATAAAGCGGGCTTCATAACCCTTTATACCATTGCTATTCTGTCGACATTCGCAACGATCAACTATGGCTTTGCCACCTCAAATTCCTTGCTGTTCAGCCAGTTCCCCTTCATACTCATCAGCTTGATCGTGGTTATCCTGCTGCCCGTAAATAACTACAATCGGAATAAACAAGTGCGGCTGGAAGACAAGCTGGAGGATGCTAACAAAAGAATCTCTGAATTAGTTAAGCTGGAGGAACGGCAACGTATTGCCCGTGATCTTCATGACACGCTCGGGCAGAAGCTGTCGCTTATTGGCTTGAAGAGTGATTTGGCAGGCAAGCTTATTAACAGCAATCCGGCTCAGGCGCAAGCGGAGATCAACGATGTACGCCAGACCGCAAGAACCGCGCTTAAAGAAGTGCGAGAGCTAGTCACCCAGATGCGTGGAACACGAATTGAGGATGAGATCCATCGTGTCACCCAAATCTTAAAAGCAGCAGAAATCGACTTTACTCTAGAAGGCGATCCCAGACATATTCCTACCTCTCTGCTTACAGAGAACGTATTAAGCATGTGCTTAAAGGAAGCGGTCACCAACATCATCAGGCATAGCCAGGCATCCGAGTGCTCCATTGCGATTGAGCCCTCCCGCGCGGAGCTGGTCATTCGTGTGCAAGACAATGGAATTGGCATGGAAGAGCATAAAGGCTATTATCAAGGCAACGGGCTTCGCGGTATGAAAGAAAGACTGGAATTCGTTAACGGCACTCTCGATATTAGTACAAATGACGGGACAAAACTGGTCATTACAGTACCGAATGTCGTGAAGCAGCCCATCGCATAAATCATAAACATGACGCAAAACTTAAGTAAATGCTTTCGAAGCAGTTTTGCTTCGCAAAACTTAAGATAATGCTTACGAAGCAGTTTTGCTTCGCAAAACTTGGAGGAACAAAGATGATACGAATAGTGATAGCCGAGGATCAGCGGATGCTGTTAGGAGCCCTTGCTTCCCTCCTTGATCTGGAAGAGGACATGACCGTTGTCGGCAGAGCCAGCAATGGGGAAGAGGCACTGGCACTCGTTCATCTTCATAAGCCGGACGTATGCATCATGGATATCGAAATGCCAGCTAAGAGCGGTCTTGAAGCTGCCGAGGAGATCAGAGCGCTTGGGCTTGGCTGTAAGGTCATTATACTAACCACATTCGCTCGCTCTGGCTATTTCGACCGCGCCGTTAAGGCTGGCGTAAGCGGCTATCTGCTGAAGGATAGCCCCAGCGAGGAGCTGGCCAATTCCATTCGCAGTGTCATGGTCGGCAGACGTATCTATGCCTCGGAGCTGGTTGATGAGGCCTACGGCGAAGAAAACCCGCTTACAGAGCGCGAGAAGGAAGTACTGGGCCTCATTGCAGACGGCAAGAATACGAAGGAAATCGCTAGTCAGCTATACCTGACGACAGGTACGGTTCGCAATTATATATCAGCTATACTTGATAAGCTGGACGTTAGCAACCGAATTGAAGCGATTACCCGATTCAAAGAAAAAGGCTGGTTCAAATAGCTAATCCAAATGCAAGGGGCTGTCTCCAAAAGTCATGAAGATGATTTTTGGGACAGCCTCTTTTTCATTCACAGGTATTTAAAGGTAGAAGGGTTTAAGGCTCTAGGAGCTTTATCCCTTACCTTACAGCTGGAGCTTAGGATGAGCTTACCCTATTTTATGAAGCGTTTTTCGCAAAGATAGGCTTAATTGAGGGGCATATCGGAGATAACGTCAGCTATATTCAGTAGTCGGAAACAGACCATCTCCACTAATGAACTTCACTTCATTGTTGCTCCTTTTTACCGATCTAAGCAGTGAGATAGAGCAAAGGTATTCATTAAATTGTACATTATATTCTTTCTCTAACTTGGGGGCCTGCCTTTCGAGCCTGCCCTCTCTTTTTTTCAGGGCGCGGCGATTGGAGCAGCTACAGGAACTCTGACACCCCTTTTCGGCTAATGAGAGAAGATCCAGCGTTAATGGTCAACCTAAGCCTAGCTAATATAACAGGACAACTGACAGTATAGTAAATCTGAAGATACATGGATGTGCATGGCTGGGCAAAAACGGATGTTCTGTTAGCAAAGTAAGGAAACGAAAGAAAACGTGCGCCGCTTTGCACAGGAATACAAAGAAGGTGCGGCTCTTAGAGCCACACCTTCTTTGTGTATTCTTACATTATGCTTTTGTTGGATCAAATGAGCTTTTGAGCGATACAATTCGATTGAAGACAAGCTTGTCAGGCGTCGTGTCCTTCGGATCGACATTGAAGTAGCCATGGCGGAAAAATTGGAATTTGTCCTGCCCCTTCGAATCCTTCATATTCGGTTCTACGAAGCCTTCTAGAATCTCCATATTGTTCGGGTTAATGCATTCCAGGAATGGCTTATCTTCTTCCTCAGCTTCATTCGTAATCAGCGGCTCGAATAAACGGAACTGTGCTGGAACAGCCTGCGAGGCTTCGATCCAGTGAATCGTTCCTTTTACCTTGCGTGCATTGAAGCCTGAGCCGCTCTTGGTTGCCGGATCATAGGTGCAGCGCAACTCAATTACATTGCCTTCGGCATCCTTAACAACTTCTTGGCAGGTAATGAAATAAGCATGCTTGAGGCGCACTTCATTGCCGGGGAACAACCGGAAATATTTATTAGGCGGGTTCTCCATGAAGTCGTCTTGCTCAATATACAGCTCTCTTGAGAACGGAATTTGACGGGTACCCATCTCTTCGTTCTCCGCATTGTTCTCGGCCTCCAGATACTCGACCTGTCCTTCCGGATAGTTCGTAATCACGACCTTGAGCGGTTGCAGAACAGCCATCGTGCGAAGTGCCTTAAGCTTAAGATCCTCACGGATATAATGCTCCAGCATTCTCTCATCTACCGCACCGTTGGATCTGGTAATGCCTACGCCTCGGCAGAACTCGCGAATAGATTCCGCTGTATAGCCTTTGCGGCGAAGGCCGCTAATTGTCGGCATACGAGGATCGTCCCAGCCATCAACGATATTCTCGTCTACGAGCTGCTTCAGCTTGCGCTTGCTCATAACGGTATTCGTTACATTCAGACGCCCGAACTCATATTGACGCGGAACAGCCTCCATCTCGCATTCTGCAATTGCCCAATCATATAGAGGACGATGGTCAGCGAATTCCAGCGTACAGATCGAATGCGTAATCCCTTCAATTGCATCGCTGATAGGGTGTGCGAAGTCATACATCGGATAGATGCACCAAGCATCACCCGTCCGATGATGATGCGCGTGAGAAATGCGATACAGCACCGGATCACGAAGCGTAATATTAGGCGAACCCATATCAAGCTTAGCACGAAGCACCTTTTTGCCATTCTCGAACTCTCCCGCTCTCATTCTTGCGAACAGATCAAGATTCTCCTCCACGCTGCGCTCCCGATATGGGCTATTTTGTCCAGGCTCTGTCAGAGTACCGCGAGTCTCGCGAATTTCTTCCGCACTCAAATCGCACACATAGGCTTTGCCTTTCTTTATAAGAAGCACGGCACGGTTATAGATCTCTTCAAAGTAATCCGAGGCAAACCGCAAGTCATCCCAGTCGAAACCGAGCCAGCGCACATCCTCTTGAATGGCATCGACGTACTCGGTATCTTCCTTCACCGGGTTCGTGTCATCAAATCGCAGGTTCGTTCTTCCCTTGAACTCATCAGCAAGCTCGAAATTCAAACAAATGGACTTGGCATGCCCAATATGCAAATATCCGTTCGGCTCCGGAGGAAAACGGGTTACAACTTCCTGCACGCGGCCTTCCTTCAAATCTTCGGTAACAATGATTTTAATAAAGTTAGAGGATGATGTCTTATTCTCCACTGTGTTTTCCACGGCAATCAACCTTTCCCACGGTAAATAATATCTTCTTATCATACACAATATCGCAGAAAATTACACCGCAAATGCTAGAATTTCAAGATCCCCGCTGAATACAACAGAACAAGCAGAACGAGAACTGGAGCAACGAATCGGAGCATGAACAGCCAGATCCGGAACCAACCGGCGGTAAGCCCGGACTCTTCGGCAGCCCCTTTCCATACGTAGCCTACAAATATCGTAACTGTAAGCCCGCCCAGCGGCAAAATAACATTGGAGCAGATAAAATCAACCCAATCGAATACCGACTTGCCGCCAAAGCTTAGTCCATCGACCGCGCCGCCAACAGACAGAGCAGAAGGAATCCCGATTACAAAAATAGCTGCAGTTATGACAACGACCGCAAGCCTCCTGCTCCATCCAAACTTCTCTCTTACAAAGGCAATTGGCACCTCAAGCAGAGAAACGGTTGAAGTTAGCGCAGCGAAGGCGAGAAGAACAAAGAACAGCCCTCCGAAAAAAGTACCGAATGGCATCGCGGCAAAAGCAGCCGGAAGCGCCACAAATACGAGCCCCGGTCCCTCTGACGGTTCAATTCCAAAGGCAAAGGTCGTCGGGAAAATAATAAGCCCAGCCAAAAATGCATATAACAAATCTCCTGCGCCAACGGCCACTGTAGCCGCTCCGAGTGATTGTCTCTTATCGACGTAAGCTCCGTAAGTAATCATAGTACCCATACCAAGCGACAAAGAAAAGAAGGCATGTCCAAGGGCAACGAGCGCTGATTCTGCCGTTAGCTTGCTAAAGTCTGGATTCAGGAAAAAGGCAACACCCTCTCCCGCCCCTTCAAGCGTCAAAGCCCGAATGATCAATATAACTAGCAGAATGACGAGTCCCGGTATAAAAATTTTGTTGAATTTCTCAATTCCCGCAGAAACGCCTTTAATAATTACGAATGCGGTAATCAACAGAGCCAGCAACTGCCAGAGCACTGGCTGCCAGCTTCCTATAAAATGATCGAATTGATCGGAATAATCAACTCCTGAGAACAAGTTCCCACTGAACGCCTGAAAAGCATAATACATCGTCCAACCAGCCACAACGGAATAGAAAGATAGAATAAAGAATGGTGCAGCAATAGACAAAAAGCCGATGGCTCCCCAGCCCTTGCGCCCGCTCAATCTTGTGAAGGAGCCGGATACACTGCCTCTTCCGCCCCGGCCGATCGCAAGCTCAGCAAGTAGCACTGGCAGGCCGATGGCTAATAAACAAATGATAAATAAAACAAAAAATGCCGCTCCTCCATATAAGCCCGTTATGTAAGGAAACTTCCACATGTTGCCCAGCCCTACAGCACTTCCTATTGCGGCAAATATAAATCCCGAGGAAGAAAAGCGCTCTTTCAACCCCTTGTCTGACGATAGGTCCGTCGTTCCTTGTTGCTTCTTCATGATGTATCCCCCTAGAGACGATTTTTACCCGTAGTAAAATCTAACCTATTATTACCCATCACGCAACGTTTCATCACGAGTTATTTACTTATTACCCAATATTTACTACGATCTTCGCCATTATCCAATAAATAAGGGAATAGAACGTATAAGCTGTTTGAAATTTTCGTCATGGAAGCGATGTTGGTTTTCATAGGCTCAACAAAGGGATACGAACGGAGGGAAGACATGGCTGCTGCTTGCTCAATTGTTATTTTTCCAAGCGTCTGGACCGACCTGCCCACTGCCCATAGAAGATGGCTTCAGACGCTCGGAGCACGACACAAGCTGTATGTGGTGGCGGACAGCCTGATGCCGGCAGACGATGGCGTCTTCGAGCCGCTACCGACAGATCAATTGAAAAAGATCAATTGGGAGGAGACGGCTGCCATCGTGCTGCATCCCTGCTGGGTGCATATTGCCATACCACTTGCCCCTAAAAGCTTGATCGCCATTACGGCTGGATCGGTCGCTGGTGAAGATCCACTGTGGACCAAATGTCGGCTCTGGCTTTGCGCTTATGCGGCCGTAGTCGTTGCGACTACTGAGCCCTTTTATCTAGAACAGGCCTTTCGCAGACATCCCGCATTCCTGCTTGACGGCTTGGATGAGACCTCTGATTTATTTGCTCTGCAGGCGATGGAATGGCAGCTCGACGGTCATGAACCGACGATGCTTGTCCGGCTTCAGCAACGCTATCGCGCCAATTGGCATCAGCTGCAGCTGCAGGAGAGCGATTCTGAAGAGGAGCACCAAGTCGACCGCCTTTTTTTTCAATCCGTATATCGTTACTTGGTCGGAGATACATCAAGCGCCCGAGAAAAGCTGTTGATCTCCTTCGAGCAAGCGATTCTAGCGCGCCGTGAGCACACGCTGCAAGACATATACCGCTTCCTGTCCGCCATTGAATTAGAGCATGGGCAGCTCGAGGAGGCGGTACGAACGTATAGCTATACCGCATTGACGGCAGAAGAACGCAAGCATGCCGAGACGCTTGCCCACTGGCAGACCACTGGACAAGAGGATCTCGCAAAGGCGTTATTATATAAGCTGAATGATGATTACCAACGAGCGATCACTCTATTAGAATCACTCTCAGGGAAACCGGAAGCAAAAAAGCTGCTCATCGAAACCTGTATTCTCGCAGGCCGTCTTAAGCAGGCCTGCGAATGGAGCAGCAAGCACCAGCCGCCAGCCACACTTACAGTAGAGGAACAACAGCAGCTCTGTCTGCTGAAAGGCACAGCCTTGCTGCTTGAAGGCAAGCGGCATGAGGCAATCCATACCTTGCTGCAAGCGGCAGAGAGCAAGCTTGAGGCGCTTGGCAACCTTATGGAGATCGCTGTGATGGATGAAATGTCGAGGAAGCTCTCACAGGGCGCCAAAGGAGGTATAGAGAGCGATGGCTGAGAAACCGATGGGACGTAAAAGCTCTGGTAATAAACTGACTGCCATCATGCAGGTGAGGAACGAGCAGAATCGTTATTTGGAGGCGCTGCTAGCGGATTTGTCCAGCTTTGTGGATGAGATTGTCATTGTTGATGATGCAAGCACCGATGATACGCCAGAGCTGTGTGAATCCTTCGAAAAGGTCATAAGGGTTGTTAAGAATAAGGAGCAGCAGTTCCATTCCGAATGGCGGCTTCGGGAGCAGCTATGGCAAACCGCTGTCTCCACGGAGCCTGATTGGCTGCTGGCTGTTGATGCGGACGAATTCTACGAGCAAGCTGCCAAAACAGCCATGAGACAATTAATTAATCAAGATCAATACGATTGGGTTGCTTTTCGGCTGCATGATTTCTGGGGCTCTGTTACTCATTATAGGGAGGATCAATGGTGGAACCTGCATGAACGCCCCATGATGACGCTCGCCCGATACTTGCCAGGCTACCACTATGCTTACCCAAAGCAGGCGCAGCATGTCCCTCGGCTCCCCTTTACATACGGAGCGCTTCCCGGCGTGCAGACTGATCTTCGCGTGAAGCATTTCGGATGGGCAGGCAGCTCAGAAGAACGCAGGGTGAAATATGAACGCTACAAGCAGCTTGATCCGTATGGACAATGGGGCAGCTTGGCTCACTATGAGTCCATTCTCGATGAGAACCCACGCCTTGTTCGCTGGCAGGAAAAAGAGAACGAGCGATGAAGAATACGATCACCGGCAACAAAAGGGTCGTAACGATTGTTACTCACAGCTATTTGAATGGCTATCAGCAGCAATTTTCCCGTCCATTCGGCGGCGGGCTGGAGCGTTATATCCAGCTTTTATGCCGGGCGATTCTAGAGATCGATATGGAGCCTGTTGTTTTCCAGCTTTCCTACTATACTGCATTTGATACGGCATATGAGGGCGTGCGTGTGCGAGGCTGGACCTACGAGCGCGAGCATATTGCTGCGGCTTTTGAAGCAATGGCTGCGGAAGCAGAGGGCCTGATTATTTATGCCAGCTGCATTTGGCATCCCATTCAATACCGACCAAGAAGCATTGGCATTTGTCATGGCATCAATTGGGATCATCCCGTTCTTTCTCTTACGGCGAAGACAACGGTTGCCCATACCATTAATAGCGCGATCTCTCAGCTTGATCGGATCGTATCCGTAGACTCGCACTTTTTAACCTACTGCCGCTCCGTTTGTGAATATGATCCTCCTGGCAAAATAGTACGGCTACCCAATCCAGTCGATACGGAATGGTTCACTCCACGCAAGCCGGCACGCCAGTCCAAAGAGCTGCGGGTGCTGTATCCCCGCAGGCTTAGCTATGAGCGTGGAGTGGTGACGATGATGCTGATTACCGATCAGCTGCTGGCTCGGTATCCGACCGTTACCGTGGAATTCGCTGGCGAGCTGGTGGATCAGACGCCTGTCGCAATCGCTTTTCGCCTCTGGCTAGAAGCACACCCCTTCCAGAAGCGGATCATCCACAGCAGATATCCTTTCGATAGCATCAGAGATGCTTACCGCATGGCTGATATTGTCGTTATTCCAACGATTTATTCAGAAGGAACCTCGCTGTCCTGCCTAGAGGCTATGAGCTGCGGCCTGCCCGTCGTTGCCAGCGATGTGGGCGGGCTGAATGATCTTATTATCGACCGGCTCAATGGACGGCTGGTGCCCCCGCAGACAGATGCATTAATCGCTGCAATCAGCGAGTTGCTTGAGGATACCCGGCTGCGTATCCGGCTCGGAGCAACTGCCCGCCAAGCCGCACTGACCTTCGACGAGCGGAGCTGGAGCCGCGAGTGGCAGCGCCTTATCACCGCTCAGCTAGAGCAGAGCGAGAAGTGACGGTAACCGTAACGTAGACGGCAACGTTACATGGGGTATAGAGCGGAGCTAATGCGAAGCATAAGCTCTTGCTCGCTGCGCAGCGGCGGCAGCGCCGCGAACCGGCGAGCGCGAGCCGCGAAGGCTGCGGCGAGCCCGGCAGCTGCGGCGCGCGCAAGCCATGGCTGCTGCGGCGCTGCTTGCACATGCGCTGCTGCGAAGCGCTCCGCCGCTGCGGGCCAGTCGGCGGCGGCTGCGGCAAGCGCGCCCGCCGCTAGCTGTGCGGCGGCGCCCGCGCGGGGCTGCGCCGCTGCATACAGCTGCGCAGCGCGGGGCTCGTGCAGCAGCGCGCACCATTGCAGCGGCAGCAGCGGCACGGCTGGATGCAGCCGTGCTCGCGCACGCCAAGCGCCGACGCGCAGCAGCGCCCGCGCTTGCGCTGCAGGAGCATGGGCGCTGCTGCGCAAGCAACGCTCCGCCGCCTCGTTATCTCTGCCGCCGCATTGCAGCGCGGACAAGTATAATTCCTTGTCGCCGCTGCCTTGGGCCGGCAACAGCGCCCATAGCTTCCTTCCGGCAGCCGGATTGCCTTGCTGCACAAGCGATAACCCGCGCCAGAATAGCGCTTCCTCCACTGGCAGCTTCTTGAGCAGCAGCTCGCTTAACGCAGGCTCCCGCTCCATTCCCCAATCTGCCAGTAAATGGAGTATAATTCGTGTCCCTGCAATGGTCTCGGGAGCCTCTTCTCTTAGATGCTGCTCCAACGTATTCTGCCATGAATCATGCAGAGCGCTATTCAACACATACAGCAAAAACAAGCGCTCCCATGCAGCCCCATAATCCCGCTTCATTCTGATCGCTTCCGTGTAACAGTCGGCTGCCGCTTGCCAAGCATACATGCGTTCATAAGCGAAGCCCGCTCCGCACCATGTCCTATAGCTCCCTGCTCCCGCCGAGCTCGAGTAGAGCATAGCTGCTGGACCTTGCAGCAGAGCTTGCTTCCATTCCTCCAGCGCTTCCTCCGCCTTATCTTGTTCGATCAAAGCGGCGGCACGCGCTTCATGCATATCGGGATAATGAGTGCCGCCAAATACATCAAGGCCAACCGTTGCCCAATGCTCGGCCTCTTTTGGCTTCCCGATCATCCGATAGGCATAACTAAGCTTGAGCAATATGTCCAGGGCATAGCCGCATTCAACTGTCAGCTTAGAGACAATCGGCTCCAGCCATGCTGCTGCCTGCCCCCAGTCCCCATAAGTGAAATATTCCGTTCCCATTGCATATTTCCAGATCAGATTACCAGGCTCCCGCTTCAAGGCCGCTTGCACGATTCGAGCATTTCTCTCTTTTTTGCCCCGGGCTGCAATTACCTCATCCCGATAGCCCTCATGATGAATCGTAACCGGAGATACGCCCAAAGCCTCTGTACCCATAGCCGCTATTGCTGTTGCCGTCTCCTCATGAATAGCTCCAGTGAATCGAATTCGAGGATCATTGCGAAATAATCGGCATACCGCGTCCGTAACATAGCCGCTCTCATCCCCCGAGCCAATCCGGCTCAGCAGCTTCACATAGTAACCGGAGCGTTGTTGATCATTCAGCAGCTCTTGCCAGACCCTCATGGAGAGTGGCGCAAGCCGCTCATCCGCATCCAGCACCAGTATCCAAGGCTGCAAAGCTGCCTCCAGCGACTGATTGCGCGCATTGGCGAAGTCATCCTGCCATTCTGTTCTTAGAATAGTTGCCCCATATTCCTCGGCAATAGCGACCGTCCCATCCAACGAGCCCGTATCTACGATAATCATCTCAGCAACGTAAGGGCATGCAGACTTCAAGCACTCCCGTAAAAAGACTTCTTCATCCCGCACAATCATGCATAGCGATATAGGCAAGGGAACAGCTCTCCCTTCCGGCTCCTCACTGCCATTATTCCCGTTCTCCTTCACGCACGCCCCTCCCCGCCTTGAGATTTACCAGCCCTCCATGCTGGGCAGTAAAATACGTACCGCCGTAATAGCCCTCTTCTCCATCACCGTATTTCTCTCCCACTGCATAGCTGCCAGAAATTGATCGGCTCTCGTTCTCCATTCTTCTGAAGCCGATGCTCCATTCCCCTGCAAGACAGCTCCCACTTGAGGAAGCTCGCTATAATCTCCCTTGCGCAAACGTCCGAGGGAGTCTAGCAGCTTCTGTTTCTTGTCCGTATTCTTCTGAAGCTCCGTCTGCCACTCCATCCATGACACCGCCGCTTCATAGCAGCCGCTGGCAGCCATTACTCCCGCAAGCTTCAGCGCGGCTCCTTCGTCCGAGCAGGCGATGCGAGCAGCCAGCAAGCTTGGCAGCCGCTCAATCTGACCGGAGGACTTCATGTATTTGCATATGCGAAAAAGCGGCGGCAAGAGGCTGGGCTTGCAGCGAAGCGCCTGAATATAAGCACCGACAACGCCCTGCTCATCCTGCAAGGCCTCATAGATGCGACCGAGCAAATAAGCGGTCCGATAAGTGCCCATTCCATCCTCTGTGTGATAATGAACAGGAGAGGCTCCCAGCTCCATTGCCTTCTCCGCTGCGGCAAGTGCCTCGTTAAGCCGTCCGTCATGCGCATGGCTTAACGCTTTGTAATGCCACAAATCCGTATAATCCGGATACTGGTCGATTCCTCGGGCTGCCGCTTCCGCAGCTTCTTCCCAGCGTCTCAGCATTTGCAGGCTTAAAGATTCGTATTTCACAACAAGATGAGCATAGCTGAGCGCCTCGAAGCCAACAGCACTCTTTGTCAGCCGGAAAGAATCAAGTGCACGTTCGGGATCGCCAATTCTTAAATACTCCACACCAATATTGTAGCGATGAAAGCTGTTCTCCGGCTCCTCTGTAATAGCAAGCTCCAGCAGCTCCATGTTCCGCTGCAGCTTATTCTTCTCCATTACCACCTGATTCCGATAGCCGTAATGATGAATGATAACATCCGTCAAATGAAACCGGGCATCAGGAGTATTTCGAGTAATAGATGCAGCGATCTGCTCATGAATTCGGCCTTCAAAACGATGCTTGGGATCATTACGGAACATCCGCAGTACCGGATGAATCGTAGCGCCCTGCCCTTCACCCTGTCCGACCACATTCCAAATAGGCATAAGCAGTGCGGACAATTCACGGTGACTGGCATATTCCCGCAGCTGCAGCTTCGTCGCGGCATCAAGCTGTTCATCTGCATCGAGGAATAGAATCCATTCCCCCGTCGCATACTCAAGAGCCGCATTGCGCGCCTTGGAGAAATCACGCTCCCATGAATGATGGATCACTCGCGCGCCATAGCTTTCTGCAATAGCCACTGTGCGATCATTTGATCCCGTATCTACCACTATTATCTCGTCTACAACCCCTTGCACGCTATGCAAACAATCCGGCAGATAACGTTCCTCATTCTTAACAATCATGCAGAAGGAAATCAGCCTCTGCGGCTCCCCCATCCGAGCGCCTCCTTTGTATTCCGTTCCATACCGTTTTCCAGCCCAACACGTCTGTCCGCTGCAAAGCCTGGTTCAGCTGTTCCAGATCCGTTTCAACCCAGCTTCCATCCCAGCTTCTCCCACCGCTGTATTCATCAGCAAGGAGAGCTTCTTTGGACAGGTGCAAGCATGCCGCCGCTGCACCCGCTCTTGCTCTCTCGGAGCTTCCTGCTGCGCTCTCAAACAGAGCGAGAGACTCGCTGTACATCTGCTTCCGATACAGCAGTTCGCCCAGCCGGAAAGCTTGCTCAGGCGCAATTCTCCCTTCCTTGCCGAAGCGACGCAGCATAAGCTCTGCAGATACATCCAGATAGCCGCTGTCATATAGCAAGTTTTCGAATAGAGGCTGCAGGCCATAGAAAGCAGCAGACAGACGCCTTGCCAGACGCAGCATTCCGTGGCTAACCGCCCGCTCCAGCCACTTCCCTGCTGAAGCTAGATCGCTCGCAGATGCAATTCGTGGGACAACTACTTCGGCACGCGTGACGGGAAGCCAGCGATTGAGCTCCACAATGAACTTGAGATGCTCCTCTCCTTTCAGCTTGCAATAGAGACGAATGAGTTCTTCCCTTACACGCTGACCTTCATTCCAACGGCATAGCATTCCATTTTCCAGCAATTGCAATTGTTCATCCCTATCCATGGCCGCATTTCCTTCATTAAGTGCCTGCTCATTCACCCCATACTCCAGAAGCTGTGCAGCCTCTTCATATTGTCCTGTTCCGATGAGGCATTCACCCATGAGCCTTCTATTAGAACAGCTTAGAGATGCTTGCTCGTCAGCTTCACGACTGGTATTCCTTTCTTCGGATCCAACGACAGCTCTCCACAGAGGCAAAGCTGTACGGATCGCTCCTATTCGGGTCATAATACCAGCAAGCTTTATACGCTGCTGCGGACTCTCGTCTCCGATGTATTGCACCAATGCCAATTTAATGTCGTTGTCTGGCTCTCCTGCAAGCTGCCATAAATTCGCTAGCCCCAGTAAAGCTGTATCCCAGTCTGGCAATTCCAACAATGCTTCCTTATAAGCTTCGATAGCAGCTCCCATATCTCCTAATCGGAACCATACCTCCGCCAATGCTCCTTTTGCACGGAAGCCTCCTGCTCCCCATTCCGATATATACATTCCTCTGCCCTTATTCGCTCCAGCTCGAATTGCCGCTTCATAAGCGGTTCGCGCTTCTTGCAGCATCCCCAAGGCAACAAGGCTATCCCCATATAACAATTGCAAATCGGGGTAATCCGCATAGCCCTGCGTTTCACCGAGCAATAGCTCCGCCGCCTCTGCGAATTGAGACAGAACCAGCAGCACACTAGCATAATCCTTAATTAAAGTTGGCCGATAAGGAGCCTTGAGCGAAGTCTGTGCCATTGAACGTTGAAAAGCATCTGCTGATGCCTCTAATCTGCCTAGTTGACATAACGATACCCCTAGGTTGTAAAGACAAAACGGATCATTGGGCCGCTGTGAAAGCTGCCTAGTAATGATCCGCAAATTGCGCTCAGCTTTGCTTTTTCGCCGAATAACGGATGGCTTATAACCGTCATGACAAATGCGTAAATCTCCTGATAACAAGGGGCCGTCTACATCCACGAGCTTCTGCTTATCTGATTCACTGCGTATGTGGACGAGCTGCTCATGAATCTCTCCGCTGTAGCGATACCCGTGGTCTGCCCGAAACAGCCTTACGGCTTCATTATTCAAACGCCGGGCCTCGGCCTCATCGGCAATCCAATGCTCCATTTGAACCTTCAGAGCAGTGGAATCCGTTCGTCGCAATTGTTGGCGCAGAGAGCCTGCGTCCCCTCCATCCAGCCACTCATCCGCATCCAGAACAAGCACCCATAACGTCCTTGCCTGCTCTAACACTTTATTGCGAGCTTCGGCAAAATCATCTTGCCATTCCAGTTGCAGTAATCTTGCCCCGTATCGCAATGCGATGTCTTTCGTATCGTCCGTAGATCCTGTATCCGCTACAACGATTTCATCGGCAATGCCTTGTATGCTATTCAGACAGCGCTCCAATACATCGGCCTCATTGCAAGCGATAATGTGAATTCCGAGCAGCATATCGACACCCTCCTGTTTCGTTTAAGTGCCCTGTGCGTTGAAATAAACATCTACAGTTGTCGGATTTCCTGTTAGGCTTGAGCGGTAGGACAATCTCGTATATTTTAGAAAGCGTTGTGGAACAAGCACCTCTACCGATCCTACAGCAATTCCTGTAGTGGTCTGAACATCGGTATACCAGTTGGCGCCATTTGCGCTAATCTCAACTAGAGCATCAGCAGCATTCACGCCAGGGCCTCGGTTATAGACAAAGTAAGAATAAGTGCCAAGAATGCTTGTGGTTACAGGTAAAACAGGAGTAAACGCATCTGCTGTCACATTAGTCAAAGCACTGAGCTCCTGAAAGCTCTTTTGAGAGATAGAAGTAACACTGCTGAGAGTACCCGTTGTAATCGTCGCACCCAAAATGCTCGTGATTGTCCCTGCTGTGATTGTCGCTCCTGACACCGCACTCAACGTTCCCGTTGTAATCGTCGCTCCCAATAATGCATCTAACGTCCCTGACGTGATTGTTGCACCAGATACCGCTACGGTTCCTCCGGATAAGGCAACTGTTCCGCTCGAGATTGCTACGGTGCCTCCAGTGATTGTTGCTCCTAGTACACTCGTGATTGTTCCTGCTGTTATCGTGGCACCAGACACCGCACTTAACGTTCCT
>NZ_JBXENX010000011.1:0-189111 GCF_059383895.1 Paenibacillus sp. J22P59
ACATTTCATCATATTGCTGGCGGCTATTTCCCATGTCACACCTCGACCTTTTAGTTAATTCTATTTTAAAGGTTTTTCCTTATGGTGTGTCCACTATTTAGTTTAATCTCAATACATACTTTATCTAACTCGGAAAGCTGCTTTTAGTGACAACACCTATTTCCCCACCGCGCACTGGGAGCTGCCCGCGGGCTTGTATCATCCTAGCAAACGACATTAATGAGGAAGTCTAATCCCAAAAGGAGTGTCTTAAACGCCACATTTGAAAATTGGAGCCTCCATATTAATTGTTGAGGAAGAAAACCTTGATTTACTTTCGACTAATTGAGATTTGGAACATTGTAGTTGACTGCCAATACGTATCGCCCCACCGCGCGCTGGGAGCTGCGTACAGGCATAATGTTGAGGCTGAATCATATAGGTGTGCGGGCAGATGAATGAGAAAAAAGGTGCACTAAAGCCATAGAAGGTAGAGGAGCTCCTTTCATGCCAAGCCAAAAAGCGCAGGTACTGGACTAATAATGTCCTAGACACTGCGCTTTTTGAAAAGAATCCTAGCTTGCTCATACTCGGTAACGACAAGGCTGTTTTGAACCAGCCCCATTGTTTTACTAGCACAAAAAGGATAGCCGAGCCTTAATTCATCATCTGGCGCAGCACGGTCTGAAGGATGCCTCCATTACGATAATAATCAACGTCAACCATGGAGTCGAGGCGAGCATTCACAACAAACTCGAAGCGGCTGCCATCCTCTCTTACTGCCTGCACGGTTAAGGCTTGACCAGGCTGTACATCATCGCTCAGACCGGTAATGTCGAAGGTCTCAAGGCCGTTAATACCAAGAGTTGTCCAGCTCTGACCTTCTTGGAATTGAAGGGGGAGTACGCCCATGCCAACGAGATTAGCGCGGTGTATACGCTCGAAGCTTTCTGCGATTACGGCTTTGACGCCTAGCAGATAGGTTCCTTTTGCTGCCCAATCACGTGAGCTTCCTGTACCATATTCTTTGCCTGCAATGACGATCAGGTTTTTGCCGTTAGCCTGATACTTCATTGATGCATCGTAGATGGACATCACTTCATTAGTTGGCAAATATGTTGTAACCCCGCCCTCTGTTCCTGGGGCAATCTGATTGCGAATCCGGATATTAGCCAAGGTTCCCCGCATCATAACCTCATGATTGCCGCGGCGTGAGCCATAAGAGTTGAAGTCCAGTCTTTCTACGCCATGCTCCGTTAAATATAAACCTGCGGGGCTGTCGCCCTTAATGTTGCCGGCAGGCGAGATATGGTCAGTAGTTACCGAATCCCCGAGCAAGGCAAGGACACTCGCCGAATGGATATCGGCAATCTCATTCAATCCCTTGTCAATCTTCTCGAAGAAAGGCGGATTCTGAATATAGGTTGAATCGGCATCCCACTCATAAATCTCACCCTCAGGCACTGCAATAGAGTTCCAACGCTCATTCTGCGTGAATACATGGGCGTATTTGTCACGGAACATTTGTGGATTCAGGGCTAGAGCAGTGGCCTCCTGAATTTCTTGGGCCGTAGGCCACAGATCTCGCAGGAATACAGGGCTGTCGCTGCGGTCATAGCCGATTGGTTCACTCGCCAGATCAATATTGACGGTTCCTGCAAGCGCATAAGCGACTACAAGCGGGGGAGAAGCGAGATAGTTTGTTTTTACAAGAGCGTGGACGCGCCCTTCAAAGTTACGATTGCCTGACAGGACAGCAGCGACAGTGAGGTCCTCATTCAACACAGCTTCGGTTACCTCTGGAGGGAGCGGCCCCGAGTTGCCTATGCAAGTGCCGCAGCCATAGCCAGCCAAATAGAAGCCGAGTTTCTCCAAGGGCTTAAGCAAGCCTGCTTTGACTAAATATTCGGTAACGACAAGCGAGCCTGGAGTGAGAGAGGTTTTGACATAGGCAGGCGTTCTTAGACCCCTCTGGACCGCCTTCTTAGCCACGAGTCCGGCACCGAGCATAACGCTTGGGTTGGATGTGTTCGTACAGCTTGTAATGGCAGCAATAACGACTGAGCCTGTTGTCAGCTTGCTGACCTCGCCGTTGTCATGGGTAATGCTTACGGTTTGCTTGATTTTATCCTCAGTCATGCCATAGCCGCCCTTATTCACTGGCGTACGAATAATGGTATTGAAGGCCTCCTTCATGGCAGTCAGCTCTACACGGTCCTGCGGACGCTTCGGCCCTGCAAGGGAAGGGACGATGGTTGAGAGGTCAAGCTCCACTATATCGCTGAATACAGGGTCAGGCGTATCGTCAGTTCGGAACATATCCTGAGCTTTGTAATAAGCTTCTACGAGCTTAATCTGATCTTCCGAGCGGCCTGTTGAACGAAGAAAGTGCAAAGTCTCGCTATCAACGGGAAAATAGCCGATCGTTGCTCCGTACTCAGGTGCCATATTGGCGACAGTCGCACGATCGGGCAAGCTAATATTGGATAGCCCGGAGCCGAAAAATTCTACGAATTTGCCGACGACGCCTTTTTTACGCAAAATTTGGGTCACGGTAAGCGCTAGATCAGTTGCGGTCGAGCCCTCCGCTAGGCTGCCAGTCAGCTTGAAGCCAATGACCTCTGGTGTAACGAAGTAAAGCGGTTGTCCGAGCATGCCGGCCTCAGCTTCAATACCGCCTACCCCCCAGCCGACAATACCAAGGCCGTTGATCATCGTCGTATGGGAGTCGGTACCAACAAGCGAATCGGGGAAGACGATGGTCTCACCATCTATATGTCTGGTTGCAGCTACGGAGGCCAAATATTCCAGATTCACTTGATGAACAATGCCCGTACCTGGTGGAATTGCACGGAAATTATTGAATGCGGTCTGTGCCCATCGCAAAAAACGGTAGCGCTCCTCGTTCCGCTGAAACTCTACTTTAGTGTTGTATTCCAACGATTGAGGAGTGCCGAAGGCATCGACCATGATGGAATGGTCAATAACGAGATCGACCGGAACGAGCGGATTGATCTGCTTCGGATCCCCTCCTGCGTGCTTGACGGTATCCCTCATCGCTGCCAGATCTACAACGACCGGGACACCAGTAAAGTCTTGCAGCACAATTCTGGCAGGAATAAAGGGGATTTCCTTATCCTCACGCCCATCTGCCCATGAAGCAAGCTGCTTGATATGCTCAGCTGTTATTGCATGACCATCGAATTGACGAACCGCTGCTTCCAGCAGCACTTTTATAGAGAAGGGAAGCTTGGATACAGGGCCAAGACCTTGCTCTTCAAGGCCTGCTATTCGGTAATACGCGTAGCTTGAACCGCCTGAGTCAAGGGAAGTATGAACGCCGTATGGATTCTGAAGCTTGGACATAGAATTCAATGATCCTCCTTTAAATAGCGAATAGCTTAGGGAATGTTACATGAAATGAAACTTTCCCTCATATAATGAACCAGCAAATCATGGATTAGGAGGGGTAGCGATGTCTTCGCGATCGGGCAAACAAGGGACGGGAATTTATGCCGCTAAGCAAACCAACCAACCCCTGCTTGGCACATCATCAACAACGCCAACACCGCAGCCGCAGGCCAAGCAGTCGAAGCAGTTAAAACCGCAGGCACAGAAACAAAAACAGCAGTCCCCACGGAATCAACAGTCCCAATCAAAGATGACCTCTTTGCTGCGTTCATCCGATTATGTTCACGAGGGACAGGTCAGGCCAACAGGCTGGAAATCAGCTGTCCATCAATATGTCAGCCTCTACAATCAGGCGGAGACTGAGCAGCATGCTGCCGTTATTGATGGGTTTGTTACAGACAAGGATCATTGCGCAAGACTCGGCACGCGCCTGCTTCGTTTGCGTGAGCGCGATTTGCTTCGCGGCGTATTGCCTTCTCGAGGCGAGACGAAGGCGGAGCTTATTCGGATCAATGAGTCACCGTCCGAGGTATCTGTTCTCATTAAGCTGCATATCAAGCGATTGATGGAGCATGCCGGCCTTTATTATATGGAAGAAAGAACCGAGCTGGAGCGGTTATGGCTCTCCTCCCTCGGTGACTATTGGCAGGTTGTCCGCATTGAGCCCGTCATAGCGGAGAGGCGGCCTCGTTATGGCGGGATCGAACAAACCAGCTGGTCAGAAGAGCAGCAAAATGAGCTGCTTGACAATGATCCTCCTGCGACATCAATGCCCTATCTAAATTATGACCTATTCCCGCAATTCAAACACCGCCAAGCGGGTATTCCTTACAGGAGAGACTTGGCAGCTGCTTATGCGGATGCGCATTGGAATCAGCCAAACCAGTCCTATGAGGAGTTTGAGGTCAATTGTACGAACTACATTTCCCAGTCGATCTTTGCAGGCAATGCTCCGATGAACTATACTGGTAAAAGAGGATCGGGCTGGTGGTATAAAGGCCGTAACGGCGGCCGTGAATGGTGGAGCTACAGTTGGGCGGTATCGAATGCCTTGGCTAATTATTTATCCGCGGAGCGCAAGTCAGGCCTCCGGGCAACGATTGTGCATTCAGCCGAGGAGCTCGAGCTGGGTGACGTTATTACGTATGATTGGAACGGAGATAATCGTTTTGAGCATAGCACGATTGTGACGGCGTTTGATGCCGCAGGCATGCCGCTGGTTAACGCCAATACCGTACCTAGCAGACATCGTTATTGGGATTATCGCGATTCTTATGCATGGACGGAGCAGACCCAATATCGTTTTTTTCATATCGCAGACTTATTATAAATTGATTATACCGGGGGATTGGCTATGGGGAAGAAGATACATGTTGGGCTTATTTATGGAGGCAAGTCAGGGGAGCATGATGTGTCGCTTCAGACCGCATTTGCTGTTACGGGTGAATTCGATTATGCCAAATACGAAATAACACCATTTTATATAACCAAGCTCGGGGAGTGGAGAGTTGGAGAGAAGCTTGCTAGCAAACCTCTTACGGTTGATGTGCTTCGTCTTGAACAGGCGGCCAGTGAAGGAAGCAACGTGCTGCCGCTTGCTCCGTTGTTCGAACGGTTGAACCGCACAGCCTCCGAAGGAAGCAAGGAAAGCCATTCTATTGATGTGGTGTTCCCATTGCTGCATGGGACATTCGGTGAGGATGGTACGATCCAAGGCCTGCTGGAAATCGCTAATATTCCTTATGTTGGGGCTGGAGTTCTAGCCTCGGCAGTTGGCATGGACAAGATTATGATGAAGAAGGTATTCGCGCAGGATGGATTACCGCAATGCGTGTTCCGTTATTTTAACCGCACGCAATGGGAGAAGGACCCTTCTTTCTTTATTATGGAATGTGAGGTTTCACTCGGCTACCCTTGCTTCGTCAAGCCAGCTAATCTTGGTTCAAGCGTAGGGATATCCAAAGCCAAGAATCGCGAGGAGCTTATGGCTGCTATTGAGTATGCTTTCCGTTATGACCGCAAAGTCATCGTTGAAGAATTCGTAGATGCAAGGGAAATTGAAGTAAGTGTACTTGGCAATGATGAGCCTAAAGCATCCGTTCCAGGTGAAATTGCTCCTTCGAATGAATTTTATGATTATAAAGCCAAATATGTGGACGGAAAGTCGACAATGCAAATTCCGGCCAATCTTCCTGAGGGCGTAGCGGAATCGGTTAGGGAGATGGCGGTACGCGCTTTTCTGTCCATTGATGGATCAGGGTTGTCCCGCGTAGATTTCTTCTTGCGCAAATCCAATAATCAGTTATTCATCAATGAAGTAAATACCTTGCCAGGCTTCACCCCGTTCAGTATGTATCCGTTAATGTGGAAGGAAACAGGGCTGCCCTATAGGGATTTGTTGGATAAGCTGATTGAGCTTGCCCAGAAACGTTATACGGACAAACAAAGTATTGATTTTGGCGGCAAATAAGTAACGGAAAATAAGCTTTGGGAGAACGGTGAAATAAAATACAACAAGGAAGGAGGTAGATTACATGGGTTTTGCAACTGAGTTTAATTCCGTATGCAAATTCAAGTCTGAACAGGAACTCTATGAATTGCTTGAATACGGCCGGGGCAAAATGGTGAAGAGCGGATTTCGCGTATACCCTACCGGACAGAAGGTAATTGCCTATACACCTGCCAATCAGGCAATCGCGATTGTACGCATCCTCGCTTCTATTGCCGAAATTAATTTTCAAGGCGAAGAAGTTACACAAGTGGAGATGGAGCTAGTGAGAAAGCTAACAGAAGAAGAGTCTAAGGTGCAGACAGCATTGGCTTACGAAATGTTTTTTGGGGAGCGGGCATAAGTGATTGTTCGTTTCGGCTTTGTTGCGATGAGTGTGCTTTTGGAGAATGCTTCGCCGTCTCGCACGATGACTTTTAAAAATTTTTCCAAACTACTTGATCGAGAAGCGGCGATTCGCAAGCTTGAGCGTATTGCAGAAGATAACCTGCATAGCACTCTGCGCATTATGAAGCATGCTGTTGCGCATGACATTCGAATGTACCGCTTATCCTCCAAGCTAATACCGCTGGCTACGCATGATGCTTTGGCGGATTGGAATCCCTTCGAAGCTTTGGGGCCCTCTTTCAAAGCATTAGGTGCTTTTGTGCAAAAAACCGGGATGAGAGTATCCTTTCACCCTGATCATTTTTGCGTGTTTAGTACTCCAAGGCCAGAGGTGCTTGCCAGTTCAGAGCGAGATCTGAATTATCATATCGCAATGCTGGAAGCAATGGAGCTTCCTGCCACCGTCAAATGCAATATACATATAGGCGGTGCTTATGGGGACAAGCCAACCTCCAAGGCCCGCTTTGTAGAGCAATTTGGCGCTCTGCCGCTGCGTTTAAAGGAGCGGGTGACGCTGGAGAATGACGATAAGACCTTCACAGTGAGAGAGACGCTGGAAGCTGCGGAAGAAGTGGCGGTGCCTATGGTGCTGGACATTCATCATCATGCGGTTAATGATGGCGGGGATGAATCTATGGAGGAGCTGTGTACGCATCTTTGGCCGCGAATTGTTCGTACGTGGAGGGAAGAGGAAATTCGGCTGGGTCTTGCTGAAAACGAGCTGCCTCCGAAGATTCACGCTTCCAGTCCGAAAAGTCTATCCGATCCGAGAGGTCATGCCGACTATGTGGAGGCTGAAACGCTGGTGCAGTTCCTTCGCCAGATTGCAGGCTCTACTTCTAGGTTGGATTGTATGCTGGAAGCCAAGAGCAAGGATGCTGCATTGCTTAAGCTTATGGAGGATCTAAGGGCTATGGAGGCACAAGGGCAAAATATACGTGTCATTGATGAAGGCAGTGTTGAAATTTGGGCATGAATAACACCGCCAAGATTTGTCTTGGCGGTGTTGCTCTGCCAGTATTCTAAAAAAAGAGAAGCGGTGAAGACTAGGCTATGCTGGAGTGGCTATTATTGATGCTGCTAGGTGCAGTTGCAGCTATATTTGGCAGCATTGTAGGGCTTGGCGGGGGAATTATTATCGTTCCTGCCCTTATGCTTCTTGGCCCGCAGCTTACAGGCGGAGCCATTGATCATGCTACCGCAGTCGGAACTTCGTTAACGATGTTGATCGTTACGGCATTAGCTTCTACGATGAGCTATGCCCGTAAGGGACTGGTCGACTTTCGCAGCGGCTGGATGTTCTTCATTACTAGCGGTCCCGCTGCCTTGCTGGGATCAGCGCTAACGGGCAAGTTCCAAGGCGCTGCTTTTTCATTATCCTTCGGTATATTCATGTTGTTAATGGCTGGTCTGCTCATTGCGCGTGATTATATGAAACCGATTACAAAAGAATGGCCAATCCAACGCTCGGTCACCGATTCGACTGGCCGTGTATATACTTACGGTTATGCGCTTGTTCCAGCACTTTCGATTGGGTTTGGCGTAGGCCTTATATCAGGGCTGTTCGGTATTGGAGGGGGCTCGCTGTTCGTACCGTTAATGGTATTATTATTCCGCTTTCCTCCGCATACGGCGACAGCGACGTCGATGTTCGTTATTTTCCTTTCTTCTTTATTAGGCAGCGGAATGCATGGTTGGTTGGGAGAAATCAATTATTGGCTAGTATTGGCATTGATTCCAGGAGCATGGATTGGAGGCAGGCTTGGTGCTAAGATTGCTGGCAGAATGAGCGGCAAGGGCTTGCTATGGCTGCTCAGGCTTACGCTTCTTGCCTTGTCTTGCCAGCTTATCATTCAAGGCTGGATGGAAATTTAAGTGCCTTGTAATAAGATAGTGGGAACTTATGAGAGAGCTTAAGCGTATAGAACTAGATCATAAGCGATTCATAATTATAATAGAGAGTTGAGTGATGGTCTGTGAGTGAAAAGAATACTTTCGTCGTTGGCGGAAAAAGCTTCACTGCCGTTGCCATAAACTGTGCGGCCAAAGCCGGAGAGTGGATTAAGACGAAGCTAGGAAACTATGAGAAGCTAGATATGAAACATTCCTCGCATGATCTGGTAACAGAGATTGATAAAGGCTCTGAGGTGCTGATCAAGCGATTAATACAAACCCATTTTCCTCATCATTCTTTCCTTGGTGAGGAAGGGGTTGAGCCAGGACCTGAGGCTGCGACCCGTGCGCTTGCTGAAGTCCGTGAAGAAGAATATTTATGGATTGTCGATCCGATTGACGGGACGACCAATTTCGTTCATGGCTTTCCGTTTTTCGTGGTATCCATTGCTCTTGCTTATAAGGGAGAGGTCATCCTAGGGGTGGTCTATGATCCAATGCGGGATGAGCTATTCCTTGCGGAGAAAGGCAAAGGGGCTTATGTCCATGGCAAACGGATGAATGTATCCGCCGAACTGGAGCTTAAGCAGGGATTAATCGCCACAGGCTTCCCAACCGACCAGCAATATGCGCTGCCGCTGAACATGAAGGGCCTGCAGGCTCTTGCTCCACAGGTGCGCAACATTCGCTCAGGCGGCTCTGCCGCCCTTCATCTAGCCTATGTAGCGGCCGGGAGGCTCAGCGGGTTCTGGGAGATTGGGCTGAATAGCTGGGATCTGGCAGCAGGGGCGCTGTTGGTACAGGAATCCGGCGGCAACGTGACCGATACATTAGGCAAGCCATACGATTTAGGCGTACGTAACGTTGTGGCTTCCAATGGGACTATCCATCAGCCATTGCTTGATGCTCTAACTCAAGCAGATGCTGTGAAGTAGCACCGGTGGATTGTTTGACGTAATCCGTAGTATTTGAAACTAAGAAGAACCTTCAAAACCGCTATGAAAGCGGATCTGAAGGTTCTTTTAGTTAGACAATTTTCTTGAAAATAGGTCTGACAGGAATCAAACCTTTTGGACGTTACAGTTTGGAGAAGGCATAGTCCGCTGCTGCAAGAGTCGCTTCAATATCTGCTTCCGTATGAGCGGTAGTCAAGAACCAAGCCTCATATTTGGAAGGGGCCAAATTAATTCCCTGATCGAGCATAAGCTTGAAGAATCGGCCGAACATCTCGCCATCGGTATCCTGTGCATGGTCATAGTTGGTTACGGGATGGTCGCAGAAGTGGGCGGAGAAGGACCCGCGAATCTGATTGATGGTCAGCTTAACGCCATGACGATCGGCTGTCGCTTGCAGGCCATTAGCTAGTGTAGTGGCGAGCGCATTCATGCGATCATAGACACCGGCTTCTTGAAGCACTTCAAGGCAAGCAATACCAGCTGAGATAGATGCCGGGTTGCCTGCCATCGTACCAGCTTGATAAGCAGGGCCTAGCGGAGCAACCTGCTCCATGATCTCTTTGCGTCCGCCATAAGCACCGATTGGAAGGCCGCCGCCAATAACTTTGCCAAGCGCCGTCAAGTCAGGCTCAATCGCCTGATGATCCGGGAACACATCCATCGTCTGAGTTGAACCATAGTGGAAGCGGAAGGCTGTAATCACTTCATCATAGATGACAAGCGCCCCTGCAGCGCGGGTAAGCTCACAAAGGCCTTCGAGGAAGCCTGCCTCTGGCATAACCATACCGAAATTGCCAACGATCGGCTCAACCATTACAGCTGCTGTATCGTCTCCCCAACGCTCCAAGGCTTGCTTCAGCGCATCCAGATCGTTGAAGGGCACCGTTATAACCTCTTGGGCGATGCTCGTAGGAATACCGGCGCTATCAGGTATGCCAAGCGTAGACGGACCAGACCCGGCAGCAACGAGCACTAGATCAGAATGGCCATGATAGCAGCCAGCGAACTTGATGATTTTGTTGCGTTTCGTATAGGCACGAGCGACACGAATTGTCGTCATGACTGCCTCAGTCCCGGAGTTCACAAAGCGAACTTTATCCATTGATGGGATAGCTTCCTTAAGCATGCGTGCGAGCTTAATCTCCAGCTCTGTAGGCGTGCCATAGAGGGTGCCATTCTGAGCTGCTCTAATAATCGCTTCTGTAATATGCGGATGGGCATGACCCGTGATGATGGGACCGTAGGCCGCCAAATAATCGATGTAGCGGTTGTCATCGACATCCCAGAAGTAGGCGCCTTCGGCTCGTTTCATAAAGACGGGCGCACCGCCTCCAACGGCTTTGAAAGAACGGGAGGGGCTGTTGACGCCTCCAACAATATGCTCAAGTGCTTCTTGATAAAGTGCTTCAGAACGTGTACGTTGCATGATCATCGTAATGAACCTCCTATTGATGTTGTCTGCATTATTTTTAGTGTCAAAAACGGCTTCATTCCGATAACGGAATGAAGCCGCAACAAACGTTTATTGCGCTGTTGTCTCACTTGTAACGCTGTCAGCAGTAGCTGCTGGCGTTTCGGATGGATCTGGAACCGTCTCATCGGCTTCGAGCGTAGTTTTGACGAACTCAAGCAGCTCCTCAGGGTTGCGGACGGTTAATACCGATGCCCCGCCAACCTTCTCATCCGCGATCATGTCCATTGGAGGAACTTGTGCCGTCCCGCCTACACGGCTCTCAACACCGAGTTGTCCAAGCTTGAGCATGTCACCAACCGATAGGTTCGTCTCAACATAAGGCGATACGCTCTCAAGAATTTCTTTCATTTTGATAATATTCCAAGTGGATTGCAGTTCCTTGGCAACAACCTTTAGAAATTCACGCTGCCGCTCAGTACGGGTGAAGTCACTCATTGCATCATGGCGGAAGCGGACATATTGCAATGCCTTATCACCATCAAGCAGCTGGTAGCCTTTCTTGAGGTTGATGTCATAGCGATTCTCATCCGCATTATCCGTGTAGTGCATATCTTTCTCGACATCGAAATATACGCCGCCAATGGTGTCAATTAATGCCTTGAATCCTTCAAAATCCGTGTACACATAATATTGGATATCAAGTCCTAACAATTCACCCACCGTTTTCATTGCCAGATCCGGTCCGCCAAGGGTAATTGCGGTATTAATACGCCCGCGTCCATGGCCTTCAATCTTTACGTAGGTGTCACGCAAAACCGAGAATAAATGAGCTTTCTTCGTAATTGGATCAAAGGAAGCGATAAGCAAAGAGTCCGAACGGGGAACCTGTCCTTCGTCTACGCCACGAGCATCCCCGCCCAGCAATAGAATATTTACGCGTTCGGTACCTTCCCATTTGGGAGCCTCAAGCTCTGGCTTTTCCTCGAATTGACCGAAGCGTGATTCTTCCTTAGGCTTGCTGTAATTATCTAATGCTTTATATACACCTGTGCCCCAATATACTGCGAAGACGATACTGATGCCTAGTAGTACGAGGAAGCTGGTTAATAGCCATTTCCAGGTTTTTGATTTTTTCTTCGGTTGTTTGCGCATTTCTTTAATAGTGCTCCTTTCAGCAACTACATCTTATTAAGTTATATTTCCTTTGTACAATAGTTATATCCGCCTCTGGCAAAGACAGACGTTTACGCATTACAATAACTATTGTAGTATTACATATCATAAAATTATAAAGCGGAACGTCATGTGGAAGCAAGTTTTATCGTTTTAACTGGAAAACGATCACAATTTCCCGGGAAATGTCGACCGTATGCACGGAGAGGGGTTAACAGACAGCATGCTTGCAATAGATGTGAAAGATCTGCGAAAGCAGTTTAAAGTACAGAAGAATCGCGAGGGATTATCGGGTGCGCTGAAGGACTTGTTCAAACGAGAGTATAACGAGATCCGGGCAGTCAAAGATATCTCATTCCAAATTCCGCAGGGCGAAATTTGCGGCTATATTGGAGAGAATGGGGCAGGCAAATCCACGACTATCAAAATGCTGACAGGAATTCTCGTACCAACCTCGGGCACTTTGAAGGTGAACGGCTACGTTCCTTACAAGGAACGTGAGAAGTTCGTGGGCGGGATCGGAGTCGTGTTTGGACAGCGTTCGCAGCTATGGTGGGATATCGGGGTCATTGAGTCCTTTCAGCTGCTACGCAAAGTGTATGGGGTATCTGAGGTGGATTTCCGCAAGCGGCTGAATAATTTGATTGAGCGTCTGGACCTTGGAGAGCTGCTGAATCGTCCTGTTCGTAAGCTTAGCCTTGGCCAGCGCATGCGCTGTGAGTTGGTAGCATCCTTGCTCCATAATCCAGCTATTCTGTTTCTGGATGAGCCGACAATCGGCCTTGATATTGTTGTTAAGACGGCTATTCGTGAATTTCTGACAGATTTGAACAAAGAAGAGGGTACGACGATTCTGCTGACGACGCATGACTTGCAGGATATCGAAGCGTTATGCTCCCGTGTCATTATGCTGGATGATGGCCGCATTATCTATGATGGCGGGCTTGAGGATCTGAAGAGCAGATGGAGCAAGGGCCGCGAGGTGCAATTCCAATTCGGCCAACAGACGCCAATTGGCAGGCTGGAGCATTTGACCAGCGGGCTGGATGTAACTTGGAAAATGGACAGCGACCTCAGCGCTACGATGTGGCTGCCGCATTCGATTAATGTGTCGGATGCGCTCGGGCTTGTGGTCGGAGGAGCCGATATCCGCGACATCAAGATTATTGAGACGAATACAGACGAAATTGTTCGAGAAATTTATAAGTCCGGTTCTGCCACGGCAACGATGGCTGCTTCTATTCGCCCGGTTGATGAGGAAGCCGAAGATAAGGCCAAGGAGACATCTGTACGATGATGAGTGCTTATTTGGACTTTATTCGTATTCGTTTCTTGACCATGCTGGCTTATCGTGTCAATTATTACAGCGGCATTATTATTTATGCAATTAATATTGGCGCTTACTATTTTCTATGGAAAGCGATCTATGGATCGCAGGAAGAATTGGCTGGCTTCACGTTGGCACAAATGACAACCTATGTGGCCGTTTCGTGGATGGCTCGTGCCTTTTATTTCAACAACCTAGATCGTGAGATTGCCAATGATATTCGGGATGGCAGCATCGCGATGCAGTTAATTCGGCCATATTCCTATTTGCTCGTTAAGATGATGCAGGGGTTCGGTGAAGGACTGTTCCGCATGCTTCTATTCATGGTGCCGGGTATGGTCATCGTATGCCTGATCTTTCCGGTCACGCTGCCTTCTGATCCAGCAACTTGGGCAGTCTATCTGGTCATGCTGTTGTTCAGTTTCCTTATTAATTCCCAAATCAACATATTGACGGGACTGTTCGCCTTCTTCGTGGAAAACAATGAAGGCATGATGCGGATGAAGCGTGTTCTCGTTGATTTGTTCTCGGGTGTTCTTATTCCGATCGCTTTTTTCCCAGGCTGGCTGGAGATGATTATGAAATGGCTGCCATTTCAAGCGATTACGTATTTGCCAAGTGCTGTTTTTACGGGACGGACCCCGCTTCATGAAGCATTTGGTCTAATGGGTCTGCAGGCGGCCTGGTTCTCCATCCTGCTTGTTCCAATCTGGTTTACCTGGCGGGCGGCGCGTAAGCGGCTGTTCGTGCAAGGAGGTTAATAGCAATGATCTACGCAGTATTGTTCTGGGAATATCTCAAAAACTATGCAAAAACAAGACTAACCTACCGAGCAGACTTCTGGGTAGAGGTCATCTCTGATATGCTGTTCCAAGGGATGAACCTGATCTTCATCCTTGTCGTATTCCAGCATACGTCATCGCTTGGCGGCTGGTCAGAGGCTGAGGTTGTGTTCGTATATGGCTTCTTTATGATCCCGTATGGTCTATTCGCGACGTTCTTCAACGTATGGAATTTCAGTGAACGCTATATCGTCAAAGGGGAAATGGATCGTGTTCTGACACGACCGGCACATAGCCTATTTCAGGTGCTCCTTGAGAACGTTGACCCGCCATCTTTAATTGGCTCCTTAGTCGGCGGAATCATTATGGCAACTAGCTGGTCACAGCTTGGCCTGCCGTTCCATTGGTACGATCCGTTCGTGCTTGCGCTATTCGTGGCAGGAGCGGTGCTTGTCTATGCAGGAATCTATACGGCTTTGTCGGCTATTTCCTTCTACTCAGACGCACCAACGGGTATCGTGCCGCTGATCTACAACATTCAGAACTATGGACGGTACCCCGTTAATATTTATAACAAAACGATTCGTTTTCTTCTAACTTGGATATTGCCATTCGCGTTTGTCGGCGTTATACCGGCTTCTTATTTCCTGGCGGAGAAGACCGATGATCTGTCTAAGCTGGCTATGTTGACCCCTGTAGTTGGGGTTGTCGTATTCACATTAGGGCTTCTATTATGGAATAATGGGGTAAAACGTTATAGAGGTGCGGGTTCGTAGCCTGTACAGCTATTCGTTTGTGAAAGGGGGAATGGCGATGACGACGATGATGATAGGGCAGGAAGTGCCCGACTTCACATTGCCAGCCTCTGATGGGACGCAGGTTAAGCTAAGTGACTATCGGGGCAGTAAAGTTATTATTTATTTTTATCCAAAGGATAGTACGCCTGCTTGTACACAGCAAGCCTGCGATTTCCGTGATGCGAATGAAGCATTGGCAGGTCATGGCGCAGTTGTACTCGGGATTAGCCCTGATCCGGTCAAATCGCATGTGCGATTCATCGGCAAGCAAGAGCTGCCGTTCCTATTGCTGTCGGACGAGCAGCATGAGGTCAGCGAGCTGTATGGCGTGTGGCAGTTGAAGAAGCTGTACGGCAAAGAATATATGGGCGTTGTACGCTCTACTTTTCTAATTGATGAGCAAGGGAAGCTTGCTCACGAATGGCGTAAAGTTAAAGTGAAGGGCCATGTGCAGCAAGTGCTGGATGTAATTGACGGAAGTAAATAAATACGTTATGTGTTAGCTGCCCACAGGCCTCGGCTTGTGGGCAGCTTTTTTTTCTTGTGAGGGTGAAGAGCAGCGAAAGGATGCTTTTTTTGGCAGAGGCTACTAGTTTATGAGGCGCAGCATTCCATGGGAGGCTGTTTTTTATGGGGAAGAAATAAAAAGTAGTTTATGTTCTGATTGATACGGGTAATAGACAGAATGAGGTCAAAATTGCACAGTGCTTTCTTCAAAGTCATAATAGAGGAGGAGCTACTAAATGGGGAGGTTGGTTTGTCAATGAAAAAACGGACAACAAGAGTACAACAGCTGGCTGACGGCCTGCGAACCATAGTAGGTCTGGCGATCGTTATTATGGTTGCGATGGCGGGCAGTACGGTGGAGGCTAGCGGCAGTAGAGCGGCTGATAAAGCGATAATAGTGAAGGTGAACGGGAAGCAGACGATTTGGAGTACGCAGCCTTTCGTTCAAGGAGGCACGACCTTCATTCCACTGCGTGAAGCGGCGAAGGCGCTGGGCGGGAACGTATCATGGAGCAATTCGACGGGAACAGCAACGATCCGTCTTCATGGAGATACGATTACGCATCGGGCAGGCACGTCTGCGCTAAGTGCGGAGGGCCATCTTTTGGCTATGACAGCCAAATCGCGAACTGTCCAAGGAACGTTGATGGTACCGGCTCGCTCATTAGGGGACTCGTTAAAGGCATCCCTACGAATTGCGAATACCTCCAAGGCAATGACTATTGATCTGGATGCAGATCCTATTACTTATTTTTCTCAAAAAATGACCGCAGTTGATCGATATTTGAAAGAGCAGGCTTATTCAGGAATGGCGCTTGTTGCTAAAGACGGCGATCTTTGGCTGCGAAAAGGCTATGGATTATCCAGCAGCACGAAGCTGAATCGTCCGGACGCCAAGTCGCGGATTGCCTCGATAACGAAGTCATTCACAGCGGCCTCGATTATGAAGCTGGAGGAAGAGGGCAAGCTGAGTCTGAATGATCCTGTGTCAGACTATATAGCTGGAATTCCTAGGGGCAGTGAAATTACATTACATATGCTAATGTCGCATACATCGGGACTTCCCTCCGAATTTAGTCGGGACAAGCCACGTACAATAGAGGAAACCGTTGCCGAGATTCGGACGAAAAAGCTAGAATTTGAGCCGGGGGCGGCTTATAAATACAGCAATAATGGCTATGTGCTGCTCGCCTATATTATTGAGCAGCTATCTGGGCAGAGCTATGAGGATTATGTAGCTGATCATTTGCTGCAAGCTGCAGGCATGAGAAGCTCAGGAACTGCAACCCCTGCAACATTAACGAATCAAGGATATCTATTAAAAAATGGGCAGTGGATCAAAGCCCCTTATTATAGATCCCAATCAGGAGCGGGCACGTTATATTCCACCGTTGATGATCTGTTGAGATGGGATCGTCTCCTAGCGTCCAAGCGATTATTGAGCCAGGCTTCACTAGACGCTATGTATACCCCCTATTCAGAGAAAGGCTACGGGTATGGCTGGATCGTAAGTCCGCAGAGCAGCGAGGGGAATAAGACGGTCTATCACAATGGCAGTGGCAGCGGCTATTCTACCGGAATGTCACGGAATCTTGGCAATGGGGTTGTCGTGATTCTACTAGGCAATCATGCTGGTATGGATACAGCAGGGATGATGGAACGTATTCAGACATTAGCGGAGAAGTAACAGGTTCGAGCAGGCTGTCTGTCTGCATCGCGTACAGTTCACAGCGCGTGGTGGGGCGATAAATGTTGAGTGGATAGTTTGTATGAAAGCTCTGTAGGTTGAGCTGCGCGGTTCTTTCGGTCGATGCCTACCGTTTGCCGAATAGGGGAGGTTTATAACGGAACGCAGATCCGTTATATCGGTCTGAAGAGTGATGTAGGCTAGAATAGCGGAATGGAGTTCTGCTAATTCTGGGAAATGAGCAGAAAAGGGAGCACTTTCGATAATTTGCGGAACGCAGATCCGTTATATACGGCTGAACAGTGATGTAGGCTAGAATAGCGGAATGGAGTTCCGTTATTCTGTAGCAATAGGGGGCTAGAGGAGCGACCTCGCCAAGAGAGAGGCAGCAACTTCAATTTCTGCAACAGTAATGAGCAAAAAGGGCGACAACATATTCGGTAATTTTAGAGGAATACAGACTAGCTGCTTCCTCTGAAGCGATCCTCAATAAATTAGAGAAATGGTAGATTCAAAAGACTGTGCGAAGTATGACTAGCATAGTCTTTTTTTATTAGCTGCGCCACTAAGGAGCAGAACGATCCTCCGTACTTCTGTGCCATAGTCCGCGTAATCGGAATTCTGTTACATTTAATTAGGCGGGGAAAGATTTTGTCATTTGCTAGATTCGATGCTCATATACTCTATCAGAAGAAATTCGTAGGCAGGGGAAGGGTGGCGTAATCAGATGCGACGTATGCTAAAGACGATGATATGTATGAGTTTGTTATGGTTAGGGACAGCAGGAATAATTGGAATAGATAGCTCGGTGAGTACAGGGACGTATAAAGCGGAGGGGTTAAAGGCAACGAGCTATATTCGGACAAATGTGGCTGAGGCATCGGTCCATCAGAAGAGTAGGACGCTGCTATTGAGCCCGGTTGCAGCTGTTATACCTAGAGCGGGTAAGTTTTCTGCGCAGAAGCAAGAGCCGCAGGTACAGGTAGAGAAGCAAGAAGGCCCGACCGTTTACTTGACCTTTGATGATGGTCCCAGCCTTCGTACGAAGGAAGTTCTGGCGATTCTGAAGAAGGAGAGTGTGGTTGGCACTTTTTTTGTATTAGGCAAGCATGTGGTGGAGAACCCTGCTATAGCAAGGCAGATTGTTGAGGAAGGGCATGGAATTGGCAATCATACGTATAATCATGTCTACAAGGAACTATACAACGGTTTCGGAGAGTTTGCGAAGCAAATAATAGATACGGATGAAGCGATCTATAAAGCTACAGGGATAAGGACGAGGCTGGTTCGTGCTCCGGGAGGAACCTATAGCAATTTCGACAAAGGTTATTTCGATGCGCTCCAAGGAGCGGGGTACATTGTACATGATTGGAATGTCGACAGCGGCGATTCCAAGCGCAAGGGGGTTCCTGCGGCAGAGATCATCTCTACGGTCAAAGGCTCAAAGCTGCTCGACAAAAATGTTGTGCTGATGCATGACAGCTTGAACCATGGGGAATCGGTCAAAGCGCTTCCGGCAATCATCGCTTACTACAAGGAAAAGGGCTATTCATTCGGCGTCTTGACCAATGAGGTAGAGCCTGTGCATTTTAAGGTTGCGGACAAGCTGAAGTGGAGCAGGACGCAGCTTAGTGAACAAGAAGCAAGTATGTTAAAGCAGTATATTCAGACCAAGCAGCCGGACTTAATTGTACATACGGAAAATAAGGAGATTGTATTTGCTCAAGGAGATTACAAAATGGAAAAGGGAATCATGAGCGTATCCTTGGCTGAATTGGCAATAGCGCTGGGCGGGCGTGTCGAATGGGATTTGGAGAAGGGGAGCGCTGAAGTATACACAGCCCAAGGGCTTGTATTCAAGACGCTGCTGCCAGAAGGGAGTCATGGACTGATCAAGTCCAAGCGCGTGATGGTGCCTATTCGCACGACGCTGCCGTATTTTGGCATGGAAATAAGTAATTATTCATTCAACGATATAAGCAATGAGATTTGGACAAAGAAGAAATAGAGAAATTGAAAGATTAGACACGCAAAGACATTCTAGCAGGTCTAAATGAGGCTCAAGCTGGCGAGACTGGAAGATAGAATAGATTTTATTTTCCAGGGGGTCGAATGATTCGATGATATCGCCAAAGTTCGCTGATACGGCAAAGCAGGAGGATAAGCATTGGCCCGAGCTGCCGCAGGTGCTGCTGCATCGGCTTATTCATAGAGTAGAAGCTGTATTGCTAGGCAAAAGAGAGACGGTGAAGCAGATGCTGACCGCTCTGCTCGCCGGAGGGCATGTATTGCTTGAGGATGTTCCCGGTGTGGGAAAAACGCTACTGGCTAAAGGGTGCGCTCGTGCGCTTGGCGGGGAATTCAAACGGATCCAGTTCACCTCAGATATGCTGCCTGCGGATGTAGTAGGCGGGGCGATATGGGACAGCCGCAGCGGCGAGCTAGTCTATCGGCCAGGGCCGATTATGGCGAATATCGTATTGGCTGATGAGATTAATCGAACATCCTCTCGCACGCAATCTGCGTTGCTGGAAGCAATGGAAGAACGGCATATTAGTGTCGAAGGGGAGACGCGCAAGCTGCCTGAGCCGTTCATGCTCATCGCGACGCAAAATCCTATGAGCTGCGAAGGAACGAATAGATTGCCGGAGGCTCAGATGGATCGATTCATGATGCGATTGTCGATCGGCTATCCAGCTCAGCAGGACGAAATAAGGATGCTGGATCAGTATGCCTCGGGCCAGCGTCTGGACCCGCAGCAGCTTCGGGCTGTACTGATGCCGGAGGAATGGATGCGGATGCAGCAAGAGGCGCTGCGGGCGCATGTCCATCCGGGACTCTTGGAATACATCGTTAAGGTGGCAGACGCTACCCGCCGGGAGCCAGAGCTTGCCTTAGGTCTAAGCCCCCGAGCCGGAAGGGATTGGCTGCGCGCTTCGCAGGCAAGAGCCTATATGGAGGGCAGGGGTTATGTGCTGCCCGATGATTTGTTGGCTACGGGAGAGGCGGTACTGCTGCATCGGTTGGATGCGTACGCTGGCATGTCGATGCGTGGAAGCACTGCTGCTGAGGTGCTGGCTAGGCTGATTAGGGCAACGCCAATGCCTTCTTTTGTCGTGAATGAGAGGTCCCGATGAAGGCGGAGCGGGATAGAAGCAGTTTGCCTATCAGCTATGTGGATGCTGGCTTCGTCGGTGGTCAGAGAGATTATGCTTCTTCACCGATTCCGGATAGGGCGGCAAGTGCGAATTCCGAGGGAACAGGTTTTGGCAGTGAGACAGACAAGGAGGGAGCTGCAGCCGTCTATCGGACAAGATGGGGGGTGTGGTTCATCATCCTTGCCGCTTGGTCTGTCAGCTTGGCCGCATCTATAATGCGCGGCGGGTCGATAGAAATCTTTTTGCTAGCTATGCTCAGTCTGATTATGGTTGTATCTGTTCTATGCCCTGTGCTGGCAGCTCGCGGATTGGAAGCAAGCCGTCATATGGCGGTCAGGCAAGTGAGAGACGGAGGCGAAGCGGTCGTCCGTCTTTATATTACCCGCTCTTCATACCTGCCATTCGTATGGCTGGCTATTAAGGATGAGCTAGTGAATGTAACTTCTGTATCGGCTGGGAGGATAGGCTATCGTTTTATAGCTACCCCTCTATTCCGCAAAGAAGTAATCGTAGAATATACCTTATTGGGTCTCAGGCGGGGAGAGCATCATTTCAGCGAATTGACGATTACGGTCGGTGATTGGCTTGGTCTGACAGCTATTAAGCGTACCTTGGTATGTTCGGGTGAGCTTTTATCGCTGCCTAGTCTGCCGGGGGCAGCAAGCAGGCGCGAAGCAGTGAAGGGCGGAGCAGTCACGCTGCAAGAAGATGCAGGGCACTCGAATCGAGTCCTCACAGCGACAACGGAGGCAGGCGAAATCGGCTTTGGCAGCTCTGAGCTGCTTATGGGTCAATCAGGAGTAGGACCTGACAGCCGTCCCTATCGCGAAGGCGATTCCTTACGGCATATGAACTGGAGAATGGCAGCAAGAGGACAAGGGCTCCATACGAAGCATCACCTGCTGGAGCAGCCTGTTGAGCTTGTCGTTGTTGTGGATACAGCAGCAAGCTCCTACGGGAAAGATGAGCGATTGTTCGATGCTTGTACGGGCTGGGCGTCGTATGCGATTGAACGAATGATTGCAAGCGGAGGGGAGATTACCCTTATCGCTTCTCAGAGTACGGATAGCTCTGGAACAGAATTGGGTGCAGCAGAGAGCGGACAACGAGGCGGGAAGACAGCAGTAGAGAAGCTGGCTCGGCTTAAGCTGATTAAGAATCATATGCCGATTGACACCGTCAAGCTGGCTATGGATGGTATTCAGGCGCGTGGAATGATACATGGCTTTTCCGGAGATTGGCGCAGTGCTCAAAGCTGGGGGAAGCTGGCGGCGTACGCGGCTAGCCGAGGCTATCAGGTCGTGCTTCATCTTGTTACTAGGCAAACGGTATTGTCCTATGCCATGCGTGAGCAACAGCGCTGGCTGGAAGAGAACGGCGTTCAGGTCCATTGGCTTGCTTTCCCAGAGCAGATGAACAACCAACCTCACGCGGTGAGAGGGGGCGGATCGTATGCTGCCGAGTAATGGGGAAGAACGCTCGCTAGGCTACCGCTTGCTGACGAGTATGCTGTTATTTTGTCTGCTGGCAGAGTGGCTGATGCCATGGGCGCATGCTGGCAGCGGCGACTTCCTTCGTCCGTTGGTTCCGCTGCTGGTCATTATGGGCTGCGTTTTGGGGGCGGGCTTATTCCGACCAGCATGGTATGTATCAATGCTTCTTAATGGCGGGCTATGCATGCTCGGGCTGATGTGGCTATTCAAGGGCTCGGAGGTGGGGGCTGTGCAGTGGCTATTGGCTTTTCCCGAGCGATTATGGGCAGATATTATGCAGCTGTTCACCCTTGGGCTATGGACGATGTCAGGTGAGCTGCAGACGCTCCTGCTGTTCATTGGGCTTGCTATGCTCGCTCCTGCTCTGCAAGCGCTTATCTGGATGCGGCAGCTGGCGCTTGGGCTAGCTGCTGTTACAGCAGCTTATTTATTGCTGCTTCATGTATGGCTCGGGATGGATATCTTGAATGGCTTGCTGCGGACAGCAGCTGCAGGATTATTGCTTGGTGCGCTAGTGGCACTGGCACGAGTCGAGCGGGTGCATGGCGGTACACAAGAAAAAGGCGATGGCATCAATGGAAGCTGGGTGGCGGCTTCTATGTTCATCATGCTGATATGCATTGGAGCGGGAATTCTTCTTGCTGGCGGCAGACCGTCCCATTTGGCCCCTGCGGCTTGGACGGCTGCGATAACGGAGCGATTAGAGCAATCGCTTTTGTCTCTCGGCAGCAATAACAGGATGACTTCGCTCAATCTGGGTGGAGAAAGAACGGTGGCTCGTACAGGTTACGGATTCGAGGACAGCGAGCTTGGGGCTTCTCTGAAGCAGGATGAGGCTCTTATCTTCACCGCTCAGACTCCAGTCAGAACCTACTGGCGCGGAGAAGCTAAGAGCATGTATGACGGCAGAGGCTGGTCCATGGGCTGGAACAGCAAGACCCTGCATTCGGTTGCGAGCGACGATACAGCAGCTATGCTGACAGACATACAGCGCTCTGAGGAGAATGATGCTGATGTGGTGCAAAGTGTGCGCTTGAATCAAATCCAGGCAGGCCTTCCGCTATTCGCGGCTGCTCCTCAAGGGGTGGTAACGGAGCTATTCGCAGCTGATCCGAGGCAGAAGCTGAATACGTATATAAAGAACGATACGACAGGAGCCTTATATGCCTCAACGCTTGCTGTAAAAGTAGAGCAATATACGATTCGAAGCGTATTGCCGGAGATGGATGAGAATAAGCTGAGGCTTGCAGATATGCTTGCCCCAGATGCGGAAAGCGAGATCTATTTGCAGCTCCCCGCATCACTGCCAAGCCGAGTCGAAGCTCTTGCCGCAGAAGTAGCAGGAGGAGGCTTAACCAGTCGCTACGATCAGGTGAAGGCTGTGGAGAGCTTCTTGCAGAGCAGCTACAGCTATACGCTGCAGGAGAGCGCTATTCCTCCAAAAGGTGCAGATTTCGTCGATGACTTTTTATTCGAGCAGAAAAAAGGCTATTGCGTTCATTTTTCCTCTGCGATGGTCATCATGCTGCGGACGCAAGGAATACCCGCGAGATGGGTTAAAGGCTTTGCTCCCGGCACTAAGGTGGCTTCGAATGAAGGCGGGAATGCAGACTCGAATAAAGAAGGGAATGCAGAGCTGTTCACGTATGAGGTGCGGGCGAAGGACGCTCATGCTTGGGTAGAGGTCTACTTCCCCGGCATTGGCTGGGTGCCATTCGATCCGACGCCAGGTTATGGCGGAGCAGCGGCGGAAGCTGGCATGGGAGGTGCGGCAGCAGCCAGCAATGGCTCTGCTGCTGCAATTAGCGCCAGCGCAGTGGTGACACAGCCGCAGCCTGCAGTCTGGCAGCGCATGGCGGCTCTGGCAGCTGCCGGAGCGAAGGCAGCTGCTATGGGCGCGGCAGAGGCAAGCCCTGCCGCGATCGGCATCGCTGGCGCCGCTGTGCTGGCGCTGGCGGCGGTCTGCGTCGCAGCCGCGCAGCAGCAACGGCTGCGGCTCGCGCTGGCGCTGCGCCGCTATGGCGCAGCGTATGCCGCGCTGGATACTCGCGCGGCGCAGGTGCAGTTCGCGGCGATATCCGCCGCGATGTGGCAATTGCTGGGCCGCCGCGTAAGCGTGCGGCCGCCGCAGCAGACCGCGCGCGAATACGCCGATGCCTTGGCGGCATCGCTGCCGCCAGCGCGCGCGGAGGCATTGCGGCAGTTCGTCGAATGGGACGACGCCGCAAGATTCGGGCAGCGAGAGGCGTGGCAGCCTCCCGAGCCCGGCGAGCTTGCCGCTGCCGCTCAGAAGCTTCGCGGCAGCAGCAAATCTTGAATAAAATGGAACGGCAGGGACTGGAGTTCCTGCCGTTTGTTAGACTTCGTCGCTTACGCCTTGACTCGCTCGAAGAGCTATATATATAATTACTACATTAATTGAGGGAGGCTCGGTAATGAACAAGCCAAATGAAATCATCGTTGTTCTGGACTTCGGAGGACAATATAACCAACTAATCGCCCGCCGTATTCGTGATTTGGGCGTATATAGTGAACTGCTGCCATACAACACTTCGGTGGAGCGGATTCGCGAATTGCAGCCGAGAGGCATTATTTTCTCGGGAGGACCTGCTAGTGTGTATGAAGAAAAATCTCCGCTTGTAGATCCGGCTATTTATGATCTTGGAATTCCTATATTCGGTATTTGCTACGGCATGCAAATGATGTCGTACCAATTGCAAGGTAAAGTTGAACGCGCAGGCAAGCGTGAGTATGGCAAGGCAGAGGTGGACTTTACTGCAGGCAGCCATCTGACTGAAGGTCTGGAGTCCCGCCAAACGGTATGGATGAGCCACAGCGATCTTGTTGTTGAGCTTCCTGAAGGCTTCCAGATCGATGCGAGCACAGAGCATGCGCCAATCGCAGCGATCAGCCACCCTGAACGTAAGCTGTTCGCCGTGCAATTCCACCCAGAAGTGCGCCACTCTGTCTATGGCAACGAAATGATACGCAACTTCCTCTACAATATTTGCGGCTGTGAGGGCAACTGGTCGATGGAAACGTTCATCGAGGATGCTATCCGTGATATTCGTGAGCAAGTTGGCGACAAGAAAGTATTATGTGCTTTGTCTGGCGGCGTAGATTCCTCCGTCGTAGCTATGCTGATCCACAAAGCGATTGGCGATCAGCTCACTTGTATGTTTATTGACCATGGCTTGCTGCGTCAAGACGAAGCAGAGAGCGTAATGGAGACCTTTGTCGGCAAATTCGATATGAAGGTACTCAAAATCGATGCGAAGGAGCGTTTCCTCGGCAAGCTGAAGGGCGTAGACGATCCTGAGCAAAAACGTAAAATCATCGGCAACGAATTTATCTATGTATTCCAAGAGGAATCGGATAAGCTTGATGATTTTGAATTCTTGGCACAAGGTACTTTGTACACGGATATCGTCGAGAGCGGTACTGCTACAGCACAGACGATCAAGTCCCATCATAATGTCGGCGGCTTGCCGGAGGACATTAAGTTCAAGCTTGTTGAGCCTCTCAAAGCATTGTTCAAGGATGAGGTTCGTAAAGTCGGTGAAGAATGCGGCTTGCCTGAAGCCATTGTATGGCGTCAGCCATTCCCAGGTCCAGGTCTAGCGATCCGCGTATTGGGCGAAGTAACAGAGGACAAGCTGAAGATCGTTCGTGAATCGGATGCTATTCTTCGTGATGAGATTGCCAAAGCTGGCCTTGATCGAGAAATTTGGCAGTACTTTACTGCGCTTCCGAACATGAAGAGCGTAGGCGTAATGGGCGATGCTCGTACTTACTCTTACACAGTAGGTATCCGTGCAGTAACGTCCATTGACGGCATGACAGCGGATTGGGCACGTATTCCTTGGGATGTGCTTGAGAAAATCTCGGTTCGTATCGTTAACGAAGTAGACAACGTTAACCGTATCGTCTATGACGTGACTTCGAAGCCGCCAGCAACAATTGAGTGGGAATAGGCTGGATAATTGAATGTCAACAATTGTGCGGGAGCCTTGATCTATAAGGGCTTCCGGCGTTGATGGGATTCGTATATGCAGCAATGAAGCAATACAGTTCATAAAAGCTACTCTCTTTTATTTGCGTATTAGTCGCAAATGGAAGGGAGTTTTTTTATGGCCAAGTTCAAAGAGTGAAGGATAGAATCGGCTCAAATCTTAGGCAGAGAGCAAGCATACTGATGCTTGTTATGATATAGGCGGGGGGCTATACGCTAATTTAAACTAGCGGCATAAAAGATATAGGGGATAAATAGTTATTTAAATTAATAATACCAGATGCAGGACAATAAAAAATTGCCCTGCATCTGGTATTAAGAAGAGTGAAAAGCTTAGTTTTGACGATCGCGTACATATTTCATGATAGCGCCAGCACCAGCACGAACAAGCACCCCGCCATCACAATTAATTTCTTGTCCAGTAATATATCTGCCATCATCGGATACAAGGAATGCTACTAATGCTGCGATATCCTCTGGCTCACCTATAGCTGGCAGCAGGTTTCCTTCTTCCATTAATTCCATTAGCTCTTTAGAGAATTTTCTTCTCGTTGCAGGCGTTAAAATAAGGCCTGGCAAAATGGAGTTGCAGCGAATGTTATCTTTTCCGTGTTGAGTAGCGATAGAGCGTGTTAGAGACATTAAGCCAGCTTTTGAGGCAGAATAAGCAGTGCGCTCATAGTCTCCTACTTTACCATTTGCTGAAGCGGTATTAATAACGGTGCCTCCGCCAACTTTTATCATTTCAGGGATTGCATATTTACAGCCCAGCATCGGACCACGCAGGTTGATGGCCATCACCCGATCCCACATCTCTACATCCATATCTGGGACTTCTTTATCATCAATTGGACCCCATGCTGCATTGTTATGAAGGATATCCAATCTGCCATAAGTTTTTACTGCTGTTTCAATCAATTCTTTTACTTCAGCTTCTACGGATACATCTACTTTTACAGCGATGGCTTGTCCGCCGTCTGCGGCAATATCTGCAGCAACTTGCTGTGCAGCCTCGTAGTTAACATCCGCAACAACTACCGAAGCGCCATCTTCCACCAAACGAAGTACGGTTCCTAATCCAATACCAGAAGCTCCTCCAGTAACAATTGCTACTTTACCTTCTAATTTCTTCATATGCATGCTCCCTTTGGTTACCCTTTAAAAAAGGTTTTTCTTGTTGCTATTTAATATTAACATACTGATTTTTATTTTTAAAGTTTTCGCTATTTTCGCAATTTCCGCAAATAAACTCTCAATTTATATTTATTTAAATACAATTACTTGAATATATATTTATAAGAATAGTAATTTCGATGCTAGTGAATAGAAAGCTAGAGGTGTTAAAAATTCTCTGATAAAAATGATTTGAACAATTGCAGCTGGGATTTTTAATGTTTTTTGGCTCCAAAGGGAAGCTAAAGGACGTTTATTGTAAAAGAATAGATAAATGGGGAAGCCTTTTTTTCAAGGCACGCAGTAAAAATCGACCAAATTACATATTTTTGGTAGAATTGGAGGTGGAGAGAAGGCATATACAATAACCTGCAGGAGTAAATACGGATAAATTAAATAGAAGATTAAATTATAGGAGGCTGTTAAATTGCTCTTGAAAAAAAGAATTTTTTTGACATCGCTAGTCTTGGCTGTAATCCTTGCTGCAGCAGCTTATTATTATTTTGCCATTTATAATTCCGTTCATGTCGCATTTGGAATATCGGAGTATAAGGGGTATCGCACGGCACAAGATCTATTCGGAGGTGCTGAGTTGGTTGTCATCGGAACTCCTATTAAAAAGTATGAGGATCGTAAGCTGCATTTCAAGAAATTTTCTACGGGTGTGATTGGGGATGTTGCCACTTTTACAGAGATTAAGGTGGAGAAGGTATTAAAAGGACCGATAGGGGATGCTCTTAATCTTACAGTGATTGAGCCTGTCGGTGACATACAGACTATAAAGGGGAAAGTCAGAATGGCAGGCGACGGATATACTGCAATGAAAAAAGGCAGTAGATACGTCATATTTATGCGTAAAAACACGTTTGGCCAATATAGTATCATTAATATGCAAGCCGGTAAATTCAATTTGGACGGAACTGATCCCGATGACGCTGTTGCAGGAGAATTAAATAAGGCGCCTATATTCAGAGAGCTTAAAACGAATTACTCGGAGGAGTTAGAGTTAGGCACAGATTGGGAATAAGTTGGGGGAAGTGACATGCTGCTTGTGGATGAGTGTAGTCGCAGCCGCGTAGAAGAAGTAATTGAACACCTTATACAAGAGGGCGATCTTGAACGAATATTTGATAAATGCGATGATCTAGATGAATAATCTAATTATCGAGAGAGAACAAAGGTGGAAAAAAGTAAGGTATACATCTCACACTACTTTCAAAATACCGATAGCAAAAAAGTGGCTTTTCCAAAAGTAAGTCTGCTCACCTGATGAAAAAGTTTGCTTAATGGAAATTAGGTGGAAATTAAAGAGATGGCGATACCAGGGAGGTTATCCCTGCACCGCCATCTCTGCTTTTTGGTCTATTGCTGCAAATGGTGGGCGAGCGAAAGCTACCCGAATTCAAAATTCACTATTTTCCGTTCAGATCTGCACATTGTAGCTAGGCTTAAGTGGACCATTAAGCATGACACCATCTTTCATTCATGAAAGATGGTGTCAGGATCGCTCATCCAGCAGTTGTTTCAATCGCCGTCCTGAAAAAAGTCTCCAAAGGCAGGCTCCCAAGTTAGTGAAGGAATGTCATGTACAAATTAATGAATACATTTGCTCTATCTCACTGCTTAGACAGGTGAAAAGGAGCAACAGTGAAGCTATGTTCATTAGTGGAGAAGGTCGGTTTCCGACTACTGAATATAGCCGACTTTATCTCCGATCTGCCCCCAGATTAAGCCTGTTTTTACGAAAATGGATTCATAGAATAAGGTAAGCTCCTCATACGTGCCATCTGTAGCGTAAGGGTAGAGCTCCGAGAGGTTTAGGAGCTTTACCCAATAGAAGCATCCTCATGTTCTTTTCTTTTAGGACTCACAGCATCTCTATCTCAAAAGCAGCAGCGATCTCTTCTTCAATCTTTCCTTCTAACTCTTTAATTTCATCAGCATTCCTTGTGCCAGAAGTAATTTCTTTTACGTAGTGAACGACTTTTTTAGAATGGATGTTATCCGGATCTGGTAATAAATAATGCTTCACATATTGCGTCAGGTAGCGTTTGCGGCCGGAGTAGAGGACATTCTGGAATTCAATTTCATGGTATCTGTTCATTATTGCGGAGTTTCCGATTGCAGCTGCCAGATATAATAAGTCGATCTGAGTGTCATCCTTTAAGGATAACCAGTAGCAATTGCCATCCACCATGTAACCGTTCAGATCGACAGCGAATTTGGAAGTCGGGCTAATATCAGGGAAAACGACCTTCGGCTTGCTAAGCGCAAGCGGGTCCTGAGGAACCCATATTTCATACCATTGCCGGTTCGCTTGCTGAATGTAGCTTCTTCCTTCTAATCGCTCACGATTAGCGTTCAAATAATTAGAAGCCCTTGGATAGTCCTTCAGGTCGATTGCGATTTTCTTCCCGTTAAGGTCCTTGTGGGTATATAAAATCTTCAGCTCCAAATCATGGCCGAATGACCATCTCGCTGCATGATCGGATGAGATCAATGGATAGATTAAACCATCCTCTGGAATCTGAGCCTCCGGAAGATCATCCCACTTCTTTCTAATAAAGACGGCGTCTGCCGTTGTCTTGATCCCGACCCGTACCTTGAACACTTCATCAAAGGTATGCTTGGCATTCGCTTTTAATTGATCAGCCCACGCTTTATCTTCCATGGAAGCCATAACCCATAAGTCCTTAGGATCTTCGGGGGTACTCAAGTACCCAATGGTAACTTTATAAAGCTTGCCGTCAGATTCGAATAATCCGCTGCTTTCTTGTTCCAGTATTTCAAAAATAGAAGAGGCGCTCGTAAAGCCCTCTTTATCAGCTAGTTTCTTCGTATGCTCGTATATACGCGTGAACTTCACCGATTTATTGTCGCATTGCTCGCCTGCGCTTTTTTTCCTGCCTATGAATATAGCCGGCAATACAGCCGCATTGAATAATTTGGTATCCCCCAAGTCAATTACTTCTAAAATCTCATAGCTGTCATTCAAAAATTGACGAATATCCTTGCCGCCCGCAGTCGTTAAATAGCGATTGGAGGTAATGACACAGATCAAGCCGTTTTCCTTCAAATGCTTAGTCATCGCCACCAGAAAAACTTGGTATAGATCAACCCTGCCTTTCAGCTTGAATTTGCTCCCTAATTCCTGTGATCTATCAGCTCCCATCACTTGTGTACGGACATACGGCGGGTTAGCAATAATTAAATCCACAGGTTTTAGGATACCTTCTTCAAAAAGACCGCCCTCATTTTTCACACTAAACAAGTCATGGCTCTCTTCCTGTTGGAATAACTCCAGATAGTCCTGATTGAATAAATGGGCATCCGCATGCTCGCTTAGATAATCAGTTGCAATCGAGATAGCAGAAGCATTCGTATCTATGCCAATCAAATCTATTTCTTGATTCATTAGCTGAGAGGTTACGGCCTTTAACAACTCACCATCGCCGCAGGAGGGATCTAATACGGATAGCCTGCCTTGGAAATGCTGGGGCAGCGCGTTATAGTGAAAGGCCAGCTTTCGTGCCATATAGGTGGAAAGATCATTCGAAGTATAATGAGATCCCGTTTTCTTAATGGATAAAGAATTCATGAAGCACCTCTAAACTAATTATTTGTTCCATAAAACAGGATAAGATACTTAAAATCATCTAAATGATACTTATAATATGCAAAATGATACTTATAATAGGTGGAAAAGTCTGTGTTTACATAACATAATTATAGCATGGATAATACGAGAAAACATTATGAAGAAGAAAGAAAACAGGATGAAGAGTTCTTGAAAAGCATGGGTCTAAAAGTGAGAAAGTACCGAAGGGAAAAGGATTGGTCGCAAGAAGCATTAGGTCGGCTCGCGAATTTGGATCGCACATACATTGGCGGCATAGAAAGGGGCGAAAGAAACATTACGGTTTCGAAATTGAAGAAACTGGCCGATGTATTGGAAGTTTCAATCTCAGATTTACTATAGGGGGAATCCAGGATGGATACGGCAATGGCATATCAAATCAGAAGCAACGCAATTGAAAAAGAGCTAACGATATACGATGTAATTGAAGTCGGTGATCCGAATTATTGGCTGCCTTCAGAGGAATTGGAGTTTCTGTTATCCGAGCAGCTTGTTGGCCTCGATCTGGAAGGGCTGGCATTGAAGACGCGCTCTAAAGTTGTGAAACAAAAAGTATGCGAAGCATTGGGCTGCCTCGTTCCCAAATCGTTTAAGAAAACGCAGCCGCGGTTTCTCAGTCAAAATTTCGATATCTACACGCAAAAATCAAATAACCTGCAAATTTGGAATGAGGAGATTGCCCCTTCGCGGCGGTATGTCTTGATTCGTATATCCGAAGAGGATGTAATCACAAAGGTTAAGGTTGTAACTGGCGATACCATCGCGGAATTGGATAAGACGGGGAAGCTGACACAGAAGTTTCAAGCAAGCTATAGGAAGCCACAGGCTGTGGCGGCTGAGCAATTAAGCGAATGGGACACCGCACATTTGGCGGATATCCTGTCAGGCAATGACGAATTATCAGGTGATGAAGATCCTACAGATTATCCAGCAGCAGCAGCTCTCCTGCCGATTGCTTCCCTGTTCGATAAGCTGAAAAATCTTGTAGGAGAGAGAATTCCATATCTGGGTGCACTGCAAGAACGCAATCGAGGCGGCGTTCTTCATAAAATGGTGTGCGAAGCGCTCGGGTATCGTTACTTCAAGGATGACGGGAAGTTCCCGGATGTTAAGCATCAATTGCTGGAAGTGAAGCTGCAGACCTCACATACTGTTGACCTAGGCTTATTCTTGCCAAGCGATACTTCCTACTTGGACTTACCTCAATTAAATGGGGAAAATGTACGGATGTGCGATGTCAGGTATGCGATTTTCTACGGTGCTGTCACAGGGGATGAAATAGAGCTTACTCATTTCTATCTCGTTACAGGCGAAGACTTCTTCGATCACTTCCGGCAATTCGAGGGCAGAAAGATCAATCGCAAGCTTCAAATCCCTTTAGTTAATGAGTTTTGGGAAGAGTAGCAAATAGACATTAGCTGTCGAAATTCTGCTATAATCTGAACTATATCAGCATGAAGGAGGAATTCATTTATGAATCTGTTGTCGAAGCAGCATCCTTCTATAAGTCGTGATCATATTGAACTTCCTCATACGTTTCCGCTTCTTATTACCCAGACGGAGGGAGTCAGTCAGTCCTTTCAAAGGCTGCACTGGCACACCGCTCTTGAGATCAATTATATTTGCAAGGGAAGCGGACATTATTTAATTAACGGCAATCGGTACCACTTTCAGGAGGGGGATATCGTCCTCATTAACTCCAATGATCTTCACCGCGCTTTTGAATCGGAGGATACCGGCCTCGTTATGTTAATTATTATGTTTGATCCGTCTTACTTGGCGATTGAGCAGCGTTATGATACCGGCCTGCTCGTTCCTTTCCGCGAGATGGGGATACGGTTTGATAATCTGCTGGACCGCAGCCATCCGATGATCTCCCGCCTGAGAACGATTATTCAGGAAATGGACTCGGAATATAAGGCGAAGGAATACCATTTTGAGGCGGTTGTGCGAGCACAGCTGATTCAGCTGCTTGTGTTTGTTAATCGTTATTTTGCGAAAAATAATGAGAGCGGTATGATCCAAGCCAGAGGAATGGAGAAAATACGTAATGTGCTCCATCAGATTGAGGCGGATATTGGCCATCCGTGGACGTTACGAATGCTGGCTGATGCAGCCCATCTTAGCCCGTCCCGGTTCAGTGCGTTATTCGTCCAGACGGTCGGGACCTCGCCTATGGATTATTTGATTCAACTGCGTCTATCGCATGCAATCAATCTATTAGAATCAACAGACAAGAAGATTATTGATGTGTCTTCGGAATGCGGATTCCGTAACTTATCTAACTTTAATCGACTGTTCAAGCAGCATGTTGGGAAAATGCCATCAGAGCTTCGGACGAAATAAAACAATAAGATTGTATTACAACATCGTTCTTTATCATTAGAAGAGCGATGTTTTTTATTTTAGAATGAAAGTAAGGTTAAGCGGGATTTCGATCTTACGCTTTTCTACCATACATTGATTAGGAGCGTGAACCCGATTATTTTTCTGGGAATCGATGCCGGAGGAAGCAAGACACATGCTTTGCTTACGGATGAGACAGGACGCGTGCTCGGTAGAGGGCATGGAGGCAATGGCAATCATCAGACAGCACCTAAGACAGCAAAAGACAGTATCGACGATGCTTGTTCGCAGGCGCTGCGGGAAGCTGGGGCAACGAAGGGGGATGTATCATTCGCTTATTTCGGACTAGCTGGTGCGGATCGTGAGCCGGATTTCAAGATTCTCAGGCCTATGATCGCTTCGCTTGGCTATGAACGGCATGCAATTGCTTGTGATACGATGATCGGGATGCGTGCAGGCACGAATCAATCTTATGGAGCGGTTATTATTAGCGGGACCGGCTTCAACAGTGCTGCTCGTAATGCGCAAGGCGAAGAGCTTCAATATGGCGGATTCGGCTACTTGTTCGGAGATGGCCATGGCTCAGGAACGGATATGGCGATTCATGCATTCCGCAGCGCAGTACGCAGCTGGGAAGGCCGCGAGCTGCCAACGGTGCTGACAGAGCTTGTTCCGCGTGAGCTTGGTTATGGCTCGGTACAAGAAATGTATGATGATATGCTGGACAATGGGAAGCGTCCTCCGATCACACTTTCCAAGATTATGTTCGCAGCAGCAGAACAAGGAGATGCAGTGGCAATCCGCATTCTGGAGGAAGCAGGCCGTGAGCATGCGAATTCGGTTAATGCGCTGATTAAGCGTCTGGGTATGGAGCAAGACAGCTTCGATGTTGTCTTGACGGGCAGTGTCCTCTCTAGAGGCAGTTCCCCGCACATGGTGAATGCGATCCAGCAAGCGGTTGTAGAGGTATCACCGAATGCCCGCATTGCCAAGCTGACGGTAGATCCGGTAGTTGGCGCCGTGATGAGCGCTATGGATAACAGCGGCATCACTATTGATGCGGCGACCGATGCAACGCTGAGAAAAATTACGTTCGACTAATTATTCAAGGTTTCCTTTTTAAATATAGCTTTTCATGCATTGATATATCTTCGTTGTTTTAGTTTTCTGCTCTTTTCTTAATTGCGGTTGATTGGTATTACGGTTTATCGGTATTAGCTGGTGGTAGCGGAGAGGATGAATTGTCGTGGAGAAGCGCAGCGTTCGCCTTTGCCCCTTAATTTTCACCGTGAGCAGCGGTTTAATCAAAAAATTAAGGGGCAACAGCGATCGGAAGGACAATTCATCCTCGCAGCGGCAGTTTACCAGCTCAGGGATTTTCACCGTGAGCAGCGGTATAATCCAAAAAATTAAGGGGCAACAGCGATCGGAAGGACAATCCATCCTCGCAGCGGCAGTTTACCAGCCAAGGGTTTACCATGTATGTATTAGGGCGTTAAATTAAATAAAATCTCAGGAGGTCCAAACAAATGACAGAGCAAAAACAAGGATTGAAAATTGCCGTAATTGGCGGCGGTTCATCGTACACACCAGAGATCGTCGAAGGCTTTATTAATAAATATAACGAGATGCCAATTCGTGAGCTATGGCTCGTTGACATTGAGGAAGGCCGCCACAAGCTGGAGATCGTAGGAGAACTGGCTAAACGCATGGTCGAGAAATCCGGATTGCCGATTGATGTCCATCTGACGCTTAACCGTCGCGAGGCTATTGCTGGCGCAGACTTCATCACTACACAGATGCGTGTTGGCTTGCTCGAAGCAAGACGTCGCGATGAGCATATTCCAATCTCCCATGGCGTGATCGGCCAAGAGACGACAGGTCCCGGCGGGATGCTGAAGGCTTTGCGTACAGTTCCTGTTATTCTGGATATTTGTAAAGACATTGAGGAGCTTGCTCCGAATGCATGGATGCTTAACTTCACGAATCCAGCCGGTATCGTAACGGAAGCTGTACAGAAGCACAGCAAGGTTAAGACAGTAGGCCTATGTAATTCGCCGATCAACTTCCAGAAGTTCCTGGCGAAGCAGTACGGCGTTACTGAGCGTGAAGCACTGCCTGAATTCGTGGGCATCAACCACTTGCACTGGGTTACCGCTGCTTATGTGAATGGGGAAGACAAACTGCAAGAGATGATTAATGGCGGTAAAGACTACACAGCGAAGAACGTTACGGCATTCGACTGGGATGCAGACTTCCTGACCTCGCTGGGTGCGATTCCGACTTACTACCTGCGTTATTTCTACATGGAAGACAAGATGTTCGCCGAAATGAAGCAATCCATGGAGAAAAACGGTACGCGTGCAGAGGTGGTTAGCCGTGTAGAAGAAGAATTGTTCGAGCTCTACAAGGACGTGAACCTAACAGAGAAGCCGAAGCAGCTTGAGCAACGCGGCGGCGCTTACTATTCCGAGGCGGCTGTTAACCTGATGCATTCCCTCTATACGGACAAGCGTGATATCCAAGCTTTGAACGTTAGAAACGGCGGCATCTTTGACTTCCTGCCGGAAGATGCAAGCATTGAAGTGAACTGTGTAGTTACGGCGCAAGGACCAATTCCGCTTCCTCCGCAAAATGTTCCATCGCAGATCAAAGGCTTGCTTCATGCTGTAAAAACGTATGAGGAACTGACTATCGAAGCAGCGATTACAGGCGATCGGGGCATTGCGCTGCAAGCGATGGCTCACCATCCGCTTGTCCATAGCCTTGAGGTTGCCAAAACGCTGCTAGACGAAATGCTGGAAGCAAATAAAAAATATTTGCCGAACTTTTTTCCACAGCAATAATCGTCAGCAGTAATAATTCTTATACCTGATTGAGAACGGGAGGGGGGAGATCATCCCTTCCCGTTCTTAGTGTTGTTTCCCAATCACTAGCTTCCAGTTATTATTCATAGAATAGAGGGGGAAAACAGATGAATGTGCTCTTGGCCGCTGGCGCTATTCTAATGTTCATCATTCAGACGCTAGCTCTGAAGCAGGCCCGCAGTGTGGGCGCAAGTGAGGGAATGCATGCCTATTTCAAGCTTAGCTCGGCGTATACGGCGATTATTGCTGTTGGTTTTTCAATCCCATGGCTGATGGCAGACGTGACGGCTATCCATACGGCTACGCTTATCCTTGGGGCATTGTATGGAATTGTATTTGTACTGACCGTATTGTTCTATTCCTTCGCGATGAATACAGGGCCGTTGTCCTATTCGGCTTTTTATTTCTCGGCAAGCTTACTGCTGCCGGTAGTTGCAAGTGTTGTTCTTTGGCAGGAGCCTATGACGCTCATGAAATTTCTCGGCCTTGCTTGTTTTATTACCTCCTTCTATTTCATCAACGTCTATGGGAATAAGGGGCAAGGAGCAGCAGGCACGAAATGGCTGATTTATTGTCTTCTTGCTTTCATTTGCAATGGTACTTTGCCTATTATTATGAAGTGGCAGCAGATTTCACTAGAAGGGCAGGAGTTAATCCCTTTTATGGCGATCGGCTTCGGTTCAGCATGGTTATATTCGATTATTGGTGTCCTTCTGACAGGTGGATTCAAGAAACAAAACAAGCCATTCACTGGAGCGCGGCAGCTTCGAATATTGGCGCTGTGCATTATTGGGATAGCAGGATCAACCGGAATCGGGAATGCGATCATGACCTATTTGTCAGGGCGTATGTCAGGCCTGCATTTATTCCCGCTCGTTAATGGAAGTATGATCGTGCTTCTAACGCTTCTCTCTGCTGTTTTATTCAAGGAACAATTGTCACGCGGAGGCATTATCGGTATCGCAATAGGCCTGCTGGCTATTGTATTCGTGAATATGTAGATATTAGTTGTTGACAAATGAATACGAAGATCTTATTCTTTAATTAAGTTTCTTAATTAATTAAGAGTCGTGAGAAGAGAGGTTGTCGTTTGTCCAAAGTATCGGCGAAGCAAAAGCATGTAAGAATCATGAATCAGAATTTAATAATAGATGCGATTAGAAGTCATGAAAGCGCTACGAGAAGTGAATTATCTAAGCTGTTGAAGCTTAGCGTTCCGAGCGTATGCACGAATGTGGACCAGTTGGTTGATCGAGGTATTGTAAGAGAAACCGAGGATGATTCCACAGGCGTGGGGAGAAAAGCTAGCCGCTTGCGGTTGAACGAGAAATTTGGCTACATCATTTCTGTTGATCTAAGCAACCCATGTATTACGGTAGCTATTGCTGACCTGAAGCCGGAGATTATCCAAGAGGTTAAATTCGATATTGAGCAATACGAGATCAGCCAATTAATGGAGCTGCTAATAAGTAAGATTGATGAGCTGCTTGTTGCAAGCCGTGTGCAGTTGAATCAATTGCTTGCCATCTCGATTTCTGTACCTGGTCAAGTAGATAACGAGCTTGGCATCGTAAAGTGCGAATCTTATCTGAAGCCGCTGGATACAGTGAATTTCAGAGAGCCGCTTCATGAGAGGTTCGGTGTTAGGGTATTAGTCCAGAAGGATATCAATGCGGCAGTCATAGGCGAGATTAACTTCGGGGCCGCACAAGGGCATGATAATGCTATATTTGTAAGCGCAGACGTAGGCGTAGGCCTTGGCATTATGCTCGGTGGGAAGCTGTATCCTGGCAGCTTCCACGCTGCTGGAGAAATAGCGGGCTTCATCATGAATGCAGAGCAAGAGGCTGAGGAAAGAGCGGAACACCAGCCTGGAAGCTCTCGTCTGCAGGATTTGGTTACAGTAGGAGCATTGGTTAGGTCGATCAAAACCGAGTTGGAAGCCGGGGGCGACAGCATTCTCCTGAAGGAAGTGGATGGAGATATTGCTAGGATAGATTTTAATACGATTATCAAGGCGACATTAGAGGGCGATTCCCTCAGCATAAGGCATGTTAAGCGCTGTGCAAAAATTATGGCGGCCTTTACCGCGAATATGCTGTATTTGCTCGACTTGGATACCGTTATATTAGGAGGGGGCTTCGTTACTCTTGGTTCGGCTTATACCGATACGCTAAGAGAGGAAGTGAAGCGATTGGGCTTCATCAAAACCTCTATCGTTGATACCGCGCTTAAGACCAAGGTTGTTTTGATAGGCGGGATCGCTATTGGACTGGAGACGATGTTCAGCGAGCTGCTGGAGGAGCAGGAGGCTTAATGGCCTTCTTCATAACTAATTCGTTAATAAACTTAACTAACTAAATGAATGAATGAAGGATTGTTCCTTGAACAGTTGACCTCTGACTCGTTCAAGTTTCAATAAATGATATGAACAGAAGGAGAGTTGAGCAATGAAGAAGAAGGCGGCGAGCAAGACATTGGTACTAGTAGTGGTCATGGTGTTATTCACAGCACTGATGACTGCCTGCGGGGGAGCCAAACAAGATGAGAACGGAAAGCCCGACAGCGATACAAAAGAGATAACGCTGCGGGTAGCAACATCGTTCGCTGGGTCTGATCCATGGGTTCCTGCTTGGACAGAAGCTATTAAGCAATTCCAAGCGGAGAACAAAGGCATTAAAATTACCGATGAGTCTACACCTGTCAATCAAGAGGCACTGCGCACAAAAGTGAAAGCGGATGCAGCAACAGGGAACTTGGCTGATGTTATGTTTTACTTCAACGGCAGCGAGACAGCTATTCTGACGGAGTCAGGGCAAATCGTTGCATGGGAAGAGGAATTCTCCAAAGATCCAGAGTGGGCGAAGCAATTCAATAGCGGAATTACAGAGAAGGTTAAATACGATGGCAAGCTCTATTCCCTGCCTTATATCGGATTCTATGAGGGCTTGTTCTGGAATAAAGAGCTGTTTGATCAATTCCAGCTGGAAGCGCCATCGACCTATGATGCTTTTATCAAAGCGATAGACACGTTCGCAGCTAACGATATCATTCCATTCGCGACGTCGCTTACAACCCCTTATCTGCAAGAGGCATTGGTGCTTTCACAGGTTGGTCCAGAAGGACAACAGAAGGCCTATGACCCATCATGGGCACCAGCTATTGCGATCTTCAAAGAATTGAGTGATAAGAAAGCGTTCCCAAAAGATGCGCTGACACTTGATGATGAAAAAGCGCAATCGTTGTTCGCAAGCGGAAAAGCAGGCATGATGTTCAATGGCTCATGGACAGCAGCTGGTCTTAGCTCCAATCCTGCTATTCAAATTACGCCATTCCCGCTCGTTCCAGGAGGCAAAGGCGAGAATATGATCGTATCCGGCTTTGGCTCAGGCTGGTATATGAAGAAGAATGAAGATCAGGCCAAATATAATGCGGCGTTAGCCTTCGTTAAATTTATGACTTCTCCAGAAACAGCTGGAAAATTTGCAGCAATAGGCGGAACTTATGCGGTTGATACAGAACAGTCCAGCAGCACTGCACAGCTATTGATTGACGGCAACAAAATGGTGAGCGAAGCCAAAGATTTCGTTATGCCGATTGATTCTTATGTAACTCGGGAATCGTACACCGAATTTTTGAAGGGCGTTGCTTATGTATCTGCAGGCAGAAAAACGCCTGAGGCTATTCTAAGTGAAGCGAAGAAATTAGACGACAAGAACAAGTAATTGTGCACGCTGTCCCGGGGATCGGCATGTCGTCGGCACCCGGGACGAATAACCGCTAGTAGAATTGAAGTTATTGCTTACGAAGAGGAGGCGTTCAGTTGTGATATTCAGGGACAAGAGATACATTGTGCTTTTCCTGGCGCCAACGATGCTATTATTAATCACCTTTCTTTTATATCCGCTCATACAGTCCGTTTATTACAGCTTTACCGAATGGTATAACTTCTCCAATACGAAGAAGTTCATCGGCTTCGGCAATTACAACCAGCTCATACATGACCCGGTTGTGTGGATTGCATTGAAGAATACGTTCATCTTGATATTGGGGGCCGTATTCCTGCAAGCAGGGGGAGGTCTTGTACTGGCGCTGTTGACGGACAGCATTAAACGAGGGTTTAAATTTTTTAGAACGGTCTTCTTCTTTCCGATTGTGATCTCGGGAACGGCGATTGGCCTCATGTTCTCTCTCATTTACAACTATGATTATGGGCTTATGAATGCCATCATGAGAGGGCTTGGTCTATCCGAACAAATATGGCTAACGGAGAAAAGCGCGATTTATTTGGTGCTGATCCCGATTTTATGGCAGTATGTCGGGTTTTATTTTGTGATATTCCTGACAGGCATGTCGAAGATTCCAGAGGATATTTATGAATCAGCTATGCTCGATGGCATTACAGGATTCAGGAAATCAATCTATATTACGCTTCCTCTGCTGCGGGATGTCATTGCTTCTTGTCTTACGCTTGCAACGGCAGGAGCATTGAAAGTATTCGATGTCGTCTACATCGTAACTAAGGGCGGTCCGCTGAACTCAAGTGAATTGCTCAGTACCTATATGTATACGAAAGCATTCAATGGACAAAACGCAGGCTACGCCAGTACCATCGTCATCGCGATGATGATCCTTGGCATTGTAATAACGGTTGTATTGAATAAGTTGGTTAAAAAAGAGGCTGTCAGCTATTAAGGATAGACAACAAACAGCCCGCTTGAGAAGGTGATAGTAGATGGTTAATAGACTGGTAAGGCCGGGTACGGCCAAGCTTGCCGTATACGCGCTGCTTATTTTATGGGCATGCACAACGATAGTCCCGTTATTATGGGTGCTGCTTAACAGCTTCAAAACATCTGAGGAAATTTTAACGCAATCCTTCGCTCTTCCACACAGTTGGTCTTTGTCCAACTTCTTGAAGCTGAATGAATACGGCAACATTAATGTAGTTAAAGGCTTTATGAACAGTATGCTTATTTCGGGATCTGTTGTGCTGGGAGTTGCTCTGTTCGGCGGCATGGCTTCTTTTATACTGGCGCGGTTCCAATTTTCCTTCAAAGGATATTTCACATCTATCTTTGTTATTTGTATGCTGCTGCCGCAGTTTGCTGTTATCATTCCCAACTTCGTCATTATCGAAAAGCTAGGCTTGAACGGCACTTATCTATCGGTTATTCTCCCGCAGGTAGCAGGCAACCTGAGCTTCGCAATTCTGATGATTACGGGCTTCATGGCCTCTTTGCCAGGGGAGCTAGAGGAAGCGGCGGTCATGGATGGGGCAACGATCTGGAAAATCTATTATCGAATAACGCTGCCGCTGTGCTTCCCGATTTTTGCAACGGTATCGATCATGGTTTTCCTATGGTCTTATAATGAGCTGCTGCTGCCTCTCGTCTACTTGCCAATAAGAGAAATGCAGCCAATATCTGTTCTATTGTCGCTTGTATCCAATGCGTATGGCACAGACTATGGCGCTATGATGGCCGCGATTACGATTTCAATTGTACCGCTGCTTGTTCTGTACATGTTCTCACAAGAAACGGTTATTAAAGGATTGACAGCTGGTGCTGTGAAAGGATAACAGCTCTGGTTTAGCATACAGGAGGAGAGAGAAACGATGACTATACAAAAACAAAAAAATATCATTATTATTGCCGCTCATCCGGACGAAGCGGAGATTTATGCGGGAGGCACCTCTGCGTTATTCGCAGAGCTGGGGCACCGGGTGAAATTCGTTTCCTTGACCAATGGAGATTGCGGACACTACTCGCTTAGCGGACAAGAGCTGGTGGACAGAAGAACACTGGAGGCCCATGAGGCCGCCAAGCGATTGGGTGTTCTTGACTATAGCATATTGAATATATCGGATGGACGCCTTGCCAATAGCTATGAGGTAAGGGAAGAGGTCATTCGCCAAATCCGCAATTGGAAGGCAGACGTTGTCATTACCTTCCATCCGGAAGGGGCAGGGCATGTAGATAACCGCAATGCAGGAAGAATCGTGAGGGATGCTGCAGATTTTATTGCGAAGGTGCCGAATTCCGTACCTGATGCACCAAGCCTAGAGCAGTCTCCGCTGTTCCTGCTTATGCCGGACTACGGTAAGCGAAGCTCTTATTCTCCTGATCTAGTTGTTGATATCGGCTCTGTCATTGAGAAGAAGCTGCTTGGCTGCGATGCGCATGCATCACAATTCTATGAATTCGCACCATGGCAGCGTAATCTGCTGGATCTGGTTCCACAGACTTGGGAGGCCAAACGGGCGTACATTTTAGAGCATTGGAGCAGCTTTATTGAGGTGTCCCCGGAGATGCTGCCAGCGCTGGATCGTTTATATGAAGAGGGGAAATCAGCAACAACACAGTATGCTGAACCGTTCGAGATCGCGGATTATGGCAGAAGACCGAGTGATTCAGAGCTGAAGCAGCTATTCCCGATGCTGAATGCTGCGGTAACGAAATAATAGGCAGAAATACAGGAAGGGGGTAATCCCTTTCTGTATTTTTTACGTTAAGCAGGCTTTACTTCCATGTACCAGATTCGCTAATTGCAAGAGCAGGTGTTCACTAATGGGGGACACTACTTTATACTTGTATAGTTGTGCTTGCATAGCGATTGTTCTTTGGATAGCTACTACGTAGTATATCCAAATTTCAAATAAAGGGATGGATGTCGAGGGAGAGCTTAGAGTAAATGAGAGAACAGACAGCAGGTCAGGCACGAGTATTGGTCATCATGGCGTTCTTAATATTGCTGACGGCAGCATGCGGAGGGGCCAAGCAGAAGGAAGGCAAGATGCCTGAGGTTACGATACGGGTCGTTACTTCGTTCGCTGGAACAGATACATGGGTACCGGCTTGGACGGAAGCGATCCGGCAGTTCCAAGAGGAGCATCCTCAAATAAGTATTCTCGATGAGTCTGTGCCAGTGAATCAAGATATTCTGCGCAACAAAGTACAGGCGGATGTTCAAGCAGGAGATATAGCTGATGTGATGTTCTTCTTCAACGGCAGCGATACGGATATGCTGATGGAGACAGGGGATATCGTTTCTTGGGAAGAGGAACTGGCGAAGGACCCGGAGTGGGCGAAGCAGTTTAACAGCGGCATTATGGAAAAGGTGAAACATGAGGGCAAGCTGTATGCTTTGCCGTATATTGGATTTTACGAAGGATTGTTCTGGAATAAAGAGCTATTCGATCGGTTCAATCTGAAGGCCCCCTCTACTTATGAAGCTTTCATTACAGCTGTAGATACGTTCGCGGCTAATGATATCATTCCATTCAGCACATCGTTCATCACTCCTTACTTGCAAGAGGCTGTGATTCTATCGCAGGTTGGCATTGAGGGGCAAAAGAAAGCTTATGATCCGTCATGGGCGCCAGCACTAGAAATTTTCAACGCTCTGTATGACAAGGGGGCCTTCGCCAAAGATGTTCTTGCTCTAGATGAGGGGAAAGCCATGTCCACGTTCAGAAGCGGTAAGGCAGCGATGATGTTCGACGGTTCATGGGCAGCAGCGGGACTTAGCACGAATCCTGCTTTCCAAATAACACCGTTCCCATTGGTACCGGGTGGAAAAGGCGAGAATATCATTATTTCGGGCTTCGGCTCTGGCTGGTACATGAAGAAAAACACGGACCCGAAGGAATATGAGGCTTCTCTTGCGTTCGTTAAGTATATGACTTCTCCCGAAATAACAGGGAAATTCGCGGCAATTGGCGGTACGTATGCATTAGAGGTTGATCAGTCTAACGACATTGCGAAGCTTCTGGTTGATGGCAACAAGATGGTCAGCGAGGCTAAGGACTTTGTCATGCCGATTGACTCTTATGTTAGTCGGGAATCCTATAATGATTTCTTGATCGGTCTCGTGTATGTCATGGGCGGGAGAAGAGAAGCTGGGGATGTGCTCGAAAAGGCCAGACGAATAAATATGAATAATTAGAAAATAATGGTTTGAAACCTCATTAAATCGGGTTAACATATATTAAACACGAATATTGAAGGTTTTGGTTGAGGTTAATGTTCGTGAAAGTTGTTGACAAAATGACGTATTCCTTATTATGATGATAGACGAATAACAACGACAATAGCATATTCCTTTTCGTATAATCTCAAGGATTGGCTTGAGAGTCTCTACTCGATCACCGTAAATGATCTGGCTACGAAAAGTGTGGAAAAGTGCCGCACGGTCCGCGGAATACTTTTCCCCTTTTTGCAAAGCCTAGAAGAACATGCGCGATAGACGCATTTTTTGACTAGGCTTTTCGTTTTGCTTGGACACATTTTGTGGGGGGTTAAGATTAAGATGGAACGTTTCTTTAAGCTCAAGGAAAACGGCTCGAATTTTAGAACGGAAATTATGGCGGGTTTGACAACCTTTATGACGATGGCTTACATACTAGCCGTCAATCCATTGATCTTGTCGCCAGCCGGCATGGACTGGACAGCCGTATTTCTAGCAACGGCACTTGCAGCAGGTATTTTCTCGATTGCGATGGGGCTGTTCGTTAACTTCCCTGTATCGCTTGCTCCAGGTATGGGATTGAATGCATACTTTGCATCGACCATTATCGCATCGCAAGCGACCGATCAACCGATCTCGGTTGCAATGGGACTGACAGCGGTATTTATCTCCGGTATTATCTTCATTATTTTGACGCTTACTCAGGTTCGCCAGATGCTTATTACAGCGGTGCCGGATAGTCTGAAGCATGCGATTACGGTTGGTATCGGTCTATTCATCACCATTATCGCCTTGAAGGGCAGCGGCATTATGACGATTGCTCTCAGCAGCTTCGGCGATATCAAGCAAGGTCAATTCACGATTCTTGACAGTAATGAAACCGTTATTCAGCTCGGCAGCTTCCATAGTGCTTCGGTAGTGATGACCGTAGTTGGCCTGCTGTTGATCGGTATTCTGATGGTGCTTCGCGTTCCGGGAGCAATCCTCTGGGGTATCCTTGGCACGACAATTATTGCGATTATCGCTGGCCAAGTTGATGTTGGCGCAGCCTTCACGAACCAGACTTGGGTTCCTGATTTTACAACAATGAACATTGGTCACTTTGACTTTGCAGGCGTCATGGAAGTGGGTCTGGTAACGGTTATTCTGACCTTTACTTTCGTGGAATTGTTTGATACGTTCGGTACGCTTGTCGGTACAGCTAACCGTGCGGGATTCATGAAGGACAAAGAGAAGGGCAAGAAGCTTGTGGGCAAGGCCATGTTCGTAGACGCTATCGGCGTAAGCGGCGGTGCTGTACTTGGTACAAGCACAGTTACAGCGTTCGTTGAGAGCTCTGCCGGTGTTGCACAAGGCGGACGTACAGGACTGACTTCCGTAACAACGGGTATCTGCTTCCTGCTTGCGATCTTCTTGGCTCCACTTGTTGCACTTGTACCTCCAGCTGCTACGAATGCAGCGCTTATCATTGTCGGCGTACTGATGATGCAATCCGTCAAAGAGATTGACTTCTCGGATATGGTCTACGCGATTCCATCGTTCTTGACGCTTGCTCTTATGCCGCTCACTTACAACATCGCTAACGGTCTGTCTTTTGGTATCGTAACTTATGTTGTACTTGCAGCAGTAGGGAATATGGTTGGCAAAGAAAAAGGCAAATATAAAATTCACTGGCTCATGTGGATTCTGGCAGTGCTTATTATCGGGCGCTACCTGTTCATGGGCGGAGAATAATAGATTAATTGACAAGCAGCGCTGGACCGGCGCTGCTTTTTCATGCGAAAATAAGGGAAAACAGGTATTGCGGAGGGAGAAAGCTTGAATGAAATTGTTAACCTATTATAAGGAAGACGGGCAGCAGCAGTTAGGTATTCTGTCGACACATGGCGTTATAGATGCGGCAGCAGCAGGAGACGAGCTAGGGCTTCCCGCAACGAGCGATATCCATTCGATTATTGAAGGGGGAGCGGATAGGCTGAGCGAGCTGCAGAAGATTCTAGAAGCAGTTGATTCCGAGCCTGAGCGTTATCAGGATATGCTGCTGGAGGAAAGGCTGCTGAAGCTTGCGCCCGCGGTAACCCGGCCTGGCAAAATCATATGCGTAGGCTTGAACTATCGCAAGCATGCAGAAGAGACCAATGCGGCAATTCCGCTCTATCCGATCCTCTTCAATAAATTCAACAATGCCTTGGCAGCGATGGGGGATATCATTACGCTTCCTAAGGTATCCGAACAGGTCGACTATGAGGCCGAGCTTGTTATCGTTATCGGAAGCAAGACGAAGGATGTATCGGTGGAGCAGGCGCTGACTCATGTGTTCGGCTATTGCAATGCGAATGACTTGTCTGCACGCGACTTGCAGAATAGGACAGCCCAATGGCTGCTTGGCAAGTCCTGCGACGGCTTCGCGCCGATTGGCCCTTATGTTGTGACAGCCGATGAAGTCGGCAACCCGAATGACCTGAACATTCGCTGCACCGTCAACGGTACTGTCCGTCAGAATTCGAGTACGGCAGATATGATCTTCCCATGTGATGAGATCGTAAGCTATATCTCGCAGCATATGACATTGCTGCCGGGCGATATTATCCTAACAGGTACGCCGGAAGGTGTGGTGTTCGGGCTTCCGCCTGAGCAGCGGGTCTATCTTCAAGACGGTGACGTTGTGACCATAGAGATTGAAAAGCTTGGTGCATTGACCAATGTTATGGCTGCCCAGTAGACAGAGCGAAAAAGGTAATCACAAGTGCAGTTGTGAGCTTGGTAAGCATGACTATCCAGAGCTGCTAAGGTGCGGGATAGCTCCTGACTAGCTCTCTACACTGTCAACTCTATGCACTTGTTTGCTCAGCTAATGAGCCTTCGACTGTGGCTGTTAAACGTAAGGCTCAACTAGCCTTGCACACTGACGATTACTCAACTGATGAATCTTTCAACTGGGAGCGGTGGGGGTAACCTCATTCTTCTGTGAGGCTATCCTCATTCATAAGGGCTGATTTTTGTACACGACAAGCATTCTATGAGGCTAGCCTCATAGCTCAAGAGCCAAGCCTCCTGAGGTATGAGGTTTGCCTCATACCTTCCCGTTATCCTCGACGGACACCACAATTGTAGGTGTTTTCCCTCACAGATATGTGATCTTGCTTCATATGTCTAACCTTCTCACATTAATGACCAACAGAAAGGTTCACTTCGGCTGTAATCGTATGGGTCAACTAGCCTTACATACTGACGATTACTCAACGAACGAATCTTCGACTGCGAGCGCACGAGCAGCGGTAGAATAGTCCTCTTTGAGTTGCGGATCGCAAGGTTCATCTTACCCTATAAACGGTTTATTCCATTAACGAATCTTCAACTATGAGCGCACCGAGCGGCTAACCCTAACATTCCCAAAAAGTGATGCGAGTTAGTTAACCTCATAAATAATGCAAAGAACCTTCAAATCCATTGGGATAGCGGATTTGAAGGTTCTTTTATCGTCCATGATTATGCGCAGAGGGGGCTTAACGAAAGTAACTTTTGAGGCCTCAGCCCCCTTAATTTCAGAGCTGCTTTAATTAAATAGAGTGATTATTTGAAAAATAAAAAGTGAGTAGGAAGCTTGCGCAATTGCCCATCAGACGGTTTGTTAATAACCCGGCCATTCCAGATGAGTGAGGAGGAACCTCCGCCATCCAAATTGTACCCATCGACGGCACCGAATCTGCGTAGCAGCATTTGCAATTCCTCAAGCGTAGCACCCGAGCTGCCGCCTTCGTTGCGTCCATCGACAACAAGGACCAGCAGTTGATCATCCTTATAGTTAGCGATAACGGTTCGTGGTGCCCTTACGGGGCTCGACTGCCACTTCGCTGGGATGGGCATTTGTACGCCATTTTTCAATAAAACAGGTACGAATGAAGCACCGAATTTCACATTTAGACGATCGAGCTTCTCCCGGCTGGTGTATTTGCCTCCAACAAGCTCATTATCCTCATTGAGACCGACAAAGAACAAGTCCGCAAATGAAGGCTCGAAGCCATTCACGTAGCTGCCGTCGAGGACCGTCGTGCTAAGCGGATACCGCTTGCCGCCGCCATCCGCGTACCCGCCTGCATTCACGCCCGCAATCGCGCCATAGCGTTTCACTGCAGCAAGTGTAGTCTCTGCTCCGCCGAGCGTGTCATTGCCAAGCACCATCTTCATACCTTTATCCGACTTGAGCTTAATCTTCAACGCATAGCTTTGAAAGTTCTCTGCTTTTATGTAGAAGAGCTGCGCTCGAAGCTTGTCCGAGGTAATCGTACCTGATGGCGTGCCGAGCTTGCTTGTTATCTTCTGATCATACATAGCTAGTGGACGCTCGGCTTGTTTCGCGGCAGTGGAAGCGATGAGCTTCATATCAGCATTCGTCTGGGCATACAGCTTGAGCTGCTTCTGGATAGACTGGCTCGTTTGCTGCGCTAGCTGATGCGCTTTATCGAGACTCTTCGCGGCCTGCTCAGCAGGAGCAGGCTTCACTTCTTCAACACTTGCTTTGGGGAATGTCTCTTCAGATAGAACGACTGCTACATTTGACAGAAGCAGCCATAGAAGAATGCCAAGAAAAGGCGCACAGGTCAGCAGCATCGTACGATTCAATGCTTTGACGGATAGATTCATTTCAACACATCCAAGCTTTTTTGCAGTTCTTTCAGCTGTTTCTTCACTTCATTCAATTGTGTATACAGCTTGTTGCTGTTGTCTGTCTTAACGTCAGCGTTGTCCTTCGTGAAGGTGAGCAACTCATTCAGAGCATCTACCTTCGCTTCGAGCTCGGTGATTTCACCTGTGTAAGTGGTCTCCAGCTTATTCAACCGTTCATCATATTGCTTCTGCATAGCAGTAATTTGAGTAGCAGTCTGCTGGGCTATGTCAGCAGCGACCTGTTGTTGAATGTGATCGCTGTACAACTTGGCTCCCACTATTCCGGAAGTAATTAAGATGAGCCAGACGAGCAGGAAAGTAAAGAACATGCTTTTGCTTCTTTTCTTTCGCGGAGCCCGTTCGTATTGGCTGGATGGCATTGTTTCCATATTAGACATATTTGTACGTTCACCTCTTGTGTGCATAGTGCCGAATAAAGCAGGATGAACGAACTGCAAAAAGGACGCTCTATACTATTAAACGACCGAAAAAGACAATTGTTGCGGGGCGTCACTACATTGTAACAAAGTTTTGGGGTGAGGTCTGTAGAGCAGTTTGTGGGATCTCTTGGATACGTTATAATAAGAAGACCGGAAGGTTCATTACAGGATGTTCAAGGTATAACATTTATATAGAAGATATAGGAGGTTGAGAAAATGACAAAATCAACAGAACAAGCAATGTTCGCGGGAGGCTGCTTCTGGTGCATGGTATCGCCCTTTGAGGAAGAGCCAGGCATTATCTCAGTCGTATCAGGCTATACAGGCGGACATAAGGTGAACCCGACGTATGAGGAGGTTTGCTCGGAGACGACAGGCCATGCTGAGGCGGTCCAAATTACGTATGATCCAGAGGTATACACTTATGAGAAGCTGCTGGATGTTTTCTGGAGACAGATAGACCCGACCGATGCAGGCGGGCAATTCCATGATCGCGGGGAATCGTATCGCCCGGCTATTTTTTACTATAATGAAGAACAGCGCCAAAAGGCAGAAGCCTCCAAGCTTGCGCTTGAGACGAGCGGAAGATTCGATAAGCCTATTGTGACGGAGATCGTTGAGGCGAAGGAGTTCTACCCTGCCGAGGACTATCATCAGGGCTATCACCATACGAATCCTCTTCGTTACAAAATGTACCGCAAAGGCTCCGGCCGAGACGCTTTTATCGAGAAGCATTGGAAGCTGGAGAAGAATCAGGATGAGCTTAGGGCACGCCTTACGCCGATTCAATATGAGGTTACGCAAAACAGCGGAACAGAAAGACCTTTCACCGGAGAGTATTGGGATCACAAAGGCGAAGGGATTTATGTCGACATTGTTTCAGGTGAACCATTGTTCAGCTCGAAGGAGAAATACGATTCGGGCTGTGGCTGGCCGAGCTTCACGATGCCATTGAAGGGCTCCGCTGTTACGGAGCATACCGATGCGAGCCATTTCATGATTCGGACAGAAGTACGCAGCAAGGAAGGCGATTCTCATCTGGGGCATGTGTTCAATGATGGTCCCGGTCCGCATGGCCTGCGGTATTGCATAAACTCCGCTTCGCTGCGTTTTATTCCAAAGGATGAGCTGAAAGCAGCAGGGTATGGCGAATACGCGTCTCTGTTTAATGAATAAAGGAATTATGTAATAAGGAAGTTGTTAAAAAAGGCTGTGGAAACGCGGTTCTACAGCATGGACTGTCGAGAAAATATCGACAGTCTTTTTTGCATCAAAAATTGAGTGTGAAAGGCTTGCGCAGAATTGTGGATTTCTTTCAAGTCTAGCGGAATCAGGTTCCGTTATTTTGTGTTTGACTCTCTTTTGTTATAAAATAACTGATCGTGGTTCCGTTATTATTGGGAATAGAGCTTTCTACGTCAGATTTTTCTGAATTAACGGAACTGTGTTCCGCTAATTCATTTATTTAAGCAAGAATATACTAAATAGCGGAAGCCCGTTCCGCTATTGAATGCCATGACACAATGGCTTATGAATGACAGGTCAATGCGAGCCGTTTTTTCACAACACAACAGGTAGGATAAGTACAATAATTGTTTATACATGTCTAGAAATGATATGCTAGTACCAATGAAGCAAGTATAGCGGAATAATCTATATCATATATAAGGAGTGGACAAGCGCATGAATATAGAAGAAGCGATTCAATCCAGACGTACGATTGGTCGGGTGAAGAAGGACCCTGTTGACCGCGCGCTGTTGGAAAAAATAGTGGAGGCGGCTACTTGGGCGCCAAGCCATCATAATACACAACCGTGGAAGTTCATCGTGATGACAGGAGAAGGCCGGGCGAAGCTTGGCGAAGGCTATGCCCGTGTGGCAATGGCTTCACTGGATACAGCGGCTGGCAACGCGCTTGAAGAGCGTCTTGCCAAAGAGAAGGCGAAGGCTTACCGTTCGCCAGTCGTTATTGCTGTAGTATGCTCCCCGTCCGATGATCCTAGAGCAACATTAGTGGAAGAGGTAGCGGCAGCGAATGCTGCTGTACAGAATCTTCTGCTCTCTGCCCATGCGAATGGGCTCGGTGCCATCTGGCGTTCAGGAGATCCCATGTACCATCCTCTAATGAAGGATACATTTGGTCTGGAAGCAGAGGAGCAGCTTGTAGGACTTATTTATATTGGTTATCCGGATATGACTCCGCCTGATGTGAAGCGCACACCAGCTGCAGATAAGACGGTGTGGTTGGAGTCGTAAGAGTACTGAGATACAAAACGAATGATTGATGTGATGATGTGATTGCTTGGCAAATAAGCTTTTCGGTGGAATCACGTATGTAAGCGTGATCCGCCGGAAGGCTATTTTTATTTGCAAATGTAAGGTTAATTTAATAATTGACTGATTCAATGAAAAGATATATAGTAGTAAATACTTTAGTTCAATTTAATTTAGCTCTAAACTATTTTGTTCATAACTATCTGGTCAGTCTTGCTAAGGAGGGAAGAAATGAAGGATAGGAGTAAGGAGGTCATGGAATTCACCGGCTTATTCCGGACACTCATGAAGAATATCAACCAAGAGTGGAATAAGCATATTCCTTGCAATTTAAACTATACGCAATTCAAAGTGCTTTTTAAGCTGCGTGCTTCTGGCTCCCAGAAGGTATCGGAGCTTGCGGAATCGATCGGGCTAACCTCGGGAGCGATAACGGGTGTAGTGGATAAGCTGGTTGGTGAAGGACATGTATCAAGGGAGCGGGCGGTCGATGATCGCAGAGTGGTATACATTGAAATCACGGAGAAAGGCAAGGCTATGCTTGAGGAGATTATGGAGACACAAAAAGAGACGATCTCATCATTCTTCGATCAGCTGCCGGAAGAGGATATTCAGCATCTGAAACGGATTTTTACTCAGTTGCTTCAGAATATAGAGAAATATAATGAAATCGGATAGAAGGAGCAAAAGAAATCATGGAACATTTATCAAGTAAACGTAAATTATCCATTATGATCGCTATTATGTTCGCAATGTTCTTCGCAGCAATTAATCAGACGATCGTAAGTACGGCGATGCCGAGAATTATTGCAGAGCTTGGGGGCATGCATCTTTATACATGGACAATTACCATTTATATGCTGACCTCCACGATCGCAACAGTGCTTGTTGGTAAGCTGTCCGACATCTATGGGCGGAAGCCATTTATTTTGGCAGGTATATTATTTTTCATCATAGGCGCATTTACGTCGGGTCTGGCTACTGACGTGTATCAATTCATTACGTACCGCGGTATTCAAGGTATTGGTGCGGGTATCATCATGGCAACAGCCTTCACAGCTGTAGGAGACCTTTTCCCTCCTCGTGAACGTGGCAAGTGGACTGGACTTATGACAGCCGTCTTCGGTTTCTCCAGCGTAATTGGCCCGACATTGGGCGGTTACATCGTCGATCACATGGCTTGGCACTGGGTATTCTGGATCTTCCTGCCGCTCGGAGTTATTGCTTTCGTGATGATTCTGTCCTTATTCCCGAAATCAGAGCGCAAGCCGGCTGAATCTATTGACTACCTTGGTTCATTGTTCTTAACAACAACGATTGTGCCGCTGCTGCTTGCTTTTACATGGGCAGGATCGGAGTATGCTTGGGGCTCATGGCAAATTCTAAGCCTGCTGGCAGCTACGCTGGTATCTCTTGCAATCTTCATTGCTGTGGAATGGAAAGCTAAGAGCCCAGTGCTTCCACTGAGCATGTTCAAGAACAATATCGTTACGCTATCGAACATTATTGGTTTTATTATGAACTTCGGTATGATGGGCGCGCTCATCTACTTGTCCTTCTTCGTGCAAGGCGTTCTGGCTATTTCGCCGACACATGCGGGTTATGTAACAATGCCGATGTCTATCTGTATGGTTATTACAAGTGCAATCAGCGGTTCCCTAATTAGCAAAACAGGTAAATACAAGCGTTTTGCTTTGATTGGTATGCCGATTATGCTTGCAGGTATGATCATCATGGTTCTTATGAACAGCGTATGGATGGCGGTTCTTGCCATGGTCGTATTCGGTCTTGGCCTTGGTCTTGGTATGCCGGTATTCTCACTGATCATTCAAAATGCGGTTCCTCATAAGGAGCTGGGTGCAGCGACAGCAACTATGCAATTGTTCCGTAACTTGGGCGGTACGATCGGTATCGCAGTAATGGGTACGGTATTGTCCACAAGCTTGAAAAACAATCTGACTGAATTGGCCAAATCACCTGATGCAGTAGATCTTTCGAAGCTTGATCCAGCTACGGCTGCTCAATTCGCTCAGTTCTCCAATCCTCAATTGCTGACGAATCAGCCAGCGCTTGAAAAGCTGCATCAAAGCCTTCCTGCTGATATGCAGGCGACCTTCACGAAATTCATTGATACGCTTCGTGATGCCCTAAGCTCTTCCTTGTCGACTGTGTTCTTGACAGGTGCTCTTATCCTCGTTATTGCAGTGGTGCTTACTTACTTTATTAAGGAGATCCCACTGCGGACTTCGAATAAAGCACCAGAGGAAGAAGCGATGAAGCTGAATAAAGATGCGAAGGTAGCAGGTACGAAATAAGCTTAAGTAAATAAGAAAGGACGGAAGATACGCCTACTATGGCGATCTTCCGTCCTTTTTCTATATAAGCTTGCGGATATGAAAGTTTTCTCGAAGGACGTACCAGTTCTGCGGAAAAGCGACGCCGAGTACCCAGTAGCTGACTCCTCTGAGCTGGTAAGCCTTGACGATATCGAACTTAGCCTGTACGCTGCGGGCGTCCTCGAACCAGACCACATGCTCTTGTCCCTGCTCATCATAATAGTAATAAAACGGGGATTGGCTGATCGGGTCAAACTCAATCTCTGCTCCGTATTTAGCAGCACGGTTAATGGCTTCTTTCGGGCTTATCGTGGGTGCCCATTTGCCGCCTTGTACATAAGGGAGAGTCCAATCATAGCCGTACAGCGGCATGCCCATAACAATCTTATTAGCGGGAATGACCGAGAGCGCATATTGAAGGACTTTGGACACTTCATTCAGCGGTGCCACAGCCATTGGCGGGCCGCCTGACCACCCCCATTCATAGGTCATGAGAATAACGAAGTCGACAATTCGTCCGTGTGCGGCATAGTCATGCGCCTCATAAAGCGTTCCCTGCTGATCAGCTGTAAGCTTGGGAGCCAAGGCAGAGGATACGAGAAAGCCATAAGGATGAAGGGTATCGACCATTAATTGAAGGAAATCATTATACAGCTCCCGATCAGCTGGTGGGACATATTCAAAGTCGATGTTCAGTGCTAAGTATCCTTTTGTATGCATCGTATCAAGAATTGCAGCTGCTACTTTGTCTCGAATGACAGGGTTAGAAATAACGGCATGAGCGATTTCTGGACTGAAGGTGCCAGCTTCGAAATTAGTGAGGACCATCATCGGAGCAGTTCGGCCCTGATAAGCAGCTTGAATAATGGCGGTGTCATCCAAGGAGGTTAAGGAGCCGTCAAGCTGGACGCGATAGCTGAAGGGGCTAAGGTAAGTAAGGTTCTCATTGAGTTCGTTCGTGAGCTCCACACCGCTAGCTCCGAATTTCTCGATATAGCCATTCACTTCAATGGTTGGTTTATAGGGTCTGGGGATTCGAAGAAGCTGGCCCGGATAAAGCAGGGCAGGATTCTTCATCGCATTCGCTCTTATTAACTCCTGAAGCGTTATTCCGTATTTTTGCGAAATGGTCCATAGGCTCTCTCCAGGCAATACGAGATGGCTGCTAACGTTAATTGGGATAATAAGTGCCTGGCCGATGACTAGCGTACTTGCTGGGCTTATGCCATTGGCATCTGTAATATCGCTTGTCATCACGCCGTATTGGTGTGCAAGCTGCCATAGCGTATCCCCTCTTTGGACGGTATGAATTTGCACGCGTTAATCTCCTCCTTGTAGCCGAGAATCGCTTATGTATTAAGTGTATTCCATGAATGTCCTGAACTGACCGAGTTTATGATGCCTCGATGAATCTGTTGTTCGGGGAATGCTAGGTTAATGCGATCCCCGCTGGATGGGGGCAGCTTGATCAGTTGGAAACGCTAATCTTGGAAATTGTCGAAGGATAGGGGATAAGGGCGAAGGGTTTGCGCAAGATAACAAAGAGAACGGGTGCAAAAACGAACCTTTTCAAAAGAAAAGCATTTTAATGTTCGTATTTTATTCTTATTTCATTGACAGCTATCGGGGGATTAGATAAACTAGAATAGGTCAAGGCGGATTATTCCGTGCAATAGTCGAAAACTCGTATATCCTCGGGAATAGGCCCGGAAGTTTCTACCCGAAAACCTTATTTTTCGGACTACGAGCATGGTGGAACAATAAGGCAGGTTGTCCTTCACAGGACAACCTTATACTGTCTTTGCGTTGATGCATTAGAGAAGTAAAGACAGCTATTGACACCAAATGCAGCTAATAGGATGTCCGTTTATCGGGTCCTCTGATGAGTTGCCGCTCGAAGTCCCGGCAGCATTCGTATGAGAATTGTACGTTCGCTCGCCCGGGATTTTTCTGTTTCTTCCGGCCTGTTTCCAATCAATAGATGAAAGAAGGTTTGAACGCATGTCTGCCAAAGTAGGCGTCATCATGGGTAGTAAGTCAGATTGGGACACAATGAAGCTAGCTTGTGATGTGCTTGAAGAGCTCCAAATCCCGTATGAGAAAAAGGTTGTATCTGCTCATCGTACACCGGATCTGATGTTTGAATATGCAGAGACCGCAGCTAAGCGAGGACTTAAGGTTATTATCGCTGGTGCAGGCGGCGCTGCTCACCTACCCGGCATGGTGGCCGCTAAGACGGTTCTGCCGGTTATTGGCGTTCCGGTTAAATCCTCCAATCTGAGCGGGCTCGATTCGCTGCTGTCCATCGTACAGATGCCCGGCGGCATTCCGGTTGCAACTGTAGCTATCGGGAATGCTGGCGGCACGAACGCAGGTCTGCTGGCAGCACAAATACTGGGTGCATTCGATCCAGAGGTGCAGGCTAGAGTAGAGGCCCGTCGTGAACGGATTACGCAGGAAGTATTGGAAAGCAGTGAGACGCTATGACGGCAGAAGCGGACAAGCAGGGACGCAAGCTGCTTCCCGGCAGTACAATCGGTATTCTTGGCGGAGGCCAGTTGGGCCGAATGCTGGCTCACGCGGGCAGCAGCATGGGGTATCGCTTCATAGCGCTCGATCCTACGCCTGACGCGCCATGCGGACAGGTGGCTGAGCAGATTATTGCCGCTTATGATGATCGTGAAGCGGCATTGGAATTGGCGAAGCGAGCAGACGTTATTACGTATGAGTTCGAGAACGTGGACGCTGATGTAGCTGCCATGCTCATGAAGGAAGCGTATGTGCCGCAAGGCAGCGAGCTGCTCTACACGACGCAGCATAGGCTTCGCGAGAAGCGTGCAATCGAAGCGGCTGGCGTACGGGTTGCTCCCTACAGCGAGATTCGCAGCGCCGCCGAGCTTCGCGGGGCAGCCGAACGGTTCGGTCTTCCTTGTGTGTTGAAGACCGTGATGGGCGGCTATGATGGCAAAGGACAGTGGGTCATTCGCAGCTTCGATGAGATCGAAGAGGCCTATGAGACGCTGAGCCGTGCCGGAGTTGAGCTTGTACTGGAGCAGTTCATTGCGTTCGATAAAGAATTATCAGTCATTGCGGCGAGAAGTCCGCAAGGGGAGATCAGAACCTTCCCTGCTGCGGAGAATATTCACGTCGATAACATATTGCATCTATCCATTGTTCCTCCTCGAATCGAAGAACGGATTCAGAAGGAAGCCGAGCAATTGGCGATGCGAATTGCAGAAGGGCTTGGCGTTGTCGGCCTGATTGCAGTAGAGCTGTTCCTGACGGCGGACGGCGAGCTATTTGTCAATGAGCTTGCTCCCCGCCCGCACAACAGTGGACATTATACAATGGAAGCTTGCAGAACCTCGCAGTTCGAGCAGCATGTACGGGCAGTATGCAACCTGCCGCTTGGCGATACAGCACTCCTGACACCAGTGGTAATGGTCAATGTGCTTGGACAGCATGTCGAGCCGTTGCTGGCTCGGATGGCTGAGCGGGATGAAGCGGCTGAAAGGCTGAATGTCGCTCCCAAGGTGCATTTGTATGGCAAGAAGGATGCGGTGCATAAGCGGAAGATGGGTCATGTGAATATACTTGCAGACCGTATAGAGCAAGCGCTTGAATGGGTAGAAGAAACAACTATTTGGAAGGTGTGAGACGGAAAATGTTGGAGCGTTATAGCAGACCGGAAATGAGAGCGATCTGGACCGAGGAGAATAAGTTCAAGGCATGGCTTGAGGTGGAGCTTTGTTCTTGCGAGGCATGGGTAGAGCTAGGTGTTATTCCGAAGGAAGATGTAGAAGCATTGCGTGAGAAAGCAAGCTTTGAGATTGACCGTATTTATGAAATCGAGCAAGAAACGCGTCATGATGTTATTGCCTTCACACGTGCCGTATCCGAGACAGTGGGACCAGAGCGCAAATGGGTGCATTACGGTCTGACTTCGACTGACGTCGTTGATACAGCGACAGGCTACTTGCTTCTTCAAGCGAACGCGATTCTGCAAAAGGATATTGAGCGTTTCATCGCTATCTTGCGCGAGAAGGCGATTCAATATAAAGATACACCGATGATGGGCCGGACACATGGCGTACATGCAGAGCCGACAACCTTCGGTTTGAAGATGGCACTGTGGCATGAAGAGATGAAACGGAATTTGGAGCGCTTCCAGCATGCAGCTAACGGCGTACAATTCGGTAAAATTTCAGGCGCGGTCGGCACTTATGCCAATATTGATCCATTCGTTGAAGAATTCGTCTGCAACAAGCTGGGCATTACAGCGGCGCCTATCTCGACTCAGACACTGCAACGCGACCGTCATGCGGAGTACATGGGTACACTCGCGCTGGTTGCCAGCTCGCTCGACAAATTCGCTACGGAAATTCGCGCTTTGCAAAAGAGTGAGTTCCGCGAGGTGGAGGAGCCGTTCGCAAAAGGTCAAAAAGGCTCTTCTGCTATGCCGCACAAACGCAATCCGATCGGCTGCGAGAATATTTCCGGCCTGTCCCGCGTCATTCGCGGTCACATGCTAACGGCTTACGAGAACATTCCGCTGTGGCATGAGCGCGATATCAGCCATTCCTCCGCAGAGCGCGTCATCTTGCCAGATGCAACGATGCTGCTGAACTACATGCTGAATCGTCTGGGCAACATTATTAATAACCTGCAAGTGTTCCCAGAGAACATGAAGCGCAACATGCAGCGTACGTTCGGCGTACCATTCTCTGGCCGTGTGATGACGAAGCTGATTGACAAAGGGCTTAGCCGTGAGCAAGCCTATGACACCGTTCAACCGCGTGCTATGCAGGCCTGGGAGGAGCAGCGTCAATTCCGCGATATCATCGAGTCTACACCAGAGATTACGAGCATGCTGTCATCGGAAGAAATTGATGATGCCTTCAATCCTTCGTGGCATTTGAAGCATGTCGATACGATCTTCACACGTCTTGGATTGAACTAAGGGGGAGCCAAAGCAGATGACCGCACAATCGCAAGCTTTGTCTACAGCCGCGGATTATGTAAAAGCTCCGCTGCTGTACAAAGGAAAAGTACGTGAGCTCTATGATCTGGGCGAGCATTACTTGATCGTTGTTACCGATCGCATCTCAGCGTTCGATTATGTGCTTGATCCGGCTGTGCCTGACAAGGGCAATGTGCTGAATCGCCTCTCGGCCTTCTGGTTCGAGCAGACGGCACAGCTTGGACCGCATCATGTGGTTCATACCGATGTGGAAAAGCTTGGCGACCTGGTTACCGAGCCTGAGCTGCTCAAGAACCGCATTATGGTCACTCGCAAAGCAGAGCGCATTGATATTGAGTGCGTCGTACGCGGCTATATCACAGGCGGAGGCTGGCGGCAATACCAGCAAACCTCTGCGATCAATGGCATCGCGTTGCCTGCTGGCATGCGCAAGAACGAACGGTTCCCTGAGCCGATCTTCACCCCTGCGGCGAAGAATGATGTTGGGCATGATGAGGATATCCCGTTCGAGCGGATGCAGGAGCTGGTCGGTGCTGAGCTTGCGCTTGAGCTGCGTGACCGCAGTATACAGCTGTATGAATTCGCTCATGCTTACTGTGCAGAGAGAGGCATCATTCTGGCAGATTGCAAGTTTGAATTCGGCCTTATTGACGGCAAAGTCATTCTGATCGACGAGATTTTCACGCCAGACTCTTCACGTTTCTGGGCCGAGGGCAACTATGCTTACGACATTGAGATCGATAGCATGGACAAAGAACCGGTTCGTACGTATCTGCTTGGCTCGGATTGGGACAAGAACAGCAAGCCGGACCCGCTGCCGGAATCGGTTGTTGCGGAAACGACGAAGCGTTACAGAGATATCTACCGCCGTCTTACCGGCGCTGAATTATAAGCATATCCATATGAACTGAGCAAGGTTATTGGTTGCACGACCAAGCACGTAAATTCACATTTTCAGGAGGCCACTATGAAAGCAATCGTCTACGTCACTATTAAAGAAAATGTATTGGACCCGCAAGGCACAGCCGTTCAAGGAGCACTTCACACAATGGGCTTCGCAGAAGTTGAAAAGCTTCGCATCGGCAAATATTTGGAGCTGCAGCTCGACACGAATGATCGTGCCGAAGCAGAGGCGCGTGTGAAAGCAATGTGCGAAAAGCTGCTTGCCAATACGGTAGTGGAAGATTACCGTTTTGAACTGGAGGGATAAGCGATGAAGTTTGCAGTAATCGTATTTCCTGCTTCCAACTGTGACATTGACTGCTACAAAGCAGTAGAAGATACAATTGGCCAGTCCGTAGATTATGTGTGGCATACAGCAACCGACCTGTCCGGGTACGATGCAATTCTTATACCGGGCGGCTTCTCTTATGGCGATTACTTGCGCTGCGGAGCAATTGCCCAGTTCGCTCCTGTTATGGCTGAAGTGAAAAAAGCGGCAGAAGCAGGCAAGTTCGTGCTTGGCATCTGCAACGGCTTCCAGATTCTTACCGAAGCAGGCCTTCTGCCAGGTGCGCTTATCCGCAACAACAGCTTGAAATTCCGCTGTCATCAAACACCGCTTGAGGTGGTCAACAATAAGACGGCATTCACGAATCAATACACGCAAGGCGAAGTGATCAGTATTCCAATCGCACACGGTGAAGGCAACTACTACTGTGACGATGAGACGCTTGCGAAGCTGGAAGCGAATGATCAGATCGTATTCCGCTACGCGGGCGATACGAACCCGAATGGCTCGCTTGCGAATATCGCCGGCATCAGCAATGAGAACGGCAATGTGGTCGGCATGATGCCGCATCCAGAACGTGCAGTAGATCAAATACTTGGCTCAGAAGACGGCAAACGGATGTTTACATCGATTTTGAATGCATGGAGGGAACAGCATGGCGCAGCAGTTAACGGCTAAGGAACCGACAGCGGAGCAAATCGCAGATCAGAGGATTTACACGCAGTTCGGCGTAACAGATTACGAATTTGAGCTTATTTGCGGTTTTCTCGGACGTAAGCCTAACTATACGGAGATCGGTGTATTCAGCGTTATGTGGTCGGAGCACTGCTCCTACAAGAACTCCAAGCCGATCTTGAAGAAGTTCCCGATTACTGGACCACGCGTCCTGATGGGACCAGGCGAAGGCGCTGGTATCGTGGATATCGGTGACAACCAAGCGGTCGTATTCAAAATTGAATCGCATAACCACCCTTCAGCAGTTGAGCCTTATCAAGGCGCTGCAACAGGTGTAGGCGGCATTATCCGCGACATTTTCTCCATGGGTGCTCGTCCTGTAGCTTTGCTTAACAGCTTGCGCTTCGGCAACCTTGAGAATGATCGCGTTAAATATTTGTTCGAGCATGTTGTCAGCGGTATTGCTGGCTACGGCAACTGTATCGGTATTCCAACCGTTGCAGGCGAAGTAATGTTCGACGAGAGCTACGAAGGCAATCCGCTCGTTAATGCAATGTGCGTAGGATTGATCGATCATGACAAAATCCAACGCGGTGTAGCTAAAGGGGTAGGCAACCCGGTATTCTACGTAGGTCCTGCAACAGGCCGCGATGGTATTCACGGTGCGACATTCGCTTCCGTTGAGCTGTCTGAGGAATCCGAAGAAAACCGTACAGCCGTTCAAGTCGGCGATCCGTTCATGGAGAAGCTCGTTATGGAAGCAACGCTTGAGCTGATCAATTCCGGAATCGTCCTTGGCATTCAAGATATGGGTGCAGCAGGTCTTACTTGCTCCAGCGCAGAGATGGCTTCCAAAGCCGGCAACGGCCTTGAGCTGTATCTGGATGAAGTTCCACAGCGCGAGACTGGCATGACGCCTTACGAGATGATGCTCTCTGAGTCTCAAGAGCGTATGCTGTTCGTTATTGAGCCGCAGCATGAGGAACAAGCGATGGAGATCTTTGATCGTTGGGGCATTATCTGTGCGAAGGTCGGAAAAGTAACGGATGACGGCCGTCTCCGCCTGTTCCACCAAGGCAAAGAAGTAGCGGATATGCCGGTTAAAGCACTCGTCGATGAGTGCCCAGTCTATGAAAAGCCATCGCAAGAGCCGGCTTATTATGGGGCTAACGCTTCAATCGACACGAATGCTTATCCTGAAGTGACAGATTTGACTGGCGCATTGGAGAAGGTGCTTGCTTCCCCGACGGTAGCAAGCAAAGAGTGGGTCTACAATCAGTATGACTACATGGTACGTACTTCTACAGCCGTTCAACCGGGCTCGGATGCTGCTGTTGTAACTATTCGCGGCACGCGCAAGGGTCTGGCAATGACGACAGACTGTAACGGACGTTATGTCTATCTGGATCCTGAAGTGGGCGGTCGTATCGCGGTTGCTGAGGCAGCGCGCAACATCGTATGCTCCGGCGCAGAGCCGCTGGCTATTACGGACAACCTGAACTTCGGCAACCCTGAGAAGCCGGAAGTATTCTGGCAGATTGAAAAAGCAGCGGACGGCATGTCCGAAGCTTGCCGTGTGCTGGATACGCCAGTTATCGGCGGTAATGTGAGCTTGTACAATGAGAATGCCAAGGGTGCTATCTACCCTACGCCAGTTATCGGCATGGTTGGTCTGGTGCATGATATCGACCATATTATGACGCAAGGCTTCAAGAACGAAGGCGATGTTATTATTCTTGTCGGCGAGACGAAGGCTGAGCTAGGCGGAAGCGAGCTGCAATATGTTCTGCATGGCGTAGCTGAAGGACGCCCTCCTGCCATTGATCTTGCAACAGAGAAAAAAGCTCTCGGAGCTGTACTAAGCGCGATTCAGCAAGGTCTCGTTGCTTCGGCGCATGACTTGTCTGAAGGCGGTCTGGCAGTTGCAATCGCAGAATCCAGCATTAGCGGCGGCGGCTTAGGCGCAGAAGTGAACTTCGTGACGGATCTTCGTCCGGATCACGCGCTGTTCAGCGAATCACAATCACGTATTCTCCTCTCTGCGAAACCAGAGCAAGCGGCTGCGCTGCAAGCTTTGTTGACAGAGCAAGGTGTCGTAAATACAGTAATCGGCAATGTCAAAGGCAGCAGCCTGACCATTACCATTAACGGAAAACCCGGCATTCAGGCGCCGGTACAACAACTGGAGAAGGTCTGGAAGGATGCGATTCCATGTCTGATGAAATAAAGCAGCTCACGCTGTGGACGGGAAATCACTATAACGAAGGCATTGGCCGTGACGATATATTTGATAAATTACGTGAGGAGTGCGGAGTGTTCGGGGTATTCAATGTCCCGAACGCTTCCTCCTTATCGTATTATGGCCTTCATGCTCTGCAGCATCGCGGCGAAGAGAGCGCGGGGATCTGTACCGTTGATACTTCAGAAGGCAATCGCTTTGCTTATCACCGCGGAATGGGGCTTGTTAAGGAAGTATTCGATAAAGACAAGATTACTTCGCTTACTGGTGATCGTTCCATCGGTCATGTGCGCTATTCGACGGCAGGAGAGAGCAAGCTGGCGAATGCACAGCCGCTTATTTTCCGCTATCGGGATGGCGATCTGGCTGTTGCGACGAACGGCAATATCGTGAATGCACCCGCTATTCGCAAGGAGCTGGAGAGCCAAGGCTCGATCTTCCAGACGTCTAGCGATACGGAAGTTATCGCGCATCTGATTGCGCGCTCCTCTAAAGACTTCGAGACAGCAGCGAAAGAAGCTTTGCAGCGTATTGAAGGGGGCTTTGCCTTCCTGATTATGACGAATGACAAGCTGCTCGTTGCGTCTGATCCGAATGGTCTGCGTCCGCTCGTTATGGGCAAGATTGGCGATGGCTATGTGTTCTCTTCCGAGTCCTGCGCATTCGAGTCCATTGGTGCAGAATATGTGCGCGACGTTCAACCGGGCGAGCTGCTCTACCTGGATGCGAACGGCATGCGTGAGGATCGTTATGCAGAAGTAGAGCGCCGGGCAACCTGCGCGATGGAATACATTTATTTTGCGAGACCGGACAGTGATATCCATACGATTAATATTCACTCCGCTCGCAAGCGTATGGGCAAGCAGCTGGCTATGGAATCCTTCGTGGATGCGGACATCGTTACAGGTGTGCCGGATTCGAGTATTTCGGCGGCTATTGGCTATGCGGAGCAGACAGGCATTCCTTATGAGCTTGGTCTCATCAAAAATAAATATACAGGCCGGACCTTCATTCAGCCTTCGCAGGAGCTTCGCGAGCAAGGCGTGAAGATGAAGCTGTCCGCTGTTCGCAAAGTAGTAGAAGGCAAGCGCGTCGTCATGATCGACGATTCGATCGTGCGCGGTACAACCTCGCGCCGGATTGTCAACATGCTGCGGGAAGCAGGAGCTACCGAGGTGCATGTGCGGATTACTTCGCCGCCTTTTAAGAACCCTTGCTATTACGGTATCGATACGCCTGACCGCAAGGACCTGATCGCTTCGTTCCGGACTGTACAGGAGATCTGCGAGGTCATTAATGCCGACTCCTTATCTTTCTTAAGCAATGAAGGGTTCATCGACTCAGTAGGCGGCAACGATGGCGCATATAACCGCGGCATGTGCCTAGCTTGCTTTGATAATGACTATCCAACTCCGGTTAATGAAGAATCGGATAAAAGCTGCAGCTGTTAAATCGCCGCGAGGCACTATATAAAGGGGTTGACTGAAGTGTCAGAAGCGTATAAAAAAGCAGGCGTCGACATTGCTGCCGGCAATGAAGCAGTCGAACGGATGAAGAAGCATGTCAAACGGACATTCCGTCCAGAGGTGCTGACGGATCTTGGCGGATTCGGCGGATTGTTCGGCCTAGACAAGAACAAATATGAAGAGCCTGTACTCGTATCTGGTACGGATGGCGTGGGCACGAAGCTGAAGCTGGCATTTGCAATGGATAAGCATGATACGATCGGTATTGATGCGGTTGCAATGTGCGTCAACGATATTATCGTACAAGGCGCAGAGCCATTGTTTTTCCTCGATTACCTGGCTTGCGGCAAAGTCGTTCCTGAGAAAATCGAAGCGGTCGTTAAAGGCATCGCTGAGGGCTGTGTACAGTCCGGCTGTGCACTGATCGGCGGCGAAACGGCAGAAATGCCGGGCATGTATCAAGGAGATGAATACGATATCGCCGGCTTCACGGTGGGTGTTGTAGACAAGAAAAAGATTATCGACGGAACGACAATTGCAGCCGGCGATGCTGTTATTGGCTTTGCTTCCAGCGGTATTCACAGCAACGGCTTCTCGCTCGTTCGTCGCCTGCTTCTTGAAGAGTGCGGCTATGCGCTGGATCAGAAGCTTCCTGAACTGGGAGATGAAGTGCTTGGCGATGTATTGATCGAGCCAACTCGCATCTACGTGAAATCGGCATTGAAGCTGATTGAGGAAGTGAAAGTAAAAGGAATGGCGCATATTACTGGCGGCGGTTTCATCGAGAACATTCCACGGGTATTGCCGGAAGGCGTCAATGTTGATATCGAATACGGCTCATGGCCGATTCTTCCTATTTTCCAGCTTATGCAGGATAAAGGTGCAATCACGAACCGTGATATGTTCACAACCTTCAATATGGGCATCGGATTAATAGTAGTTGTTCCTGCTGATGAGGCAGAGCAAGCGCTTCGCATTGCTGCTGAGCTTGGTGAGCAGGCTTACCGCATCGGAACTGTAACGGAAGGAAGCCGAATCGTTACGTTTACGGGGGCGGATGTTTAATGGGAGCAATACGTTTGGCTGTATTCGCGTCAGGGCAGGGAACGAACTTCCAAGCTCTGGCCGATGCGGTGCAGCAAGGAGAGCTCGATGCGTCCATCGAGCTCCTTGTTTGTGATAAGCCTCTAGCGCAAGTTGTAGGGCGTGCTCGCAAGGCGGGAATTGCTACATTTCTCTTCTCCCCTAGGGAGTATCCCTCACGTGAGGCGTATGAGACTGAGATCTTAGCGGAGCTGGAGCGACTGGAAGTTGATGTGATCGTTCTAGCAGGGTATATGCGCATTATTACGCCGGTATTGGTAGAGCCTTATTATGGTCGGATGGTCAATATTCATCCCGCTCTGCTGCCTTCATTCCCCGGTGTCAACGGAATTAAGCAAGCGCTGGACTATGGCGTTAAGCAGACAGGCGTTACCGTTCACTATGTGGATGGCGGTATGGACAGCGGACCAATCATCGCACAGCAGGTGGTAGAAGTGTTGGACGACGATACCGAGGCTTCACTTGCCGAGCGCATTCATCAAGCGGAGCAGCAATTGCTGCCGCAGGTGCTGCAGTTCATCGCCGAAGGCCGTGTAGTTCTTGACGGTCGCAAGGTGACGATAACAGAACGCGCTTAACAAGAGCAACCTAGAAGAACATCAGATGCAATAACAATAAGCCCCCTATTCGGGGCTTCCTTATATAGAGGCCTGCATGAGGCTGAGCTATTCATTTCTAACCATTTCAGGAGGATGATCGCGTGGCAATTCGTAGAGCGTTAATTAGTGTATCCGACAAAACCGGTATTGTGGAGTTTTCCCGTGAGCTTGCCAATCAAGGCGTGCAAATTATTTCGACTGGCGGTACTTACAGCCTGCTTGAGAAAGAGGGAATTCCGGTTATTGGCATCTCCGATGTAACAGGCTTTCCAGAAATTCTTGACGGCCGCGTAAAAACGCTGCATCCTGCTGTACACAGCGGCTTGCTCGCCGTGCGCGATGATGAAGAGCATACGAAAGTAATGAAGGAGCTTGGCCTCGACTATATCGACCTTGTTATCGTGAATCTGTATCCGTTCAAGCAAACGATCTCCAACCCCGATGTTGCTTATGCAGATGCGATTGAGAATATTGATATCGGCGGTCCAACGATGCTTCGTTCCGCAGCTAAGAATCATGCTTTTGTAACGGTTGTTGTAGATGCTGCTGATTATGGTGCAGTTCTGGAAGAAGTGAAGGCAAGTGGAGATACGACGCTTGAGACACGTAAGCGTCTGACAGCGAAAGTATTCCGTCATACAGCAGCCTATGATTCTCTGATCGCAGACTACTTGTCGAAGCAAGTAGGAGAGCCGCTTCCTGAGAGCTATACGGTTACTTATGAGAAGGTGCAGGATCTGCGTTACGGCGAGAACCCGCATCAGAAGGCTGCTTTCTACAAAAAACCGCTTGCAGCGGTTGGCACGATTACAACAGCTGAGCAGCTGCACGGCAAAGAGCTGTCTTATAACAACATTAATGACGCTAACTCAGCGATTGCCATCCTCAAAGAATTCGATGAGCCGGCAGTCGTTGCGATTAAGCACATGAACCCTTGCGGCGTAGGCATCGGCACGGATATCCATGAAGCATACAAAAAAGCCTATGCAGCTGATCCAACGTCGATCTTTGGCGGCATCGTAGCGGCTAACCGTGCGCTTGGAGCGGATACAGCAGAGCTATTGTCCCAATACTTCCTTGAAATTATTATTGCACCAGACTTTACGCCAGAAGCGCTGGAGATTCTAACGAAGAAGAAAAACCTTCGCTTGCTTAAGCTTGGAGAGCTGGCACAAGCTGCTGCTGAGCGTCAGCCTGAGTGGCTGCTTACGACCGTTGATGGCGGCATGCTTGTACAAGAAAGCGATGTACGCAGCCTGACCGAAGCGGATCTGCAGTTCGTTACAGACCGCAAGCCAACGGCAGAAGAGCTGAAGCAATTGCTGTTCGGCTGGAAAGTTGTGAAGCATGTGAAGTCTAATGCCATCATGCTGGCTAAAAACGATATGACAATCGGCGTAGGCGCTGGTCAAATGAATCGTGTCGGCTCTGCACGCATCGCAATCGAGCAAGCTGGCGAGCAAGCAGTTGGTTCGGTTATGGCATCGGATGCTTTCTTCCCAATGGGAGACACCGTTGAGCTTGCCGCCAAAGCAGGCATTACCGCTATTATTCAAACAGGCGGCTCCATTAAGGACGAAGAGTCGATTGCCGCAGCTAACGCGAACAATATCGCGATGGTCTTCACGGGCGTACGTCACTTCAAACATTAGAATCGGATTATGAAGCAGGGGGGAGCGAGAGCAATGAGAATTTTAGTAATTGGCGGAGGCGGCCGTGAGCATGCAATCGTCTGGGCTTTGACCAAGAGCGAGAAGGTTAAAGATATTTATTGTGCGCCGGGCAATGCAGGAATCGCTCAGTTAGCCGAATGTGTTCCTATAGCAGTCAATCAGTTCGACGAGCTAATTCAGTTCGCGAAGGATGCGGCGATTGATCTTGTGTTCGTGGGTCCGGATGATCCACTAGCTGAAGGAATTGTAGATGCGTTCGAAGCGCATCAGATTCCAGTGTACGGACCGAACAAAGCGGCTGCGGAAATCGAAGGCAGCAAAATTTTCATGAAAAACCTGCTGAAAAAATATAACATTCCTACTGCGAAGTATGAGACGTTCACGGATTATGAGACAGCCTTGTCGTATTTGCGTGAGCAGGCGGTGCCGATTGTAATTAAAGCTGATGGATTGGCTGCCGGCAAAGGCGTGACCGTTGCTTACACCTTGGAAGAGGCAGAGCAAGCGCTTCGCGAAGCGATGGTAGACAAGGTATTCGGCAATGCAGGCAATCAGATCGTGATCGAGGAATTCCTTGAGGGCGAAGAGATGTCGATCCTTGCCTTCGTTGACGGGGAGACCGTGAAGGCGATGGTGCCTGCACAGGATCATAAGCCAGTATTCGATAATGATAAAGGGCCGAACACTGGGGGCATGGGTACGTATACGCCGCTTCCTCATATCGCTCAGTCGATTATCGACGAGTCTATCGCCAATATCGTGATTCCGACTGCGAAAGCGATGGTTAGTGAAGGACGTCCTTTCCGCGGCGTGTTGTTCGCAGGTTTGATGATCACGAAGGATGGCCCGAAAACGATTGAGTTCAATGCGCGAATGGGCGACCCTGAGACACAGGTCGTATTGCCGCGTCTGGAGACGGATCTTGTTGATATCGTTCTTGCTTCATTGAATGGCCGCTTGGATCAACTGGAGCTTGTATGGAGCGATGAAGCAGCAGTCTGCGTCATTGTTGCGTCCGAGGGCTATCCAGCTGCTTATCCTAAGGGCAGAGTCATTGAAGGCCTTGCTGCTGCAGAAGCACAAGGGGCACTTGTCTTCCACGCTGGAACAGCGGAGAAGGATGGCGCTATCGTTACGAATGGCGGTCGTGTGCTCGGAGTCGTAGGCAGAGGCCGTGATATTGCGGAAGCTCGTGCACGTGCTTATGAAGCCGTAAGTGTAATTCACTTCGAGGGCATGCACAGCCGTTCAGATATTGCTGCCAAAGCGCTTAAAGGCTAGCTACAGCTATTCTCAAATATATTTAAAAAGTCCCAAATGAAAAAGTCCCAAATAAAAAAAGAAGCTTCAAATCCAAAAGAAAGCGGATTTGAAGCTTCTTTTATTTATACGCAGGATTACGGCACTCTCACAAATGGACTTTGGGAACGTTTTTACCAGCCGATGGACAAGTAGATGTGGAAATAAACCCGTTCACGTAACTTGATTAGTCTCTAGTGAGGCTTTTTCGCTATTTAATGAGGCTATTGTTACTAATTGGAGTACTTTATGAGCTTGATCGAGGATTAGTGTCACCAAGGTTCCTAGTCGAGAAGCTTGGTTCCCCACTAGTGAACTCAGCTTCTTTATTTCATTTTCCCACCCGTAAAAGTAGCGTAACAAGATCATATGGTTCACTAATTAGCGAAATCAATTCCTTATACGAACAAAAATAGCTTCAGCAAGATTACAATGAATAGATTAATAGTGAAATGAATGCAATGTCGGATTAGCCAGGCCCAACCGCTGGACATAAGTTGTGTGGAGCTATAGCTAGAGAAAGCGCAAGAGAAAGTGAAAGAGAAAGTGAAAGAGAAAGTGAAAGAGAAAGAGAAAGAGAACGTGAAAGTGAAAATCGCACTTGGAAAGCCTCCTAGAACAAGATATGGTGGAGAACAAAGCTATCGCTCACTCATTGTTTATTCAAGTAAGTGAGGATGACGAAAAAGCGCAAGTTTCAAGGGAATGTCTCCGCGAACTTGCGCTTTTTTTATAATCCTGAGCAGCATTTCCTGCTTAATTTGAATGGTTCCTTCGCAGAAAACGAAAAGGTCTTTTGGCTCACACCCAGATTGGGTAAGTGGTTAGATAAGCGTTATATGGCGGGTGGTGGATATTGGTGTCGGGATAGCTCGAATGTGTAACTAATTTGTAACTCCCTCTCTCTACTATTCCTATACTATTAAACTATCAGCAGGGAATGGAAAGGTGATTCAGATGGAAAGGACTAACACAAGGAACAAGATTCGAAACAAGAAAAAAAATCGTCGTCGATTGATCGTACTCGTACTTATGCTTGCTGCATTGACTATATGGCTCGGAGGCTGCGGTGCAGGCAAGTCGCTTGGCCTATCAGCATTGCTGCCAGTCACCAGCTCAGGAAGTAACTCAGGAACAGATGCCAGCGAGAAGCCATCAGAGGAAGCTGTTAAGCCAGATAATCAAGTTGAAGAGCCCGAGAAGCAGCCGCAAGATAAGGAAGAAACAAAGCCAGATAATGAGCAGCAGCCTACAACGACTCCTGAGGTTGTCATTCCAGACACCGAGAAGCCTGCTGTAACTGAAAAGCCTGTTACGCCTGATACACCGGGTAAGACAGACAAGCCTGATAAGACAGACAAGCCAGAGAAGAAGCCCGATAAAGCGCATAAAGGTGAGAAGGTTGTAGCTTTAACATTCGATGATGGCCCGGACAAGCGTTATACGCCAGCCATTTTGGATATATTGAAAGAAAAGGGCGTTAAAGCGACATTTTTCTTAGTAGGCCTACAAGTAGAGAAGGACCCTGAGATTCTGCGGCGTATTGTAGAGGAAGGACATGCGATCGGCAATCATTCTACCCATCATAAAGATTTGTCCAAGCTCACGAAGCAGCAGATATTGAAGGAAATTAATGAAACCGATGAATTAATTGAGGATGCGGTAGGCTTCAAGCCAGAGATGTTCCGTGCCCCTTACGGAGCGGTGTCTCCTACATTGAAGGAAATTATGGCATCAGAGGATCGCGACATGATAGGCTGGAATGTGGATACGCGGGATTGGGCAGGGACATCCGTTGCGGCCATGAGAAAAATGATTCGGAATGAAACAAAGCCCGGAGGCATCATATTAATGCATTCATTCGGTGGCAAGAATATTAAAAACACAGTAGAGATGCTTCCGCATGCTATTGATGATCTGGAGAAAATGGGATACACCTTCGTTACAGCCGATAAATTATAAGGGGAGGCTGGCTAATTGCTTCTATTCAAATTGAGCAGGGCGGCATTAACAGCCGCCTTGCTTTGTCTATTCGCCACAGGCTGCCGCTATACGGCTGCCCCAGCCGATCTGTTGACAAAGCCCAAGCTGACGGAGGACAAGCAGGCGCTTATGCAGGTAGTCAACGAAGCGCTGCCGCTCTATAGCAAGCTCACGCTGCCGCTGAAGGATGATGGACAAGGTGCCATCCGATTAATGGACTTGAATGGCGACGGCGTTCATGAGGCTATTGTGAGCTATTACAATGAGTATAGCTCGCCGGAGCTTATGGTGCTTCGCATGTCAGCAGACACGTGGAAGCCATGGATTATTATCCAGCAGCCGATAGCCCGTCAGATCGACTGGATCAAAGCGAAGGATCTCGATCAGGACGGCAGGACGGAGCTGGTTGTTGGCTGGAGCGGTTCGTTCGAGAATTCGAATCTGGCTGAAATTTATTCTTTTCAGACAAAGCCCGTGAGGAATGAGGATGGCAAGCTGGTCTTGCAGCCGCTGGAGTCTATTCCTTATATGTATATGGACATTGACGACGTAAATGGAGACGGCAAGCCGGAGCTGGCGGTCATTATGTCTGAGGGCGCCATTCAGGATATTGAGCTGTCTGGGTATAGGCTTGAGTTGTATGACTGGCGCGAAGGAAAGCTGAAGACACTGCAAAAGCTTGATCTGTATCCGGCGGTTAATGTCTATGACAGAATGCTAATTGGCAAGGTCTCTCCACGGCATAATGGCATTCTCGTTGAGGCCCAGACGGGAGCGCATGCCATGTATACGGCGATGTATGCTTGGGATAACGGCAAGCTTCGACTTATCTATCCCCCTGCTGCTGAGAGCCTGTATGATGTGGCTATTACCGAAAGGCCGACGCAAAGCGAAGATATTAACGGTGACGGAATCATTGAGCTAATGACGACGAAACGAGCGCCTGGCCAAGAAGACAAGGCCTATGCGGATAGCTTGTGGATCAATGAATGGCTGCAGTGGAATGGGCGAGATGAATTCCGGCTGGTTAGAGAAGAATTCAGCGACTATAACTACCGGTTCAGTCTGACGATTCCTGACCTATGGAAGGGTCAGTATACCATTCATGCACCAGATGAAGCCCAGCAAAAAGCGGGAAATATCGTCACTTTTGATTACTATAACCAAGCGACGAGAGCTACTGCAGAATTGGCATCCATGTACGTTGTACCCAAGTTGGAATGGGAAGTCAGAGAAGCTGCGTGGAAGGATGAGTCTCGACTGTATAAGGTACTGAAGGAAGACGGCGGGCTGGTCTATGCAATGACTATTGAGACGGAGCCTCCTTCTCATTTGGAGCAAAGGGACAAGAAGATATTCAGCTCTATATTTGTTGCTGGAGAGCAGCTGGAGGCATTGTTCCGATTAATAGAGGATTGATGGGATAAGGCAGGTGACCTATGCGGATTTTATTATTGGAAGATGAAGAAGCCATTCGCGGATTCGTCCGAATAAATTTGAAGCGCAATGATATGGAGGTAACAGAAGCAGATCATGGAGAAGCGGCATTGGCGCTTGCACAAGCTGAGGGGCCGTTCGATATTGCGCTTCTTGATGTGATGCTGCCGACGATTAGCGGCTTTGAGGTATGCGAGCGGCTTCGGGAGCTTTATCCGGACATGGGCATTATTATGCTGACAGCGAAATCCCAAGAAGAAGACAAAATTCATGGGCTTGAGCTAGGGGCAGATGATTATGTGCAGAAGCCCTTCAGCCCAGGGGAGTTGATCGCCCGGATCAAGTCGCTCAGCAGAAGGATGAAGACCGTGCCTTCAAGCCTTGCTCTCCCGAATGGAGCGGAGAATGCAGCGGATGAGGAATGGAATCGAGAGGATGAGATTCGTATAGAGGGCTTCAGGCTGTCTCATTCCCAGCGCAAGCTGTGGAAGAACGGAGAAGAAGTCGTACTTACCCCGACAGAATGGACCCTTGTTCGGCTATTAATGGAGCGTGTGGGCCAGAGCGTAAGCCGTGATGATATTTTGACCGAGGTGTGGGGCCGTTATTATGTAGGCGATCTCAAGGTAGTCGATGTTAACATTCGCCGAATTCGGCAAAAAATCGAAAACAATCCGTCTGATCCGGATTTTATCGAGACGGTATGGGGCTTCGGTTATAGATGGAAACGGAGCATGGACCAATGAGCAGCCTAAAGACGAGAATGGTCTGGAGTTATTTGCTGCTCATCGTACTTGTTGTATGTGTGCTGGGTGCGTTATTTGTAACGCTTATCTACAATTATTATTACGGAAGTGCGCAAAGTGCTGTCAAACAGCGTGCTGTATCTGCTCATACCCAGCATAGCCGTTCGCTTGCTTCCTTGCAGGTATATGACCAAGGCGATTATATGCTTCAGTATATGGCCGAAGGCGATATACGTCTTCAGCTGCTTGATCATAACGGCAAGCTGCGTATGGATTCCGATGGCTTTGCCCATTCCGTGGATTATATGACTCCCGACGTCAAAGCGGCATTAGCGGGTTCAACGGGCACATGGCAGGGTGAAGATCCGATGTACGGCGAACGAGTTGCTGCAGTTACAATCCCAATCTTCAACGATAAGAGAGTGGTGTCGCTGCTCCGCTATTCAGCTTCCGTGACGCAAATTGATGATATGGTTAGCCGCTTGCTGCAAATGACAGCTTTCGTAGCGATAGCAGTCGTATTATTATTCCTTGGGCTTAGCCTATGGATGACGCAGCGCATTGTCAGGCCGATTCAAGAGCTGACACGAGCGGCAAGGCATATGGCGGAGGGGGATTGGACCAGGCGGGCGGTCAAGAGAAGCAATGATGAGATTGGACAGCTGTCGGAGACCTTTAATACGATGATGGTGGAGTTGAACAAGCGGGAGAAGCTGAAAAATGATTTCATCTCCTCCATATCCCACGAGCTTCGGACTCCGCTGACGTCTATAAAAGGTTGGAGCGAAACCTTGAAGGATGGTGATCCTGCGAATGGGGAGGAGATGCAGCTAGGCCTGACGATAATAAGCCGGGAGACCGAGCGGTTATCCGGGCTTGTAGAGGATCTGCTTGATTTCTCCAAGCTGGCAGGCGGAGGCATGGAGATGCATCCGGAGCTTCTGGACTTGAATAGCCCTGTGAGGGAGACCGTCCATCAACTGGCTGTTCGCAAGGAACAGACTGGGGTTCGCTTATCTGCTGCGCTGAGCCCGCATCCGATTCTAGTTCATGGCGATGCGAATCGCTTGAAGCAGGTCATCATTAATTTGATTGATAATGCCTTCAAGTTTACCCAGAGCGGGGGAACGATCCGGGTAACGACGTCCTCCGACCATGAATTTGCGACGTTAATTGTATCAGATACAGGAATAGGAATTGCTTCAGAGGATATTGCCCATGTCACTGAAAAGTTCTACAAAGCGAATACCAGCCGAGGCGGCAGCGGCATCGGCTTGGCGCTCTGTAAGGAGATAACGGAGCTTCATGGCGGGACGCTAACAGTCGACAGTGAGAGCGGTGCAGGTACAATTGTCACTATTAAGCTGCCGTTAATGCTGGAGAGCTGAGGAAGAAATGAAAAGCTATTGTTTATAGAACAGTAGTTTACGGTTGAGCAGGACATAAACGACAGCGACGATAATGCCAGCGATCAACATGACAGGCAGCCAGTGCTCGGACAACCACTTGATCCACAGAGGCATAAGACCAGCTCCTTTCGTTATTTCATATCCCATAGGTTGAGCATAATAAAAGCGGGCTATACGCCCGTTTTTATTATGCTGGAAATACGGTTGACATCATTGCTATACTGATGATATTATGATCGTACACATAATTCATAGTATTCAGGTAGGATTTATATAGTATATATATGGTGATTGCAGGGGGTTATGACATTGGAGAAACAATTGATACTTCGGCATGAAGGCCTTGAGCTAACGGCGACGCTTCATTACCCAACCGATAGCTTGAAAGATGACGGAAAGAAGAAGCAGGCTATCATTATTTGTCATGGATTCATTGGAAGCAGAGTGGGTGTTGACCGATTATTCGTGAAGACGGCGAGGGCGCTTGCTGATCAAGGCTCTTACGTGCTTCGCTTCGATTATGGCGGATGCGGGGAAAGCAGCGGCGACTACGGTGCGCTCGGGTTCGATAGCATGATCGACCAGACGAGAACAGCCATTGATTATATAGCGGATATGGATTGCGTAGATCAACGGAGAATTGTCCTGCTTGGGCATAGCCTTGGCGGTGCAATTGCGATAATGACAGCTGTTAAGGATAAGCGAGTCAAGCGCCTTGTCCTCTGGTCTGCTGTTGCGTATCCATTCAATGATATCGTTCGGATCGTAGGGCGTTCCGGTTATGATGAGGCAATTACGAGTGGCAGTACGGATCATGCAGGCTATACACTTCAGCCGGTGTTCTTCGATTCACTGATGCAGCATCAACCGTTCCAGGCGGCAACGCGCTTTGGAGGCGAAGTGCTGGTGATCCACGGAACGAGTGATGAGCTTATTCCGGTCGACTACAGCTTTTTGTACCAGAAGGTGCTCTGGACTCGCAATGAAGGCTTATGCGACAAGGAAATTATTTTTCAAGCCAATCATACGTATTCTTCAAGGGAACATCAGCAAGAGGCAATACGCTTGACATCGGGCTGGCTGTCTGGACTCGATCAGCAGCAGCAGGAATGGCATCATTGGAGTATTTAATAAGGGTAATAAAGAACTCTTTCAAATAAAGCAGGCAGTGGATCAATCCGCTGCCTGCTTTATCTTTGCCGCTTGAATTTGCCGTTATAGGGAATGCTGATGTCGATATCCAGTTTTTCAATGGAGTCTTTATCAATGATAAGTTTGTGACCGTCATTGGACAGCTTGCGCCATAGCCGCGGTTTTCTACGGTATAAGCTCTCTTCTAGATGGAAAATATCCACACCGATACTAAGCCCCTCTTTATAGGTAGCCATGATCTCTTCTTTGATTTTATTAGCAGCAAACTTGCTCATTTCTTCGGATGACATATCCTCCATATACTCATACATGCCAGCATAATAGCTCGCCTTAATCCGAAATTTCACTTCAGAGCCATGGATAACAGGCATTACCTTCACTTTCTTCCCGGCAACCGATATAGATCCATATATAACACCGTCCTTCACGATATCGAGCGCTGAACGATACATGGGAATCTGCAGCCAATGATAGCCCATCAGCTTATTTCTAGGTATGTAGCCTCTATGCTCCAAGTTATTATCAAAGAAACCGCCGTTAATCACATACAATTCATGGGGACGATCGTTTTCTTTCCACTGGTCTTTATTAATCGCTAAGCTTGGAAGATAAGCAGCGATCGATGGCTCGCTTTGTGCGGCTAGAAATTTAAAAAAGAGCGTCGGAGGAAGAATGGAATCCAGCTTATAATAAGCTTCCGGGCTATGAAGTATAGTCGTAAGGGGGGATTGCTTGAAGAGCGAGGTCACGCTAAGCAGCTTGTCCAGCGGTTCTCTTGTCCCGTACATCCAAGCATTATAACGAACCTCAGGATAACGGTTAATCATATCCCCTAATGAAACTTCTTTTGCTCTTAGCGCCCTCTCGGTAACAACAACAGCCGTAACATGGCCCCAAGAAACGTAGAGCTGAGAGGTCTTGAAGCAATCATTGATGGCTGTATTCAACGTTCTCCCGCGGCCTTTGCCAACCCATACAGGAGCTTCTACATTCTGGGCGCCTCCTTCTCTTTTGGAGATGCTTGAGAAATCAAGCATTTGCAAATATACGACAATCTGATTATCCACAAAATCTACGCCAACTGTTTTTACATAGCTTTGTGTCTGAATTTCTTTGCTGCTCCAGCACCCTGCAAGAGGGAGCAGCATGATTAGGATGGCTAAGTTAAATAAGGCACGCTGTCGCATCATAACGTCACCCCTTCTTTCCTTTTCTAGCAGGCTGTTGTGTTTTGAGGTAGGCAGGGCGTTTCTTCCTCCAGGTAAACGGCATTTTGAATACGGCGACAATGGCCTGCTTCAGCTCTAACGGAGCTACAGGAGCAAGATAAGGGACGCCGAACGATTGCAGGCTGGACAGGTAGATGACGATCAAAATGATCGACAGCATGAATCCGTACATGCCAATCACAGAGCACAGGAGGAAGCATAAGAAGCGCATAATGATAATTGAGCTTGTCAGTACTTGATTGACCAGTGTAGATCCGGCAACTACCGTGATGGCGGTTACGACGATCATAAGCGGAGATACGAGCCCGGCACGAATAGCGGCATCTCCAATAATTAGACCGCCGACAACGGTTAGGGTCTGACCGATCGAAGTAGGCAGCCGGACGCCAGCCTCTCGGAAGAGCTCCATAAGCGACATAATAAAAAACATTTCTAGAGCAGATTCCATCGGCAGGCCGAATCGCCCCGTGGAGATGGTGGCGAGCAAAGAGAAGGGAATCTGATCCATATGAAAGGCGGTTAAGGCGATATAGAAGCCGGGCAAAAAGATGGTGATGAGCAAGCCTGCAAGCCTGAGTATTCGTCCCACATTCGTGCCCCAAGCAGAGAAAAAGGCGTCCTCTGGGGACTTCAACAGCAGGAACAGATTAATAGGAGCGATCAGAACAGTCGGATTCCCGTCTACAAGCACGATGAATCGACCGTTAAGCAAGCATTCAACTGCGAAATCGGGCCTTCCCGTATAGCTGGTTAAAGGAAAAAGATGATATTTGGAATCAGGAAGCAAATCCTCTATTTGATTGGTGGAGGTCAAAGCTTCAATATCCATTTTTCTTAGCTTGCGTTGAACGCTTCTAATCATGCCCCGATTGGCTACATCCTCGATGTACATGAGCGCTACCTTGGTCAACGTGCGTGAGCCCACAACAAAATACTCGCAGGCAAGGGTGGAGGAGCGCAGCCTCTTGCGAATTAGAGCAACGTTGATAGTCACCAGCTCTACGAAGCCGTCTCGCGGTCCGCGTATGGATACCTCGCTTGAGGATTCGCTGGGAGAGCGGCTAGGGAAATTGGCAATGTCTACTGTAAATATGGTCTGTAAGTTAGGCAAACAAAATAGCAAATGGCCCTCGAACACTCGGGCAGCTATTGTGCTGCGATCGAATTGCTCGGATATCTGTTCGAGGGAAGACCATTGCATATCGGCTTCCCTTGAGATGTCTTCGCTGCGCAGGAATTGGGTCTTCTTATAGACCTCACGCAGTTCCGGCATGACGACGTCATTGATGATCTTCGTTTCGGTCATGCCGCTGCAATAGATGAAAATCGCTTTTACTGTTGCTGGCGGATCACCAAATAAGCAGCTGTGAATGATCACATCATTGCATGTTCCAAACCAATGGATGAAGGTCTTCTCTTCCACAAGTACGGTTTTATTCTTGCTGCTGCTGTTGCTCTGCTGCTTCAACCGAGTGTGCCTCCTTTCGGTATTTCACAATAAGAACGGCGACTGTTAATAGGATGGTTAAAACGAAAACGAATCCGAGGGTGACTGGAAACTGGATATAGGTAAGGTACGAAAGTGTCTGATCATCACGAAATGGCTGCATAACGATAAGGCACATGCTCGCTGAGAGAATGAGTATGGCCCAATATCGTTTGCGGGGCCGGCGAATATTTAATAAATCAGGAATAAGAAAAAGCGAGAGCGCAATTCGAGTGAAGGAGCCGCACATCCATTGATAGATGGATAGAAAATCGACATGCTGAAAAAGCTGCCCCAGCCGTAATATTTTCCACTGCTCAAAGGCAGTATGCCGCTGCTTGCTCGCCTCATGCGGCCCGAACTCGGTAATTGCACCAAGCGTTGGACCAATCGTCATCATAATTAGAAATAAGGCCAGCAGAATAAGATGCCACCAGCGAAGCTTGCTCTGAAGCTGATGCTGATAGAGCAGCAGAATCCAGATTTCCATGAGGCCAGTCAGGCTGTAGAAGGCACCCTTCACTACAGGCTCCCACCCAAATTCCATTAAAGGGAACAACAGGCTGAAGTCCTTATACTTCGTATTGGCACTCATCACGAAAAAACCAAGAATAATGACGACTGGGAGCAGAATGCTTCCTGTCAGGGCAATGGAGCGCAGACCTATCATGGCTGCAAAAGCGGCAACTAGAACGCCTGCTCCCGCCAATACGACGATGGGGGTTTGCTGCATATAGGTGGTAATCGCCCAACTGGTTGTGTCCTGCAAGGTAAAGGTGCCGGCAGCATAAATCAGAATAGCCGCCAAGAGACGGAAGGTCCATGAGGTGACAGCGCCGAATTCCCGTTCGATCCAATCGGTTAGACGTTGGCCTTTAATATTCTTCAGGATAAAGAAGAGAACGGTAATCCATAGAAGGAATATAGGTCCGGCTATTATAGCCGACAGCCAGGCGTCGCGATGGGCAATGTCCAGAATAATAGGAATCGACATCACATGACTGACCAGTCCGCTGCTTAGGAGAAGGAGAGAGAAGGCCATCCATATCGTAAGCTGCCCCTTTTTCTTAACCATAGATAACCGCTCCTTTCCCGATGAGAGATAGGGTTATATTGTGCCAAGATTGGTTTTTTTAGTCTGGTATAAAAAATAAACAAAGGAGACAGGTTCCGCGGTTTATGATTAAATGGGAGATAGAGGAAGTTGATGCGCTAGCTTTCACTTATATTAAAGGCGGGGACAATGGAATGAAAAAACGAGGATTAATGACAATTGGTTTGCTGCTATTATCCGTAACTTTAGCATTATCGGCTTGTGGAGGCGGGAAGTCTCCAGAGACACCAACCAGCTCTCCAACGGTGACTGCACCTATAGAGCCGGGAGAGACACCGAAGCCCGAGCTTCCTTATGTCGCGTCTCTCACGGGTGTTCGGATGGAGAGGGAGGCACTTGATCGGCCCATCGCCGTGATGATTAACAATTTGAAGCCAGCCCGGCCCCAGTCGGGGCTGACGAATGCAGATATTGTATGGGAGGTGCTGGCGGAGGGCGGCATCACACGGCTTATAGCCATATTCCAAAGCACAGATAAAGTGACCGATTCGATTGGACCGGTCCGCAGTATCCGGCCATACTTAATTGAGCTTGGCGAAACCTATGGCGGCGTGCTTGCCCATGCTGGAGGAAGCAACGATGCGTATGCTATTCTTCAGCGTCAGGACAAGCCTTACCTAGATGAGATATCGAATGCAGGCAGCTTTTTCTGGAGAAGCAAGGACCGCAAGGCTCCACATAATCTGTATACGGATCTGGAGAAGCTTAGGGCAGGAGCAGAGAAGCGGGGCTATCGCAAGGAAGTGACGGTTCCGACCTATCCTTTTGCCGCTGCTGGAGCGACCTCTTCGGGAGAGCCTGCGGTTACAGCAAGCTTAACTTTTACATTGAAGGACTATAAGGTTTCCTATGCTTATGATTCGGCGAGCGGTTTATATAATCGTTCGATTAATGATCAGCCGCATATTGATTTGAACAATGGAGAGCAGCTGTCGGCAGCCAATCTTGTCGTATTGAATGCAGCCCACAAAACCTTGGATAATGTGGGGAGGCTGTCCGTTGATCTAAGCTCTGGGGGCGATGCTGTGTTGATCCAGCAGGGCAAGGCGATTACGGCGACGTGGATTCGTGATGCCGATAATATGATTCGGATTATAAAGGACGGGGCAGAGCTGCCTTTTGTGCCGGGGAAAACGTTCTTCCATGTCGTGCCGAAATCTAAGACAATTAACGAGCATTTGATTCTTGGGTAAGAAGCCGCTTAATCGGACACACTTCTAACAGATGTAGAGTGAGTTCGCGGTTACAGCAAAAGAAATGAGCTGCGCATTCCTCAGGGAATGCGCTTTTCAACATTTTTTTTGAAAATCGAGAAATTTTTCATGAAACTTTACATTCCCTTAACAATTCTAAAGTAAACTGTGATAAGATATTCTGGGCTCATTGAAGCGGCCCACCATCCAGTCAGGTAAAGGGGATTACAATGTTTAGGAAAAAAGATATTTTCTTTAAGACGTTTGAAGAGATGGCAGACACTTTAGTCGAGGCAGTAGAATACTTTTCAAATGGCGTGTCAGACCTGTCGGATGTGACGACATTTGCTAAGACAATGAAAGAGTACGAAAGCAAATGCGATCAATTTGTACACACGATTCTAAAAGAATTAAACAAAACGTTCATTACCCCTATTGAGCGGGAAGATATTATGGCGCTGACGACGTCACTCGATGATGTGCTTGACGGCATTGAAGCATGCGCTTCACGCTTCGAGATGTACCACATCCAAGAGAAGGACGAGTACATAACGCTGTTTGGCGATATTTTGCTTCGCTGCGCGCACCAAATCAAGAAAGCAATTTATTTGCTTACAGAGAAGAAGCTGCTGGCGATTCGCGAGCCGAACATTGCGCTTAATGAGCTTGAGAATCAAGCGGATGATCTGCTTCGTGTATGTATTAAGGGCCTGTTCACGAATGTGAAGGATCCTATTGAACTGATGAAACGCAAAGAAATCTACGAGATGCTGGAGCAAACGACCGATTACTGTGAAGACGTGGCTAACACGCTGGAATCGATCATTATGCGCAACAGCTAAGCTTACACGGAGAGTAGGAATCAATTCAAATGGATTTACTCATTCTATGGACAGTTGTGTTTTTGGCTCTAAGTTTTGATTTCATAAACGGTTTTCACGATACAGCTAATGCGATCGCTACTTCCGTATCGACACGTGCGCTTAAACCGCGCGTAGCGATACTGATGGCAGCAGTCATGAACTTTGTTGGTGCGCTGACCTTTACAGGCGTTGCCAAGACGATCGGCAGCGGGGTAGCGAACCCGGCCGAATTGTCGAATGGTGTAGAAATTGTAATAGCTGCGTTGATCTCAGCTATTATTTGGAATCTGGTAACCTGGTGGTTCGGAATTCCTTCCTCTTCCTCGCATGCCTTGATCGGCTCGCTGGCGGGCGCGGTTATCGCAGGCGCAGGTATGGACAAGATTAACGGCTCGGGCATGATGGATATCGTTAAGGCTTTGCTGATATCGCCATTGATTGCCTTTGCTGCTGGTTTCATTATTATGTGGATCTTGAAGCAGGTTTTTGCCAAATCGAGTCCGCATCAGGTGAACAAGGGCTTCCGCTTCGGTCAAATTCTGACGGCTGCCTTCCAATCGTTCTCGCATGGTACAAATGATGCACAGAAAGCAATGGGTATTATTACATTCGCATTGGTTGCAGCAGGAATACAGGATCACATGGAGGTTCCATTATGGGTTAAGCTGTCCGCAGCACTTGCGATGGCACTCGGAACATCCGTCGGCGGTTGGAAAATTATCAAAACAATGGGTACGAAAATATTCAAGATCGAACCGATCAACGGCTTCGCAGCAGATATCGGTTCGGCAGGTGTAATCCTGACTGCTACACTCTTGCATCTGCCAGTTAGTACGACGCATGTTATTACGTCTTCGATTCTCGGCGTAGGCAGCGCGAAGCGCTTCTCCAGCGTTCGCTGGTCAGTCGCAGGCCGTATCCTGGTTGCATGGGTAATCACAATTCCGATTACGGTAGTGATGGCAGCAGTTGTGTTCTGGGGTATTGACTTACTGTTCCTTTAATAAATAGTCAGCCGCATCCTTAGGGATGCGGCTGTTTTTTGTTGGACTGTTGGATAGATGAGGCTAGGGGGGCGCTCGCAGGTGGGGACTCGTTAGTTGAGTAGATAGATGGGTATAGAGGTAGGCTCACTGAGATAGATACAGAGGTAGGTTAACTGAGATAGATACAGAGGTAGGTTAACCATGGCTATGAAGCAAGATCACATATGTGTGAGGCTAGCCACGCATTATTGGTACGTTTGCTGAGGAAAGCTGGGATGTATGAGTCAAACCTCACAGCTCAGGAGGATAGGTTCCTGAGGTATGAGGCTAGCCTCATACAATGCTTGTCGTGCCGGGTTAGTAGGTCGTATGGATGAGGTAGCCTCACAGAAGAGTGAGGCTACTGTTGCACTGGCAGGTGGGGATTCGTTAGTTGAGTAGATAGATGGATGTAGAGGTAGGTTAACCATGGCTATGAAGCAAGATCACATATGTGTGAGGCAAGACACGTATAATTGGTGCGTTTGCTGAGGAAAGCTGGGATGTATGAGTTAAACCTCACAGCTCAGGAGGATAGGTTCCTGAGGTATGAGGCTAGCCTCATACAATGCTTGTAGTGCAGGGTTAGCAGATCTGATGGATGAGGGTAGCCTCACAGAAGAGTGAGGCTACTGTTGCGCTCGCAGGTGAAGGTTCGTTAGTCGAGTAAATGAGATAGATACAGAATTAGTTAGGTGAATTACGTATGTGATGAATAAGTTGGTTTGATGCGAGTGAGAGCTTATTGCTGTGTGAAAAGACTAGTTGGTTAATTCATCGTTTGGAGTTGGTCTGCTAGCTAGCAATTTATTGTTACTCAAAGTCCACTAATGAGTAAGAAGTGGCACGGCCTCCGGCAAGCTGCGGAGAGAAGATACCTGCTTGCTCAAATCTGCGGAGCCAGTCAACGGCTGTTCGGTTGCTAATCTTGAACTCTTTGGCTGCTTCGCTAGGCTTGATTTTACCTCCCAGCCGCATAGCGAGCTGGGTCAGCATTTGCTTTCGAGTCTCCCATATATCCAATGATCGACCCGAGCTGCCACTATGGGACAGTGACCACCAGCGACCAATTGCATGCATGATTTTTGTCTGACAAGTGGTCGATTGATTCTCAACCTGCCATGCAGAAAAACGGAGCACGGTCCAGCCAGATAAGATAAGGTCATTTTGCCTGGATAAATGATCACTGAACTGACCAGGGGAAATGTCTCTTGCATGAGTAGTGAAGCCATCGATTTCAATAGCTAGCCTGATTCCATGCTTCATGTAGATAAAGTCTGCGAAACGCTGGCCCCCTTTAAAATCTACAAATGGGTGCTCTGCCTTGAGGCCTTCATAATTGTACTCAAAAGCAGGCCCCCAAACCTGCTCAAGGAATTGAAGCTCACTCTTTCCGAGCTTGTTGCGATAGTTACCCTTTAATGCGGCATCTTGATTAAATTCTTCGATGAACTGTGTTAATGTTGCAGGCACATTGTTTAGCTCCTCTCTTTATTGCGCTATTCTAAACAATACCGGAACAAAAAACACCCCAATCACAGCCAAAAGGCTGCAATCGGGGTGTACTTCACACCGAGCTATGGTGTATAGGAAAATAATAGTCTTTTTCTTCGGCCTCAGCAATAGTCGTGACAGAAACAGATGGCTGAGTCAAAGACAAGAGGTGAGGCGCAACCAATAGACTGGCGCCATGCAACAGCTAAATAGGAGCCATGACAGAGCCAAAGGCAAGGGCATAAGATATGGACACAGCCGATAAAAGTCTTAGTGGCTGGGCGCAGGGCCAGCCTAACGTTTCCGCTTGCGCTTGCGTCTTCGGCCTGCTGGCGTACTTCCTGCCACGGGCTTGCGACGCTTGCGTCTTTTCTTTACGCGCTCAACGACCTCGTCATCGTCGTCGGATTTGTCTTTTTTGAAGGAGCCCATGAGAACTTTGACCATAGGTGCCATTTGCGACACACTGGAGACAACCTTTTGTACTTTGGTCATAGTGGTCAGTATGCCGTCAATACCACCAATCCGGTCAACGAAGCCCTTGATCTCATTCAAATTCGGCATAGAGAAGCCTTTTTTCTCTGGCGCAGCAGTCTCCACCAGCTCGGCAACAGAAGCGGGAACAACCGTGGGCAGCGTTTCTATTTGAGCCGGTACAGGCAGGACGGCTGAAGGAATGGGGCTGTCATTGCTAATACCGAAGGCCCCTTCATGTTCATTCATGCCTGAGCTTGTTTCGCTAAGGCCTTGGCGGTGATGGCCGCCGTGCGGCGAGTGAGGCGGATACTGGTATTGGTGCGGATAGCCGCCACCACCAGCGTTATAACGGTGATTCACGCGGATCACAACCCTTTTGTCAAAGTATGAGGTAGTATGCTTGATAGTAGTCTATGGCATAGGCAAACATAAGGATTGGACGAATGACCCGGTTTTTAAAAGAAATTTTTTAGGGCAACTCTCTTCCGTCCTGTAAAGCAGTAATACGGTAATGCTTGAAAAAACAGCCTAAAATCGCTACAATATGATCATTAGAAAATATAAGCGCTATCGCTATAGCCATCTTATGTTTTATTGCGGAACGCAGCTCAGCGCTCTTATTGGAGAGCTGGCCGTTTACGCCTGAGGAGTGATTGTATGCAGCTCAAAAAGCTGAATGATAAAGCAATTGACCAGTTGTTCGAGGCTGTTCTAACATTGAAATCGGTTGAGGAATGTTATGTGTTTTTCGACGACCTATGTACGGTTAATGAAATTCAATCCTTGTCGCAGCGGCTGGAAGTAGCCCGTATGCTCGGTAAAGGAAGCACATATAACCAGATTGAGGCGGAGACAGGCGCAAGCACGGCTACAATCTCACGGGTGAAGCGTTGTTTGAATTATGGGAACGATGGGTATAAAATGGCTTTAGAGCGTCTTGGCAGGTAAGGACGAATGAAGCAAGGAATATTGGTCATTAGCCATGGCTCGAGACTAGCGGAATGGGTAGAACTCGTGGATCAGGCAGTGGAAGCTGCGGCATCCTCGAAGAGATTGAGAGACATACCCGTCTACTCATCCTTTCTGGAAATAGTGGATGGTCGATTGATTCAAGATGGAATAGATGCATTAGAGCAGCAAGGTGTAACGGAGATGTACGTGCTTCCGTTATTTGTTTCGTCTGGGAGTACGCATATTGATGAGATTGGGCAAGCCTTTGGACTTCCGCCTGTCTCCACGCTAGAGAGTGATCTTGGTACGTTCCGTGTGAAAGCAAACGTTCATGTAGGCATGCCTATTGATGACGACCCGGATATTGCGGCGTTATTGTTGTCCAACATCAGTGCTTTGTCTGAGGATGCAGCGCGGGAAGCTGTTCTATTAGTGGCTCATGGCAGTAAGGAGACCGTTTTCCATGAGCGCTGGCAGACCGGGCTGAGTCTGATGGCGGAGCGGCTGCGTGTGCTCGGCGGCTTCGCTCATGCGGAGACTGCGATGTTATTGCCAGATCAAGCTGCCGCCCGGCTGCGGGAGATGCAAGAGGAACGTCCGGAGCAAGCGGTTATTGTTGTTCCGTTGTTTTTGAGCAAAGGTTATTTCACGAATCAGGTTATACCTGCACGATTGTCAGGTCTGAATTACCGATATAATGGACAAGCGATGCTGCCGCATCCGGCGATTGAGAGATGGCTGGAGAAGCAGATGACGAATTGGTTGGACAAATTAAGCTAGACTAGTATAGGGATTGAGATGCGGTGTCATCTATGTCATCAGCAGCTATAGGTGATGTATGGAGATCCGTTGTGGGGGCATTGGCGTATGACATATAGACGGGCAAGGTTAATCTATAACCCAACTTCAGGAAGAGAAGAGATGAAACGGCGCTTGCCGGATATTCTCCAGAAGCTGGACCAAGCTGGGATTGAAGCAAGCTGCCATGCAACGATTGGTGAGGGTGATGCTACATTAGCAGCTGCGGAAGCAGCGGAGCGGGGCTATGATCTGATTATAGCGGCCGGTGGCGATGGAACGCTCTATGAAGTTATTAATGGACTCGCCGAAAAACCGAATTGTCCGCCGCTTGGCATTTTGCCTCTGGGGACAACGAATGATTTTGCCCGGGCGATGGGAATTCCGAGACATTGGGAATATGCATGTGATCTGATCATTCAGAATTATACTCGGCTGATTGATGTTGGGAAGGCAAATGAGCGTTACTTCATTAATATTGCTGGCGGCGGATCGATGACGGATCTGACCTATGATGTGCCGAGCAGGCTGAAGACGATGATTGGCCAGCTGGCTTATTATATGAAGGGTATGGAGAAAATGACTCGTCTAAGCCCGACCGAGCTAAGCTTCGAGGCTGCGGGCGTGGGGAGCTTCCATGATGAATTCATGCTTTTCCTGATCTGCAACAGCAATTCGGTTGGAGGCTTCGAGAAGCTTGCACCTGAATCGAAGGTTGATGATGGGCTGTTCGATGTTATTTTGCTGAAAAAGTGCAATCTTGCAGAGTTCATTCGCTTGGTTACGTTGGCGCTGCGTGGAGAGCATTTGAATGACCCTCATGTCATTCATTTTCGGACGCATGAGCTGAAGGTGACGACGCCGGATTATGTACAAATTAATCTGGATGGAGAGTACGGGGGAACGCTGCCCTTCACGTTCTCGGTGCTGCCTTCGCATTTGCGGATTTTTGTAGATGAAATGGGCTTGGCGACGTATCGTTAAGCTAGAAGTATAGCTAGAAGTATCGTAAAAGTGAACCTTTATACGCAGACCGCTGATGGCGGCAGACTGCTATAGAGGTTTATTTCGTTTGCGAGATGTGGTATAACGAGTGGATAACAGCAATACAAGGAAGCGGAGAGAGCGATGAGTAAAGGAAGCAATACGAACAGAGGCAATAATAAGCGGGGACGCGGGAATGCGGGCGCCGGGGCAAGTGTAGGAACAGGGGCACGGGCGGGTGCTGGAGAAAGTGGAAGGTCAGGAGCGCGGACAGGTGCGAGTGCTGGAGGAAGTGCAAGAGCAAGAGCGCGGACAGGTTCTAGAGCGGGAGTGAATACAAAGCCGCGTGAGGACGCGCCTTTTCATAAAAATGATGAAGTAACCGTTGATATTATGGGACTGACTCATGACGGCGAGGGTGTGGGCCGTGCAGATGGCTTTACCTTGTTTATTCAAGGAGCTTTGCCGGGCGAGAAGGTTCGTGCGAAAGTAATGAAGGTGAAGAGCAAATATGGCTATGCACGTTTAGAGGAGCTTCTGGTGGAGAGTGATGATCGCGTGTCGCCTCCTTGTGATATTTTCGACAAGTGCGGTGGCTGTCAGCTGCAGCACCTTGATTATGAAGCACAGCTGGGCTGGAAACGCCAGCATGTGATTGACTCGCTCGAGCGGATCGGAAAGCTGCATGTAGCAGGAAGTGATGGACTTAGACGCGCTGGGGGGAGTGCGGATGGTAATGAAAATGAAGGTGATGCCGCTGAGCATGAGCTTAGCAATGGAACAAATCATGGTATCATCGTTCATCCGACAGTAGGTATGGAAGGACCTTGGCGCTATCGCAACAAAGCGCAGGTTCCAGTTGGTGCAAGCGGCGGTGCTGGTGGTGAGCTTATCGCAGGCTTCTATGCGCGTGGCAGCCATCGCATTATTGATATGGATGATTGTCTTATCCAGCATGACCGCAATGACGAGGTTGTGCGTATTGTGAAGACAATCGGGCGTGAGCTTGGCATATCGGCCTATGATGAAGAGTCGGGCAAGGGGCTGCTCCGCCATGTTATGGCACGGACAGGCTTCATAACAGGCGAGATCATGGTCGTACTCGTTACGAATGGAAGAAAGCTTCCGCAAGCTGAGCAGTGGATCGAGAAAATTCGTGCAGCGCTCCCTAGCGTGAAAAGCATCGTACAGAACGTGAATATGAAGGATACGAATGTCGTATTCGGTGATGAGACGCGTGTGCTGTGGGGAAGCGAGGTTATTTATGATGAGCTGGACGGTATTCGCTTCGCGATATCGGCACGCTCGTTCTATCAGGTTAACCCGGTTCAGACGGTTGAACTGTACCGCAAAGCGGTGGAATATGCAGGGCTGACCGGAACGGAGTCGGTCATTGATGCTTATTGCGGGATCGGCACGATCTCGCTGTTCCTAGCGCGCCAAGCGGGCAGCGTCTATGGTGTTGAGATTGTACCAGAGGCGATCGAGGATGCGAAGCGCAATGCTGAGCTGAATGGTATCGCGAATGCGACGTTTGAAGCGGGGCCTGCGGAGGTTGTTATCCCGCGTTGGCGTGAAGAGGGCACCGTGGCCGAAGTTATCGTAGTTGATCCGCCGCGCAAAGGCTGTGATCCTGCGCTGCTGGACACAATTCTGGCGATGAAGCCAGAAAGAGTCGTATATGTGAGCTGTAACCCAGCTACACTCGCGAGAGATTTGAGAGTGCTGGAGGACGGCGGGTATAGAACGGTGGAGGTTACGCCGGTGGATATGTTCCCGCATACGGTGCATGTAGAATCGGTGGCTTTGTTGGTTAGGGATGGTACAGATCGCTGAGATTGCAGTGGTGGAGCGGGTTTAGGGAGTAGTACAGATGAGTTGAAAGTATGAAACAGAAGCGTGAAAATAGTAGAGTTGACTGATTGTTGACGTAAATAGTTTGTTTAGGAACCGCCTGATTACGGATCAGGCGGTTTTTAGTTGCTCCTTGGAAGCGATATTATATGAAAACTGTACAGAATAATCTTCCCAATATGTTATTGGAAATAGTTAATATAGCAAACAAACAATCACTCCTAAAGTACTATGTCGGTAGGCCGGGTACGGGAAAGAGCCCTATAGCCACGGCCATTGGGATGGGTGCTATGTTCGCTGGCTACCGGGTTCGCTTTGTATTTGTCATGCAACTCATTCAAGAACTGCAACTGGCGGAGACGGAATACCGTCTGCCTCGTTTTCTAAAGAGTTGGAATAAATACGAACTGGTCATCCTCGATGAGCTTGGTTACGTACTGCTTGGTGAAGGTGGCAAGTTACTCTTTCAATTCATCTCCCAGCGCTATGAGCAAGGCAACCTCATTATCACCTCTATCCTAGAGTTTTCCCGATGGGTGGATGTCTTTGGTGACCCTGCACTGACCACAGCCTTACTAGATCGACTGACCCATCACTCGCACATCCCACTCTTTGATGGCGAATCCTATCGCTTCCGTCAAACCCTAGGAGGACGTGGAAAGGAGGCTCCCTATTGAACTTACTAGATTACAGCCAGAATTACAAGAGAGACGCGATAAAAGTCGCTAGTCACATTGATGCTTTATGTGCAAGGTACAACATTGTACAGGGGCGTAAATCGCGACAGAATGACGTGTTTACAATTGCGGATATCGCTCGCTTGTTTGGGCTAGCACCGCGATCTATTCAACGGTATCGACGGTTGGTTAACCTTCACGAAAGTTTTCACTCATTTATAAAGAGTAAAAAGATTGGCTTGTTATTGGCAGCCGAGATCAGTAAGCATAATCATGAACAGCAAGTGCTCCTCTTTGAAAGAATAAGCCAGGTTGAAAGTGACCTGTCAAAGATTAAACAAAATGAGCTCTCGGTCATCATACAATCATTTTCAAGCGATTATCATGAGGATATTGCAGGGCCGGCAGAACCACAAACGGACGGAGAAAGGCTCTATTCCAATCCGGTTTCAGTAGCAGAGAAGTTTGCGGACAGTATTCTGTCGCCGCAACAAAGTATTATTACTAAGCAAGAACTGAGTAAAAGACAGGTTATCGATCTTGCACTAGATACCAAAACATCATCCGAGAAATTGGAGAGCTTGATTCGATCTGATTATATAGCTGATGTTGGACAACAAAACGTTAAAATGCTTCTCGAGAATATCGAGCGCCTTACGACCTTCGGACTTGAATTAACTAAGCTCATTACTACTCATAGCTGATTCTTCCCTTAAGCAGCGGAAAAAAACTTTTTGAAATTTGCTGGTAACGCTTAAGAACAATACTCTATTTATATAGGAGGCATCGTGCATGAATACCGTCACTCAATTAGAGCATATCCAGGTATCACAAAATAGTCGACGTAATGTACTAACATTTGCTGAAGCATGGGATGAGGTATTCGAAAAAGCAATTTCGAAGGACAAGCTCTACGCAGAGGTTAGAGCGGGGCGCATTCCTCATGCAAAGATTGGCTCGAAAATTCTTTTCCGTCGTGACACCTTAGAGGCATGGTTCAAGCAGCAAGAGTCTCTGAATGTAACCTATTCCAATTAACATATATCGAAGGGACGGTATCTCTAAATGGCAAGTGTTCAAAGGCGAGGAGATAACTCATGGTTATTAGTAGTAGAGGCTGGTAACAAAGCTGATGGAACAAGAAATCGTTATACAAAGACCGTAAAGGCTAAAGGTATTCGCGAAGCGCGCAAGATTCTAGCTGAGTTTGAGACGGAAGTTGAGGCGGGCGAGTATATCGCACCTGAAAAAATGCTTTTTTCAGCGTTTGTAGATGAATGGCGTGAGAAGCACGCTCGAAAAGAGCTTGGTGTAAAAACACTTGATATTTATGACAGGTTCTTAAAAAATCGCATTCTGCCAGCGTTCGGCCATATTCGTTTAGACAAAATAATGCCGATTCATATTGTTAACTTTCTTTCAAGCGAACAACGGCAGGATGGCAAAGAAGGTCCACTTGCTTCCGGAACATTAGAGTATCTTTATCGCATACTCAAGAATATTTTCTCAAGGGCTACTGAATGGCGCATTATCAAAAACAACCCTGTCTCGGATGTTAAAAAGCCTAAAGTGACACAAAAAGAAATTGATGTGTACGATGAAAATGAAATTAGTATATTATTCGATGCTCTAGAAAAGGAACCATTCCATTGGCAAATTTTAATTTTGCTAGCTATAACAACTGCTCTTCGACGAGGGGAGCTGGTTGGGCTGGAATGGAAACACATTAATTTAGACACTGGAATTATTGAAGTTAAGCAAAGTATCTCACTATCAGAGAACGGAGAAAGAATCATAACTGAACCAAAGACCAAAAAGTCTAAAAGAAAAATATCTCTACCGGACTCGATTATTGAGAATTTGAAAGAATATCACTTATACTCTCGCAAAAAGAGATTAACGTTAGGTGATGCTTGGAAGGGAGGAGATCATTTCTTTGTATTCTCAAATTCAGAAGGCAATGCATATTACCCGGAGACGCCTTATCTGTGGTTTCGTAACTTTTTGAAGAAGAATAATCTCCGCTACATCCGGTTTCATGATTTGAGACATACTTCCGCGACATTATTAATAAATCAAGGCGTCCATGCGAAAATCATTTCAGAGAGGCTAGGGCATGCCAGCATCACTACGACAATGAATGTATATGGCCATGCTCTTCAGTCGGCCGATCGTGAAGCTGCAAATAAGTTTAATTCTATTGTTCCATTGAAGAAGAGAAAAACAAGGTAAAGTTATATCAAGAAGAGTGCTCATTGACGATTTCAACTTAATGGACTAATATGGAAATTATTCAAGCTCGTAATGAGCATTTGTAGATTCGTAGAGAGTAAGTCCGTAACGGGCAAAAGAGATTCCTTGAAGTAGACTAAGCTACTTCAAGGAATCTCTTTTATTTTCATAGAAAATGACCTATTGTTCGCTCTACTGGATGGGTATTCCCAGTCTAAATAGAGACATAGTTTCGTTAATTTCTAAGAGATTCCTTAGGATCTGGTATAAAAGGGGAAAGGGTAAAACCCTATGCTCGACGTGCTGCGAGCGTTGGAAGCCGTAATTTGTTTGCTGTCATGTAGACCATTGCAATTAAGTTTCCAACGTTGCGGTAGCCGCGTGCTTTTCTCTTCGATGCCTGGACGAGGCCGTTTATTCCTTCCAGCAATCCATTGGTCATTTTACTGTGGAACCAGCGAAGAATACCTTCTTCGTGGCGTTTAATCGTCTTTGCTAATTCCACCATGGGTTCTAACTGCGAGCGTCTGGCCCAGCTCATCCACTCCCGTAAATAAACATCTGCTAAGAGATGTGGTTTGCCCCAGAGGTCTTGCAAAGCCAGTTTTAACCGGTATGCTCTACCTGTTTTCAAATGGCTGTCTTTGAGATGGTGGTCCAGCTCTTCCTTCTGTTCGTGCTTTAAATTCACTTCATTTTTCAACCACAGATACTTGGTTCGCTTGAGCTCAGGTGCTTGCTTTTGCTCTTCTCTGCGTACCTCATCCACCGCCTCATTGACTAGCTTCATGACGTGGAATTTATCAAAGGTAATCTCGGCTTTCGGAAATTGGTCCTGAATGCCTCGAATAAAGGCCGGGGACATGTCACTGCATATTTCTTGAATTTGCGCAGTATCTACGCCACTTTTCTCTAGATGGTATTTGAATTTGGCCAAAGTTTCTTTGCTTTTACCTTCCGTTGCAAACAAGACGATCTTCGTATCCACGTCGACAAATAGCGTAATGTAGCGATGGCCGCGCCGTGATGACGTTTCGTCTACGGCAATTCGTTTCACTGCAGTCAAATCCACTTGTTCCATTGCTTGATTCACATAGTGATGGAAAATTCGCCACATGCGTGTGTCGTGCTCGCGTAGTTCCCGAGCCGCAGCATTGACTGGCATTTCAGCCATAAGCCGCATCGCCCATGCATCGAATTGGAGCGTGAAATGTGATTTGGGGCGTGACCATTTCACAGGTACAAGGGTTACTTTCTTACAGCTCGTGCAGTCGGTTCTTGGCACACGAGCATGAATGTACGTCTTCCAGTTCCAAAAATCCAGATGACGCCAGTCTTTCTTTTCCGCATCATACGCTTTGCATGAAGCACCGCACGAGGGGCATACAAAGAGGGCTCCACGTTCAAAGTCCAGGAATAAGTGCCACGCTTCGTCCTTGTCATCATATTCAATATGGGTTAGTTTCCATGGCTCTTCGAGTTCTAACGCGATTCTAAACATATCTGCAATCATGTTATCTTTGTTACTAATTGGCGTCCACATCGTCATTACCACCCTAGTTAAAGTTGTTAATTGGTAGTATTGACATTTTCCCTGCGGAACAGACTTAGCCATTCACAGTGGCGAGGAAGCATTAGTTTTAAAGAGAAGTCATATGACGAACTTGTGGTAGAGTAGGTTTGATGGAGGGCATGACTACTTGCGATGCTTAGGTAGTTTGGAGGGCTATGATGAACTTTCAGAATGGCTGATAGAGTAAGATCTTCTTCTTACTCTGAGAATGTGTTAATTGTTTCTCACGGACCATTACATAGATATAGTTTGTTGAGGTACCAAGAACTTCAGAAATTTCATTAATATTTTTACGCAATCAAGTCTCTTTTACTCCTACAATTTGCATATCGACAAAAGCCTGCAGATCTTCTTGGTAAGGCAGTAATACTATTTCCACAGGGAAAGGTTGAAGCACGGCAGTATTTAGAAGCAAATGCGGATACGTAGTATATCATAGCTTGGTTCATATGTAACTCTAGTAAGGATTCTGGGGATCATGGGTATTTACACGTAAAGAATTGGATGAAGAGTTTCTAAATTATGAAAACGAATAAGAACGACAATTGGTGATATATGAACGGAAGTATTGGTGTAATCCTTATAAGAAAAAATAATAAGGACTTGCAGAACTTTTGGAGTTGAACTACCTAATTGTTTATAGTGATGTATTTTAATTCACATGTTTACCCATGATTAAAGGTCATACATAGGGCTTGCCGAACGACTGGAAGTGGTTGAAAATTAAAAATAAACAAGGGTATTGGCTCTTTTTGTCGAATTAATCATATGTAAAGGAATCTTCTGAAATAACATAAAACCTTTGTAGATGGAGCGGACGTGTGTTCAAACCAACCTAGCAACTGGAAAATCAATTGATTCTGCCAGGTGACTTCTTCCTACCATTCCGTGGAAAGCTGGATGAAGAAAATCGCAAGGTTCAGTTGGTGCAGCTGGAGCCGTGGGCAGCGGTCGCGAAGAAATACATTCCGAGGTCAGCAAACGTTCAGTTTGCGGATGGGACTTTGCGCGCTCATCATTCAAGAGAGAATGCAGCTTTCCGACCGAGAGACCTTAGTAACGATCAGCAAAAATCCCATACATGCTATAATAAATACTTGCTGAGCTGAACGAGATTATCGCCGCGGAAGACACAAAAAACGATAATAACGGCGACGACAGTGGCCCAGCGGCGGTATCACAAATACATGGAAACGGGTAAAAAGAGCGCCGTTGATCCTTAAGCGAACAGTCAACGTTGGTTTCCGAAGTGCAAGTTGAAGTGTGAAGTGGGCTCAGGGATACGTTCAGGACAAGCGGCAGAAATAAATTACCATAGATGCTTCGGAGGAGAACAAACGATGGATAACAAAACCCACAACCAAATAGTCAGTTTCATATGGGGCATTGCAGATGACTGCCTGCGAGATGTATATGTACGCGGCAAATACCGCGATGTTATTTTACCCATGACGGTCATCCGTCGCTTGGATGCCGTGCTTGAAGATACCAAAGAAGCTGTTCTTGATATGAAAAAGATGCTGGACGCGGCGGGCGTGACCAATCAGAACGAAGCATTGTGCAATGCCGCCGGACAGTCTTTTTGCAACTCATCGGAATTTCGTCTACGTGACTTGACGAGCCGTGCAAGCCAGCAGAAATTAAAAACTGACTTTATCGCCTATTTAGACGGCTTTTCGCCAAACGTGCAAGAAATTCTCGAAAAGTTCAAATTCCGCAACCAGATAGACACGATGATTGACGCGGACATTCTCGGTGCAGTAATTGAGAAATTCGTGTCTCCAAGCGTTAATCTCAGCCCACTCCCTGTGTTGGATGATACAGGCGGTGTTCGCATACCCGCGCTGGACAACCACTCGATGGGAGTCATTTTCGAGGAACTTATTCGCCGCTTCAATGAGGAAAACAACGAGGAAGCTGGGGAACACTTCACTCCCCGGGACGTTGTAGAGTTGATGGCTGACCTTATTTTTTTACCTGTTGCCAACCAAATAAAGGACTCTACATATTCCGTGTATGACGGCGCGAGCGGCACCGGCGGTATGCTCACTGTGAGCCAAGACCGCCTGCTTTCTCTTGCTGAAAAGAATAACCTCACGGTGTCTATTCATTTGTTCGGTCAAGAAATCAACCCCGAAACCTATGCCATCACCAAGGCGGATATGCTGTTAAAAGGAGAGGGTGCGGAAGCGGACAATATCGCGTTCGGTTCTACACTGTCGAGCGAAGGCTTTCCCTCCAGACAGTTTGATTTTATGCTTTCCAATCCCCCATATGGAAAATCATGGAAAACTGATGCGGATAGGCTCGGCGGCAAGAAAGGTATTCAGGACCCCCGCTTTGTTACATCTTTCGATGACAATCCCGAATTCTCGATGATTCCGCGCGTAAGCGATGGTCAGCTTTTATTTTTGCTTAATAACGTGGCCAAGATGAAAGAAACCACCGAAATGGGTTCGCGCATTGCCGAGGTTCATAACGGTTCTTCATTATTTACGGGTGATGCAGGGCAAGGAGAAAGCAATGCTCGTCGCTATATGATTGAGCGGGACTTGGTAGAAGCGATTATTGCCTTGCCGAACAATATGTTTTACAACACGGGCATAGGAACGTTTATTTGGGTGCTCTCCAACCGCAAAGACGCGCGGCGCAGGGGCAAAATACAGTTGATTGATGCTACCGAGCTTAAATCTCCGCTTCGCAAGAATCTCGGGCAAAAGAACTGCGAGCTAACAAAGGCGTTGCGTGAGCAGATTCTGCAATTGTTCCTTGATTTTGAGGAGAACGAATACAGCAAGATTTTTGACAACAGCGCGTTTGGCTATTGGAAGGTTACCGTTTTGCGTCCGCAGTTGGGGGAGGACGGCAAGCCACTCCACGATAAAAAAGGTAAACTCGTGCCGAACAAAGACCTGACCGATACTGAACAGATTCCGCTCGACTACAAAGGCGGTATTGATGCTTTCATTAAAAAAGAAGTTTTACCTTACTCACCCGATGCTTGGGTTGATGCAAACAAGAACCAAATCGGTTATGAAATCAGTTTCACCAAGCATTTTTATAAGCCGGTGCAACTCCGCGAACTCTCGGAAATTGTAGCAGATATTCGGGCGTTGGAAGCAGAGACCCATGGGCTACTGGGAGAGGTGCTGGAATGAGTTCTTATTCTACTTATAAACCCATAACATTGCCATGGCTTTCTTCTGTGCCAGCCCATTGGGATATGATACGTAATAAGGTAGTTCTGAAGGAATCAAAAATAACAGTTGGCGGTGAGTCATCAAAATTTACGCTCCTGTCGTTGACAAAGGGTGGCGTTATCATTCGCGACTTAACGCAGATGAAAGGTAAATTCCCTAGCGATTTTGGGACATACAAAACGGTAGAAAATGGGCAAATAATCTTTTGTTTGTTTGATATAGACGAAACGCCACGAACGGTCGGATTGGCAAAGCATCAAGGCATGATAACGGGTGCTTACGATGTTTTCACTCTCAACGGTGTAAATCCACGTTTTTTTGAATATTATTATCTATCGCTTGACGACGTGAAAGCAATGCGTCCGCTATACACTGGATTGCGGAAAGTCATTGGCATAAACACTTTTATGCAGACGCATTTCCCCCGACCACCCCGCGCCGAGCAAGACCAAATCGTGCGTTATCTCGACTGGAAGATGTCGCAGATTAACAAGCTAATAAATGCAAAAAAGAAGCAGAGTGCGTTGTTGCAGGAGCAGAAGCGAACATTCATAAATCACATTCTTTCAAAAAGCAGCGATACTTGGCATAACTATCGTGCGAAGTACCTTTTTAAAGAGCGAAACGAACGTTCAGAGCATGGGAACGAAACCCACCTTTCTATGAGTCAAAAATATGGCTTGGTAAGCGATGAACTATTAGACGAACGGAGAATGCTGTCTGAATCCTACGTAGGTGGGAAAATCTGTTGTGAAAATGATATTGTGCTTAATAGACTCAAAGCACATTTGGGTGTTTTTGCACTTGCCTATCAAAAAGGCGTTATCAGCCCAGACTATACTGTTTTACAGCCGATTACGACAAAAATCCTTCCTAAGTATGCTGAGTATTACTTAAAAAGCGATGTGTGCAGATACGAGCTGCGCATAAGGGTTCGCGGTGTCGTCGAGGGATTTTGGCGGCTTTATACCGAGGACTTTAACACAATTACAATGCGAATTCCAACACTTGACGAGCAGAGAAAAATCCTACTTTTGCTTGATGGTGAAAGTGAACGCATCGAGAAACTTGCCAGCACACTCAACAACGAAATCGATCTCCTCCACGAATACCGTACTCGCCTCATCTCCGATTTGGTCACAGGCAAACTCGACGTGCGCGGCGTTGTTATCCCCGATTATGACTTAGAGGAAACCGCGGTTGTGGAGGATGATTTGGAAGATAGCTTTGAAGAGGCGGGTGATGAGTGATGCTCGCAATAAAAGAATGGATGTGGGAAAAGCCAAGCAAGCGAGAACGAAAAGAAGTAACTTTTCGCTGTCCGTACTGCAACGTTATTGTCCGCACAACTGCCGACACAAGAATTGTTGATACTGAACTCGGTGCGATAAAGTATCACATTTTCAAGTGTTCGCAGTGCTGTATGCCCGTAACGATAGGACAAGACGGCAACATAATTCCGCCGTCTCTATTCCTGCCGTTTGAAGATATAAAACATCTGCCAGATAAGATTGAAAAGATGTATGTTGAATGTAGGAAGTCTTTTTCTACCGAATGCTACTATTCGGTCATAATGGTCGCCCGCTCTTTGATGATGCATATAGCAGTAGATAAAGGCGCGGCTTCGAAACTTAACTTTATTGAGTATGTTAATTTTTTGGAATCCGAGGGACATATATCGCGGAGCAACCGTACTTGGGTTGATAAAATAAGGAAACTCGGGAACTATTATATCCACGAAATAGACGTGGCAACAAAGGTAGAAGCAGAGCGAACGATAATCTTCGTCAGCCAATTGCTAAAAAATGTTTACGAACTGCCACAAATGGCGATGGAGGTTTGAATATGCCAACGAATAGTAAAGAATCCGGGCTTGAAACCCTTATTGTAGATTGGCTCATCGCTCAAAACGGCTACGAGCAAGGCATAAACGAGGATTATAACAAAGAATACGCTATCGACGAAACGCGGCTATTTCGCTTTTTAGAGGAGACGCAGCCCAAACAACTGGAATTGCTTGGGGTTAAGCAAAGCAGACATAAGTATAGTCAGTTTCTTGGCCGATTGCAGGGGGAAATCGCCAAGCGTGGTGTTATTGACGTTCTTCGTAACGGCCTGAAAATTTATCCCACAAATCTTGTTATGTTCTACATGACGCCATCTGAAAAGAATTCGGCTGCAAAGATGCTGTTCGAGGAGAATATTTTCAGTGTCACCCGCCAATTGCAATACAGTAAGGATAACACTCGGCTCGCTTTAGATTTTTGCGTATTTATAAACGGTCTGCCCGTCATCACCAGCGAGTTGAAGAACCAGCTAACCAAGCAAGACGTGGAAGATGCCGTTTATCAATATAAGACCGACCGCGACCCAAAGGAACTTCTGTTTAGTTTCAAACGGTGTATGGTGCATTTCGCCGTGGATGACGCAAGGGTGAAGTTTTGCACGAAACTCGCAGGGAAAGCGTCGTGGTTTCTACCGTTTGATAAAGGCTACAATGACGGCGCGGGCAATCCGCCCAACCCCAACGGCATAATGACCGACTATCTCTGGAAAGAAATACTTACAAAATACAGCCTCGCCAATATCATCGAAAACTACGCCCAAGTGGTGATTGATGAAAATAAAAAGACAAAAAAGAAAACCGAAAGGCAGATTTTTCCACGATACCATCAACTCAGTGTTGTTCGGTCTTTGCTTGCCGATGTTCACGCCAATGGCGTCGGGCAAAAATACCTTATCCAGCACAGTGCGGGCAGCGGTAAGTCAAACTCCATTGCGTGGCTTGCTCACCAGCTCGTAGGTCTTGAAGTGAACGGCGTTGCGGTGGTGGATTCTGTGATTGTGGTTACAGACCGTGTGAATCTCGATAAACAAATCCGTGACACTATCAGGCAGTTTATGCAGGTGTCGAATACCGTGGTGTGGGCTGAGCATTCGGGAGATTTGAGGGAAGCAATCGCCGGTGGTAAGAAAATCATTATAACGACTGTACACAAATTCCCGTTTATTTTAGACGACATCGGCACAGCGCATAAGGGCAGAAAATTCGCTATTATCATAGACGAAGCGCATAGCAGTCAAAGCGGTAATATGTCTGCATTCATGAACGTCGCCCTCGGTGGCGATTTTGACCCCGAAGCCGACACAGAGGACAAAATAAACTCACTTGTTGAAGGGCGCAAAATGCTGACCAACGCCAGCTATTTTGCCTTTACCGCCACACCCAAAAACAAGACGCTTGAAATGTTCGGCGTTCCCGCTCCGCAATCAGACGGTACGGTTAAGCATTTTCCGTTCCACAACTATTCGATGAAACAGGCTATCCAAGAGGGATTTATTCTGGACGTGCTGAAATACTATACGCCGATAAAGAGCTTCTACAAGTTGGTAAAGACTGTAACCGACAATCCCGAATACGATAAGAAAAAGGCACAGAAGAAACTCCGGGCCTATGTGGAAAGCGACCGATTTGCTATTGCCACTAAGGCTGGCATTATGGTCGAACATTTCCACGACAGCGTCTGCCGCAAGATTGACGGCAAGGCGCGGGCGATGGTTGTCACGAGCAGTATTGAGCGGGCAATTGAATATTATTACGCCATTTGCAGTTGCCTCGAAGCCCGAAAGAGTCCCTATAAAGCCATCATCGCCTTTTCGGGTGACAAGGAATACGGCGGCAATACGCTGAACGAGAGCCTAATTAACGGCTTCCCCAGCAAGGATATTGAAGATGTGTTCGCTGAAGAACCCTATCGTTTTTTAATAGTTGCGGACAAGTTCCAAACCGGCTATGACGAACCACTCCTGCACACAATGTATGTAGACAAAATTTTGACCGACATTAAAGCGGTACAGACCCTCTCCCGTTTAAATCGCGCAAAAGAGGGTAAGTTTGACACTTTCGTTTTAGATTTTGCTAACGAAGCGGAAGATATTGGCGATGCATTCTCTCGCTATTATCGCACAACAATTCTATCAGGCGAAACAGACCCGAACAAGTTATATGACTTGATCTTAACAATGGAAAAACACCAAGTCTACACAGAAAATCATGTGGACGGTTTTATTGACCTTTATCTCGGTAATGCGGAGCGCGATAAACTCGATCCGATTTTGGACGCTTGTGCCATCAATTACAAAAAACTTGATGAAGATGGACAAGTCGAATTTAAGTCTTCTGCAAAAGGATTTGTACGAACATATGGATTTCTCGGTGCGATACTGCCTTACGGTAATGCCGAATGGGAAAAGCTGTCCATCTTCATAAACTTATTGCTACCGAAACTTCCGTCACCGAAAGAGGAAGATTTGTCGGCGGGTATATTGGAATCAATCGACCTCGATAGCTATCGTGCGGAAGCCCGCTCTATGATTTCAATTCAGCTTGAAGATGATAATGCCCAAGTTGCCCCTGTTCCGACTGGCGGAATCAGTGGCAAGCAGCCACCTGAACTTGATATGCTTACGAACATATTGTCAATTTTCAACGACCTGTTCGGAAACATCGACTGGAAGGACGCGGATAATGTACGGGCACAGATACAGCGTATTCCGGGCATGGTATCAAAGGATACCAAGTACCGAAACGCTATGAAGAATTCTGATAAGCAAAACGCCCGTATGGAGAGCGACGCTGCCTTACAACGAGTGATTTTTAGCATTATGGCTGATAATATGGAAATGTTCAAACAATGGGGCGACAATCCGTCCTTCAAGAAGTGGCTAGCGGATATGGTTTTCAACGTGACATATAACACCGATGGCAAACCTTTTAGTGGTGAGGTTACGGTATAAATAAAGAACGAAAGGGCGTTCCTCAAGGGGGATATGAAGTATTTATTTTAAAACTTATGCCCGAAGTGACTATAACCGATATCGCGGGAATAGGTCGCTCCCCACATACGATGCATATGCCTGGAAAAGTGTTTCCAAGCACATTTTTATTGGATAAGCATCAATTGTAAGCTTGGCTGTCCAAAGAAAGAGCAGAATCACACGACTTCTGCTCTTTTTTATGTTAACATTTTTGCTAATATGGCTCCGTGCATCTTCCTTAACATAGAGCTCGTAGAACATAAAGAGTGACTTTAAGCCGCATGATTAAAGGATTATACATTAGCTTTTCGTGATGTAGAAGAGGGGGCACGAAGGACGGTTCAGAACTAAATCCTGCGGTGGATGGCCACTATACGGGTTAAATTCCGGTCCTCAGCATTCAAGGATAAGTAGCATGAGTCCTGTGGTATCTGATAGATATACAGGACTTAGGTACCCACTATTCGCAACTTGAACAAAAAGCCGGATGAGGAATTTTTGTTGTGTATAGAACCATACAAACTTGTTGACGACTTGTTGACGAACATCGTCAACAAGCAATCAAACTCAAACAGAACGAACACTATGCTATGGTTAAAACCCTTATAAATCAAGGGTTTTAACCAACTAACACAGAACCCAAACAACACCTACATGTTCCCGCATACGGTTCATGTGGAGTGTTGCGTACTGTTAGTCAAGAACGACTAATCGTTGAGATGTATTGGCGAAAATAATAAGTGAGTATAGCGCCTATCAAGTTGAAGAAAAACCCTACGTCATTTTCATAACGTAGGTTTTTTCTGTTCCATTTTAAATAGCACAAATATCTTAATACCTCTTTCTATACGTCATCCTCAACCCATTTCTTAGAGAAGTTTTGTAATAGTTTTTTACGCGCCCTGACTAATAACTGTGCAGAAGCTTGTTCGGAAATATTAAGTCGGTGAGCGATTTCTTTATGCGATTTGCCCTCTATGTAGTACATTAGCAAAACAAAATGATACTTTGTTTTTAAATCCTTTAGGGAGTCATGTAACATTCCATCACGAAGCTGCTCTTCAACTAACTCAGCTACATTTAACTCGTATGTAGGTGGAAAACCATTAAGGTATTGATATTTTACGATATTTGGATCCGCAAAATAACGATATCTTTTATCTTTCTTGAACATGTCGTAAGCGGTATTTCTAGACACCTTCTTGATCCATGCTTTTAAATTCACTGGATGTTGTAATGTAGATGCTTTGGTAATTACTTTTATGAAGGCTTCTTGTACAACGTCGTCTGCTAGTTCATGGTTCTGAAACAAAATGTAAATATCTTTATAGATTAATTCTCGGAATGACTGGTAAATCAATTCTTGTGCCGATCGATCTAGATAATAAAAATTACATCGAACAAAAGATAGCCATTCCTCCATATTACTTGAAACCACCTCCTTTGATACATATTGTATCAAATAGAACGTAATTTTGGTTAATGATCAAGAAATAAAATATAAAAAAATCGTCATGTTTTGTTAGTGGGAGTCGTTTAGGTAGCAGATCAGCCCACAAGGTTGCTATATCATCTTGCTCTGAAAAAGATAAGCGTAGCTGACAATTAATAGGGAGGTGGTATTTTATCTATGGTTGTTTGACTGGGCTAATTTAGTCTGGTGGCATTCAAAAATCAAAAAAATCGAGGAGGAATTATTATGAAATTCAGTAAAAAAGTATTTGCCCTTGGTGCAGTTGCGATGTTGAGCGCATCTTTATTTTCAGTGTCAGCATTTGCAGACGTACAGACTAGATCGACAAATGGATATGGAATTTTAAAAGGAACGTTAACCAGTACAGCCTACACGGCATCTTTTATTACAAATGTAACTTCAAATAATGATCAAGCATACTTATCATACTCTTCGTCGGTTCAAAATTCATCGGGTTCAACCATTGCTACGAAACCACAAACCAATAGTTCAAGAGGAATATCAACATTCTATGGTTCTCATGTTGGTCTTCCGACAGGTTCCTATGCTGTTAATGGAACACATAGTGTACAAGGTGGAAACACATATGGCGCATATGCGGTTTATACGTATGTACGCATCTAAGATTGATTAATAGTTAGAAAGAAGAATGTTTAGACCGTGCAGATAAAGCATATTTTCGTATTTATCTGCATTGGTATAAGCATCTTCTTTTTTTATTTATAGAACAAGGAGAGTATTTAGATGAAAAAGCTACGGGGCTTTAAAGGGACAATCTCTTTTATGATTTTTACAATATTGATTGTCGGCTGTTCTACGAATAATGCGAATAGCTTGCATTCGGAGGTTTCTCCTAGCAAAACAACTCAAACTCAGAATACACCGGAAGAGAATACAGTTGTTAAAGGCAGTTTATTTCATGGTTTTTATAATCCCAATCTTGATGAAAAAGGAAAAATGCTCCCTTTACAGTACAACGGTGGTGAGTTAACGCTTAATTATTCCGTGCGAGCTTCGGGGGATGCCAAAAATGTCGGTTTTCTTATCTTTGTTGATGGAAAACCGCAGCCCTACAAATTGAATAAACCCACAGAACCCTATAAATATCTGCATACGTTACAGTTAAAGGAGGATGATCAAGACACACCATTCGCATTCTTGTTTACTCCGATCACAGGGAAATCAGGGGATAATCTTCATGTTAGCATTATAAGTGTGTATAACCCTTCTTTTATTCCGGATATGAAAGAGACGACATCCTATGGAGGTTACCAAACGGCGTTGGAAACGGGCACGGAATTAATTTTTAACCAAGACACAGAAATGCTGGATATTGTAGCTCTTTCGCAACAAGAGGGATTAAGTAATGTTCACCAGTCAATGGAACTCGTGACGGAGGATTTGCTGAAGATACATAGTGTGATGGAGAAAGTTGATATAGAAGCATTGGAAAAGCGTGTGTTTAGTGACTTAGCTGTGAACGGTGAAACAAAACAAGACAATTTTAAGATTAATAAAAGTGGAAAACTTAAAATTACATTCAAGCTTTTTGGTCATCCTGAAATAAGATATAGGAATACGTTTTATATTAACCATAAAGCCCTAGCTAATGAGGAAGTCAGTTCATTCGAAACCGTTTTATCTAAGGGGAATGTGGTTGTTATTGATGCTGAAATTGAATTAGATAAGCTAGAGGATTTCAATACGTTTTATGTGGTTTCTGTACCTATTAATGCGAATGACTTCCCGGATCATATAATAATAGTTCAGAAGACTCCATCTCTACTACTATATAAGCAATAAGAGGTAAGTGAAGATGAATGGTCAATTCGCTCAAAAAAAATTCCGCAATGAGAACTTCGCAGGTTGAAGAGAACCCCACGTTATTTATCATAACGTAGGGTTCTCTTCTGTTTTTGTATCATAAATTCTTCTGTGCTGATTGTGGCAAGCTCTATGTAAGTTTAATATCGAGTATTCCAGCTTTACAGGCAATGAAATATTGAAAGATTACGTTCAAGAAACGTCACTCAAACAAACGGCTGGGACAATGGGTATACTTACAAACAGAATCAAGTTATTACTGAATCTGATGTGGATAAAGAAGAGTTTTATATTTTTAGTATTTATGAAAAAATTCAGATGGGAAGAGTACATTATCACTTTTCGCAAAATATCTGGCTTAGGTTTTATACTTTCCGTTAATCATAAAGATTGTATTTTGAACATAAGTCGAAACGATGTGTGAGGATGATTGTATTGTTGACTCCTACTAAAATCAAACGCAAGCTAAAGGAATGCTCGAAAGAAGAGCTTATTGAGCTTTTGTACGAGACAGTCAAAGCCAATAAGGATGCTCAAACCTATATTTCTGTCAAACTGGAAGGCGAACCTGCCTTACTCGAAATTATTGATGCATCCAAAGAGCGAATTTACAAGGAATTTTACCCAACTCGTGGATTCCCCAAGCTAAGGGCATCTATAGTTGAACAAGTTCTTTCTGAAATGATGACAATAGGTAAGGGTACGATTAGGCCCTTTGAATTGATGGTTTACTTCTGTGAAGTAGCAGTGCAGTATATTTATGAGGATGCAGATATAGGTGAAGATATGGGGGACTTTGTAACTGATGTTTATGAAGAGGTAATTGAGATATTGAATAAAGAGAAAACACCCGATCTATTTGAGAAGTATAAAGGCCGTGTGAAGGCTATTGCTCAGATACTTGAATATGATAGCTGGGGAATACAAGACTCGTTAACAGGCTCATATTCGAATCTTCAATGGGTAGATCCCGATGAGGAAGAAAACGACATTGATCATGCCTCGGGTGTTGTTTCCTATGCAGCAATGAGCAAGTGGATTAAAATACCAGAGGATGTACGTCAAAAATATATCAGTAATGTCTGGTGCGGAAAATGCTCGGATGTAACAACGATCAGAGATTTCTCGGTACAATTAAATAAGTATGGCATTATCCTTCAAGGAAGCTGCGCTGACTGCGAGCATGGTAGCAGAGTTATAGAAGAATAAGCATTTATTCCTGATATGAAGTTCGTGAATCCCCTAATTTGTGAAAATACGTGGAGTTTCCAATAGCTCGTATTGTACTTTGTGATGCACAAGGAGATAAGTATGGAGTTGATTCGCAATGTCATACGGGGCAGTGGCATAGCTTAATTGAAGGGAATCTTGCCTAATGCCTTGATTACATCGAAGAAAATGATGATATGTTTCATCAAGCGAGAATAAAAGCGTGGTAAGGCAATATCGCTTGATATCAATAGGTTTGGTTAATTTCAGGTGAATATTGAATTGTATATTATGTTCCCTCGGACTAGTGGTTCGGGGGAGTTTTGTCCCTTGGGGTCTTGCTTTTACGTGGAAAAGACGATTACCTCATACAGATGATAGGTAGTTATACATAGAAGAATACTAACATTTTAATGGGTGTAGAGGCGGTTACTACTTTATATCTAAACAATTAAGGACTAAGCATCCGCTCTACGTGTTAACTCGAACGATACTTAGTCCTTTGTAAGACATATTAATCAATCTTCGTAATATCTGTTGCTATTGCTTGGCTTGGATAAGAATCTAGTATGCCTCCATTATTGACTACTTTAACCTTATCACCGACTTTAAGTGGGTCGTACTGATCCTGTTCTTCTACAGTAAACCAAATTGCTCCTTGTTCCGGGAGACCGAGAACTTCCTTAGATTTCACACCCTTGGAATCCAAATATCTCACAACAAGAACCTTGTTAGGGTCTTCTTTTTCTACAATATAACCTGTATTATAATCCCATTCGCCTTGTGGCGGTTCGTAAGTTTCCTGTTGTTCGGAATTGTTGCTGCATCCTAATAAACCAACTGTTAACATCAACACTACAATTGATTTTTTCAAGGAAGTCCTCCTATTGATATGAAGTATAAATCTCAATTATTTAATAAGCAGGGTCAACATAAACACCAGTCAATCCCAAACCATCATAAACTAAATCAAATTTGGAAACGACACTATATGCGAGTCCATTTGAAGTATTTATCTGTCTCCCACTATAAACCCCTTCTACACATGCAAAATCTTTTACTCCGTTATTAATCATTGAATAAATCAACCCACCACTATCACCAAATGTCATCCCAATAGGGTTAGTAAGAAAAGCATCGTCAGGTCCATTCATAGCCGCAAATGAATCATCAACTATTTGAACAGAAGTCGAGAAATTGCCTGAACGTGCGATCCCTTTAACGTAATCCCCAACTTCTCTGCGCGATCCATTGTAATCAATAGTACCAAGCGTTAATGGAATATTATTCAAATAATAAGTTGGAGTAACACCAGATACCAGTTGGATATATCCTGCATCATAAGGACTTCCTGCACCATGACCACCAATACCAAAAGGCTTAGTACCAATTGAAGCAGTCCCATCTTCATAATCATACCAAGTACCCGTATTGCAATGACCTGCTGTAACAGAAACTTTTTTAGTTCCAGCTGTAGCATTAAACGCTACACTGCAAAAATAATCATACGGTTGATTTATTTCTTCTCCTGCTCGTATATTATATGCATTAAGCTCAGTTTTAAAATCTCCAATTACCCAGTTAATCATATCTTCATTATATTCAGCTAATATTTTTTCTTTATTTTTCTCATAACTTACTTGAGATATATATATGTTTACCTTATTATCTTTATTACTTTTTCCCACACCACTAATATCATAACTCTTAGTGCGCATTAATTTCACAAGCTTATCTTTTGCTGTTATCAAATCTTTCTCACTATATTTAACAAGTTTAATAACTGTATTGTTAGAATCTCTGCTAATATTCTTGATTTGATCTTCAATTTTTGAATTGCTTGTAACTAATATTACATTGGTTTCACCTTCAGTATACACACCGCCATAATACTCTGGATACTCTTTAATTACCCAATCTCTGATTTTTGTTCTATCTTCTATAATTTTAGTTTGATTACCATAGAGAGATTGTGATTGACTTGTTTCATTTTCACTAAAGACTCCTGAAATTGTGCGGTACTCCTTGCCATTATAATGATAAACTCTAACTTCATTGCTTGTTTGCGCTACTCCAACACTCGTGACCATAAAAATAGACAACATGGTTAAAATGGATGTGAACAATACTATTCTTTGAAACATTCTTACATCTCCAGAAATGTATAATGAGGAAGAACAAACATCATTATTAAGTATATTTTAGAATATTTTACACAAAAAGTAAACTTTTATTGTTTTGCTAAATTATCTTGGTGTTATGGAGGTCGGGAAAATTGATAAACATATGCCAGTTACTTTATGTGCTATAGACACTTCTTCAGTTTCTTCATTAGAGAAAGGTTTACCCAATTCAGTTGTTCCTTTTGCAAAATGTTTTCAATGGATCAATGAACAATTTGTTGATTTTATTTTACAAAAAACTAACTAAAACCAAATTCAATTTTAAGTTTATAACCCTTTCACGTCTCTACACACGTTGAATGCTGTGCGTTGATAGTGAGAAGTAAAGAATAAGCAGAAGGGTTCGAGAATCTGTAAAAGATTCTCGAACCCTTCTGCTTTTATTTCAATTCGGTCTATTAGTTTGTGAAGTAATTCTGGAGTGAGTTCATTGAATGACATAAAGTCATCAAGGCTCTTTTTTAGTTCTGTAAAGGCTAATGTATTGTCACTCACTTGAAGTGATTTGTCGAGTTCATACTTTCGTTTGATCATTTCGTCTATTTCCTGGTTTAAAGAAGCTAAGTAATCGTCATATTCATTTTGAGCATGTCACCATCAAAGTGTTTGTCATGATGTTATATTCATCTGGCTTCCTATAGTTTCTATGCACCCACTGGAAGAATTGCTTAAAGTGATTCTTAATCATACAGCTTGTTACATTTTATGGTAACATATTGGTGTAAGTTGTTTATTGCTGAAAATGATGGAAGGGGTGACTTGTTTTGAAAAGGAAGGATAATCAAAATTGTGTGTCTATGAGAGGGCTTGCCTCTTAGCGGAGTTCAGTCCTCTCATAAATAACGGGAGGAAAATAACAAAATGATGAAGTTATGTAACATGGTTAAAGGTATGGCTTCGGATGCCGTTGCCAAAAGACTTATTCAAAATTGGGAACATGACGATGGCTCATTAAAGTACTGGCGTGCCAGTTCAAATTTCGTATATGCTTTCGAGAATAAGCAGGAGAAATATTTTTTGCGCTTCAGCTATGATCAAGAAAATTCAATCGAACAAATTAAAGCTGAGCTTGAATTCATGGAATATTTGAAGTCGAAACATTACCCTTGTGTTTCTCCTATTCTTTCAGTAAATGGTAAGTATATTGAGACAGTACAGAACTCAGAAGGAGCGTATTTTGCAGTTGTGTTTAGTTCAGCCAGAGGCACTACATTGGATGAAAACATAACCGAAGTGCGATGTGAGGACTGGGGAAGATCACTTGCTTACTTGCATCAATTATCAAGGGTGTACGAGACTTTCAGTACGAAAAGATTGAACTGGCAGGATATACTACGGAAGATTGATGCTATGTTACAAGCCTACCCAGATGAAAAAGAAGCGATTGAGGAACTTGGTATACTTACTGAGCGGCTCCAATCGTTTCCTATTTCAACCAACAACTATGGATTAATCCATTATGATTTTCATCTGGACAACATTTTTTATGAAGAGAATAATCGTGCGTTCAGTGTTATTGATTTTGATGATGCTGTTTATAGTTGGTACGCTCACGACATTGTAACTGCACTTGATGATTTTCTTGGTGATGATATGAACTTGGATAACTCTCAAGTGAAATCGTTTCTAAAAGGTTACTGTTCAGTAATTCCGCTGTGCAATGAGGATATTAACCAGTTTCCGTATTTTCAAAGACTAATGAAGTTATATAGGTTCTCGAAATTGTTGTGGTCGTTGGAAGGCTCCGAGGTCGCAGATGCACCCAAGTGGCTTGATGATGTAAAGTTAAAGTTCGCTCGTGTTAGAGATAATTTGAGACGGGGATTTCAAGAGCAACACTGAGAAGTGAAAAACAAGATCTACCAAGTGTAATGCAAGGTGGATCTTGTTTGTTTTGGCTCTGTCAAACTGTGTTGCTGATTTTTTATTGAAGTAACGGGTAGGTTAGTTGAGAAAGCATAGATTTTGAACAGTTGCATAAAAAGGTATTTTTTATTTTCTGAATTAAATAAAATAGCATATAGCCTATTTTCAATCGCTTAAGAGGTTAAAAGTGCTCTCTCGTTATTGAGAGGGCATTTTTTTTGTAGGTGTTCTCAGAAGAGGGAACAGCATGCATACGAATAGTATGGGATTTACATCCCGTATATATCCTATTTAGCTATTATGTGAATTTTATATGATGCAATAGTCCTAATATATAGTATAATAGTAACAATGTAAGCGCTTTTAAAATGCTTTTTAAGGAAACTTGATCATTTAGGTTGAAGAAATTTAAAAACGATTGCTATAGAAATAAGGAGAAAGCTCTATGAAAAATTCAAATGAGCATCTACCTCGAGATAAGCATGATTTCGAAAGAGTAAATGCTCTAAAAAATTTAGATAAAAAAGAGCTTGAAACGATCATACCTGATCTGTTGGAGTGGCTGCAGAATATGAACTGGCCAATAGCTGAAGCCATTTCAGAAATACTATTAACTGTTCCAGATAAAACATTACCTTATGTATTCAATGTGCTCAGAGGTGATGATGATGCATGGAAAGAATGGTGTTTACGTTACTTTATATTAGAATTGCCACTTGAATTAATGAAGAAATTTGAAGAAGCAGCAAGAAGAATTGCTTTCGAACCTACAGATGGGGAATTTCTTGAAGAAGTACACCTAACAGCGCTAGAGATATTGGAGAAATTACAAAGCACTTAAATGCCTCGTTGATTGGAAATCACTATAGGTTATCAGTTGCAGCTTTGCTAGTCTGATTCCAAAAGGAATATTCACTAATTTCTGAAAATTCGCACTCCCTTCCCATTTTATCTTCCACTTATCAGGAAATTGACGTACGCTTTCATTCCCTTCATAAGAAATAGTTCGGAAATACTTTTAAAAACAGCATATTTGATGTAAATAATGCAATATAATCTGTCGATATAGATATTGGATGCAGTTATGTAAACTATAGGCCGAAATAGTTATAGTTACTAGAATGGAGAGTGGTGTTATCGAATTCGTATAATAGCATGATTTGCTGTTATCCCCATATGGCTTGCAGTTAACGTGTGCAGAGTTAGGCAACATGGGGCTATTCGCGATGGGCTTCACAAGACAATTGAATGGCATGAGCAGCATAGAGGAGTTTCTACAAGAGAACAGCTATATCAACTGTAATAAAAAAACCCAAAGCAGCGACAGCTTACAGAGCGCTGCACGTCGGGTTCTTTTGTGTGCTCAGAGAAAAAGAAGCTGTAGGAGGTATTGCCGAGGTAGATCTAGTTAGATGAGGTGAAGGAAAGTGACTTTGAGGGAAGCTTAGGCTTGCAGCATCAAATGACTAGGCATTTGCCAGATGAATATGCACAAGGATATAGATCCTTGGGAAGCAACATGAATGACATCTTCTGTAACCAATGGAGGAGTTAAAAGTGTCTAATGAGCTAGACTTGCATCAATATATTGCAATCATTAAGAAGCGATGGAAGCTGATCTTTCTATTCGTCCTTCTGTGTACCGTGTTGGCAGCCCTCTATAGTAAAAATTTCAAGACCCCTATCTATCAAGCGTCGACCAAAATTATCGTGAATCAGACGACTGTTCAACTGGCTACGGGGCAGTTTGATATCAATCAAATCGACTCCAATATTAAGATGATCGATACGTATAAGGAGATTATCAAAACACCGGCCATAACAGCCAAAGCGGTTGAGGTACATCCCGAATGGGGGCTTTCAGCGAATCAATTGGCAGCCAAAATTCAAGTCAGCTCTGTGAACAACACGCAGGTCATGACGCTTATTGTGCACGACAGCGAATATGCCAAAGCTGTCAATATTGTCAATGCGGTATCGGATGTGTTTCAGAAGGAGATCCATAATATTTTCAAGGTGGATAATGTGTTTATTCTGAATTACGCGGCGGCAGACGAACAGCCTGGCCCAGTGTCTCCTAATATTCCGTTCAGCATCGCCATTGCGTTTGCATTGTCGTCTATGGCTGCTGTTGGCTTCGTCTTTTTGCTTGAATTCATGAATGATACCATTAGGACGGAAGAAGATGTTATGAAAGTGCTTAAAATGTCGACTCTAGCATTAATTGCAAAGTTAGGTTCAGAGAAGGCGTATTTAGCACGAAAAAGAAAATTTCGTAAAAGCAACAAGGATAGCGAACCGCCTCGGGTCACTTCGAGAAATAAACGACCGCTCGTAACCCGTATGCATCCAAAATCGCCGGTATCTGAGTCGTATCGAATGCTTCGCACGAATATCGATTTCTCCTTGCCTGATGAGAACCTTCAAGTCGTGATGGTCACGTCGGCAGGAGCTAACGAGAGCAACGCAACGTTAATTGCGAATTTGGCTAATACTTACGCCCAGGCAGACAGGAAGGTCATTCTTGTTGATGCCGATCTGCGCAAGCCTAGCGTGCATCATACGTTCGGGGTACCAAATCACCTGGGGCTGTCCTCGGTTCTCTCGCAAAATTGCGCGCTGGAGGATGCGATTTACGCAACAGATATTCCGATGCTGGATTTGCTCCCTTCAGGAATGATTCCTCCGGGTCCAGCGGAGATGGTGGCTTCGGCAAGAATGGGTGCTGTCCTTGAACAGCTCCGTTCAGCATACGAAATGATTCTAATTCATACGCCTCCTCTTCTGCCTGTTACGGACGCGCAGTTGATCGCTGCCCGCTGCGATGGGGTTGTTCTTGTTCTTGAACAGGGAAAGGTAAAACGAGAAATTGCTCAGAAGGCTGTGAAGGGCCTCGAGAGCGTCAAGGCGAGAATAGTTGGCGTTGTATTAAATAACGCAAAGCGCAAACCGATAGAGGAAGCCTACTACCACTACTATGGAACACATGACAAATAGGGCGCTCATCTGATCATTTGTAGAATGTTGCCGTTGTGGAGGGGGCAGTTAGATGAACAATAGAAATAGAATGCTGGTCATATTGGTTGTAGATATATTCATTATCTGGATTACGATCGTGATTTCTTATTTCCTTGGGTTCAATGGAGAAATTTCTCCGTTCTACAAAATGCAATCTATTATATTTGCAGTGCTTACGACAACGATTTGCGCGATTAGCTTGGGCTACTTCCGAATGTATAGGAGAATGTGGCAGTATGCCAGCATTGGCGAAATAATCGAACTGATCAAAGCGATCATTGTCGGCGTTACCTTGTCCTATCTGGCAACCCTGCTGCTTAGCGGAGAACGGGTGCCATTATCTATTGCGACTCGAACGCTTGAATTAATGCTGCTGTTCATGGGAGGCTCGCGGTTCTTGTGGCGATTGTTCCGGGTGAACAGAACCAGAAAGGCAGATTCAAGACAGTACGTGCTTGTAGTTGGGGCGGGGGACTGCGGAGCTTTAATTGCTAAAGAAATGATGACGAGCAGCAGCTTTGCTGGAAATCGTATTGTGGGCTTTATTGATGACGATCCCCAGAAGCTGAATATGCAGGTTGTAGGCTTGCCGGTGCTCGGCAATCGTAGAAAGATTAAAGAAATCGTGGAGAAAAACAATATTCAGGACATTATTATTGCAATGCCTTCGGCAAAACGTGCAGATATTTCGGATATCATTAATATTTGCAAATTGACAGGCGCTAAAGTAAAAATGATTCCTGCCATTAACGATTTCATTAAAGGGAAGCTGGCTGCTACGACGCTTCGCAACGTAGAGGTAGAGGATCTGCTTGGCCGTGAGCCGGTTGTTACGGATTTGGGAGGCATCGCCCAATATATGACCGACAAAGTGGTGCTCGTAACAGGCGCAGGCGGTTCAATCGGCTCTGAGCTATGTCGCCAGATCGCTTCATTTGGGCCATCCAATCTGCTTCTGCTAGGTCATGGAGAGAACAGTATCTATCTCATTGAAATGGAGCTGAAAAACAAGTTTCCAGAGCTCCAGCTGGCTACGATCATTGCAGACATACAGGATCGAAGCCGCATAGATGAGGTGTTCGATCAGTTCCGACCGCAGGTCGTATTCCATGCCGCAGCGCACAAGCATGTGCCATTAATGGAGCGTAACCCTTCAGAAGCGATGAAGAACAATATATTTGGCACCAAGAATGTCGCCGATTGTGCAGATAAATATCATTCGGAGCGGTTCGTCATGATTTCCTCGGATAAGGCGGTCAATCCCTCTAGCATCATGGGGGCAACGAAGCGCATTGCCGAAATGTATATTCAAAGCAAGAATCAATTGAGCAATACTCAGTTTGTTGCGGTCCGGTTCGGCAATGTGCTTGGCAGCCGTGGGAGCGTTATTCCAAGGTTCAAAGAGCAAATTGCTGCGGGAGGCCCTGTGACGGTTACCCACCCTGACATGGTGAGATACTTCATGACCATTCCGGAGGCGGTACAATTGGTCATTCAAGCTGGCGCTTTCGCCCAAGGCGGAGAAATATTTGTTCTGGATATGGGCAAGCCGGTCAGCATTCTTAATTTGGCTCAAGATCTCATTCGCTTATCGGGTTATGAGCCGGACGTAGATATTCCTATCCAGTTTAGCGGCATGCGGGAAGGCGAGAAGCTGTTCGAAGAACTGTTAACGAGTGAAGAAGCTGTAACGTCAACGCAGCATGAGCGAATTTTTATCGGCAAGTCGGCAAATATTAGCCAATCGGAGCTGGACCTGCAGTTGAAATTGTTCGAAAAGGTATTGGGAGAAAATCAAAATGCGGTAAGAGCAGCGATCAAGCATTTGGTTCCGTTTTATTCCCACGTATCCTAATAAGGGAGTGCGGGGATTGGTCGTTTCTTTTCAGATGGAGGCAGATAAAGCTTAATTCAACTAGATGAGTATAAGAAATAAAATAACAACTATCTAAGGGAGTGGACAATGATGAAGGTCCGCAAGGCGATTATTCCAGCAGCGGGCATGGGGACGAGGTTTCTTCCGGCAACGAAGGCGATGCCGAAGGAGATGCTGCCGATTGTAGATAAGCCGACTATTCAATATATCGTTGAAGAGGCGGTTGAGTCGGGAATTGAAGATATTATTATTGTGACCGGAAAAGGCAAACGAGCGATAGAGGATCATTTCGACCATTCTTTTGAACTGGAACAAAGCTTGCTTGAAAAAGGCAAGGTTGAATTGTTGAATGAGGTCCAGAAGTCTTCGAAAATGGTTGATATTCATTATATTCGCCAGAAGGAAGCAAAAGGCTTGGGGCATGCCGTATGGTGTGCGCGGAAATTTATCGGGAATGAGCCTTTTGCTGTCCTATTAGGCGACGATATCGTACAGGCCAAGCAGCCATCTCTGAAACAGATGATGGATCAATTTGAGCAGAACGAGTCCTCTATTATTGGCGTGCAGCAAGTATCCGATGAAGAAGTTTCGAGATACGGAATTGTAGAGGGGCTATGGAAGAGTGATCGGCTCTATCAGGTAACGAATCTGGTAGAGAAGCCTAGACGGGAAGATGCTCCTTCTAATCTTGCGATTATGGGCCGATATGTTCTAACCCCGAAAGTTTTTGAAATACTGGATCAACAAAAGCCAGGCGCTGGAGGAGAAATACAGCTTACGGATGCACTCGCGGAGCTGCTGCAACATGAGAATATTTACGCTTATAATTTTGACGGCAAGCGGTATGATGTAGGTGAAAAAATGGGCTTTATTCAAACGACGATTGAATTTGCTCTCCAGCGCGATGATCTTAGAAGCAGCTTGCTGGACTATATGGCTGCTATTATCGAAAAAGAAAAATTGATCAGGTGATACGATGAAGCCTTATGTCGTAGTAAAGAGACTATTGGATTTGCTGTGCGCTGTTCCATTAATGATTGTGACAGCACCGATTATGGCGATTGCCGCAATAGCAATAAGACTGGACTCGAAAGGTCCGGTTTTGTTCAAACAACAGAGGCCGGGGAAGAACGACAAGGTTTTTGCTATTTATAAATTCAGAACGATGCGTGTGGAGACAGCACGGAGTGATGGAACCCCGCTAGGGGACATGGAAAGAATAACAGTTGTAGGCGCCTTTATACGCAAGACAAGCATTGATGAGCTCCCGCAATTATTTAATATTGTAAAAGGTGAAATGAGCTTTATTGGACCTAGGCCGCTTCTCGTTCAATACTTGTCCCACTATTCTCCCGTTCAAAGGCGTCGGCATGAAGTTGCGCCTGGAATAACGGGATGGGCTCAAGTGAACGGAAGAAATTCAATCAGCTGGGAAGAAAAGTTCGAGCTCGATGTATGGTATGTGGATCACATCAGTTTAATGACGGATCTTAAAATCGCCTACTTGACCATTCAACATGTATTTGCCCCAAAGGGGATTAACAGCTCAAGCGACAATACGATGTCAGTATTTGCAGGTGAAGCTAAGGAGTAATATGCGAAGATTAATTATTATAGGTGCCGGAGGACAGGGCAAGGTAGCTGCTGACATAGCCTTGGAGCTGGGTCATTGGAGTGAGATCTTCTTTTTGGATGATAGAACGGGGATAATCAGCGTGCTGGGGCTTCCCGTTTACGGTTCCTTCCAGAAATTAGAGCAATTTGAGCCCACTAAGTGGGAGGCATTTGTTGCAATTGGACATAATCGCACGAGGCTCGATTGGATCGGCCGTTTGCTGGAGCAGGGCTTTCAAGTTCCAGTATTGCAGCATCCATCGAGCATCATTAGCCGCTTCAGCAGCATCGGGCCCGGCAGCATTGTTATGAGCGGGGCAATCATCCAAACGAATGCTGAGCTCGGAAGAGGCTGTATTATTAATACCGGAGCGAGCGTTGATCACGATTGCGTGCTGGATGACGGGGTACATCTGTCTCCGGGAGCCCGGCTCGGGGGAACAGTACGAATCGGTTATTGCAGTTGGGCGGGTATGGGATCGAACATTATTAACAATGTAACGATCGGGAGCCATGTTATTGTTGCTGCCGGAGCTGCGGTCATAAGCAGCCTACCGGATTATGTGATGGCTGCCGGGGTTCCCGCACTTATTAAAAAGAAGATAGGAGCAGATTAGAATGGAATCTCCAAGAATATTTCTATCTCCGCCTCAAATGGGAGGAGAGGAAATTAAATTCGTTCAAGAAGCCTTTGATACGAATTGGATTGCTCCTGTTGGCCCCCACTTGGATGCGTTCGAACGAGAGCTCAGCCGTTATGTCGACATGAATCATAGTCTGGCTGTTACCTCAGGCACAGCAGGCATTCATCTGGCGCTAAAATATTTGGGTGTAGGTGCAGGAGACTACGTGTTTTGCTCCAGCCTCACCTTCGCAGGCAGCTGCAATCCAATTAGGTATCAGCAAGCGATTCCGGTCTTTATCGACGCAGAGCCAGATACATGGAATATGTCTCCGAAAGCTCTTGAGAAAGCTTTTGAGTGGGCGGAGAAAGAGAATAAAATCCCGAAAGCGATTATTATCGTCGATTTGTACGGACAAAGCGCAGATTATGATCAATTGCTTCCCATTTGCCAGAAATATGGCGTACCTGTCATTGAGGATGCGGCAGAGGCCTTGGGGGCGACCTATAAAGGCAAACCATGCGGAACATTCGGCCATATCGGAATATTCTCGTTTAATGGCAACAAGATTATTACAACCTCCGGCGGAGGAATGGTTGTCTCGAATGACGAAAAGGCGATTCAGAAAATGAAGTTCTGGTCGACACAAGCAAGAGAACCAGTCAGCTATTACGAGCATAAGGAAATCGGCTACAACTATAGAATGTCCAACGTCAGCGCGGCAATAGGCTGTGGACAGCTGCTCGTGCTGGAGGATCGAATCAAACGCAAAAAAGAAATTTTTGAAAAATATGCCGAGCAGTTCAAGGGTTTGCCTGTAACGATGCTGCCAATAGCCAAGCAAGGCAGCCCGAACTATTGGCTATCCGTATTAACGGTCGATCAGGGCTGCAGCGTCAGTCCGGAGCGTATTATACGGGCCTTGGAAGCGGCGAATATTGAATCAAGGCCGGTATGGAAACCGATGCATGAGCAGCCTGTTTTTGCGGAGCTTCCGTTTTTCCCTCATGATGCGGATGTAAGCGTGGATTTGTTCACAAGAGGAATCTGTTTGCCCTCGGGCGGTATGCTTACTGTAGACGAGCAGGATAAGGTTATTGCGATTGTTCAGGAATGTCTGAAATCTTTCTAAGGGTGAGGCGGGTATGTTGATAACCATCGAGGTTCTATTTTATTTGAGCGGTTTTATTATTGTATGGGCGATGATCGGTTATCCGCTGTCGATTAAATGGCTAGGAAAGCTTTATAAGAATAGAAAGCTTCTCAAGGACTATAGTCACCAGCCTGCCGTTACCGTTATGGTGGTTGCGCACAATGAAGAGAAGGTTATTCTTCAGAAATTGAATAATTTGCTAGAGCTCGATTACTGCAAGGATAAAATCGAATTTATCGTGTCATCTGATAATAGCACGGATCGCACGAATGAAATTGTTGCATCGTTTATTAAGAAGCATCCAGACCTTAACCTCCGTCTGTTCGAGGTGCAATCCCGCAAAGGCAAAACAAACGCTCAGAATGAAGCACACAAAACAGTGACGACACCATTTCTGGTTATGACAGATGCGAACTCACGAATGGAGCGCGATTCCGTCAAGGAGCTAATGGCCGCTTTTACCTCTAGCGATATTGCATACGTCAGCGGCAAGCTGTCGATCGTCAATGATAATGCCAACGATGTGAGCAATTCTGAAAAAAGCTATTGGGACAGCGATCTCTTTATTCGCGAGATTGAGAGCAGAATTCAAGCAATTACGGCAGGCAACGGCGCTATCTATGCTTGCCGAACAAGTGACTACTACGATTTCAATCCGATCGAGTGCCATGATAGCGCGATGCCTTTATATTATGCCTTAAAGGGCAAAAGGGCGATTGCCAACCACGATGCCGTTGCTTATGAGAAGGCTGGAGAAACGATCCAAGATGAGTTTGGCCGAAAGGTTCGAATGAACCGGATTATATTAAAGCATATTCTTCCTTCTATTAAGCTGCTGAATGTGTTTCGATTAGGCTGGTTTTCCTATTTTTACTTCGGTCATAGAACCTGCAGGTATTTGCTATGGATTGCGCATTTGCTGCTGCTCCTAACAAGCGGATACCTGGCTCCTTATGCGGGCCTATATGCAGTTTTCTTTCTAGGCCAAGTGGTGTTTTATATACTAGCTCTTATTAAGCTGGCTACTAAATCGAATCATAAAATATTAAATATCGTTTACTATTATACCGTTGCAATTATAGCCCAGTGGGTAGGAGCTTACCGAGTAATAAGCGGAAAGGCCAAGCCGTTCTGGGAAAAAGCGGAGAGTACGCGCTGAGCTGCCATTACGAGAGATATGGAAGGGATCGTAAAATGAGAATAGCAGTAGCGGGAACAGGATACGTCGGCTTAGTGACAGCCGTATGCTTGGCAGAGAAGGGCTTTTCCGTCGTTTGTGTAGATATTGATGAGCAGAAGATTAATAGTCTTCGAGAAGGAAAGGCCACCCTTTACGAAGAGCAGCTAGAGGAATTGATGCTGCGCAATTCAGATAGGCTTCACTATACCACTGACTATAGGGAAGCTTATAAGAAGGCGGACCTTGTTATTATTGGGGTGGGTACTCCTGAGAAGAAGGATGGTTCAGCGAACCTTGCTTTTATATTCAAGGTAGCGCAGCAAATCGCCCAATCTGCGGAAAATCACTGTGTTGTAGTTGTGAAATCAACGGTTCCAGTAGGGACCAATGATAAAATCGAGCATCTGATTAAGGAGAATAAAAATCAGGATGTTCATATAGAAGTGGTGTCCAATCCAGAGTTTCTTGCCCAAGGAACTGCGATTAAGGATACGCTGCATCCTAGCCGGATCATCATCGGAGTCGAGAGCCCATTCGCCGAGGAGATGATGCGCAGCCTCTATAAAGGTTTTGATGCGCCACTCGTCGTGACGAGCAGAAGAAGCGCTGAGATGGTGAAGTATGCTTCTAACGATTTTCTGGCATTAAAAATTTCATATATTAATGAAATTGCTAACTTGTGTGAAATTGTCGGAGCAAATATTGAAGAAGTAACGACAGGAATGGGCTTTGACCTTCGAATCGGAAATAAGTTTTTGAATGCTGGTATCGGCTATGGCGGAAGCTGTTTTCCAAAGGATACAAAAGCACTTCACTGGCTGGCTAATATGAATGATTATGAATTGAAGACAGTAAAAGCAGCTATTGAAGTGAATGAGCAGCAAAAGCTAAAGCTCATTAAGAAAGCAAAAAAATATTATGACAGCTTCGAAGGGCTGACGGTAGCCGTTCTTGGCCTGACCTTTAAGCCTGGAACGGATGATTTGCGAGAAGCGCCATCGCTTGCAAATGTGCCGATCCTGCTAGAGGATGGGGCTAGAATTAAGGCTTATGATCCTGTTGGTATTCCAAACTTTCAAAGAGCAATGGAGCATAGCGATATCGAATCCTATCAAGCGATTGAATACTGCAGCACTATCGATGATACGATCAAAGACGCGGACATTTGCTTTATTTTTACCGAATGGTTGGAAATTAGAGAGTATGATTATAAGAGCTTTGCTAGGTTAATGAAGAAAGCTATCGTTCTGGATGGCCGGAACTGCTATGAGCCAAGTGCAATGAAGCAGGCTGGAATCGCTTATGATTGTATCGGAAGGAATTAGGCGGCAGGGGGCAAGATCGGGGTGTCGAAAGTGGAAGTGCTTGTTGCAACGATGAACCAGACGGATTTGTCGAAGTACGAGGAAATGAATTTGCAGACCGACGCTGTATTGGCCAATCAGTCCGAGGAATATGCCTATCAGGATAAGACGGTCAAAGGAAAGCAAATCAGAATGTATTCGACAACAGGTCGAGGCGTAGGGAAGAATAGGAATGTGGCACTGCTCAATGCTGCTTCGGATATTTGTATGTTCAGTGATGACGATATGGTCTATGCTGATGGCTATGGCCAAGCTGTGGAGCAGGCCTTCGACGAAATCCCCGATGCCGATATTATTATTTTTAATATTCGAACCGAAGGCGATTCGATGCGGAGATTAAACGATAAAGTATCGAGAGTTGGGCTGCACAACTTTATGAATTATGGGACTGCGAGAATCGCATTCCGCAGAAAAAAGGTATTTTCCAAAAACATATGGTTCTCGGTCTGGTTTGGCGGAGGGGCGATATACGGCTCGGGAGAAGATAGCCTGTTTCTGCGAGAATCGCTTCGCAAAGGGCTGAAGATCTACACGTATCCAGTTGTCATCGCGACGGTGAAGCAGAATCGCTCCTCATGGTTCAGCGGCTACAACGAGAAGTTTTTTTATGATAAAGGGGCGCTGCTTGCGGCTCTTTTCCCTAAGCTTAAATATGCGGCTGCCTTATATTTGGCTCTTCGATTCGGCAAGCGTTCTACGCTGTCTATTAAGCAGAGACTGCTTCATTTAACGCGCGGAATGAGAGGATTCAGAAAAGGCAAGTCGTACAGTGAGTGGATACAAGCGGGGAAAAGCTTGAATAGCGAGGAGCACGGGAGACCACTATGAGTGTAAAAGTGTCCATAATTGTACCGGTATATAAGGTGGAGAATGAAATTCGGCGATGCGTGGACAGCCTGATTCATCAAACCTTACAGGAAATTGAGATTATATTAGTGGATGACAGCAGCCCAGACCTCTGTCCACAAATTTGCGACGAATATGCTAAGCATGATAAGCGGGTAAAGGTCATTCATCAGCAGAACGGAGGGCTCTCCGATGCTAGAAACAGTGGACTGCGCATAGCAGAGGGGCAATATATTCTATTCGTCGATTCGGATGATTATATAGATGAGGCAGCTTGCGAAAAATTGTACGGCCTTGCTCTGAGGGATGACCTTGATATCGTTGCAGGTGACGCTTTAAAGGTGGAGGATGGCCAGTCAACTGGTCTAAGGCATCATCAAGTATCCGAGAATAAAGTGATGACGGGTCCAGCTTTTATGAAGGAGCAGATTCAGCATCAGGCCATGCATATGGCTGCTTGGCTCAACCTGTACAAAAGATCCTTTCTGACTCAGCACGGGCTGGAATTTAAGAAAGGACTTCTTCATGAGGATGAGCAATATACGCCAAGAGTGTTCCTGAAGGCTGCAAGGGTTATGTACACTTCGTATGCTTTCTACTACTATATAATAAGAACGGATTCGATTACCAAAAAGAAGGATAAAACGAAGAACGGCATTGATATTATTCATACCTGCTATGAGCTTGAACAGTTGTATAACAAGGTGGAGGACGAATCGTTTAGAAAGCTGCTGCTCGACCTGCTTGCGATTAAGTTCTTGAGCGCTGTTCATCTAGGCAGCTTGTACGGGAAGCAGCATCGCGAGCTGTACAATAAACGGTTTCTATTCGGCAAAGCGCAGTCAAGAAAGAACAAAATGAAAGTCGCGCTATTTGTATTGAATAAGCATCTTTATAAATATGTGAATAACCTTACGAAATAAGAATGCCGTCGGTGCGTAGCCAGGAGGAGGAGACAGATGGATTATATTGCGTTTTTTCCCGATTCAGCGCTATTGTACACGGGTATTCTTTTTTTTGCGGTTGCGCTTGCCTTTTTCGCGCAGATTTTAAGAAAAATTAAGCTGTCCATTGTTCTCATTGTTATTATTATTCTGATCGTATCCATTCCGGCAGGCCTCCGAGGAGTGACTGTCGGTCTGGATACGATTACCTACCTGCAAATTATCCAAAGTGCGCACGACAGTTATTCAGGAGAGCTCTTTTATACCTACTATGAGCCCGGCTTCCAGTTCATTACGAAATTTTTAGTTAATCTGCTGGATGAGCCGCATTTCGTACTGCTAGTTTTTGCTCTACTAACGAATGGTTTAATCATCATCTCCTTGTGGAATATGCGGTACCGAATCAATTTTTCTCTTGCGATGCTTGTTTATATTTGCATGTATTATTTTCAAACCTTCAATATTGTAAGGCAATGGCTGGCCGTTGCCATCCTATTTTTTGCTTTCCGCTATCTTCTTAAGGCTAACTATAAGGTGTTTATTGCTTTTGTTATAGTAGCAGGAACTATCCACACGACAGCGTTTACGACGATCACCTTTGTTTTTATACATATGCTCTTATCGAAAAAAATGTCGCTGACCTATCGATTACTAATCGCTGCTGGTTTCCTTCCCCTTGTTTTATTTTCCAATCAGATTATGGCACTTACTGGGCTATCCGGCACATTAGATGAATATCAGAATACCTATTTATCAGGAGCAGGGGGCGGCGAAACACAGCTAGGCTTCTTTTTCTTGATCCGTCTTATGATTATAGGGTTGATTAGCTTCTTGCTGTGGAATCAGGCTGAAGGTGAGGAACGCGCATTTATTAGGCCGCTAATCGTCATTTGTTTGTCTGGGGTTGGATTCACAATGATGGGTTACTTCATTCGATATATTGAACGTCTCGGTACGTATGCCATGATGTATGAAATCGTGCTTTATGCTTTGATCACTCGGAACTGGCTTCATATGCTTGTGAAGATGGGAGTAGTCTGCCTGTGCTTCTATTTATTTTATAGGGCGTTAAGTGAAGGCGGGCAAGGGCAAATGCCGTATCTGTTCTATACGCAGTAAACTATTATTCAAGAATGGGAGATTATAATGACGCAGCACTCCATCCCCAAAATTATTCATTATTGCTGGTTTGGCAAAGGCCCCTTGCCGGAATTGGAGAGAAAATGTCTGGCAAGCTGGAAGGCCATGCTTCCCGATTATGAATTGATGCTCTGGAATGAAGATAACTTTGATACAAGCAGTAACCAATATGTCAAAGAGGCTTATACGAATAAAAAATTCGCGTTTGTGTCTGATTATGTTAGGCTCCACGCTTTGTATCAGCATGGCGGCATCTATCTCGATACCGATGTTGAAGTGGTTCAATCGCTGGATGGTTTCCTAAGCCATGCGGCATTCTCTGGGTTTGAATCGAATAAAGCAATTGCGACTTGTATTATAGGCGCAGCTAAGGGAAGTCCGATTATCAAGCAGTTTAAAGATTATTATGAGAATCGGTCCTTCTATCTGGATGATGGCTCATTGGATATGACGACTAATGTTAAAGTATTCACCCAACATTGCATTGAGAATGGATTGAACTTTAACGACAGCTATCAAATGCTGGGCAATTCTCTTGCTATTTATCCCAAAACCTATTTTTCCCCATTAGAATGGGACTCTAATAAATCGGTCTATTCTAATCATACTTATGTGATTCATCACTTCTCTGGTTCTTGGCATGATGTGACAGTGAAAAAGAGAAGAAGCAGCCTGCTATGGATTTATGGGGGGCCTGTCATTCGAGTGGGCGTAAAATGGACAAGGCGTATACTGGGCGAAGCCAATTATAATCGAATAAAAAAACTAGTAATAAAGTAGAGCTGTTAAGGGGCTATTATGCGCACTAAAAAAGCGATTTACAACACACTTACTGCAATCTTCGTGCAAGTGGCAACATTTATTGTAGGCTTAATTATTCCCCGCTTGATCATCGAGGTGTACGGCTCGTCGTTTAATGGACTACGAGCCTCCATTACACAGTTTTTAGGCTATCTCTATATGATTGAAATGGGCCTTGGAGGCGCTTTGATCTATTCCCTATATAAGCCCTTGGCTGAGCATAATGTAGGCACAATCAATCGTATATTGGCTGCCGCGAAAAAATCGTACAACCAGATCGGCCTATACTTTAGCGGACTGGTCACGGCGATGGTTCTTATCTATCCCTTTTTCGTAACAACTGACGAAATTACGTATGTGGATGTCATGCTGCTCGTGCTTGCAATCGGAGTATCGGGTATTATTAATTATTTCACTATTGCGAAATATAATGTCCTGCTTCAAGCGGCACAGGCCGGGTATGTCTTGTCGCTTACCAGAATTGTATATTTAATTATTAATACAATCATTATGGTTGTATTAATAAATGAGCAGATCTCACTGTCTACCGTATTCTTTATCTCGCTCGCAGCTAATATTGTGCAGATGCTTCTGGTCGTTAAGATTGCTAGAAAAATGCATCCTTACATCGACTTTAATACGGAGCCCGATCTCGATGCTTTATCGAAACGGTATGATGTGCTGCTTCATCAAGTTTCCGCTATGATTGTATTTGGATCGCCAATTATTTTGCTTACCTTATTCTGTTCGTTGAATGATGTGAGTGTATACTCCATTTATGCGCTTATATTTACAGGGGTCAGCATGATTATGGGCGTATTCAGCAACGGCTTTACGGCTGGATTCGGCCAGCTCTTCGCTGAGCCAAATCATTCTGTGCTAAGAAAAGCCTATTCCCAATATGAGTTTGTTTTTTATATGATTTTAGCGGTTGTCTTTTCTTGCGTAGTCATATTGGGGCTTCCCTTCGTAACCATCTATACGAGAGGAATTTCTGATATTAATTATGTAGATGGTGAATTGTTTATGCTGTTTGTTATTATGGGTATTCTTAATAATTACAAGCTGCCTCAGTCTACTATTATTGCATCAGCAGGCCACTTCAAGGAAACGAGAAATAGAGCGATCATTGAAGCGGCCGTTACCATCGTGTCCTCTGTAGCACTTGTGAATATGATGGGAATGAAAGGCGTATTAATAGGAAGTATTATAGGGCTTGTATATCGGTCTATCGATATGCTGTATAGCAGCAAGCTCATTGGAATTCCATTCAAGAATACGGGTAAAAGAGTAGCCAGACTAATCATTGCTATTGTCATATCTATTGCTCCGTATAAATTATTGAAGCTTCCTTCCCCCGACAATTTTCTGGAGTGGATGATTACGGCGTTGCTATTCTCGGTTTGGACAGCTTTACTAGTCTTTGCAATTAATTTCGCAAGAGAAGCAGGAGAAATGAAAGCTGTTATAAGCCGATTTTCCAAACTGCTCCATTCTTTGTTAAGAAGAGTGTAGAGGCTCTATCGTTATTGGATATAGTGCTTTAATACTGGAAGTAGTACTTTGTTACAGGGATTACTCAGGCGATTAAGTGGTGCGAAAATAATAGAAATCTGGTGAGTTAAGCCTTAAATAGAGGAGTTTAGACGGATTGTTCGACATATTCTCTTAAATTCGTTGTCGATTCATGTATACACCCACTATGAATTTTGTTACAATAAAGAGAAATAATTACCATATAAACTGGACGATAATGGCAAAACCGTTGAAAAATGGCGGCGCAAAGCTATAGGGGCTAATCTCGCAAATCGAGTACGCCAGCCAGCTACCGAATATCGTGCCTCCAACGTGAAGTTTATATGGCTCAATGGAGGGAATTGTTCATGATGCGAGGATCATTATTGAAAGAGTGGCATGTTCTCTGTATTGGATTTCATGAGTGGCTGTTAGAAGGCTGTTTGGATGAAGAGAAGCGAGTCGAGATTTACTTGAAGATCGTCCGACATCAGAATAAGCTGGTACTATCGCAAGGCTAAGAGATGGATCTAAGTAATGATATCGGGACGCAGCATATGGGCCGGTTTTTTCAGAATGTCTCCTACTTCAGGAGGCATTCTTTTTATGCTTAAAACAGCCCGTACGCAATATAAGAGAAAACTGTACTCCTCGTAATGATAAGGGACAGAATTAAATTCTGCCCCTTGTTTGAGAGGAGCATTTGTTCAACTTATATAGCATAATAATAGCTGCTGCCAAATTCTTTCTTCGGCTGTTACTGCAAGAATGAATCGAAAAGGAGTTTCGCTGTCGGGTCCTATTGTCAGTTCAGCAGATTCCTGAAGAAGTTTGTAGAGCAAAGCGGACGGTAGATTTCCTTCTTCAAATTTGCGGATGGTTCGTCTATCTTTAATCAGCCTTAATAAGGCTGCTTGTCTCGCAATCCTCATAGGCAGCAGAGAAATGATTGGTCATATCGCGATTAGTTCTTTCTCAATATAGTGAAGTACAGTCATACACAATAGACAAATGCGCTAGTTTAGTATAAATTATACATGATATTGATAATCATTATCAATATTTCAAATGACTTATTACTTTTATATTTTTGAATGAATAAATGACTTAAATTATTAGATGATCTTTATTGAAAGGAGTGCAATGCTTTGCATACTGTAGAACCGATTTTTAGTGCTTATTTTGAAGCTGTTTCTGCTTATAATACAGGATGGACAAATAGGGATGAACAAATCAGGCAGTCAACGGCTGTGTATGGGGATAAACGGTTCATAGCTCCTTCCGGGCTGACAGTTGCGCCGTGCAATTTTATTTTTACCGGCAAGGAGCCTGTTCAAGTAAGCTCAGAATCAGGCATGGTTGAACTGACATTTATGTTTGAAAGCGAAGGCTATGTTCAATTGGCGGACAGCGAGCATGAGCTTGTTCAGGGTAATTGCGCATTGCAGTTTATGCATAACTTCTCCGCTTCTTTTCACTATAAGCCGAATACGGCTGTGCGCACATTGTCCATTGGCATGCCGTTCTCCTTGTACGAATACTATTCAAGCGGGCAAACAAGCAAGCCTGAAGCTGATTGGAAGAATATACTCGGAGGACGTTCTTTCTGCAGCTTCCGAACGGGCATCAGTCCGGATGCGTGGAAAATTATTCATGAGCTGGATTCAAATGTTTATGCCGGCTCTGCATACAAACTATATACGGAAAGCAAGGCGCTGGAGCTTCTTTCTCTTCTTCTGCAGCAGCTTTTATATGAGAGAGGAAGCAAGCAAGAAGACCACTTTCATTTCTCCAGAACGGATAGGCAGAAGATTAGAGAGGCGCGTAGTTTGATCGTCAGCCAGATGGACTCGCCGCCCTCGCTGCTTCAATTGTCCAAAATGGCGGGTATCAACGATTTTAAATTAAAAAAAGGCTTTAAAGAAGAATATGGCATGTCTGTCTTTGCTTATTTGCGCCTTTTGAAGCTGGACAGGGCCAAAGAGCAATTGCTAATCGGCAAGTATAATGTTGGCCAGGCCGCATCAATGGCTGGTTATACGAATGCAAGCCATTTTGCAGAAGCGTTTCGCAGGCAATTCGGCATTAACCCGTCTGAGCTTTTACGTAGAAGCAAGGCCTTGGAATAGCCCGATAAAATTAATCCGTTTAACCGCATAAAAATCCATTGTGGGGTAGTTACCTTTCGTTAAGGGGGCTACAATTGATTCAGTATTTGAGAATCATTATCAATATGGAAAAGGGGTTAAACAACAATGTTAAAACTTAGAAGGCTGTATGTGGTTGGTGCAATATTGATTGTATTGGGAGCGATGCTTAATGGCTGTAGTACGTCTAAAGAGCCTGCGGACAAGCAGAATGAAACGAGGATTCCTGCCGATCCGAAACGGATTGCAGATATTTCCGGTTCAACAGAAGAGCTTCTGGTGCTGGGATTCAAGCCAGTATTGACAGGAAATACAGATATGGGTGATCCGACAAAACCTGTCCCGCTTGTAAATGAGGCATTGCCTGGTGTAGTTATCGCTGGGTGGTTTCAAACGGATATTAATATTGAAGCTGTTGCAGCAGTTGAGCCTGACCTTATTCTTGCTGGCCCTACACAAGAGAAAAATATGAAGCAATTGGAGAAAATCGCTCCGGTGATCCGTGTTCCTCATGGTTTTAATGCCTTCCGCGATCGATTTGCATTTGTGGCCGAGGCAATGGGGAAAAAACAAGAGATGGAAAAGTGGCTTGCTGACTATGATAAGCGAGCAAGCGAGCTGCATGATCAGATTTCAGCCGCTACAAACGGTGAGAATTTTGCTGTTATCGAAGGAGCAGAGAAAGAAATCCGCATTTATTCAGCGACAGGTGTCGCAGATATGCTGTTTAATGATTTGAAATTGCCTAAATCACCCAATACTCCTGACCCGGATCAATGGGGAGGCAAGGTAACCAGCTTGGAGGGTCTGTCGGTCATGGATCCCGATCATATAATTCTTTTGGCGGATACGGAGAGTGAACTGTTGCAATCAAGTGAAATCTGGAACAGAATTAAGGCCGTTAAGAATGGCAATGTTTATCAGATAACAAGCAGACAAAACTACAACGAGGCGTTCTTTGCAATTGGGAAAAAAGCATTGCTGGAACAGCTCTCCGAACAAATATTAGGCGCCAATAAAAGGTAGGTTAAGCTTGTAATAGTCGAAAAGGGAGCTTTTCTGGATAAGCGAGAGCAATAGACAAGGCGGCTATACTGCAATGGGGAGCCATTGCAGTATAGCCGCCTTAATTGTAATGTACGGAGGTGGAATAGCAATTTCCTTCCACACATACACATCTAGGCGGCCGCCTCCAGTTTCTAATGTGAGGATAATAATCTCGGATCCTTCTTCGCAATATAGCTTTCTAGAGTAGCTCGATCAGCTAATGAATTGGTGACTCCATCGCGGGAAACTGAAAAACCAGCGGCATAGGTTGCGATTTGAATCGCATCCACCAGAGAGCATCCTCTTAGCAAATAGGATGCTAATGCACTAATAAAAGCATCACTTGCACCAGTACTATCGACAGCAGAAAACTCTGCTGCAGGGAAGAATCTTTCAACATTTGTTGTTTTTAAATAGCATCCTTTTTTCCCTAATGTTACGATGACATTTTTGACTCCTTTAGATAGAAGAAAATCCACTTTTTGTTCTATAGAATCGAATTGGGGACACAACTCCAAGAGCTCGTCTTCGTTCGGAATCAAATAATCGATTTCTTTCAAGATCGCATCTGGAATGATCTTTGATGCTGAAGGCTTGAGAATGATGGTTAGTCCTTCATTTTTTGCAATGGAGCAAGCCTTTTCAACGGTCTTGATCGGAATTTCTGTTTGAATCAAACAAAATTTAGCATCAGAAAATAGTCCTGTCTGTTGTTCTATTTTTTTGGGCGAAAGATCTGCATTTGCTCCTGGAAGGACGGATATCATAGAATCTCCGCTAGATTCGACAAAAATGTATGCCTGACCTGTTTCAGTATTACTTGAACGTGTGATTCCAATTGTGCTGACACCATTCCTCTCCAACTCTTGGAAGATGCTGTTTGATTCCATATCAGATCCTAAGCATCCAATAAGCCTGACCCGGTGTCCAAGCTTTGCCGTTCCTACTGCTTGGTTGAACCCTTTTCCACCTGGAAGTTTTGTGAAGCTAGATATAAAATTCGTTGTTCCATTATGCGGCAGTTGAGGGGAGTAGAGATAAGTATCCATATTTATACTTCCAACAACTAGGATTTTAGGCTTCCCAACCTCATCTGGGAAAGCTAAAGTGTTGGTGTTGTCTAATACCATTTTTTCCTCATAAGGTTTTATTGCATCAGCTCCAGCTATGGAGTTGATCAGTACATTACAAATATAGGTGCCAAAGCTAGAATTATTGACGGTTACGGTAGATATCTTGCTTTGATCTGTAACCAAAGAGAGGTCGTAGTCATTTTGTATGGAAAGCAATGAATAGTCCTTTGGTGATTTCAAACCGCTCTGAATAGTTAAATTATAAAGTTCAATAGACTTATATAAATGCGAGGAAATAAACCCTGAAATTTGTCCTCCTATGATAAAGTCATTAATGGTTTCGTCAAGCGATGAAAGCACCATAGATTCTTGGAATTTTAGATTATTGTCAAAAAGCGCATGCTTATACCCCTCTATAAAGGCCTTCTTTCTATGTCCTTCCCCTAATATACATGCGATCTTCGTATGTTTTTTATCAATCAATTGTTTTGTAAGGAAGTAAGCTGCCAACTCATAAGGTAATTCCAGAGAATTAGCTTCTTCACCCCCTCCGACTAATACAACGGGGATGTCTAATGAATCAAAATGAATACGATGTTTTAAGCTTTCGCCATTTACAGGTTCCCATATCACTCCATCCACTTGCTTCGTAATTAGTGAAGTCATGTTTTTTAACTCTTGGTTCAAATCCCCACAGCTATTAAAAATCAATGGACTATATCCATTGCGTTGTGCTTCGTTAATAATTCCGTTTAGCGTAGAGTCTGTCGAAACGGTTGAATTTATCAAAACCCCTATTATTCCACTAGAAGTCGATTTGCTAATACTAGACGAATAAGGAGTGTAGTTGTATTCATGGACTATTTTTAATACTCGTTCACGGGTATCTTTACTAATGCTTTGATCTTTTTTATTCACAATTTTTGAAACTGTGGAAACGGAAACTCCTGCCAAATTGGCGATATCTTTGATATTCATAGCCTTCTCCCTTCATAGTGTCTTTTGAAACCCGTCAAGTAGTTGCATCAAGACTTTAGTGTGTCATTTTTAATTCTACATAATCATCAAAATTAGACAAGGTAAAGATAAGTTCTAGTAAACAGCTAGACCTGATAATAAAAGCATCCTGTTGACATTTCAATTTATCGATGATAGTCTCTGTTACAGGAAAGTGTTTTCCGAAATCACTTTCTCAAATCATTATATTACATTTTTTAAGAGAAGGGCTATTATGACATACTCTTTTTTTCGAAGGTTTCTTCAAAAACAATTTTCTACGAAAGCATTGGTTTTGATACCTATCGCTGTAGGGATAAATTTAATTGGAGGTACCTTATGCTCAACCTTAAAGTTACCGCTTTTTTTGGATATGATCGGAACGGTCTTGATTGCATGTCTTGCAGGTCCTTGGGTTGCCGCACTTAGTGGATTGACAACAAATTTATTTCTATCCATCGTCACTAATCCAGTGTACCTGCCGTTTGCAATTGTAAGCGTTTTATGTGGATTGGTAACTGGCTACTTGGTCAAAGCAGGCTTCTTTAAGAATGTTGTTGGTGTAGTGATCACTTGGCTGGCTTGTTCTTTAACTAATGCGATAAGTGCGGCTTTCATTACGATTTTTGTTTATGGTGGCGCTACAGGCATTAACAGCAGTTCCCTCTTTACAGCAGCATTGATCGCAGCTACAAAAGAAATCATGCTTTCGGTATTTTCGACTTCAATACTCGAAAATCTCATCGACAAAGGGATTGTATTTCTAATCGCTTACTGGTTAGTAAAGAAAATCCCACGACGTTTTTCAAGCCAGTACGCTCCGTTGGACAAGGATTATTACTTGAATACAAGCCGCAAAAGGTCATGAAGGTGATGGAACAATGCAAATGATCAATAAATCTCTATCTGTTCTAGTTAGAAAATTAAATCCGATCACGAAGCTGCTTATCGTATTTTGTTTCGGAATTGGCTGTCTAATTTACCCCCTACCGTTTGTTGGATACGGAATTTTAGGTTTGCTTGTACTACTGGGTATTCTAATCGGACAAGGAAAAAAGGTTTTAAAGCTAGTATTTGGTTTTGGTATTCCGGTAACACTAATGCTGCTGTTTATCCAAGGTTTATATAGTCCTAACAATAAAACAATTATTGCTGACTTCGGTTTTGCACAAATGGGACTAGAGGGAACGATGTACGCATTAAAGATTTCGTCAACTCTTTTAGTATTCTTAGCCGCCTTCTACTTAATGCTGCAAACAACAAGAAATTCAGAGACTGTAGCTACCTTAACACAGTCGGGGCTTAATAAGAAAATAGGATATTTAATTTTGGCAAGCCTTAATGTTGTCCCTCAAATGCAGAGAAAAGTTAAGGTTATTCAAGAAGCGCAAGAATCACGTGGTGTTGAAACCTCAGGAACATTCATACAACGTACGAAAGCATTTTTGCCGCTTATCGGACCGGTTGTTCTTTCCTCTTTAACAGACGCTCAAGAAAGAGGAATGACACTCGAAACCCGAGGGTTTGGAATCAGTGGAGTCAAACCGACGAGTTATATAAAGGTTGAAACTACAAGGGTGGACATCGTCCTAAGAATCATTGCAATTTGTTTCTTAATCTCGAGTTTAGTCCCAAGGTTCCTCTGATTATGGAAGAAGAGGGGAGGTGACAAGAATGACGAGTAAATTAATACAAGTCAGTAATTTTTCTTATCGTTACAACCAAGAACCGGAATTTGCGTTGAAGAATGTCAATTTTGAAATTGCAGCGGGTGAATTTGTTGCATTGATTGGTGCTAATGGTTCAGGGAAATCCTCATTATGTAATGCCTTAGTAGGGCTGATTCCTAATTTTTTTGTTGGATTTAGTGAAGGGAGCATAATAGTTGATGGAAAAGATACGGTTTCCGTGAGTGTGGGGGAACTTTCGCAAACCATTGGACTTGTTTTTCAAAACCCTTTTAATCAGTTGTCTTATACGGCAGATTCTGTTGCTGAAGAATTAGCATATGGGCTTGGTAATCGTGGATTTCCGAGGGACCAGATGTTCAGCAAGATAAAGGAAATAGCCGAGCTAATTCAGATAGAGGAATTATTGGATAAAAACCCCCTTGAACTTTCAGGAGGTCAGGTTCAAAGAGTCGCATTGGCATCAGCCATAATTCTAGAACCGAAAATTCTCGTCTTGGATGAGTGTACAACACAGCTCGATCCTGTTGGCAGCAAACAAATAATGGATAGTATTAAAAAGTTAAATGAAAGCGGAATGACGATTGTAATGGTAGATCATGACATGGAAAGGGTAGCTGAGTTGGCAGATAAAGTCTATGTCTTACAGCATGGCTCGATTGTTCTAGGAGGCACACCCGAGGAAGTGTTTTGTTCACCGCATCTAGCAGAGTTCTCAGTAAATCCGCCTGATTATTATGAGATAACCAAGGGTTTTATCAAACCCGGCTATAGTGAAAGAGATTTTGCTTTAACAGAAAGTCAGGCGATTGCATTATTACAGGAGGTTGTTCTCTATGAAGATAGAAATCAAGAACCTCAAACATAAATACCCTTCTGGAGGTGAGGCTCTCAAAGAAATAAATACTACTTTTGAAGGAAGTGAGCCTATAGCCATAATCGGCCAAAATGGAGCCGGCAAGACGACCTTTGCTAAACACCTCAACGGTTTATTGCGGCCTACCGAAGGCCAAATTCTGATTGATGGCGAGAGTATCAATGAACACACGACTGCCTACTGGTCAAAGTATATCGGCTATGTGTTTCAAAATCCCGATAATCAACTTTTTCTAGAAACGGTAAGAAAAGAATTTGAATTTGGACCTAAGAAACAAGGCTTGTCAAGACATGAAATTAGTGAGCGCATGGAATTCATCTCAGAATTGGTTGGACTAAAACATCGGCTTTCAACACATCCCTTTGATCTCAATGCGACTGAGAAAAAGTTTTGTACTATTGGTTCCATACTAATGATGGATCCCAAAGTAATCATCTTGGATGAACCAACTTGCGGTCAGGATGTTGAAGGTAATCAAAGATTAGCTGAGATCATCAGCTATCTTAAGAACAATGATCGACTTTGTATAACGATTACTCATGATATGAAGTTTGTCGCTCGTAACTTTGATCAGATCATCGTGATGTCAAAAGGCCAGATTTTGATGTCCGGCAGTAGGTATAATATATTTTCTGATGTAAAAACTTTATTAGAGAGCCATGTTGCTCCACCACCTATCACACGTGTAGGACAAGCGTTGGGACTTAAAGAAATTTCATTCAGTAAAGAGGAGTTTATCGATAACTTCGCAAGAAGAATACATCATAGATGAAGTGAGGACAGCTGAAATGGAAAAAGTAATTGGTGTTCCTGTTCCAAAAGAAGGGACAGCAGAATTTGAGCGTATGAATAAAATGGCAAAGAGGGCCATTCCGCTTGTTTTATTGATTTTTACATTAGGTATTTTGGAGCAACAAGCATTTGGAATGATTTTTGTTAATATTGGCGAACAGTTAGGAGTACCCAATTTAGCTTCGTTAATTACTTCAATTCCAGGTATTGTTTTGGGCATTGTGTGTGTTATTTATGGGGCACTAGGTGATTTTGTTTCGCTTAAGAAAATGACCCTTTTAGGCTTAGTCCTGTTTGTTGCTGGTTCAGCGATTGGGTTTATTTTTGGACCAAGTAGTATTTGGGCAGTCGTTATTGCTCGCGTATTGCAGTCTGCAGGGGGTCAGGTGGCAGGCTCAGTATTCCTAGTACTTGTTTCTAAATATATTTCAAAAGTAAATCGCGTTATTTATTATGGCATTTTCGTTGCTGTTTTCCGCTTTTCTGCTGCATTAGGCGTAGTAGCTGCAGGATATATCACAAACATCGACTGGCGCTGGCTTTTTGCAGTACCACTGATTGCTGTACTGTTCATTCCGTCTTTACTTAAAAACTTGCCAAATGAACATGCTAAGGGTGCAAATATAGATTGGCCCGGATTTATACTTATCGGCGCGTTCGCCGCTGCGATGACTATGTTCTTTACAGATATGAATCTTTTCTGGGCTATTGCTTCTGTTGTTACGTTGATTTTGTTCCTTGTCTACATCAACAAAGCTAAGAATCCATTTATTACTCCTAAATTTTTGAAGAACCCGGCTTTTATCGCAACAATGACGGTTATCTTCATCGGTTACTTTTTCAGTTATACCCTAAATGCGGGTGTGAATGCTATTGGATTGAACGTATTTGGTATTGACTCTGCACAAGTTGCCTTGCTATTAGTGTGGTCGATTCTTCTGGCGGCTATTCTGGGCTTTGTGTCTGGTCCAATTGTTAAGAGGATTGGCCGCTCAGCTTCAATTATTATGGCTTTGCTATTCATGGGGCTTGGATTGATTGCAGTTGCGTTTTTCATTCCTTACGGCAAAGTTCTGGCTTTAGCTATAGCACCATGTATTTATTACTTTGGTACCTCCTTCCTCTATTCACCAATCGTGGATACCGCAACACTAACCGTAACACCGGAAGAATCAGGTCGGGTACTTGGTGTTAATGACCTGGTTCAAGCCATTACTGGTTCTGTCGGTGTAGCTGTATTTGTTGGGATGATGTCATCAGGTGTTATGAGCGGAGGAAGTATGGTTGGTACTGGAGCTGGACTAGCCTCCACATATGCTAATGTTTTCTTGATTGGCGGTGGCGTTATATTAGTAGCATTGGTCATTTTCCTCGCTACCAAAAAAATGATTTATGCACATGCTGAAAAAGTTCAACAAAAAATTGATTGATTTACGGAGGAGAAGAATATGACAAAGAAAGTTATTTTGGATTGTGATCCCGGACATGATGATGCATTAGCTTTATTGATGGCTATCGCCTCTGAAAAAATTGATTTGCTAGCAGTAACTACTTCTGCGGGCAATCAAATTCCCGAAAAAACATATTTAAACGCTAAAAGATTGTTAACCTTAGCGAAAAGTGAAAATATTCCAGTAGCAAAAGGTGCATCCAAACCTTTGCGTCGAAATCTGATTATTGCTGATGATGTTCATGGAGAGTCAGGGATCGATGGGGCAGAATTGCCTGAATCTAACATTGAGGATCTAGGTATTCCTGCCAATGAATTGATAGCTAAGATATTAAGAGAATCTGAGGAGAAAGTGACGCTTGTTGCGACAGGACCTTTAACCAACATCGCTATTTTCCTGTTGTCACATCCTGAACTGAAAGAAAAAATTGAAATGATTTCATTCATGGGCGGTGCATGCTTCGGAGGGAATATCACTCCCCATGCCGAGTTCAACATCTATGTTGACCCGGAAGCCGCAGATATTGTTGTGAAATCAGGGGTCCCTGTAGCGATGTTTGGTTTAGATGTTACGTTAAAAGCTCAATTGTTTGAAAATGACATCAAGGAAATTAGAGAAGTCGGGAATGACGTTGCACGAACAATGGCTGACTTATTGGATTTCTTCAATTTAACAACAACTCGCCCATTCTGGGCAGATGAGAATCATGTTGAAGGCATTCATATGCACGACCCTTGTGCCGTTGCGTATGTAATTGATCCCGATATGTTTACTGTTTATCCGATGAATGTACAAGTTGAGACTAGTGAAACACTAGCACTGGGCAGCACAGTTGTTGATTATGACAATGTGTATAAAAAAGAGAAAAATGTCCTGGTGGCGTTTAATCTTGACTTAGCTAAATTCAAAAAATTAACTATGGATACTATTAAGTATTTTTCCTAAAACAAAATGATGTTTGCCACTCGTTGATAGGGCGGTACTAAATGGAGAGAAACAAAATGAATAAAATTACAGTAATTGGTAGTATTAATTTTGATACCACTATCAGAACAGAGCATCTACCAAAACCAGGTGAGACCGTTCATTCTAAAGGACTGTTTACTAATGGTGGCGGTAAAGGAGCTAATCAAGCAATTGCTGCCGCCAGGAATGGCGGGCAAGTTAACTTTATTGGTGCAATAGGAAATGATGATACAGGAAAAGCTTTGCTGGAATTGCTCGATCGAGATCATATCAATACTGCAGGTATTAGGAAGTTAGATACAACAAGAACAGGCAGTGCTTATGTCATGGTCAACGATGAAGGCGAGAACAGTATTTTCATTCATGGCGGTGCCAATCAAGCGATTACAGACGACCATATAGATGAGATGCGCGGTTTAATCGCTGAGAGTGACTATGTAATCGCTCAATTTGAAACCAATTTGTCCAGTATCGAGAGAGGTTTTGAAATCGCGAAACAATATCATGTTACAACGATTTTGAATCCGGCACCTGCGAGAGCAATTATTCCTGAACGGATTATTCAATTAACAGATATATTGATTCCTAACGAAACAGAGTTAGAAATAATTTCTGGACAAGTAATTACGAATCAACAAGAGTTGATTGCAGCAACACAAAAGGTACATGATATGGGGATTAAAATCGTGATTGTCACTTTGGGAAGTAAAGGCGCGTTCTATTCCTTTGCAAATGGAAATACAGGCTTTGTACCAGCATTCAAAGTTAAGGCAGTGGACACTACGGCTGCTGGGGATACATTTATTGGCGTATTAGCTACCAAAATTTCTGCTGATTGTAGTAATATTAAGGAAGCAATTATACATGGAAGCAAAGCCGCATCGTTAACCGTTCAAAGATATGGAGCACAGCAATCTATCCCATACGAATCAGAAATCAACATATCTGAAGCAAACAGCTTAGTGACAGAGTAACTAACGATTTCTGAGTTGTGAGTTGAATTCATTTAGGTAATGCCCCTGACAAGTTCTATCTTGTCAGGGGTTTTTGCGGTGCGCTACGCAATATAGGCTGATGCTTAACAATATATTGGATATATTCCTTCGCGCTTTGATTGATTTCGTCATCGCTAGCTTGATATGAAGCCCCGAAGACAGCAAAATAGGGTAATGCCACTGCGCCTACATGGCCCATACTGGCTTTGAAAGGGGTGATCAATTCATCCACGGTAAAGGAAATAGAGCCTTCCGGCGAATAATTTTCTTTCTTATCTCCGATGGACATGGCAAGTCCTAGCTTTTTCCCTTTAAGCTTGTCACCTTGTGATCCATAAGCCCATCCGTAAGCAAGAACATCGTCAAACCACTTTTTCAATAAAGGGGGATAACTGTACCAATATAACGGGAATTGCAAGATCACATGCTGATAGGATTCTAATAGCTTTTGTTCTTTAGGAACATCAATGTTCCAGTTAGGGTACTCTTTGTAAATCTCATGAATGGCAATATCATTCGAATATTGCTGCAGCTCTTCTTTCCAGCGTTGGTTCACCCTTGAAGTCTCAAGGTTCGGATGTGCCAAAATCACCAGTGTTTTCATTATGAATTCTCCTATCTCGGTATCTATTGAGGATATAACTTCAGATCGCCTCTTTTTATTCGATATCATCATTATCCTGTAGGTATAACAAAAAGAAAATACACACAATAAAGTAAGGCAGTTACCTCAAAGTACGTACTAGACTCAAATAAAAATATATGCAACAATGAAATTTTAGACTAGCTTTATTAGATCAGCAGGAACGAGGTGTTACTCTATGAAACGTTATAATCTCGGCATAGAAGCAACTCTTGAAATAATCGGCGGGAAATGGAAATCGCTGATCATATGCATGTTAATGTCCGGTGTGAAGAGAACAAGTGAATTACAGCGCAATATTCAAGGCATTTCACAAAAGGTTCTGATTCAGCAGCTTCGCGAGCTTGAGAAGGATGGGCTCGTAAGTAGATATGTGTACCAGCAAATGCCGCCAAAAGTCGAATATAGCCTCACGGAATACGGTGTTACCGCCAATACAATCGTGGATGTTATGTGTGCTTGGGGGAAAGATAATATTAAAATAAGACAACAGCAAGGAGAAGATATTCTCTTGCTGGAGGATGAGTTACTAACCTAACTAATAACGCCTGAATAAAGAAGTGACAAGCAGGGGGTAGGCATGAATGGTGATGGGGGAAAACCCCAGCGCCATTCATGCCTTTTTCTTGTTGCCACTAATTCTTTACCTGTTCATATTCCGTTCATATTGTCGTTATAAAGAGTCCATATTTGTCGTGTAAGCTTTCTTCAGGGAATTGCAGCTAATAAATAGGTGAGGTTAGGAGTAGATCTGAGTGAAACTAAGTGAGTTAATAAAACGGAAGAAAGATCCGACTACAGGTGAAAAACCAACTCCAATGATAAAAAAAGTGCTTTTCTTTTTACTGAAAGCATTAGCAGTATTAGCTATATTAGTGGTTGTATTTATAGCTATTGTTTTTATCGTTGATAAGGTCGCCACTAAAACGGAGCAGGCAAGAATACAATCCTATGGTCAATTAGTGCTTGTAGATGGGAAAAAGATGAACGCTGTGATTCAAGGAACAGGGGAAGAAACAATCGTGCTCTTGCCTGGTTTTGGAACTGCGGCGCCAGCACTTGATTTTAAGCCGTTAATAGATGAACTATCACCGTTCTACAGAGTTGTCGTGATTGAGCCTTTTGGTTATGGATTAAGTGATCTAACCGATAAGGAACGAACGACAGAAAATATTGTGAGTGAAATTCATCAAGCATTGCAGAGTCTGCAAATCGAGCGTTATATTCTAATGGCTCACTCGATTTCGGGCATTTACGGATTAGATTATGTGAACAAATATGAACATGAAGTGAGCGCATTTGTTGGGCTCGATAGCAGTGTTCCAACGCTGCGCGAACAAAAGATTGAATCATCAACTTTAAGAGCTGTAGGTCTTATCAAAAAGTTAGGTTTCGCCAGATTGCATGCAAAGCTAGGTGATGACCCATATGCTGAGCTACCTTATGATGATGAAACAAAAGAACAAATGAGAATGATTGGTCTCAGAAACATGTATAATCCAAGCCAACTCAATGAGATCGAAATGATGTATTCTAACTTTAATAGGGCTGAAAGCTTAACATTCCCGAAAAATCTTCCCGTTGCTTTCTTTATACAAGCCAACCATCCAGTAACTGAGAGATGGGTACCAGAGCATGAGAAGCAAATAAAAGATTCTGTCTATGGTAAAGTGATGACATTTGAAGCAGATCATTATTTGTATCGTACCGAGGCGAAAGAAATCGTCGAAAAATTAAGGGCATATATGGAAGGGATTAAATAAGAAAAGCTGACGTGATATACATGGAAAGGCATGAATGAAGACTGGGAGCATCCCCGTCCATTCATGCCTTTTTCTCTTTTTTATATTCAGATATTGTTCCAAATCTAATCCATTCTAGCTCGTCGTAGCCAGACGATATTGCTCGGGCGTAATGCCAACATTCTTAATGAAGGAGCGATGGAATTGGCGCGGGCTTGCGAACCCTAATTCTAGGCTAATTATCATTACGGATTTTTGCGTTTGTTTAAGCTCCTGCTGTGCCTTCTCTATTCGTAGTCTAAGCACATATTGGTAGGGGGTAAAGCCAGTATTGGCCTTAAAGCATCGAATAAAGTGGTAACGGCTTTGCAGGGCGATTGCTGATAGTTCCTCAATTCGGATAGCTTCAGAGTAATGAGCATGGATATAATCTAGCACTCTGCTCATATAGCGGTTATCTTGGTCGTACTGTGTGCGAAGCTGCTTAGTGCTGCTGGATTCCAGTCCCCAAATTAAGCGATGTACATAATGGAGTGCTTGCAGTTCTTTCTCCTCAATGGCTAACCGTTCTGAAGCTCCAGTAGGAAAGAACGAGGAGCTCCATTGATGAAGGAAGGTGGACACTTCGGTTGGATCGAACTCGTATTTATCTTTTGGCTCAGGAAATGCGGAGGCATCGTCAGGATATAGGCTATCATCATTGATTTGAAAAATAATAAGGCCATCCTCAGAGCCTTGATGGAAATGATGCTGGTCATGTGGAGGAAGCAACAGCCCCTCGCCAGCCACTAATCTTCTTTCTTTGCTATTATGCGTGAAATGGCAATTTCCACGTAGTGGAATAGTCATTTGGTAATGAGCCGGATGAACATGCGGATCATTGGTGAAGCTGCTCTCTATGCTGTGCAGCGCCAGCTGGGGAAAAACAATTTGCATATGCATAAATCAATCACCTCTCTGATAGGTAGCAACAATTGCATAGAATATCGCAATTTTGACGGCGACTTCCCCCTTCTTCTTTCGGTACAATTACTCTTATCAAAAACAAGGGAAGGATGTCATCTATGACAAACACAACAAAAACGGCAATGACCGTCCTGTTTGGCGTTAGTTTTGCACATTTGCTAAACGATGCTATGCAATCGGTCGTGCCGGCCGCATTTCCAATTTTTCAGCAAAATTTGAATCTATCCTTCACACAGGTAGGATGGATTGCTTTTACGCTGAATGTTACAGCCTCTATTCTACAGCCGCTGATCGGTTATTGTACAGACCGCAAACCGATGCCGCTGCTGCTGCCCATAGGGATGGTATTCACCCTGTTAGGCATGATTGGTTTAGCCTTTGCACCATCCCTTGGCTTCCTACTGGTAGCCTCTTCCCTTATTGGTGTCGGCTCCTCTGTTCTTCACCCAGAATCATCACGCGTCGCACATTTGGCAGCGGGTAAAGGGAAAGGACTAGCCCAGTCTATTTTTCAGGTAGGAGGCAACTTCGGTCAAGCGCTGGCACCTGTCATTATCGTAGTCTTGATCTTGCCGCTTGGTCAATCCAGTTTTTTATGGTTTACGATATTAGCGCTCATTGGAATTGTCGTGCAATATATGGTGGGACGGTGGTATGGCAAGAAGGTGAAGGAGGTAGCTATCAGCAAACGCTCACTTCCAGCAGAGGCGCCTCGTAAAGCGTTCAGCAAGCCCTTTATTGGATATGTCATGCTTATTCTTATTTTGATGCTGTTCTCGAAGTTTGTCTATTTAGCTAGCATGACGGGGTACTACACTTTTTATTTCATGGATAAGTATGAATTGCCGTTGTCACGGGCGCAGATGTGTCTGTTCGCTCTACAATTTGCAGGCATGGTAGGAACCTTTATTGGCGGGCCCCTGGCTGATCGCTTTGGACGCCAGAAGATTATATGGTTCTCTATTCTTGGCACTGCACCATTCTCCATATTACTTCCGTATGCAGGCCCTACGATGGCCATGATATTATGTGTCATTATCGGATTAATTCTCATGTCTGGCTTCTCGGTCATTATCGTATATGCACAAGAGCTATTGCCAGGTCATGTTGGTACGGTAGCTGGACTATTTTTCGGATTATCTTTCGGTCTGGCAGGGTTAGGCTCAGTTCTCATGGGATGGTTAATGGATTCCTATGGCGTCTCCCTCATTATTCAGCTATGTGCATATTTGCCGCTGCTAGGGATATTTGCCCTGCTGCTGCCGAAGGATTCTGTCATTATGGGCAGTGAAGCGAAGAAAGCTTAGAATCCAGTTTGAAAATGTATAGAAAAAGCATTAATGCAGGCTTACTAAGCTTCCATTAATGCTTTTTTTGTTATTAGTACCTGAGGCTAATCTAGGGTGAAAAGCTGGGGGTATCCTATTGTGTTAGAATAAAGGTTGTAGGATGAAGATGAGCAGTACATGTATTGGAGGATGGGATAATGACTATATATGAAAAAATGCATGCTGGTGAATTATATAACTGCTCCGATGAGGATTTGATGGCAGAGCAGGGAAAATGCTTGGAGAGACTATATGATTTTAACGCAACTCGCCCGTCTGAGGTCGAAAAACGCAAGCAGCTTATGAAAGAAATGTTCGCTGAAATGGGGAATGACTGCTATATTGAGCCGCCGTTTCATGCCAACTGGGGCGGCAAGCATGTGCATTTGGGCAATCATGTCTATGCCAACTTTAATCTGACGATGGTTGATGATACGCACATCTATGTAGGGGACTATACGATGTTTGGCCCAAATGTGACGGTTGCGACCGCAAGCCATCCCATCGCTCCCGAGCTTCGGGAGAAAGTAGTACAGTTTAATCTTCCGGTTCATATAGGCAGGAACGTCTGGATTGGTGCAGGAGTTATTATTGTTCCAGGAGTTACAATTGGCGATAATACCGTGATCGGCGCAGGCAGCATCGTAACGAAAGATATTCCGGCCAATGTAGTTGCGGTCGGCAATCCTTGCCGTATACTCAGAGAAATCAATGATCGTGACAAAGAATACTATTACAAAGACAGAAAAATTGATCTTGAGTAAGAGGGGCCACTTGGCAGACGCTTGTTGCTTAAATAGTTGAATTGGGTAATAAATAGCTACACTACATCAGGGGATGACTTAAATGATGAAAAAAAGCATAATTCTTTTAATGGCAGCTGCAAGCCTGCTGACAGCTTGTACGAATAATCAAGCTAATAGAACCAATGACATGGTGAAGAATCAGCCATCCGCGCAAAAAGAAGGTACGCAGGTAAACAATCAACCCGAGGAAGCAAGTCCAAATAATGAGAAATGGTCCACGTTACCCGAATATGATGCCATTATGCAGCAGATCGACAAGGAGGACTATAGCTTCAAGACGGTAACGGATAACGAAGGCAAACGTATACTGCTCCTTATTGACCAAGAAGGCCATAAGCAATATAAGACCATATTTATTAAAGCTACGAGTCGCCTTAAGATCATTAAATTGGGTGAAGAGGGACAAGTTTTTAATGAGGTTTTGAACCTAAAGTAGACAATGGCTAGAGCTCTTGTGCGTTGTATAGGATCAATAGGGGAATGGATGAAGGAATGGAGGGGCAGCCTTGATTCTTCAAGCCAATCCTCTATTGATCTTTTTATTATGGTAATGTTTGAAGATGATATATTTGATTGAAGAATGTCGAATCTTCCCTTATAATCAGAGGAGATTCAAGAATTTGTAAGCACAATGGGGGAGAAGTCCATGTTAGTTGGAAAAGGTGCAGTACGTGAAATGGCGAATGATATTGATAAAATAGTTAGGGAGATTGATCAGCTGACGCAGTCGAAAATTGACCGAGTAGCCGATAAAATTGACTCAGAGCTTAATTCCTGCGGCCGTGAATTAACGAACGCTGCGACTACTTTATCTCAAGTTAAGCCTCTTATTGATAGACTAGTTGGACAAGTTGGCCAGAACGCTCCTGATCACGTACAGGTTCTTGTATCATCCATTGCACAAGAAGTCATGTCAAAAGTCGTTGCTGCGACTGGAAATATTGACGAGGTTCAACGGAACATCAAGGATGTAGACAAACTAACGAATGAAATTGATACCTTAACGGATGAAATTGACAAGCTAACTAATAAAATTGATGAGATTACAGATAAATATCAAAAATAAGGAGGTTTGTTAGTATGAGTGATTACACACCGCCTGTAGGACAGCCTAACTACAATACTGGATGGGGAAACCATCAATCCAGAGAAACGGCTCTCAAGATCGACCATATTGCTGACAAAGCAAAGTTTGGTATCGAGATGCTCGGAACGGGTCTGATCGGCATTGATGCCATAGAGAAAGAGCTGATGGAGCTTTCTGTTGCGCCACAGCCTCCGACTCAAGGGCAAGTTAGATCTCTTGCTCATCGCCTTGATGCTCATCAAAAGCAGCTTCAACAAGGCTTGGACCGCCTCAAGCAAATGATGAATGACATCGACAGAGAAACGGATACCATTCAAAGGCCGAATTCTAGCTGGTAAGTGTATTGGAGATAACCGCAATCATACATAGCGATTGCCTAATAAGTAAGCCGGTTGCCATAACAATGGCTGCCGGCTTTTTTATAGAGAAATCTGCGCAGCTTTACGTCATGCTGGTTATATATTCTATGGGTCTATAGGGGGTATTCTGCTATGCTAATCATTCAATGTACAAAGAAGCTGAAGGGTGAGCTCATTACTCCTTTTTCTGATGAAAAGCCGCAGCTTACTAGCCCGTTATACTGCTGGCATGCTCATTTATTTACTTTTAATCGTCGAAAATGTGCTTTGATAATGAATAACGAAACTAGATACAATTTCGTGATGTACGGATTGGTGAAAGCTGATTTCAAACGGTTCGATGAGCTGATTCGCGAGTAAATTGCTGAGAATCTGCTTGCGGATGGAATGAAACAAGCGATGGTTGATAAGTATTTCCGAAATTGTGTTGAATTCATATGTACGCCAACTAGCGAGAGAAGTATCATTAGTCAAATTAATGAAATGATTATGGTCGCCCACTATGAGATGGGAGCCAATATGGCAAGTATCGGTGATCCTAAACTTAATAATGTTAATCGACTTTTAAATGAGTATGTTATGCTGAAGCTACCTTTAGCGTATTCTGGTGAGACGATGAAGAAAGCTTTGAGAGAGCTATAGACGATTACATTGTTGTAGGTCTAAAGGGAACTCCAATGGTATTTATGCAAAATTAGCTGTAAGAAACAAGAAAGAGGCTGTCCCAAAAATCATGAAGATGATTTTTGGGACAGCCTCTTTCTTTCACAGGTATTTTAAAGGTAGGAGCTCCTAAAATTCTAGGAGCTCTCTCCCTTACGCTACAGATAGCGCATAGGAAGAGCTTACCCTATTTTATGAAGCATTTTTCGTAAAAGTGGGATTGATCTGGGGGCATATCGGAGATAACGTCAGCTAGATTCAGTAGTCGGAAACCGATCTGCTCCACTAGTGAACATAACTTCACTGTTGGCCCTTTTTACCTGTCTGAGTAGTGAGATAGAGCAAATGTATTCATTAAATTGTACATGACATTCCATCTCTAGCTTGGGAGCCTACCTTTTGGGAAAGTCCCTTTGTGTTTGAATGAATTCGTATCCAAAAGGTTGGGCCTTCTATGTCTATAAGAGCTGAACGGCTCACATAACTAAGCCATAAGCAGCATTTTGGCCTGCTGTTTGCCTGCCGAGAGCAGGCTGTCGCTGAGATCAGGGTCACTAACAGCTCGTGCGAGAACGAGCGAGCCAACCATGGTACTGATCAATGCGCTTCCTTTGGAGGAGTCAATTTCAGCCAGAGTGGAGATGAAGGCAATCATCCGCTCGAGCTCCTGAGTAAATACCTGTCGAATCTCTTCTGAGGAGCGAGCAATTTCACTAGAAAGAGCAGGAAGAATGCAGCCCATCTCTGTTTTGTCGCGGTGATAGGGACTTAGATAATAATCAATAACCGTATGGATTCTAGGATGCTGCTTTTCTTGATCAGCAATGGTCTGCAGAAGAGTGATGGTATCATTGATGGCATACTGGCAGGCTTCGGCGACCAGTTGTTCTTTATTGTCAAAGTGTGAATAAAACCCTCCATGAGTCAAACCCGCTCCCTTCATAATGAACGGAACACTTACCTCGTTAATACCATTCGTGCGAAAAGCCTGGGCAGCACTTTCCACAATTTTATTCCGTACTTTCATTTTATGGCCTTTTGGATAAGGCATTGTAATCCCTCCACGGCTTCATGATGCTGCTTTCAAAATATTATAATCGTCATAATAAGAGCTGTCAATTTAGTGGTTCGGCAGAGGCTAGCTTTAGAAGGACTGAAAAGGGATGTTGACGTTTGTAAAATATGATGACTATAATATATTATGTTCATCATATTTTAAAGTAGTGGAGGTGTCAGGCTATGAATAAGCTTGAATCCGTTGAAACGTTGGTCATTGGATCAGGTCCGGGAGGTTATGTGGCGGCGCTGCGATCTTCACAGCTTGGTATGAAGACGGCGATTGTCGAGCGCAATCTGCTTGGCGGAGTCTGTACGCATGTTGGCTGCATCCCATCCAAAGCATTAATTGCAGAATCGCAGCGCTATCAATTGTTCAGAGGGTTCAACGTTGCTGATGCAGCAGCGTCATTCGGGATTGCTCAGAATTTCAAGCAAGGAGTTGTGAGTAAGCAGGCAAGAGGAGTGGGTCATTTATTACAGGCTGCAGGTGTGAGTATTTTGGAAGGAGAGGCTAGTTTGGTTGATGAGCATACCGCTATTATCAATCAAGCTGGACAGGAGCAAACCATTTCGTTCAAGCATGCCATACTGGCAACAGGCTCTCGTCCGATTGAGCTGCCAGCATTTCCGATTGGGGGACGTATTTTGTCTTCTACAGAAGCTCTATCGCTCCTTGAGGTTCCAGCCAGCCTAGTCGTTATAGGCGGTGGATATATTGGTATCGAGCTGGGGCAAATGTATGCCAAATTCGGAGCAAAGGTAACCATTCTCGAAGGAGGAGAGCAAGTGCTGCCTGGATTCGAGGCGGAGCTAGTGGGTCCTGTTGTCCGGCAGCTGAAAGCCGATGGTATTAACCTGATTACCGGGGCTATAGCTGAGCACGCAGTGGACCATGCCGACGCCATTACATTGCATTATGCAACAAATGAGGAGAAGCATCAGGTTACGGCGGAATATGTGTTAGTTACGATCGGCAGAAAACCAAATACAGACGGACAGTTAGGGCTGGAACGCATAGGCTTGCCAGTGACGAGCAGAGGATTGATAGCTACGGATGAACAATGCAGAACAGCTATTCCACATATTTTCGCTATTGGAGATATTACGGCTGGTCCAGCGCTTGCTCACAAGGCATCTTATGAGGCCAAGATTGCGGCAGAAGCGATTGCAGGCCATGCCTCACAGATTGATTACAACGCGATTCCGCTTGTTGTCTTTTCTCATCCGGAGTTAGCAAGCGTTGGGCTAAGTGAAACGGAGGCGAAGGCAGCGGTCATCCCGATTGTGATTGGCAAATCCTCTTTCGCGATCAACGGGAGAGCATTGGCATTGAGGGAAACTGAAGGGTTCGTTAAGCTTCTGGCTGATCCGGTCTCAGGAATCGTACTTGGTGCACAAATCGTTGGGGTAGAGGCATCCACACTTATCTCGGAGCTTGCCCTTGCGATTGAGATGGGAGCTACCGTAGAGGATTTGGCTCTGACAATCCACCCTCACCCTACATTAGGGGAAGTCATTATGGAGGCTGCGGAGAACGCAGTAAGAAAAATGAGACTGCAAAGTAAATAGAATGGAATAGGAGAGATCGAAGAATGAAGATCAAAGCAGGGTTTTATATTGGGATAGCGATTGCGCTAATTGTGGGAGGCTCGCTTCTTGCGGTGAAAGGAAAGGATGCCGTCAGCCAGGCTGAGAACAGGAAGCAGGGTGTGCTTGAGGCGGAGCAAACGACACTGTTTTATGAGAAAAGTCCAGGGGCAATTATAGAGGTCGGTGCGGCTGTAGGCGAATCTATGAAACAGGGAGATGTGCTATTCACAGTGAAGTCAGCGGAAGAAGGGGAAATGGATGTACTTGCGCCGCATGATGGATTAATCACTCGAATTGTTGTAAAGCCAGGGGATCAAGTAAAACAAGGAGCGCCGATGGCGATTTTGCAGAAAAACAACTATTATGCAGACCTCTACATACAGGAAAGTGAAATTCAAAAGCTGGAGATTAATCAAAGCATCGGCGTTCATTTTCCATATTTGAATGAGCCTGCCCAGGTTACAGGTGTTGTTGCTTCAATCTCAGTCGCCCCTCAATTCGCAAGCTTGCGCATGTCACGTGAAAAAGGGCAGGCAGATCTAAGCATGTTCCTTGTTCGAATAGCTATGGATTCGAATGCTGACTTGCTTCCGGGTATGACAGCGGAGGTGAAGCTCGATGAACTCACTGATTGACGAGTGGAAGTATGTAGCGGGCAGCAAATATTCTCGCCTGATCTTTATTGGCCCGCTTATCGCAGCTCTATTTTTTGGTCTAATGTTCTCGCAGAATCAGATCAGCGAATCGCCTGTTGTTGTCATTGATGAGGATCATAGCTCATATTCACGGCAGCTGATCTCTAAACTAGATGCTTCCCCTTACATGAACGTTACCAACGTATATGCCAGCCGCATGAACCCAGAACGATTGCTGGCGAATGAACAAGCTGTAGCCGTCATTATGCTGCCCAAGCAGTTGGAGCTGCTCCAGCAGCAGGGGATATCGACGAATATTGGCATTTTAATGGATAATACGATGCCCTCTGGGCTAACCGGCATCCGAACCGCGATTCAGGAAATTATTCTAACGGAAAATATGAACCTTTCTATGACCCGCTTGGCTCAGAAAGGGATGGATGCTGAGGCCTCTAAAGGGCTTGTTTCTCCATTATCCCTTCAGCAGCGTATGCTGTTTAATCCGACCACAAGCTATGTAGGCTTTATGGTGCTAGGATTCGTGAATATTGTCGTTCTGATGATCACAACAAGCGCAGCGGGCGCGATTGCCCCTAGGTTGCGTAAGGAAGGAAAGCTCTTTGCAAACGGAAGCTCGCCGCTGCAGCTGTGGGTTCGGATTATACCTTATGCGGTCTTGACCTCCCTTTCGCTGCTCATTTGCTATGGCTTATTAAAGCAGGTCGGGGGAATGCGGTTTGAAGCGGAGCCTTATCTTTTTATTCTTCCGTTGCTTGTTTATGCCTATGTCTTGTCGCTTATGGGCCTGTTGATCGGCTACTCGGCCAAAGACCTGTCGAAGGTTAATTTACGAACGAACTTTGTCGTGTATCCGTCCTTTCTTGCAACCGGCATTCAACTGACGCCGCTTGCGTTTCCAGCGTTTTTTCAAATTTCCGCTTGGGCATTGCCTATGAACTGGCTTAACCGCCTCATCCGCGGAATGGGCTTCCGAGATGGCGAGCTGTCAGCCTACAGTCAGGAACTCGGGGCGCTGCTGATTATTATTGGCGTTGTATCCTTATTAATAGGATTATTATTCTTACGAGAAGCACGGAATGTGAGCTCCAGCCAAGAATCGCTAGTGAATACGAATATTCTGCCGAGCAGCGGCTAGCTAATAGGAGGTCACACTTCGGGCAAGGCGGAATCCAAGATCATCAATGCAAAATGAGGGGTGACTGCGGCGACGGCATGAGGCTCCGCAGCCTCTTTCCTCCTCAGCCCAGCTGCCACCACGAAAAATCCGGTAGGAACCATATACCCTCTCATCATATAGATCCCAGCACCATTCCCAGACATTCCCCAGCATATCGTGCAGACCCCATGCATTTGCTTCTTTTTTTCCTACTTCATGAATTTCACCTGCTGAATTTTCATTATACCAAGCGATTTTATCTATATCCCCGTAGCGATAACCTGTAGTGCCTGCTTTACATGCATACTGCCACTCTGCTTCTGATGGAAGGCGATAACCGTCTGCTTCCCAATCGCAACTGATTTCATCCTGATGATTGTTTATAGAATAACATTCCTTCAATCCGGCCCTCTGGGAAAGAAGATTGCATAGGTAAATGGCTTCATTCCATGAAATATTAACAACTGGTTTGTGATTGCTGTCCATAGAACGGGGTGATTTCCTCGTAATCGCATCATACAGTTCCATGGTTACAGGATATTGGGCAAGAAGGAATGGTTTTATTTCCTCCTTCCACACCCTTTTTGTACGATCATCCCTTAATTGTATTTCTCCACCCGGAATTGGAAGCATAAGATCATTCATATCGCCTTGCATTAAATGTACCAATCTACTAGCCCCCCTCATCTTTATCATCAAAATGGCTTTTTAAACAGCCCTCTTAAATCTCAATTTTACAATTTAGTAGCAAGAATTAACAGACTGCTATTTTTATCTATAAATGATTATAATTAGATGAAACTAAATGTAAGGGAGTTAATGGTTTGAAATGTTGAGTTGTGAATACTAACAATAATAGGGGGTTAAGTAATGAAGAAACTAGTAGTATTATTTTTAATGCTATCCTTTGTACTGACAGTGATTAAGCCTGGTGATATGGTTAGCGCTTATCCAGGAGGACTGCTTCATGGCAAAACGATTAACGGAGGACCCAATATCACTCAGTCGAATTATAGTGTGACTCAGTGGACGGATGGCAATGAGAATACCACCTATACATTAGATTCTAATCTGCGTAAGATGGGTTGGTACAAATTTGAACAGGCCGTTACCATAAGCAGTATTGAGCTGCTGGCAAACGACCATATGGAAATTAATTTTTATGATCAATCGGATAGCATTATCTATACTTACAACTATACTTGGAGCACTGGAGATCAGAAGATCACGATTAATCTTCCAACAGAAGTGAGTAATGTAGCAAAAGTATCTTTCAAAAATATTCGTACCTCTGGTAATATCACAGTCCGCGAATTTGATGTATTCGGAGTAGTAACACCGGATATCATCCCTCCTGCCAGCCCTGCTCCATTACTGGCAACAGTGGGGAATGGTGAAGTTGTGCTTAACTGGACGGCCAATGTTGAACCGGATGTATTAATCTATAAAATTTATAAAGACAACGTTTATGTAACACAGCTCCCTGCCGCAACTACGACATATAAGGCGACGGGACTAACGAACGGCACGCCATATTCTTTCAGAGTGACGGCGGTTGATACAGCTGGCAATGAATCATTGCAGGATAACACGGTTATAGCTACACCAGTTGAGCCTGACTTGGGCCGCGGTATTCTAACGATTACAATGATCAATGGTCTGGAGAAGGAGTACGATTTGCCAATGTCGGACATTAATGCTTTCATTGCGTGGTACGACTTGAAAGCATCAGGTACTGGCTCCGAGAAATATAAATTTGTAAAGACTTGGAACATCGGACCATTTAAATCGAGAACGGAATATGTACTGTTCAGCAAAATACTTACCTTCGAAGTAGATGAATACGAGGTTGTGGCACCATAACGCTTGAAAGATAGTTTATTAGACGAAAGGCAGCACGCTCTGTGAGGAGTATGCTGCCTTTCGTCTGTGTTCTCCCCTAAATTAAGGAGGAAAAAAGTGTGAAACAATAAAAAAACTGAATATTTCAGCATTTCGTTGGTTTTTTATGCATAATCATATATAATATAAGAGTATCTTATCGTTTTTTTGAAACCCCTTTATATTTGTTAAGAAATGTAGAGGAGGAACTAATTAAACAGGGAGGGATAGACGTTGTATGGAACACATGATATTTGAAGTTGGAACCGCTCTACTGTTAGTCGCAATTGCTTCGTTACTTGCTGGAAAATTAAAAATATCCATTATTCCATTCTTAATTATTCTAGGGATGCTCGTTGGACCACATGCGCCAACGATTGGGATATTTGACCTCAAGTTCATACACAGTCAAGAGATTATTTCATTTTTAGGTCGAATTGGAGTGCTTTTTCTGTTATTCTACCTAGGGCTGGAATTTTCCGTATCAAAATTGGTCAAATCAGGCCGCAACATTGTATTTGGTGGAACCGTTTATGTAGTAATGAATTTTGTAATCGGGTTAGCATACGGTTTTGCAACTAATTTCCCACTGTATGAGACCTTGATTATAGCGGGTATGCTATCCGTATCCTCGACTGCGATTGTTGCGAAGACGCTCGTGGAGTTAAGGCGCACGGGTAACTCTGAGACAGAATTGATCTTGGGCATGATTCTATTCGATGATATTTTCCTTGCTGTATTCTTGTCAGTCATGTCAGGCGTGCTGCTCGGAGGCGCGACGTCGATCGGTGGAATGCTGATTTCGATCGCGATCTCGATTGGATATATGCTGCTGTTCTTTGTTATTGCGAGAAAAGGACCCAAAATTTTAAACAAGCTATTAAATATTAGTTCAAATGAAATATTCATTATTGTTGTGTTCTCCGCTCTGTTCTTCATCGCAGGCTTCTCGGAAAAACTTCACGTAGCAGAAGCGATAGGAGCACTGCTGTTCGGTCTTGCATTATCTGAAACGGAGCATAGTAAAAGAATTGAGCATCTCGTTGTCCCATTCCGGGATTTCTTCGGAGCCATCTTCTTCTTTAGCTTCGGGCTAAGTATTAATCCGCTAACACTGGGAAGCTCTGCATGGGTCGCTGTCGGGGCGGTTGCACTGACTATTCTCGCTAACGTTGTATCGGGAATGATTGCGGGTCGCCAAGCGAAGCTTTCCCATAAAGCATCCTTAAATATAGGACTTACCATTATGGCGCGCGGTGAATTCACAATTATCGTAGCAAACCTGGGTATCGCCGCAGGACTGATGCCGCAGCTTACTTCATTCTCTGCTCTCTATGTCTTAATATTGGCGATAGTAGGACCGATGCTAGCGAAAGAATCAAAACATATTTATAAGGGCCTTAATAGAATATTCAAATGGACTACAGCAAAAGAAAAAGTTGAAGCGAAGTGAAACTTTGAAGCGGAGGTAATGGAGCAATGGGGACGATTAGAGAATCAGATTTACCCGGTATCGGCAGAAAATATCAGGTGGATGCAAAGTCAGGCGACAAGATGGTTATCGTAATTCATGATGACGGCAGGAGAGAGCTTTTTCACTTTGAAGACGATGATCAGGACGAGAGTATTTCAATGGTTAGCTTGGAGGATGAAGAGGCTAGGCAGGTCGCTGCGATCATTGGTGGCATGCAATATAAGCCAAAAGCATTGGAAACAATTGAAGTCAGCCTTGATGAATTGGTTATTGAATGGTGTAAAGTGGAATCCCATTATAAATGTGTGAATAAGTCTATTGCGGAATTGCAGGTTCGTCAGAAAACGGGAGCCACGATCCTTGCTGTTGTGGAAAAGCATAAGCAAAAGATTAACCCGGGTCCAGAGGATATTCTATTAGCGGACATGACGCTTGTAATCGCCGGAGAAAGAAAGCAAATTAAGCAGCTCAAAGAATTATTGGTCAATGGTTAATACAATAAAGTAATGCTTTATCGAATAAAAAGACCTGAAAGCCTGTGCAACTTTTTTTGTACAGGTTTTTAGCTGTTCCTTAATTTAGTGAGGATGCTTAATTATACCTAATGATGATATTGAGTATGCTAGAGGAGCAGGGAAATATCGGATATAGTCGAAATTAGTGTAAGAGATATTCATGCTCAGGAGTTAGAGAGGAGACATTATGGAAATAAACCAAACGCCCCCTAGTTCAATTGATGAATATATTTCGAGATTCTCTCCGGAGGTTCAGGAGCTGCTAGAGAAATTAAGAGAAGTTATAAAAGAGGCTGCGCCTGATGCTAAGGAAAGAATTAGCTATCAAATGCCCACGTTCGCTTTGCATGGCAATTTGGTGCATTTCGCTGCATACAAAAACCATATAGGCTTCTACCCGGCGCCAAGCGGAATCCATGCCTTCAAACAAGAGTTGTTGGGTTATAAAGGAGCCAAAGGCTCTGTGCAATTTCCTATCGACAAGCCTCTGCCTTATGAATTAATAAGCAGAATGGTACGATTCAGAGTGGCTGAGAATATAGCGCAAGCGGAGTTGAAAGCAAGAAAGAAGAAGTAATGGGCAAAAAGGAGAATGCGAATGTTAAAGACAGTGATTGGGTGGTTTAAAGGCAGCGGATCATCAAAAAAATATAATAATAAGCCCTTGAAGAATGATGTATTGCCGAGCCAGTTAGGCATTCAAATTGAGGAAGGGCTCCCGATCGTCGAAGGCTTGAATAAGGCTTTATCAAGCTCCTATGCAGAGCAGGTGAGGGAACGAGTATTATTGGAGCATCCTAAATGGGCGAGTCATGAATTTGAGTGGGCATTTTTTGAGCTGAAACGGTATTTCGTTATGAACGCTCTGTTGAAATCGGTACCGATGTTCAGTGCAAGGGCTGATGATATTTGGCATCAGATGCTGATGTTTACAAGGGAATATGAGCAATTCTCGAAAGGGTTCTATCAAGAGCTGCTGCACCACACTCCTAATATGGATCGTAAGCCAATTCCTGATGAGAGAGCGTTCTTCGATTGGATTTATTTAAGCCTATTCGAAGCAACGCCGAACAGCAGAGTGATTTGGGGAGGCTTTTTACAACATCCTATGTCCAAAAAAATCATTAATGATTTCAGGAAGATGTCGGAGAAAGAGCTGCTTATTAAATATTTCAAGAATGATAAGGATTGGCATGAAGTAAAAAGCTACTTAATTCTTAAAATGAAAATTGAAATTAATGAAGCTGATCAGAGGAAGAAAGGGAGCATATCCCAAAATGTACGTCCGTCTTCGAATGCCAAAATGTATAATTATGCACTTGGGGCAGCCGTCTTTTATTCTATCTATGAGAACGAGCAGTACCAAGAGCAGATGGGGCATCTATTGCCTCAGGAATATAAAGCGGCAAGCCAGAACGGGGGCTCTTCATGCTCAGGCTTTGCGTGCGGCAGCTCTTCTGATCATCATGCTGGCGGAGGAGATTCAGGGGGAGATTCTGGAGGGTCCAGCTGCGGCGGAGGCTGCAGCAGTTAGTTCGAGTGGAATACGAGAGGATTGCGAATGAAAACAAAAGATGTGCTTTACATGATTCATAACCAAGAGGAACATGCGGTAATAGCAATGGGTATTGAATTTAAAGATTTTATTGCATCGTTAACTGTTAAGCCCAATAATATTTTACTGCTAGAATCGGGGTACGCCGGAGAAGACTTTCATTCTGGGCTAAGGTTAGAGTTCGTAAGAAAAGAGCATTTGAATGATCTTTATAATGAAGATGTATATGGATACGGTGATTTTTGTTGGATGGACTTCGGTGATATTACCTCTCTTGATCATCTCACATCGCAAGATAAAGCAGAGTTATTGTATTTGGGTCACTATAAGGAGCCGCTAGGCAGTCCATTTTCAGATAAGCTCTGTAACAGGTTTGTCTATTTGGCGCATGATGATGGGTGGTACAACAAGGTTTACTATAAGGATCAGAATGATTATATTGATTTGTTAACACAGTTCATTCCTAACCGATTGATGCCATATAAGAAGAAAGTGCCGCCATTAAGCGTGGAAATAAGCGAGCAGCTTGCTTCATTCGCCAGTGATGGCTTGCTAATGGATCTGTATCGGATGATTAAATCGAGGAATAGCGTGGAGATTCCTTTTTACGTAATCGGAAGGATCAAGGACCCCGACGATGTGTATAACAATATGGACAGATATAAGGCAAGAGCAAGGTCAGAATGTTGGCTTGTATATAAAAGAAATGAGTGGACGATAAAGAATTATCAACTATAATCCTGAGGAACAATAGATTGGATATCGGAGATTATAGCATTTCAGTGCAAGGAGGTTAATCATGAAGGTCAAGCGCATCGTTACAAATATAGCTGCGCAAGATATAGTGGCAGCGAAAAGCTTTTATCAAGATGTATTGGGTCTGGAGTTATTGATGGACCATGGCTGGATCGCAACCTATGGCTCGCAAGCGGAGATGAGTGTTCAGATCAGTTTTGCTTCGGAGGGTGGTTCAGGTACTTCGACTCCTGATTTATCCATTGAAGTGGATGATGTGGATACGGCATTCGAGCGTATGGAGAGAGCTGGATTTCGCATCGAATATGGGCCAGTAGATGAACCATGGGGCGTTCGGCGCTTCTACGTCCGTGATCCATTCGGGAAGCTTGTTAATATTCTTGCGCATTTGGCTTAATGAACCTCTTGGGACGATACAGAGTAGACAGAACAACTATCTACAATCAATTTAGTTGAGCGTTTAAAACTTTTCGCGAGTGGACCATGAAATCTTATTCTCCGTGTAGTTCGAGCAGTTAATAAAAAAGGAGTAGCCTATGGGGAACCCACTATCTAATAAGAAGAAGATTCGCGGCTGGAAGCGTCGAATCAAACAGATCGAACAATGGAAATTACGCTATATTGAATTGAATATGGAACAATTGAAGGTTCACCAAAGAGATTATGTGAAGTTATCGATTGATCCATTCTATAGGCTCACCAGACGTAACCCTCCTGTGTGGTTTTTTAGACTTCTGCTTGCGGCGATGGTTGAGGTTTATCATAGCTGGCATCGAACGCTGAAGCATTTGGATGAACCATTTTATCTTAAAATTTGGCTTTATCATCCCAATTTTATTCAATCCCAAATCGTTGTTGCTTTTCGTGAATGCATACATTTCTATGATCAAACATTTGATAAAAACAATGAAAATAAAGCCTTTCCTACACAAATTTTCGGAAATGCAGATGCTCTGGAGCAGTTTGAATGGGGACTTTATAAGGACTCTGATTACTATTGGCTCTCTCAACTGCAGGAGGATATCGAATTAGGATTGGGGACAGAAAAAGAAATGGAAACGATAAAAGCCAAAGCTTATCATCTAGAGTCTGTTGAGTTAGGCAATGGTGTGGATACACTCCTTCATGTAAAGGTAGGAGATGTCTGGTTGGGTGAAATAAGGTATGATGGTATAAAACCCTTATAGAAACGATGATGATTATGAAGATTACAATGGAAAATGAAAGTATAGAGCTGAATGTTCAATATGGGAACAGGAAGAAGATTTCCCTTCATATAGACTCGAATGGACTTGTGACAGCCAAAGTGCCCAACGGCACAAGTGATGAGATCATTATAAGTATGGTGGAACGTCACAGCATATGGATTCTAGAGCAATTACGAAAAGTTGCTAAAGCTCGGGAGCTTCCTACGGCAAGGGAATATCAGGATGAAGGAAAGTTTCTGCATCTGGGGAAAGAGCATTATCTGCATCAGTTAATTGACATTGGAGATTTAAATGAAGATGAACTGAAACGAAATCTCAAAAAGTTCTACTTCGCAAGCTGCAAGAAAATAATCGGAGAACGAATCGTTCCCTATCAAACACAGTTGAGAGTTAAGCCAAAATCCATTGAAATCGTCGAGTCTCGGACCAAATGGGGAAGCTGCAGCTCGGATAAAAAACTAACCTTTAATTACCGTCTGGCTATGGCTCCAATAGAGGTGATAGACTATGTCATTATTCATGAGCTGTGTCATCTGCATCATATGAATCATGACCGCTCTTTTTGGAGGCGCGTCGGAAGCATTATGCCGGACTATAAGGAAAAGGAAGAGTTTCTAGCCAGATATGGGCAATCTATGACACTTTGAGAATGACGCCTCCCACCTAAAGGGAGGTTTTTTATTGCGTTTTTTATTTCTGGTATATATGCAGGAATGGGTCTTCCCGTTGTTCTGGTTTTGTTAGATGGGAAGAAGGGTAAATAATGGGGGATGAGTTGTCATTTTCTTGGGAATAAAAGAACTTATCCGTAATACTATTAATCTGCGTAAACAATTGAATTAGAAAAATCGCAATAGAAAGGGAGAGTGCTATGCATAGGATGAAATATGTGGGGTGGCTAATTGTACTGGCTTCATTACTTGTTCTTGCTGCCTGTAATGGGACAAATAAGGAGGCGTCTGAATCACCACAACCAACAGAAGGCCAATCACAAGAAGAGCAGCCGTATGAGGAGAATCCCAATGAGGAGCAACCCGTAGAGGGAACTCCGCCAACCGTGCTGGAAGCTGCGACTACCGTTATGAGGGCACTTAAGGATGGGAATATGAGAACGCTCGCTGCGTGGGCACATCCGGATAAGGGAATTCGCTTTTCTCCCTATGCCTATGTTGATACAAAGAAGGATCTTGTGTTCTCCAGGCAAGAGCTCAAGGGGCTAATGGATGAATCTGAGGTTCGTGAGTGGGGAACTATGGATGGATCGGGTGAATTAATCAAGCTGAAGTATTCGGAGTATCATAAACGCTTCGTCTATGACGCCGATTTTTTTAAGGATGCTGAGATCTCATTGAATGAACAGCTCGGGAAAGGCAACACCATCAATAATTTAAATGATGTATACCCGAAGGCTAACCATAATTTTGTGGAATATTACATCGAAGAAACTGATCCGGAGGTCAAAGGCATGGATTGGCGCAGCTTGCGTCTTGTCTTTGAGAAAATAGGAGAAGATCAAGCCCTCGTTGGCATTATCCATGATCAATGGACGATATAAGAGAGATTAGAAGAAGCATTCGTCCGCGTTTGCAATTAGGTATCTGTGAATAGGTATAAGAAAGATGACTCTCCATTCCATGCGAAGGGAGGGTCGTTTTTTTGTTTTTGAAAAGACTATTTTCTTTGAGGATTCGAAAAGCGTACCGTGTTAATTAGTGATTTGATTTAGCGTTTGAGGCACAAAAGCGTTTGAGCAAGGTCCTGCAGTGAGGTGATTTCGCTAATGAATGAGGGAAACCACATAGAATATGTGCGATTTATTGAAAGTAGCGGGAGGTATGAGGCTAGCCTTACATCTCAGGAGGCCGGGCTCCTGAGCGATGAGGTTAGCCTCATAGAATGATCTTTAGTAATGGAAACTAGGTAGTACGGATGAAGATAGACTCATATAAAAGTGAGGTACCGTGTACAGTGCAGTATGGGAATGGTTGGTTAACTAGCTTCCTGTACGTTGTACTTTAATAGGATATGGACGTACTCGCCCAATCACTCTGATCCCGTATGTTGCCAGTAAGGTAGGAGTAGCAAGAAAATATTGACAGTAAATGAAAGGAGTTGTAACATCTATTTTAACATTTATTAAATTAGATAATAATTAAATTAGATAGGGGGAAATACATCGTCGATGCAATTAGAGAAGGTAGTCGCTTATCACAAGGCCCTTGCAGATGCTACGAGAATAAAGATATTAATTCTGCTTGCGGATGGAGAGCTTAATGGGCAAGTGTTGGCAGAAAAGCTATGTGTTACCCCGGCAACCGTCACGCACCATGCTGCGAAGCTCCGAGCAGCTAGTCTGATTAATGAGCGACGGGATAAGAACACGATCTTTTTTTCATTAAATCATTACTTCATCAAGAGCAACGCCTCAGCAACAGAAAATCTGATCTACCGTAAAGTGGATTTCCAAGAGGTGACGGACGTTATGGGTGATGAACATAAACGGTTAAAGGATGCTGCCATTCGAAACTTCTTCACGCCTGAAGGGAAGCTGAAGAGCATTCCTGCTCAGCTTAAAAAGAAGCTCATTGTGCTGGAGCATCTGGTGTCTCAGTTGGACAAAGGGCGCAAATATAATGAGAAGGAAATTAACGCCTTCATCAAAAACTTCCATGAGGATTTTGCAACGATAAGAAGAGAATTTATTATGCATCAATTCATGTTCCGTGAAAGTGAAGTTTATGAATTGAATCCACGGGAGCTGTGGGCGAGATGGGAGACGCTATCGTGACCACTACGCTAGGTATTCTTGGTGTAACACATGATCCAGAGCTTAGGAGAAAGTATCATTTGCCGCTGGAGCTGATAGAAGAGTTAATTATAGAATTCGAACCTGATGTTATTTGTGGGGAAGTGCTGCCTGAGAGCTGGGAGCAATATAAGAGAGATAGCAGTTACCGCGGATATTGGGGAGAGCCGCCGAGCGAATACTGGGAACTAATTTTTCCCTTATGCATACAAAATCATTATGAATTCATTCCGATTGATTGGGTGGAGCTGGATGTTTGGATGGATTTTGATCCTTTTAACCACTATGAGGAAGAACAGAGGCAACAACTGAATGGTGAGCTAAACGAATGGTTCCAACGGCAGCTTGCCACATGGGATGCCGGTGCTATTCCGTTAAATTCACTCGAATATGATAAGGTCACGAGAGAAATGTACCAATGGTTGGAACAAATAAATCCGCAAGCCCATTTATTCAGGTGGGTATGTCGGCACTTGATTATGATTCAGCGAATAAAAAATGCGATCAAGAAACATTGTGGAAAACGAATTCTATGTATTGTAGGAGCTGACCATAATCATGTGTTGTATGAGGGGTTAGTGGAGGAGAGGGAATTACTGCTGGTTTATCCTTTAAATAAATAAGGATGAAATATGATATCATCTGGGATTTGTTAATAATACTGGATAAAGAGGGGAGTGCTGTTACTCTCCTCTTTATCCTACCTACATAAATTAATGAGAGCAAATGCCTGGAAAATTAACTTCGGAATTGCAATTCACCGGAAAACGTACACGAATATTTCTTTCGTCACGCAGTACCCAGCACATGTCGGAAGAACAAAACTCATGTACCGTACACATTATAAGTCCCCCTCTCTAGAAACATATATATAGTTAAAGGCAGGCAGATGCCTTAACTATCGGTAAGAAGAGATTACGATAGTTTGGTTAAGCTGTATATCGTTTGGCCTGAGTATTAAACATTTCGGCATAAGCTCCGTTGTATCTTAATAAATCGTCATGTCTTCCTTCTTCAATAATTTCGCCGTTGTGCATGACGAGTATTTTATCGGCATGCCTACAACTGCTTAAGCGATGGGAAATCATAATGCTTGTTTTACCCTCGTAAAGCTTGGCGAAGTTGTCGTAAATCTCGGCTTCTGCTCTAGGGTCCAAGGCGGCTGTTGGCTCGTCCAAAATGACAATCTGAGCATCTCGCATAAATGCACGGCTTAGTGCAATTTTCTGCCATTGACCACCGGATAATTCATAGCCATTGTTAAACATGACCCCGAGCTCCGTATCAAGCCCATTGGGCAGCTTCGCTAATCTAAGTCCTGCTTTGTCTGCTGCCCTCTCTACAGAAGCATTATCACCTATTTGATCATGCCCCATAGCAATGTTCTCCCGGGCGGTCATTTGATAACTTACAAAGTCCTGAAAAACTGCTGACACATTGTCGCGCATGCTCTTTGGATTAATGAAACGGATATCAATTCCATCGAATCGAATGGTTCCTTTATTTGGCATGTAAAGCCCGAGTAGACATTTGACCAGTGTACTTTTTCCGGCACCGTTTTCCCCTACAATTGCGATTTTTTCACCAGGTTTAATTGAAAAGCTAATATTTTTAAGCAAGGGAGAAGTATGGGTAGCGTAAGTAAATGATAGATTATCAACTTCAATTTGATCTGTTAATTGGAGAGGGAATTGCTCAATCCTATCGCTCGTGTTCTCTTCATCCAAATCTATATAATTTAGAACTTCGCTCACAAATAAAGATTCTTCGTAGATACTTGCTATACCGGTTCCAAGACTCATAATCATGCCCTGTATCTGCCCAAGAGCTTGGGTCAGGGAGACGTAATGACCAATTGTTAATGATCCACGCATACCGAACAAGATGAGCACGGCGATGACGGCAATATCCATAAGCGATTCGAATAAATGAACCAGCAGCATTCGGGAGCCTGCTCGTTTTTCTAGTTCATAGCGTTCGTTAGAAGTTTTCCAGAAAAGCTTTTTCCATTTGGAGAGCAGATAAGAAATATGATTATACACACGAATTTCTTTAGCAGCGTTACGACTTAGAATAGTTTGCAGTAGATAATGAGTCTTTCGTTGTTCAGGTGTTTGAAGTAGCATTTGAAGGAATTTTTCTCTTCCAAAATAAGTATTTACGAGTATAGTTGGGACAATCATGAGAAGGACTACGACCGCCAGTATCCAATGAAAGGAAAGTATAATTCCAATTAAGCCGATTAAAGAGATACAAGTTCGTCCAGCATCTGATAACTGATTAAATATTCTGAATCCCTTGAGATCTAGACCAAAGGTAGTTCGTTCTAACTGGTCATAATAGTCTGCACGGTCAAAGAAGCTAAGAGGAAGTTTTGATGATTTTTCCATCAACACTCTTTCAAAATGGTATTTAAGATTTTGCTGTGCCCGCAATGCAATAATAGATTCTAAGTAAGAGCATATTCGTTCAGTTAATACAACGATCGTTTGTAAAGCTAGTAGTTGTAAAGCAGTGGTTAATAGCTGTTGTTGACCTGAGAATATTTGTGTGACGGTGTCAACTAATTCTTTGATAATATAAATTTGAACGAGAGGTACGAGAGAGGAAATTGCTTTGATTAAAATCAGAAGTAGTGTCGATCCTGGTATTACCTTGAACATAATAGGCAAGAATCGTCGGAACACATCAATTACTACGTGTTTCTTATCATTAAAAGAGGGCTTCTTGCTGTTGAAAGGAATTGTGCGCACCATATTCACCTGCACCTTCATAAATATAAGTGAAGAGCGGAATTCGCTCTTCACTTTGTAAGGCTAGATTAGCAATCACCACATGACATAGGCACAGAGTGAGACAAACCTCCTCCGCATTCATAGACGTGAGTTCCAGAATATTTCGGTTCTGATCCTGCACATCTATTGCAATAAGTAATCAGTTGACACATATCTTTCACCTCCTTTGTTGCAAAAGTATAATGTTGCTTATCTTATAAGAGCGCTTCTTGTGTTGATAGAAGTGGTGTACAGCATAATCACCTACTTCTATAAATTAGCATTGCCCACATGGCTTATCCTCACTGTGACTCGTTCCGCCGCCGCAATGATAAGTATGAATTCCTGAATATCCTGCCCCCACACATTTATGACAGTAAGTAGATAGTTGACACATAAGATTCACCTCCTTTCATGCAAATTATTTATAGTGAAAGGCAATAGCCTTTACTATCTCATATGGATTACTAGAGTCTATTATCAAGACGCTTGAAGAAAATTTCCTTTGTTAAGCAATAACACCAGTTGTTCTTCTTCTAAGACAACGCTCTTGGCAATGATCTCCCCTTGAGGAGAGAGGTAATAGAAGAAGGGAGCAAATGATGTTTGAAAGTCAAGTAAATTTGATATAGGAACGACAGGCATAGTCAGATGATGAGTAATCATATTTTGTAGGACATCCTCTTCTTTTCCTTCGCTCAATAAAACAATTTGTAGGCTTAGAAAATTTTTATTGTACTTTTCTAGAAGGGGATAGATGGCTTTGCACTGGCTACATCCAAGAGAAGTAAGCGCTATTAAAAATCCTCCACTGGCTGGAATTCTTTTGAGATTAATTGATCCTTTGTTTACCGATTTAAACTGCAATTGCGGGAATACCTCTCCCCGAGGAATGCCGTGATCTTCCTCTATGAGAGTATGCTGGTGTGATAATTCTGTTATTTTGATAGGCTGTGCCCGCTTAGTTCTACCTAATTGAATAAGCAAGTAGGTTTGTATAACGACAATCAACCATAAAAAAAGATAAGAAATTTGAAATAGGCTCATGAATTGGCATCTCCCTTGAATAAATTTTTATTCTTGAATAAAAGGTAAATCATAATTAGTCCAAGGGAAAGTCCGAATCCCCCAATCAAGTCAGTTATGTCTGTAGAGAGAAGGGAGGTAGATTCATCTCTCGTTACTCCTGCAAGGGATAAAAGAAAGAAAGGAGTTGCTTTCGCTATGGTGCCCCAACCGAGTTTTTCTTCGCTTGCTTTGCCGAAGCAATTGCACGGCACGTCCAGCTTCTTATGAATGGAGTAGGCAGCTACGAAGCAAAAGCAGAGAAATAAGAGCAGAGATCCTATTTCACCAAACCTTCGAGTGGGGTCTGCCAATAGTAATGCTGCAATAATAATTTCAGCTGCTATAACTAGCCAGGTCGAGTATAATGGGAAGCGTAATTTCTCGATTGTTTTTTTGAAATCTTTGTAAGAAATGATTTTAGTTATAGACGAATATAATAATATAGTTGATAAAAAAATAGATATTGATAAATTAATATTCACCTTCATCCTCCCCAAAATTTGTTATTTATTCCATGCACACATCATACAATGCGCTTTGAATAGATATCAACTATTTTTTGTTAAAAATATTAATAATGATAATAAATACCTAAATAGTGTATTAAAAAAAATAAACAGGTACTAAGGCTGTATTGACTTTAATCGTTTGGCTAATCATGTCTGAACATGGAGTGAAAAACGACAGGGAGTACATGTAATGTGTAATTTATCTGCTTTTCTTTTGCCCAGTTTGTCATATTGGGGTAGCGTTTGCTCATACCCTCTTAGTGGAAAAGAGACGGATTAAAGGCTGAATCCGATTAAATAGAACTGCTGATATAAGTTGAAACAAAAATCAAAAGAGGCTACTACCCTATATCTCATAGGTAGTAGCCTTGTAATTAACAATGGGCATACTGGCAGCTTTTCATTCGTATATGTATGGAGAGCTATAATAGCAATAACAAGAGGCTACATTATAGCTCGTTTAGGAGGTTAATAACTTTGCTTATTATTGAGATACAGGAGCGAATAACGTCCAACGGCATTCGTCGCAGCTTTATAGTTGGAATTGATAGTCTTGGCAGTGCAGGAAAAACGACTTTAGTGGAATCGCTTGTTAATGACCTTAATAGCATAGGGTTCAAAGCAATCGTGCTGCATATTGATGATTTCGTACATCCTAGACAAGTTCGTTATAACAATTTGCATGAGGAATGGTATTATTATTTGCAATGGAGATAAGAGTAACTCATAGAAGAATTATTGTTTCCCCTACAAACAGGCGATGAATTTCATAAATAGATTTAGAGTTGTTATAAAAGAAGATGGTTCTATAAGAACTGCTTATCCTTATATTAGTAGCTATCCTATTTCGAAACCAAAAGATTAAGTTAATTATATTGGAGGGAACATGGAAAATAATTACCCTAAATATGTTACAAGAGAAGTAATGTACGCACTCGCGGAGAAACTCAACTTACCTGAACCAGATAAATATAGTCAAGACTGGGAATACGAAGTAGCCAACCCATCAAGAATTGATGAATTTCTTATCTTCTACGAAAATGGACACTTAGAATCTGATGAGAAGTTTGCATTGATGATCGTTGTCATTTCATCATTCAACGACTTATTAAGCGAAAAAGGAATGGAGTTGACGGTTTGGGAACAAATTAAGCGTACTCTCGTGAGCGATAGTAAGATTCACATGAATACAATCCTCTATTGGTCAAGGGCAGAAGAAGAGTTGGAAGATAGTTGGGAGATAACCCCATATATGAGAGAGGTCTTAAACTTGGTGAAATCTCAATAATATTGATGTACCTATAAAATGCTTGAGAATATAACCTCATTGTCTGAAACGGTTTCCCTCCTCTAATTTCTATAATATTGCTATCTTCTTGCTCATTATGGTGAGAACCTGTGCTTTTTTGGGTAAATAATATCATTCGAGTAATAGAGCTGGCGGAAATAAAGGAGGAATTCTATATGGCAGTATTAGGGATCTTACTGATTATTATAGTGGTATTTAGCTTCATTACTATTGCATCGTTATTCTTGGTGAAAGATCCACGAATCAATAATATAATGTTTGCAGTTACCTTTGTATTAGCTCTTCTTATTACTTATATGAATGTGACGGCCCAGCCGAGCAATTGGATTGCTTCGCAGATTGTTGCCGCTTTGTTCGGCTTTCTTGCGATTCTCGGTATTGTCATGAAGCTTATGCACAAGGCTTTTGCAGCTAAGTTGCTCGTTACTGCATCGATTGTTCTAGGCATTCTTCAAATATTCATGTTTTGAAGATAGGCTCCCTTCATGATTATCTATAAATCTCCTCTATCATTTGATAGAGGAGATTTATTTATTGTGTATAATAATGGATATAACATTAAATGATTGGATTGAATAGATTCGACTATTTTCTGGAAGGAAGGTTTACTTGATGAATGCTGCAAACATTCAGGATGTGAAATGGATAGAACGAAATGAAAGATTGGATGAGCTCTTGCACGCAGAGGTTGCTTTAACGACGGATGTTATGGATCAGGGCTTTGAGGCTGAGGTTGTGAAGCTAAGCTCCGATCAAGCAAGCTTTGTAATGAAGGTATGGAATAGAAACGCAGCGCCGGATGTTGGGTTCCAATACCATTTATTGCACGCTCTCTATGATCAACGATTGCCAGTTACGAGGCCGCTCGGCTGGGGAACAGACTCGAAAGGGCATGATGTCTTATTAACTGGCTTCGACGGGGCGCCCGTCGTCAAGCTGGGTGAGAATGAAATAACGAGCATTGCGACCATGCTGGTAAGCCTGCATCAGACATCTGTGGATGACTTGGGACAGGTACAGCTTCCGCATTATGATTTTATTGATTATTTCTATCCTCAGATCAAAGAACATGCCGATCTCTATTCATTACTCCAGCCTCTTGTTGATCTTGCTCAGTTGAAGCAGGAACAAGTTATACATGGCGATTTTCACCTAGGAAATATAGTGGAGGCAGATGGACGGTATACCGTGATAGACTGGACGAACGCTCAATTAGGAGATGCCCGCTATGATTTCTCATGGTCTCTTCTATTAAAAAATATCTATATTCCCAAGCAGTATGCCTCGATATTCCGGTCCGTCTATTTATCTGTCAACTCGATGTCAGAGCAAGAGCTTGAGCTATTCGAAGCGATAGCCTGCATCAGATGGATTTTGCTCCATAGAATGGGCTTCGTTCCTAAAGGCTCAGATACGATGAAGAGGGTTCGGGAACTGATCCAGAGCAACTCCAATTTGAGAGAAGCAGCCCTGCACGATTTTCCGATCATAAAGAAGGCAAGCAATGCCGCCAGCATGAATATAGCGGTCATATTTGATCGTTTTCCAGTGCTGCAATCAGAAGAGTGTATCCTGAAAAAGATAGAACCACGCCATCTCGATTCATTATTCGAGATTTATAATAATGATAACGTGTTTGAATATTGCGGAATTATTCCTAAGCATAATAAGGATACGGTTAGTAACATGATCGGACATTTCGAAAGAGATTTCATGAAGCGTTCACGAATCAAATGGGGGATATTCACCCAGCGAGAACCAGATCAATTGGCAGGGATTATTGAAGCTTTTGATTTCAATCAAAAGGTGAATATGGTGACGATTGGGTATTATTTGGCGGAATCGTATTGGGGGCATGGAGTGGCAACGGAAGCCGTGAAGACGCTGCTGTCTTTTATGTACAACGATGCTAATGTCAATCGAATACAAGCAGAGGTTATGCCGCTGAATGGAGTTTCCAAGAGGGTACTGGTGAAGAATGGCTTCATTCAGGAGGGGACATTAAGGCAAGCAGCACTGTGGGCTGGCAAGGGTGTGGTGGACCTAGAGATTTATAGCATTTTAAAAGAGGAGTATGAAGCAGAAAAGTAAATTGTGCCTGAATCCGTCTCTTGTGGGTATACGTGCAAAAACAGTAGAAAGGCTGCAGCCTTTCTACTGTTTTTATGCAAATTAAGATGTACGTACAGCGCCTGGGGCTGGTACTTTGTAGTCGATTAGAGGGGCTAGCCACACATTACCAGTTCCTCGGTATACATTGACTAGTCCTTCACCTGATGCAAGTGAGCCCATGATCGACTTGCCAGATTTCTCAACGGTGAAATCTAAGGAGTTGGACCACATGATTGCGAAATTGCCGTCTACTTTAAGCACATCATTAGTCAACTCGACCATGACGGCTTCTTCTGTTGGAATCGGTGATTCCAGAGCTAGCACTCCTTTGCCCCTGGCGCTTAAATTGAAAAAGCCTTCTCCGCCTAATACGGCAGCGGAAGCTTTTTTCCTGGCCGTTACCTTTAGCTCTAACGTGCTTTCACATGCGAGGAACATGCCGTCCTGCATAACGATGTGGTCATTATCGACATCGATTAACCACAAATACTTGTAGGTAGGCTCAAGCATGATCGTCCCTGTACCTTTATAGACAGGCTTAACGGCACTTTCGCCAGTTACTGCACCGGATACGACATTCCGCAGCAGTCCGCCAACCCCTTTTATGCCGCTTGTCATTTCGATATTGCCGGCCATATACTGCATGGCTCCTGCGCTCATAGATATTTCATTATTATTGAGCTCGACCATGATTTGTCTTTTTCTCATATTGCTCTGATTCATATAGAAATTTTCTTGAGCATCTGATGAGTTGGTGCAGCTAAGGTCCTGTAGATACTCTATTACGCGAAAAACACCAAGCTGTTCTTTCACAACGACGTTGCTATTATCTAATACATTGTTAATTTTAATGGCCATTAAATAATGCCTCCTAAATGAGTTAGTAGTTGTATGAGATTCGAGTATATTGTACTATGTATTTACATATTTAACCACGTGAATTGTTGAATGAGTTAGAATGAGGGAGTGCAGCTTTGAATGGATGCAGATGAGTTAAAGAGCAAGATGAAGAATTTGACGATCTGGAAAAAGAACGGACAACGAGCACCCCATAAGCCGCTATTGATTCTGATTGCACTCGCCCAGCTTCAGCAGGGAGAGCTTGTTTTGCCATATGACAGTATACGAGGAAAATTAAAAAACATGCTGATGGAGTTCGGTCCGCCTAGAAAGTCTTTTCATCCAGAGGAGCCCTTCGTCAGGCTGGTCAAGGATGGGGTTTGGGAATTGAATGCTCCTGTTGATCCTAATCGCTTTTCCGATAAGCAGCTAGTAATGAATCAAATAGAAGGGGGCTTCCCTGAGGATGTTCTTACGCTGCTTAGAGGTAATGGCGAACTCATTCAACAAATAGCGGGGCAGCTGCTCGAAGATCATTTTCCGGAAACGATCCATCAGGATATCCTTGAAGAAATAGGCTTTGAATATGCAATGAGGAAGAAGCTTCGTCGTGATTCTGATTTCAGGCTCAAAATATTGAGGGCCTATGAATATAGCTGTGCGGTATGTGGATTTAATGTACGGTTAGGCAATCATCTTGTAGGTATTGATGCCGCACATATCAAGTGGCACCAAGTGGGAGGTCCTGATATCGAAGAGAATGGCATTGCCTTATGCTCACTCCATCATAAATTGTTTGATCGAGGGGTCTTCACTATTACGGAGGAACGGGAGCTGCTTGTTGCGGAAGAAGCGCATGGTACGAAAGGATTCGAAGAATGGTTGATGCGCTTCCATGGACAGAGGATTAGGGCTCCGATTAGTCCCATCTACCAGCCTAAAGACAGCTTTACAGGATGGCATAGCAGAGAAGTATTCAAAGGGCCTGCGAGATATAAAGCTTAGGCATAGGAAATTAACCTGAATAATTCATATAAATAATAACAAAACGTAATATAAATTTGTCTAATATAGTAATAATATGTCGCATTATGAATGATTATGATATAATCACAATGCTGTCATAATTTATTAGGGGGATTTTGAACGTGAACAAGAGTGGGGGATTATTATTATCCGTAGTAGCGGCTTTGTTAGCTGCTATTATTGGAGGAGCGATTTGGGCGCTCATTGCTATACTAACCGAATATGAGCTTGGCTTGATTGCATGGGGAATCGGGGGTCTCGTTGGCTTTGCGGTTACGATTTTCTCAAGACCAACCATTACAGTGGTCCATCAAGTTATCGCTGTTATACTAAGCTTGATCGGGATCTTACTTGGCAAGTATTTCATCTTTGGCTACTTTATGAAAGAAAGCATCGGCGGAATATTCGGAAGCGATACGATGTCGATCTTTATTGAGAATATCGGAGAGTTTTTCGGTGGCATGGATATTGTATTTGTTCTGTTTGCCGTAATTACGGCTTGGAGACTGCCAAAGTCTTTAGCTAATAGATAATAGAAAGAACGCCTGTTGACTGCCTATTCTAAGGCTGGAGACAGGCGTTTTATAATTGAAACTGTTATTTAAGTTCAGTCCGCAGTTGAATGCCTGCCTTATTTGTTGTATATTTCATCAGACAAGCAAAACTAACCTACAAACAAAACGGAGTGAGCATATGAGTAAAGCTAAGGCAAAAGGTGGAACGGGCAGAGGGACAGATAAGAAGGGCTGGAACCGCTGGCAGGCTGCTGCCAAAAAAGCGGCAAATACACCAAAGCCATATAAAAGCAAAGGCACCAAAAAACCAGATGCAACAAAGGGCACAACCGAATCAAACAAGCCAAACGCCTAAGACAGGGGATGGCTTGATTTTTTTTATTACAGATTGTACAAATAGTCCTCGCACGCCCCTCCTTCCCTGTACTTAATTTACTCCTGTAAATGCAGCTTCATTAATTCCAGACAAAAGGGAAAAGATAACTTACACATATTGACATGCAAAATTAATTTATGTTATATAAAAAGAAGCGTTAGCACTCTGATGATTTGAGTGCTAATTCTCCTGTCTAATGGTATAATCATTAGGACTGTTTCACCTTATCAGTTCAGTTGTGTAGATTGAAAGGAGACCTATTCAATGGCAAAGAAACAATTTAAAGCAGAGTCCAAACGATTATTGGAAATGATGATCAACTCCATTTATACGCAAAAGGAAATATTCCTCAGAGAGATCATCTCTAATGCCAGCGATGCTATCGACAAAATATATTACAAGGCCTTAACCGACGACCAATTAGTATTCAACCAAGAGGATTATTATATTAAGGTAACGGCGGATAAGGATAACCGTACGTTAACGATTGCAGATACGGGTATCGGCATGACCAAAGAAGATCTGGAGAATAATCTGGGGGTCATTGCGAAGAGCGGATCCTTAGCCTTCAAGAAGGAGAATGAAGCCAAGGACGGCCACAATATTATTGGCCAGTTCGGGGTAGGCTTCTATTCTGCGTTCATGGTGGCAGATGTCGTTACGGTTGTCAGCAAAGCGCTGGGCAGTGAAGAGGCTTTTAAGTGGCAATCTACTGGCGCTGAAGGCTATACGATTACGACAACCGAGAAGGATTCGGTAGGTACGGAGATTACACTGAAAATTAAAGAGAGCACCGAGGATGAGCAATATGACGAGTATTTGGATGAGTATCGCCTTAAAGCGATTATCAAGAAATACTCCGACTTCATTCGCTACCCAATCAAGATGGATGTGAAGGGCCAGAAGCCCAAAGAGGGCAGCGACGATGAGCTTGAGGATTATCTAGAAGAGCAGACCGTTAATAGTATGGTTCCGATCTGGCGCAAGAACAAGAGCGAGCTGACGGCAGAGGATTACGAGAACTTCTATTTCGAGAAGCGTTATGGCTTCGACAAGCCGCTTAAGCATATTCACATCAGCGCTGACGGCGCGGTGGTATATAATGCGATCCTGTATATCCCAGAGAACACACCATTTGATTATTACACCAAAGAGTTCGAGAAGGGTCTTGAGCTGTATTCTAATGGTGTACTGATTATGGACAAATGCTCGGATCTGCTCCCCGACTACTTTGGTTTTGTCAAAGGGATGGTCGATTCGGAGGATCTGTCACTGAACATTTCTAGAGAACTGCTTCAGCATGATCGCCAATTGCAGCTTATTGCTAAGAATATTAAGAACAAAATCAAAGGCCAATTGCAAAGCTTACTGAAGGAAGAAAGAGAGAAGTATGAGCAATTCTACAACGCCTTCGGCAGACAGCTGAAGTATGGCGTATACAGCGATTATGGCATGAACAAAGAGCTGCTGCAGGATTTGCTGCTATTCCATTCTTCCCAGGACAAGAAGCTGGTTACTCTAGATGAATACGTATCGAGAATGCCAGAGGATCAGAAGTATATCTATTATGCTTCCGGAGAGTCGATTGCGCGGATCGAGAAGCTTCCTCAGACAGAGCTGGTGGCAGATAAAGGGTATGAGATTCTTTACTTCACTGACGATATTGATGAGTTCGCGATTAAGATGATCCAGACCTACAAAGAGAAGGAATTCAAATCCGTATCCAGCGGCGATCTGGGCATTGAAGCGGATGCAGAAGAGAATGCTTCTACAGAAGAAGAGAATGACAGCAAGGATCTGTTCGCTCATATGACCAGCCTGCTGGCTGGCAAAGTGACAAGGGTGAAGGCGTCGAAAAGGCTGAAATCCCATCCTGTCTGCTTATCCACCGAAGGTGAAGTGACGATTGAGATGGAAAAAATCTTGAAGGCTATGCCGAACAGCCAAGATGTCAAAGCCGACAAGGTGCTGGAGATCAATGTCAATCATGAGGTGTATCAATCGCTGAAAGCTTCTTATGAGCAAGACAAAGAGAAGCTGGGCTTGTATACGAATCTCTTGTATAACCAAGCGCTTCTAATTGAGGGTCTGCCTATTCAAGATCCAGTAGAATTCACGAATGATATGTGCAAAATAATGGTGTAACTATTAAATCCCCCACCTGCTGAATGATTTCGAGCAGGTGGGGGATTTTTGTTATACGACTTTATTCAATGGCTTCTCTTTGTATTGCTCGATCCAATACTCATAATATTCATTCGTCCATTTCGTTCCGTCGTAATATTCAGCCTCTTGGACAATAGCCATTACGGTCGTAATCCCATGGGCTTCATCAAGGCTCCAGCCCTTATCCTTGCCGAAGGTTTGATTAGGCATGATATTCGCATCGTCAGCTGTGCCCGTATATTCATAAGCGCCGCCAGAGAAGCTGAATTGAGGCAGAATTTTAATAGGCAGACCGTTATTGTCGAAGGCAAGCATGGCGATCGTCATGTTTTTGACCTTCTTGTTGGATTTATTTTTGACGACGACCTGGATCATATCGGGATATAAAGATTTATAAGTATCGTCTTGAATAATAATGCCTGCTGATTCAACGACTACTTCTTCTTTTGTTTTTAGCGAGTCGATTTTCTTTTGAAGCTCAGCAGCAGCCTTATCCTCTTGCTTCTTGACATAGACAGTTTTCTTGGCAGCCAAGTCGGAATCCTCGCCTAGCAGAGCAGAAGCATCATCAATCAACTTAATGGCTTCTTCATAGCTTTCTTCGGAAGAGAGCTTGTCTGCGTCCGCTAAGACTGCTTTTTTATAGTCAGCAGTGGTTTCCTCAATTAAGTCTTGCGCTTCCTCATAATTGGCTTGATCATCCTTGATCACTTTGCCTAGTTTCTCAATTGCATCCTTGATCTTGTCTTCTTCCAACAGCTCTTTCCCAGTTTTGAATGCGGTTCTAGAGTCGTGAAGCTCGGTAATTTGCTGCTCTGCCTTGCTTACGTCGCTTTTAATAAGCTTGGTTTTTTCTATCGTTTCCAGAAGCTTGGCAGCTTCTTTGAAGTTAATGCTTTCTTCCTCGAATTCTCGTACAGTAGCCTCCAGATTCTTCTTAAGGAAGGCTTCAACCTCAGTCTCTTGCTTCATGTCCCCTTCGATTTCCTTCTCGTAGAGGGTAATTGCATTCTCATAGTTATTTTCATGAATGGCTTTTTTGAATTTATCTACAGGGCTATTATTCAAGAGAATAAACAGCAAGGCTGCGACAATAATGAGAATCAGGCCGCCAGCAGCACTCCCGATCACAATCCATTTTGTTTTGCTCGACGGTTGTTTTTGGCTAACAGTTGGAAGCTCGGTCACTTTGGCGCCACAGCTAATACAAAACGAGCTGTTCTCAGGAAGCACTGTGCCACATTTATTACATTGCATAATAGTAAAACCCCTCTTTTCTAGTTATTACGACAATATATCCCTTGAGTACTAGGACTATAGAATCACATTCCGCTCATTATATCATGATTTTTCTTGTTTTGGATGAAATATAATAGTTTTAAGGGATATATTTCCTGACAACCAAAGGAGGCAAAAAAGCCTCTGAGATTAATTATCTCAGAGGCTTTTTTTTATTCCTATTGCTAAAGCGAATTAGCAGGGACCAATGAGCGCCCATACATCATTAGGTCCGCTCTTAAGGTCTGGCCGATCATTCTGTGTCCACCATTTGGCTTGATAGACGTTGCCATTATAGGAGGCTTTGTTTCCTGTTGAATAGGAAGCTGACGCATTCCATTCAATCCCCACGCAGATAGATGGTGAGGGTACGTTCACATTGATACTGCTTGCAGCGGAGAGATTATTGGCTGCATCTCTTGCTTTAACCGTAATGGAGCGATTGCCTGCGCTCAAATTATATAAGGTTGTGCTGGTGTCTGATGTCCAAGCGCTTGGTATAAGGCTTCCGTCTACAAAGATATCATAGCCGGTCAGTGCAATATCATCCGTAGAAGCATTCCATGAGAGAGACACATAGTCTTTAGTAACCGCTGTAGCAACCAAATTAGTTGGTGCCAGAGGCGCTACAGTATCACTTGGCGCATTGCCTGGTGTTGGCAGGTTGTCGATAATGTTCTTCAGGTTAGGCATATGACCAATCTTGTCATTGGAAGGCGCACTTGAAGGCGTATTATAGGCTGCGTATTTCAATAGCTTGCGAATCTCGGCAGGAGAGTATGGGGTGCCGAACTTTGCTTTCGCTATCCCTTGCAAGGAAATCGCTGCCGCAGTGATGATCGGCGACGCTGATGACGTGCCTGCGAAGGTATCCGTATAGCCTGTGGTGGAGTTGGCATCTACTGCATCAAGTGTGCTTACATCCCAAGAGCCCCAGCCGTAGACATCAATGCGGTTGCCATAAGTGCTGAAATACATGCGGGAGTGAGGATAGCTGGCGGAGGCAGCACCAACCAGAATGGCACCTGAGTCACGGAAGTCAGGATGATTCGGATTCAGGACATACTTGCCATTCACGTTCTTGAATGTGTCCAGGTCCACGCTGCCGTTGCCTGCTGCTTCGACTACTGTAATGCCGAGGCTTACAGCATATTGAATCGCATCAAATTCTGCAGGATAGACTTCGATCGGAATATAGCCGAGCGGTGGAGTTGTAGGGTAGCTTGTCTGTACTTCAAGCAGGATAACATCGCCTGCGGTCAGTACCGTTGTCGCAGATAGAATAGCTTCTGCTGTATTGTACGTATTATTAGTCCGATATTGAGAGGAGGCATAGGGCTTGGATTTGCTGGCTAGACCAAGGTTGCCGATCGTATTGTCTACGGCCGACACTTGCCCGAACACGGCTGCGCCATGTCCGAAAGACGTCATGTTCACGCTGCCGGGCAGCATTACAATGGAATGGGCAACCAGATCTTCATGATTGAACGCCCAGCCTTGCTCGACATCGACCCATGTGATGCCTTTTCCGTCACCGCCTTCGAACTGCCAAGCATAAGGGGAGTTAATGCCTTGCGGCGCATCGAACGCATAGCCTTGAAGCGGGAATCTAGGATCGTCACTCGGCTGCACGGGTGTGGAATTCGGTGCAAGAGTTACGGAAGGAGGGGCTACTGGCTGAGGCTTCACATAGGCCTCTTCCACAAGTGCCGAGCTATTTAGCTGCTTAAGAAGCAGGTTGATATCAGCACCCTCTGGAACAGAGACTGTGTAGTATTGGGTAAAGACAGAAGCATCAGTGTTTTTTGCGAGCCCTGCTGCTGATTTTTCATCAAGGCTTTGGAATAAGCGGTTGAACTGCAATTGTGGAACGTCGGAGAACGCACGGCTTAGCGATAGGTCTTGCTTTGCCTTTAGCTCATCCTCCACTTGATCGGCATAAGGAATGTCGACATGGGGCTTGAACTTCACCACAATCTCTTCTGGGTACTTCAACTCTGGGACCTGAGGCTGCTCGCTGCTCTTAGCGTTGACTGCTGCTCCACCCTGTACGAACGCCACCGATAATAGCAGCACAACTGCCATCATGAAATGTAAAACCTTGTTCTTAACCATTAATTCTCTCCTCTCGATTTGTAAATCTAGTAAATAAAATAAAATTAATAGACTATATTACAAATGTTACTATAAAGTGAAAGGTAGAGAATGGTCAAATCGTATATATACTAATAAATCAACTTCAATCTTCTTAATTCTGAATTATTCATCGCTTTCTTCCAATTAGATAGAGCGACTAGATTTTATAATAATAAAATGTAAAAAAAGCGCTGGCAGTGAAACGCCAACGCTGTTGAAGAAAGCTTTATAATTTGAATCTGCTGCTCAGCTCTTGTAACTGTCGAGCCATATCGTTCAGAGTAATAGAGGCTGCTCCTATTTCCTTAATCGAAGTCAACTGTTCGCCTGAGGCGGAAGCTACTTCAGTGGAGAGGGCGGATGACTTCTTCGCAATTTGAGATAGCTCTTGCACGGAGGAAGCTACCTCTTCCGATCCGGCTGACATCTGCTGGGTGACAGCCGAGACATCCTGAATCAGGTCAGACACATGTTTGGTAGAAGCATATATGGCTTGGAACTTTTCTCCGGTCTCCTCAGCAATGACCATCCCTTGCTCGACATCCCTCGTACCACTGCTCATCGCTTGAACAGTCTTCACCATTTCTTGTTGAATTTCTTGTATCAGAGCACCAATTTTGCCCGCTGCAAGCTCGGATTGCTCAGCCAGCTTCCTGACTTCGCTAGCTACTACAGCGAAGCCCCTTCCTTGCTCGCCTGCTCTAGCAGCTTCGATGGCCGCATTCAAGGCAAGCAGATTGGTCTGCGAGGCAATACCTGTAATAACATCGACAATCTGGGCAATCTCCTGCGAGCGATCACTAAGAGAGGTTACGGATGCAGATGATTCGTTGACGGATTGCTCAATATGCTTCATTTGGTCAATGACCCTCTGGATGAATTCATTGCCGTGGTAGGCCCCTTGCGACATCTCTTCCGAGGCATCGGCCATGACGGAGGAGGATTCAGCCACGCGCTGAATGCCAAGGGCGACCTCTTCCATCGCTCGCGAGCTTTCAATGGCTACTTGCTCTTGTGTTCTCGCACCAGATGCTACTTCAGCGATATGAAGCGAAATTCCGCTGGAATGCTTGGTGTTCTCCTCCACATTGTTTGCTAGTTCTTTAGCCTGCGCAGCGGATAGCTGGGCATGCTCCTGCACGCCGCTAATAATTTCGCGCAAGCTCTTCACCATTTTATTGAAATGAGCGCTTAACAGGCCTAATTCATCGCTTCGTTTCGTAGGGAGACTGACATCCAGCTGCCCCTCAGTCACCTTGCTGAAAGCATAATGGAGCTCTTTGATCGGCGCGAGCACTTTGCGAAGCGTGAAGAATTGAATGAGCAGAACGATAACTAGAGCAATAACCAGGACAGACAAAGTCCACAGCAGCAGCTCTTGCTTTCCTTCGGATACGATATGGGCATCAAGGTCGATTGCAAAGGCAGCGATTATATTGCCGCTGTCATCCAGAATAGGTTGGATAACGGTTAGCCAATCCCCGTATGAATTGCTGTAAATGCCGGTCGTTGCAGCCTGCTTTGTTTCCAGCATGGTTTTTAATGCTTTGAGCATGGTGGGGGATTGCTCATAGGTCGAACCAGGATTATACCCTCCATCTAAATAATCCTGAGGAACAGCTAGCAGGGTTGATGTTTTGCCGTCTGGCAGATCAACCGTATAAATATAGCCTTGTGAAACGCTTTTATTCACTTGCTTGAGATAATCGAGCTGTAACGTTAGCTTTTTCTGAAGAGGCGTATTCACTTCTTGCTTTGCGATACTCTCATTAATATCTGTCAATTCAAATTGATCGGCAGCTAGTGCGGAGAAAGAAATAGATTGTTGGTTGAGCGTCTTAACAAGCGTATTTTCTTGAATGAAATAGCTGGATGTGATCAGAATGAAAGCAATTAAGACGATGTTCACACTGGAGAGAAGCAGGTTTTTACCGAAGAAAGAGAGCTTGATTGTTCTCGGGTTAAGCTTTTGGACAAAATTCATAGATGTGGATTCCTCACTTTATCTGTAATGTGTTGGTACTTCTGAGCTGTGATAAAAAAATCTTCTGTAGATAAGTGAAATTGACCCCTCAGATTATCATCGGTAATATTCGCCTTTATTTTTAGAACTCCTTTATTTGCTACGTATGCTGAATCCGTTATCTAGATAAACCAGATATCTCGGAATCGAACCCAGCCGAGCGATTCGAGCGATATTCCGCGAACGGATGGATGGAAGGCTGTTTTCAAATGCTTGCGATAGAGGAAGAGAAGGCTATGCCGTTCTTTCAAATCCTTCTCTAGCTGTTGAAATAGAGCGGCTCGTTTCGCAGTATCTGGCTCAGCTAGAATATGCGAGATCACGTTCTCCAGCATCGCTTGCATACTTGGGAGCATATGCTGCTGCATACTCTTGAACAGATCGACAAGACGGAGCTCACGATGCTCGTCCAGCATGACGGCGAAGAGTAGCAGGTCGGCAGACATGCGAGCTGTGCCTTTGAATTCCTCCGCAGGAATTAGGTGAATCTGTACCGTTATCCCTGATTGCTGGCAGAGCTGTACGATGAGCTTAGCATCCGCTTCATACTGCGGAATTGTAGCGAGCACTAGAGGCGCACCGTGAAAGCCTAGTGCTCCTGACCCGGCATGTTTCTCAGGCAGGGCAGCTTGTTTATATTGGCTGTCATGATCTTCCCCAATAGGCCAGAAGCTGTTAATCCCTTCGATCACATCCCCTGATAATAGCTCCAGCAGGCTATGTCGATGAATGGCCATATCTATGGCTGCTCTTGCCTCTGCATGGACTAAAGGACCATTCTTCAGTTCATTAATGGTTATGAATTTACAGGTCATGCCGGATTGGCGTACCTGCTGCCATTGCTCAGAGCCTCGGTCCGTTAGCCGAACGTTATGCATCACCTGAAAATGCCGCAGCTCCTCGTAGCTGGATTTCTCCCGCCCCTCGGTTAACGTCCACAGCTCCACCCGATCAAGGAAAGCCCTTCCTTGAAAGTAAGGAGCGAATGCCTCTAATATCCATACCCCTTGTTCATTCCCGCTTAGGCGGAAGGGACCAGTTCCAATCGGCCTCATTGCGAACTCTTGCCCTGCTGCCTCGCAGGCATCCTGCGGTACGATGGAAGCTCGATTCGTTGTTAGAAAGGAGAGGAAAGTCTCGTTTCTCTCCGCTAGCCGAATTCGGATTGTCGTATCATCGGGCGTCTCCATTGCGACAATTGCAGAATAGACCCAGCTGTACAGCCCCTGGGGAGCAAGCTTTTTCAAGCGTTCGAGCGAATAGACCACATCTGACGAACGCAGCTCGCCGCCGTGATGGAAGAGAACGCCTTTACGCAAATAAAACGTCCATACCATGCGAGAGTCATCGACCTCCCAAGCGTGAGCAAGATGGGGGATAATCCCTTCGCCCTTGGCATCCATTCGAACAAGACCATCGAAAAGCTGATTAACGAGATGAGACTCGCCAAAATAATGAATGGTCGCCGGGTCCAGAGAATGGATCGTCTGCGGCAGCGGGAATCGCAAAATATCCGTTCTTCGTTTGCCTTGGACATTGGAATGAAAGCCGAACTGACCGGATAGCCATTCCTGGAACTGGTCGCGGAGCATAGGCGATTTGTCCACCTGCTCCAGCAGCTCTAGAGCGGAATAGAGGTCCTGCTTCTGCACCATCTCCTGTGCTTCCTCAAGAGCTACGGTTTCTTTGCTTGCAAGGAAAGACAGCAGGGAACGATTGCCCCGACCTCGCTTTGGCGTCCAAGACAGCCATTGCTCTTGCTGCATCCGCTTGAGGAGCAGCACCATATTACGCTGTGTACAATCCAATATATCGGCCAATTCCTGTGTTGTAGCTTCGAAGGGACTATTCTCTTGAATGTGGGGATATGAACGCCTGAGCGTCAAATAATGCCGCCTTATTTTCACAATAGCTGCTCCTATCATAAAACATGAAATTTAAATCATATATCTTACACTTTTTCTTCTTGTTTTACAGGTTACAATAAAAGGAGGTAATTAACAAATAAGTTTGTATAGAAAAGGAAGTGTAAAAGCATGAGAGATCCTGCGCCATGGCAAAAAAAGTACGAAAGAATGGTGTTGCTCGCCTTGCTTTTTGGTTTAATCGGTCAGTATTTATTTGTTGGAGTTGAGGCGGGGATATCTGTACCGTTATTCATCATTAGTTTTTATGGCTTATTCTTTTATTCGGTTAGAGGCAGAATCGGAGGCTTCGAGAAATGGCAGGGACAGCTTAGAGCAGGATGGCTGCTGCTGATCCCGATCTTCTTGCTGTCTCTTACATATGCGATATTCGCTAATTCTATTTTCCGAGTGCTGAACGTGCTTGCTCTTTTTATCCTTATCGTAGCACAGACCATGCTGCTTACCCGCAGCGGATCACAGCCTTGGCATCGTATTCCCTTTTATGTCGACATGCTGCTGCAATGGCTAGTCAAGCCACTTGCTCATATCGCCGTTCCTTTCAGTACGCTGGGTGGAATGTTCAAAGCCGGTGACCGCACGAATACGACGAGAAGCCAAGCTAGCAAAGTAGCTTTTGGCTTGCTGCTGGCAGCACCGCTGCTCATTGTTATTCTCATGTTGCTTTCTTCTGCCGATCTTATTTTTCTAAAATGGCTTAATGAATTGCCCCAAGTGTTTGACTTTCACATTGGAGATGGATTTGCCCGGGTGTTGGTTGGGGGATGGCTGGCTCTGTATTCGTTCTGCTATATATGGGGATTATTATTCCCGCTCAAAGAATCGGTTAACAAAATGGGAGGGCTGCAAGAGATCATTAATGCCAACCCTCCAGTCCCGAGAGAGCGCCCAGGGCTGGACCCTGTTACGGCAGCAACCTTCTTCATCTGCATTAATCTGGTCTATGTGCTGTTCGCAGCTATTCAATTCACTTATTTATTCGGTGCGGCAGATGGCCTGCTTCCAGAAGGAACAGCTTATGCGGAATATGCACGAAGAGGCTTCGCCGAATTGGTAGCTGTCGCACTCCTTAATATGGGCCTATTGTTAGGCGGTCTCCACTTGATTCGTCCCGGGGGGAGAATGGCAGAGCTCACGCGGAAGCTCTCGCTTACTATATTAATTAGTTGTACGCTTGTGATGTTAATTTCAGCGTACAGCCGTCTTTCTTTATATGAAGAGGCTTATGGCTACACGCAGATTAGATTGTTAGTACATGGTTTTATGATTTTCCTGGCTGTATTGCTAGCTGTAGCTCTGTTCCGAATCTGGAAGGAAAACTTCTCACTTAGCAAAGTATATATTTGCAGCGCGATTATTGCTTATGTTGTGATGAATTACGCTAATCTGGACGCACGAATTGCTTCTAATAATAGTGATCGCTTCGAGCGCACAGGTGTCATTGATGTGTATTATCTGAACGACCTGTCTGCGGATGCAGCTCCTGCCTTGCTGAAGCTGCAAGCGAAGCATCCAGATATAGAGGGATTGGATGAGGTTATCCAGACCCTGCAGCGCAAAGCCAAGTACTATGATAGCTGGCAATCGTGGAATTTGTCGCAGCAACGGATCAAATAATATATTGGAGGTGGCATATGCAGAGGCCTGAAATCGTAATCGAATCGGCAACAAGAGAATGTGAGCTTCATTGGTCTCTCGTTGCTCCAGAATTTTCACAGGAAGCGACTGTCATCACCTATGATCAAGGCTGTGAGGCTTCGCTGCTTAATCAGCCGACGTGTGCGGCCTATGTGAATGACTTAAGAGCATTATTGAAGACAATAATGGCTCAGCCTCCCTATTTATTAGTTAGCCATGGCTTCGGAGAGAGAGTTATGAGGCTATTCGCAGCAGAGTATTCCGAGGAGGTAATCGGATTAGTCGTAATAGATTCCACGGATGAAGGCACTTTATACGAAAAGGCAGCGCCGGTACGAAGGAAAGAGCGTACGAAAAATGCCGGATCGTTCAAGCCTGGCGGCTTGCTGTTCCTGAGGGGGATTATAGAAGGAGCAAAGCGAGTGGTTGGTTCTAGGCGATTACGGTCTGCCCATAGCCAATTGCAAGCTTCAGAGGAAAGAGCCATAGCGCAGCCGCTGCGTCCAGATTTGCCCGTATTCGTATTGCGTTCAGGTGAAGGAAATGAAGCATGGCCGTGTGATTCATTAGAGCTGAACCCCTTTATGAATGAGACGAGGCACAAGGTAGTTGATGTAAGCTGGCCTGCTATTCATATTCATCAACCGCAGCCTGTAAGAAATGCTATACGAGGGTTGATGAACGAGCATTCACTTAACTGCTGTGAGAGGAGATACGGGTATTGAAACGATTAGTAACGAAGCGGCGTTTGCTTCTGTTTATTCCGATTCTGCTATTTGTTCTTCTAGCATTCCTTTATTTTGAGAATAATGCGATTGTTGTTACGCAGTATAAGCTTGCCTCAGACAAACTGCCTGAAGGGCTCGAGCGTTATCGTATTGTACAGCTCTCTGATTTGCATAATAAAGAATTTGGCACTGATCAGAGTAAGCTGATTCAGAAGGTTAATAAGCTTCAGCCTGATCTTATCGTAGTTACCGGCGATTTGGTTGATTCCAAGAAGTATGAGGAAGAAATAAGCCTTACGCTTATAAAAGAAATTGTGAAGCTTGCCCCAGTCTATTACGTCAACGGTAACCATGAATGGAATTCGGGGAAATATCCGGCCTTAGAGAAAAAACTGATCGACCTGGGTGTGCAGGTTATGCGTAATACCAGTGAGACAATCAAGCTTGAGCAAGGTGTAATCCGGCTTGCTGGTGTCGATGATCCGGCATTTGGCATCGAGATGGAGGAACAGCTGCGAACAGCTCTCCCTGTTATTGAACAGGATGAATATACAGTTCTACTATCTCATCGACCAGAGCTGTTTGAATCTTATAGTGGGCATGGAGTCGATTTGACCTTCTCAGGGCATGCCCATGGCGGGCAATTTCGATTGCCGTTCTTAGGAGGGCTGATTGCTCCTGGTCAAGGCTTCTTCCCGAAATACGATGCAGGCTCATTCGTTAACGAGCAATCAACGATGATTGTTAGCAGAGGTCTTGGCAATAGCATTATTCCACAGCGCTTGTTCAATCGGCCCGAGCTGGTAGTGGTTGATTTGGCTGCTGCTAATTAAGCAAGTGCTTAGTTAGAGCATAGGATGTTATAAAAAAAGAGTAGCCTCACTCACTAAGAGTCTCTTTTGGAAATGATAAAAGAAGCCATACGCTTTGAGCTGCCCCGGTAACATACCGGAAGAAGCTCAGAGCGCATGGCTTTTTTACTTAATAGAATGAATTATTTAACAGCAGCTTTGAAAAGCTTTTTTATTTTATCATTCTCGCTAGAGATAGAGAACAGGACATAGTTGCCTTCACGAACGATTTGATAGTTTTGGGCATCCTCGTATTGATCCTGCAAATAATGCTCGAATGTTTTTTGGATATCTAGAGCGCGTTTTTTGAACCCTTCCGCAGCCTTATCGTAATCTTTATCCGACTTCAGATGAACAATAGCGACCTCGGTAGCTTTGACATTCATCATCGGCTGTAAGAAAATACTGTCCTTAAACATACTCACATCAAGACCATAGCTATCCTTGACCCGATCACTCTCGGCTGTCATTAGCATTGGAAATTCCATTTCATCTGTAATTTTGGTCCAAATGTCAGCTGTTTTGATGCTGCTCGGTGAAGGCTTGGAAGGCTTCACTGTAGGCTTTGGTGTTGGAGCAGGCTTCTCAGTTGGTTTAGGTGTCGGCTTCGGCGTAGGCTTTGGTGTTGCTACTGGCTTCGGCTTTGGCGTTGCCTCCGGTTTCACGGAAGGCTTAGGAGATGGCTTGGTTGAAGGTTTTTCAGAAGCAATTGGTTTCTCTGAAGCAGTTGGCTGCTCCGATGGTGCTGGTGTAGCAGAAGGCGATGCTTCTGGAGTAGCCGTAGCTGGCTGCTCTGTTGCAGGCGCTTCGCTCTCTTCAGGCACTTCTGTTTCTACTGAATTATTCGCGTTGTTATCTTTTCCGGGCTCTGTGGTGCCGGCTACGATTTCATTGCCCGTATTGGAATTGTTCGCAGCTTCTTTTCCGCCATTGCTGCAGCCTGAAGCAACGATGGATACAGCGAGAATAAATACGGCTAGTTTCGTACGTAACTTATTTTTGTTTGACAAGTTGTTCGCCCCTATCTTATGTATGCATGATGAAAGTCTATGATTAGACGATACGGTTCTTAAAAAGGTTGCAGAACCCATCCGGCTCTCTGATGAGTTTCTGAGTAATCTAATATGCTTATAAAAGCCCGGAAGCCAGTTAATACGCTGGCTTCCGGGCTAATAAGCAAGCCGAGAGTTATTCTTGCTCCAAGCGGTAATCATCGGTTTTTTCGCCGTCTTCCCAGATTTCAACGAATAGAGCATCGCAGTTCTCGAAGTCCTCCGGTTTTAATGACAATGCTTTTTCTTCGTCTTCCCCTACATATACATTTTCCATCCCGTCCTCATTGAACGAGAGAATGACATAAATTTTCAAGTGGTTTTACCTCCGATGTACTAATGGGTTGCAGTAGCAGTATATCATATCTTTATTAATAGGAAAGTCTTCATTAAAGGACAATTTCATGACGGAATTTAATTGTTGGGAGCTCAGCAAAATAGTTTGCTCCTAGGAAACAAGTTTTGTACAATTATGGTCAATCAGCAGTTGGAGGTTATTAACTATGTCATTAGAAATCGAACGGAAGTTTTTACTGGCTCGTCCCTTGGACGCCGTTATAAGTGAGGCGCAGCTTCATGTGAAGTCTGAACATCGTATTGACCAGACGTATTTAGCTATGGATGCAGATCAAGAACTAAGGGTTCGCCGGATCAAGGATCTAGCCTCGGGTGAGGTGGAGTTTACACATACCTTTAAAAAAGGAAATGGCCTTATTCGAGAGGAAATTGAATATTCAATTTCAGAAGCTATTTATGAGCAGGTCATTCAAGCTTTCGGAGCGGTAGCCCTGACGAAGAATCGCATAACGGCAGAGTGGGGCGATATCGTTATCGAGATCGACAGCTATGACCAGATCAAGCTAGCGGTTGTTGAAGTGGAATTTGAGTCCATTGATGAAGCGAATGCATTCGTGCCACCGGATTGGTTCGGCCAGGATATTAGCTCGGAGAGACAGTATAGCAACAAAACGGTGTGGAAGCTGCTGCAAGAAGCATCGGCTTGATAAGCTTGGAGGCTGAATGTGACATGCGTAGATTAGTGTTTTTCGTCGGTGGAGCTGGAGCGGGTAAGACGACGTTAGCCAAAGCGCTGGCAAGGCGTAGAGGAATGGTGCTCCTTGATATGGACACTTTGCTTCGACCAGCAGCGGAGAGCATAATGACGATAGCTGGACATGATCCGAAGGATCGCGATTCGATTATGTACAAGTCGTTATGCCGTGACCTAGGTTATCGGATTACGATGGATGCTGCTCTTGAGAATGTGGATATCGGAACGGATACCATTGTTATCGGTCCTTTCTCTAAGGAGACGGAGGATCGGCATTGGATCGGAAATGAATTGGCGAAGATAGGGGCTTCCCTACAAACGGTAGAAGTGAAGGTTGTGATCGTCTATCTTGAGAATCAGGAGCAGCACTACAGCCGCATTAAAGCACGGGGTCTTGCAATGGACAGCTGGAAGCTGGCCCATTGGAATGAATTCAGTCCTTCACTTGCGAAGCGTGAGCTTCAATGGGAGCTGCCGGAACAATCCATTCTGTATCTGGATAATTCACAAGAGCTGAGTGAAGAGACAATCACCACACTTGAGCAGTTTATATTCAATCAATCTAACTAATGAGAAGTGGTGAGCCGATGTTTGATCCTACTGTGTTTGATAACTTGAAGGTCGCTGTGGAGAATCAGGTCTATGATCTGGACAATCTGGATGGGACGATCCTAGTCACCAACCGGTCGGACCGTTTAGAGATGGCTGTGATGTCCCGCGAATTCGCTATAACGTTCAAGCTCACCGGCGAAAGTGAAATTTCTGCCGAGCTGCGGCTGGAAGCCTCTTTGAAGGAATTGGCTGCGGAGCTGTTAGAATGGCAGGGAGAAAAGCCCGGTTGCAGGCTAGAGCTTCGGTTTCGAATGTGTGTGCAAGATATCGCGGTTCAGTGTAAGCTTGCGGAAGATATAATAGAGCGGATATGGGAGCTGAAGCCGATACAGACGATCAGCTATATTCACGGGGAAGCCGAGCCTACCTTCCGCAATACGATCGCGCTTCGTTTCGATAGACGAATTGATGAAGAACAAATGGAAGACATTCCGGAACTAATTGATCATATGGTTCAGACTTTAAACGAATTAAATCAGAGCATGCAGTAACAAAGAATAAAGATGTCCCACAAAGCCATTGGTTAGTAGACAGCCCCCCATCGAAATAGAAGAAAAAAGAAGCTCCGAATCCATTTTACTTATGGATTCGGAGCTTCTTTTTCGTTGGGGGACTCTTTCGACGCTTTGGGACAGAGCTTTTTTTATTATGCCAGACATAAGTCTAGGCTGTTGTTGTGACCTCAGAAGGGAGAAGGACATGGGTTAAATTGGTAAAATTAAACCAGTTGATAAAGAAAGCCATTTATACGATATGGGAGTGATGTAGCCATGAAAGCGCAAAAAAGTTTAGCAGCAAGGATTTTCAAAATAGTTGGGGGCCTTATTGGAGTAGTTGTGCTTGTACTTGGGGTAATCGTTTGGACTCAGGTAGACTTCTCTAATCCGAAGGATCTGGATCAATTCATCAAGGCGAAGATGGATAAGTCGGGTGCAGCGGGAATCTCAGTCGCAATCATTAAAGATAATAAAGTAGATCGCCTGCTTAATTATGGCTATGCAGATGTGGAGCTTGAGAAGAAGGTGACTAGCGATACCGTCTTCCAGATTGCTTCGGTATCCAAGACCGTTACGGCTACTGCTGTTATGAAGATGTACGAAGACGGCCTGATTGATCTGGATGATCCCATAACCAACTATTTACCTGTTCCGATTGTCCATCCCAAGTTTCCTGATACAGCGATTACCTTCCGGATGCTGCTCAACCATACTTCAGGCATAGATAATAATTGGGAGTTGTATGAGTCGTTGTACAATATTAAGGATGGCGGTGGCGACTCCGATATATCATTAGAGCAATTCGTATTCAATTTTTTAGTGAAAGGCGGTACCTGGTATGATGAAGAGAAGAACTTTTCGAGCAAAAAGCCGGGTGAAGCGTTTCTATATAGTAATGTAGGATATGGCCTATTGGGCTATTTAGTAGAACAGGTTACCAAGTCCAGCTTTCCTGAGTATACACAGCAGCATATTTTCAATCCCCTTTTAATGAAACAAACCAAATGGCTGCATAAGGATTTGAATCCATCTGATCAGCTAGCCATTCCTTATGAAGGCTCCGAAGTTCTAGTGAATTACTCTTTTCCGACTTATCCAGACGGGGGTCTGAAGACAAGCACAATTGATTATTCCAAGTTTCTTATAAGCATAATGTCTGGAGAGAGCGGTGATTATACAGCTATTTTAACGAAGGAGAGCTTGGAAGAAATGCTGGAGCCTCAATCTAATGTAGGGAAGCAGTCACTTGGGTGGGGCTATTCGATATTGGAGGGCCTTTATATGAAGGGATTGGATAACCCTTCGATATTCGGTCATACCGGCGGTGATCCAGGAGCATTTACAATTGCACTTGCCAACCCAGAGAAAAAAACCGGTCTGATTATATTTATGAATCAGGGATTGAAGCTGGATATACGTGCGGCGAATACGTATATGCTAGTGAAGAGACTTGTAAAGGAAGCCTCTTTATAAGAACCTATTATAAGTACCAGTAAAAGAAACAGAGGAGAGCATATCATGTTGGCAGCAGAATTAGAAAAGCATTTGCGAGGCTTTGCGGACCCAGCTAAGGCAGCTCCGATGGAAGCTTATATGCGCGGGAACTTTGTTTTTCTAGGTATAAAAGCTCCCGATCGCACCAAATATGTACGATCCTTCATACAAGAGCATGGTTTGCCTAAAGACAAACTGCTCGAAACAGCAGAATACTTATGGGCATTGCCTGAGCGCGAATTTCATTATGTAGCAATCGAACTGCTTGGCAAGTATGGACGGTATGCTGATGCAAAGCATATCGACTTACTGGAAAGATGGATAGTAGAGCAGTCTTGGTGGGATACGGTAGATATTTTGGCTGCTCATCATGTAGGGGATTTCTTCAAACGATTTCCTGATTTGATTCCTGCTTATACAGAGCGATGGATTTATTCTAATGAAATGTGGCTTCGTCGGACTGCCCTCTTGTATCAGCTTCGTTATAAACAGCAAACAAATGTTGATCGTTTATTTAGCTTTATTGGAGCTTGCAAAGAGGAAGAGGAATTTTTCATTCGTAAAGCTATTGGATGGGCGCTTCGTGAGTATGGGAAGACAGACGGAGACGCAGTACGCCGTTTCGTAGAGCGTACGACACTATCTCCATTGAGTATAAGAGAAGCCCTTAAGCATTTATAAAAGAAGACGGAGCGGGTGGTATACTTATCTGCTTCGTCTTTTATTAGTAGGAAGATAACCATAAAACAAAGCATCACAAAAGTTTTTTGAGAAAAAGCTTGCAATGGTATATAAGCCTATGGTATATTCTAATTCCGGCCGAGAGAGATGGACGGAAACGAACAAAACAAACAAGCGATGATCACTTTCCTACATACCAATAAGTTTTGCAGGAAAGAAAAAAAGAGCTTGACATAACAAACGCTGACATGATAAGATAATAGGCGTTGTTGAAAAAGTAATTGTTCTTTGAAAACTGAACAACGAGCGAAACTGCCCCATTGATCCTCGGATTGATGGAGAAGCAATAAAAATGTTTATGAGCAATCAAAACACATCGAGA